>NZ_JBVJHT010000001.1:0-35606 GCF_055586685.1 Micromonospora sp. NPDC049529
TGAAGCAGACCAAGCCGGCCGGGGTTAAATCATAATTGGCACTGGCTTATCAAGCACCCTGTTGAGTTCTCAAAGAACAAACACACACCGAACCATCAACCCCAATCAAGGGGCCCACAACCCGGGGCTTTTAACCTCGACATTCACACCCAGCGTTCCCGCCCGGCGCTTTAACCACGTTACCCGGTCGTTTCCACCGAGTCAAACCGACGTTTCCGGCCGTTCACAACCACCCGATCAAACCGCAACCAGGCCCACTCTTCGCACACAGCAACCTACACCCTGCACAACCGAGAGGATTTAGCAGGCCGTCCTACAACCCCGGTGTAACCCGGCGGTTCCTGTCCGGTGCCCCGCTGACTCCGAAAAAGTTACCGGATGACCGGTTCAGAGCCAAATCGATCAAGGTGACTGGGTGAACAAACGGGTTCGGGGGGTCGGGTACTCAGCTGTCCCGACTCGGCCGGCGGGTCGCCCACCAGGCCCGTACGCCGAGCAGCCCGACCGTCGTACCGATCGCCAGTGAGGCCCCGATCAGCAACGCGTGTACCCAGAGAAAGCTGGTCGGTGCCCCCTGACCCACCTGGGCGGTCGACCAGGAACGGGGGTCCTGCCAGATCGCCAGACCGAATCTCGGCCAGATCACCCAGGTCCAGACACCGACCCCGGTCAGAAAGAGCGCCCAGCCGCGCGAAAGCGTCACGATCGGCGAGTATGCCAGGTCAGCGGCCTGTCACCCGGTCGGGCGACGGGCCGCCCGGGGCCGTACCGGAACGCGTGGGAGACGGCACCGGGCGGCCGGGAACCGATCGCTCACGACCGGCGGCGACGCAGCCCGCGGGAGACGCTGACGGTGAGCACCCCCAGCAGGAGCAGCACCGCGCCCGCCGCCAGCAGCCAGCCGGGCGGCATCGGGTCGTCGCCGGTGACCGGGAGATGGCCGCCCCCGGTCGTAGTGGGCCGGGGCGTGGGTGAACCGGTGGGAGCGGGGGTGGGTGAGGCCGGCAGTACCTCGAAGGTCACGCCACCGGGACCCGGGGTCGGCGCCACCACGCCGAGCGGAACGAGCTGGCCGGCCGCGTCACCGGTAACCGGCGCACCGGCGACGGCCAGCGTCGCGGCGAGCGCCGCGCCGGCGATGGTCGACGCGAGCAGGGCCCACCTGCCCGCCGTACCGCGTCGGTTCTTCTGACGGACGACCATCGTGGTGCCCCCTTCGCAACCGGTGCCGGCTCGGCTCGGCCGTCGGCCACGCTCGGCCGTCGGCGGGACACGGCAGGGCCGAGTTGTCCCGATCCGCCCGCTTCCCAGAGCGACGATAGCGAAGAATTATCTCGTATTGCGGCAAATGCTCAGGGGTCCGCCCGGACGCGATCGCGGGTGTCGTCCGCGCCGCGAGCCGCCGGTGGTAGCCGTGGTCGGTGCCGCCGTCGACGAGGATGGAATCAACTCCGCAGCTACCGGGCGGTCCCAGGCCGCCGATCGACGGGGCACAGGGTTGTTCCGCCGCCGCCTCCGACGTCACTCGGGCGGGTCACCGGGCGATCCACCCCCGTCGGGGGCCCGGCTACGGCTGACTCTCCGTGAAGGCCGGCGCTGTTAGGATGGCGCCCATGCGTTTACTGGTCACCGGTGGTGCAGGATTCATCGGGTCAAACTTCGTCCGCCAGGCACTGGACGCACTCGACTGCGAGGTCGACGTACTCGACGCACTCACCTACGCGGGTGACCGGAGCAGCCTCGCCGAGGTGGAGCACCGCATCAATTTCGTGCACGGCTCGGTGACCGACGCGGCCACCGTCGACGAGCTGGTCCGACGGGCCGACACGGTCGTGCACTTCGCGGCCGAGTCGCACAACGACAACTCGGTGATGGACCCCAGCCCGTTCGTCCAGACGAATCTGATCGGGACGTTCAACATCCTGGAGAGCGTGCGACGGCACGACAAGCGGCTGCACCACATCTCCACCGACGAGGTGTTCGGCGACCTCGAACTGGACGAGGACCGCAGGTTCACCGAGGGCAGCCCGTTCGACCCGTCGAGCCCGTACTCTTCGACGAAGGCCGGTTCGGACCTGATGGTGCGCGGCTGGATCCGGTCGTTCGGGGTCCGCGCCACCATCTCGCACTGCTCGAACAACTACGGCCCGTTCCACCACATCGAGAAGTTCATCCCGCGCCAGATCACCAACGTGATCGACGGGATCCGGCCGAAGGTCTACGGCTCCGGTCTGAACGTCCGCGACTGGATCCACGTACACGACCACAACACGGCGGTGAACGCGATCCTGGAGCGCGGCAGGATCGGGCAGACGTACCTGATCGGTGCCGAGTGCGAGCTGAACAACATCGTCGTGGTGCAGGAGATCCTGCGCCTGATGGGACGCCCGGACGACTGGTTCGACATGGTCGGTGACCGGCCCGGCCACGACCTGCGCTACGCGATCGACTCCAGCAAGCTCCAGGCGGAACTCGGCTGGAAGCCGCAGTACCTCAACTTCCGCGACGGGCTCGCCCAGACCGTCGAGTGGTACCAGCGCAACGAGGGCTGGTGGCGGCCGAAGAAGGAAGCGACCGAGGCCAAGTACCGCCAGCTCGGCCGCTGACCCCACCGTCGACCGCCACGGCGGTCGACCCCGATCTTCGTCGAACGCGCCGCTCACCCTCCGGTGGGCGGCGCGTTCGCCTGTCGGCCCACCCGTACGAGCCTTCCGCCCGGCGAGTGTGCTGGACCACCTTGATACCCCTGGGGGGTACGGGTATGGTTGGCCACAGCAGGGGTCGTGCCGTGCCACCACGGCCGGTGACGACCGACCACCACCCGCCCAGGAGGCTCCCGTGGAAGCGACGTACCAGGTAACCGGAATGACCTGCGGCCACTGCGCACGCTCGGTCCAGACCGAGGTCGGCGCGCTGCCCGGCGTCAGCGAGGTACGGGTCGACGTGGCCAACGGTGCCGTCACCGTCAGCAGCGAGCAGCCCCTCGACGAGGCCGCGGTCCGCGCCGCCGTCGACGAGGCCGGCTACACACTGGTGAGCTAACCAACCGATGAGAACCCGATTCAAGGTCGGCGGATACCTGGCCGGGCTGGCGGTGGTCTTCGGGGCCGCCCTCGGCGCCGGCCAGGTGACCGGAGGCGGACCGGACCGCGACACCACCGCCGGCTCCGGTCACGGCCACCCCGGCACCACCCTGCCCAGCCTCGGCAACGAGCAGAGCGGGGAAGCGGCACAGCCGCCGGGTGGGTTGCAGGTGGCCCAGGACGGCTACCGGCTCACCCCGCTCACCGCCACCCTGGCCACCGGAGCGGCCAACCAGCTCTCGTTCCGGGTGCTCGGGCCCGACGGCGACCCGGTGACCGCGTACACGCCGACGCATGACCGGGACCTGCACCTGATCGTGGTCCGGCGCGACCTGGCCAACTTCCAGCACGTCCATCCGCAGATGGCCGGGGACGGGACCTGGACCATTGCCCTCACCGTCGACGCACCCGGGCAGATCCGACTGATCGCCGACTTCCAGCCCGCCGGCCACCCCGACAACATCACGCTCGGGGTGGACGTACCGGCCCCCGGCGACTACCGGCCGGTGCCACTGCCCACCGCCGGCCGCAGCGCCCTGGTCGGCGACGGCTACACCGTCACCCTCGACGGCGATCTCGAACCGGGCACCTCGTCCACCCTCGCCCTGACTGTGAGCAGGTACGGAACCCCCGTCACCGACCTGGAGCCCTACCTCGCGGCGTACGGTCACCTGGTGGCGCTGCGTGACGGCGACCTCGCCTACCTGCACGTCCACCCGGACGGCGAACCCGGCGACGGGCGGACCCCGGCCGGACCGACGGTCACCTTCCGGGTGGAGGTGCCCAGCGCCGGGGCGTACCGGCTCTTCCTCGACTTCCAGCACCAGGGCACGGTCCGGACGGCCGAGTTCACCGCACTCGCCGGGGCGCCCGGCCACACCCACGGTTAGGAGATCAGCGATGACCACCGCCGACCGATCCCTACCCCGGGAAGCCACCTCGATCCAGCTCGACATCGGTGGCATGACCTGCGCCTCCTGCGCGGCCCGGATCGAGAAGAAGCTCAACCGCCTCGACGGCGTCGAAGCCACGGTCAACTACGCCACCGAGAAGGCGAGCGTCACGCTCACCGACGACACCGTCACGGTCGCCGAGCTGATCGCCACGGTGGAGAAGACCGGCTACACCGCCCAACTCCCGCCGCCGCCCCGTACGGCAGGGGACGCGGACAAGGGCGGTGAGCCGGTCGACGAGCTGCACGCACTGCGTACCCGATTGTGGGTCTCGCTCGTCCTGACCGTGCCGGTCATCGCGCTGGCCATGGTCCCGGCCTGGCAGTTCACCTACTGGCAGTGGCTCTCGCTGACCCTGGCCGCCCCGGTCGTCGTCTACGGCGGGCTGCCGTTCCACCGGGCCGCCCTGGTGAACCTGCGCCACGGCGCCGCGACCATGGACACCCTGGTCTCGCTCGGCACCGTCGCCGCGTTCGGCTGGTCGATCTGGGCACTGTTCTTCGGCACCGCCGGCACACCCGGCATGGTCCACCCGTTCAGCCTCGACATCAGCCGCTCGGACGGCAGCGGCAACATCTACCTCGAAGCCGCCGCCGGGGTGACCCTGTTCATCCTCGCCGGCCGCTACTTCGAGGCCCGGTCCAAGCGGCGGGCCGGAGCCGCCCTGCGAGCCCTGCTCGAACTGGGTGCCCGTGACGTCGCGGTGCTGCGCGGCACCACCGAGGTACGCGTACCGGTCGAGCAGTTGGTCGTGGGCGACCGGTTCGTGGTCCGGCCCGGCGAGAAGATCGCCACCGACGGGGTGGTCGAGGACGGCAGCTCCGCCATTGACGCGAGCCTGCTCACCGGGGAGTCGGTGCCGGTCGAGGTCGGCCCCGGCGAACCGGTGGTGGGTGCGACCGTCAACGCGGGCGGCCGGCTGGTCGTCCGGGCCACCCGGATCGGCTCCGACACCCAACTCGCCCAGATGGCGACGCTGGTCGAACAGGCACAGACCGGCAAGGCGCAGGTGCAGCGGCTCGCCGACCGGATATCCGCGATCTTCGTGCCGATCGTGATCGCGCTGGCGGTGGCGACCCTGGGTTGGTGGCTCGGTGCCGGCGAGGGCGGATCCGCCGCGTTCACCGCCGCGATCGCCGTACTGATCATCGCCTGCCCGTGCGCGCTCGGCCTGGCCACACCGACCGCGCTGCTGGTCGGCACCGGCCGGGGGGCGCAACTCGGCATCCTGATCAAAGGCCCGCAGGTGCTGGAGTCCACCCGTACGGTGGACACGATCGTGCTGGACAAGACCGGCACCGTCACCACCGGCCAGATGACCCTGGTCGACATCGTCACCGCCGACGACCAGCTCCCCGACGAGGCGCTGCGCCTGGTCGGAGCGGTCGAGGCCGCCTCCGAACACCCGATCGCGCGGGCCATCGCGGCCGGTGCCCTCGACCGGGTCGGCGCGCTGCCGGCGGTCGGCGGCTTCGCCGGACTCGGCGGGCTCGGCGTCACCGGCACGGTCGACGGCCACGAACTGACCGTCGGACGGGAACGGCTGCTCGTCGAGCGGGGACTGGACCTGCCCGAACAGCTGTCGGCCGCCCGTGCCGAGGCAGAAGCCGCCGGTCGTACGGCGGTCCTCGCCGGTTGGGACGGCGCCGTCCGGGCCGTCCTCGTGGTCGCCGACGTGGTCCGGCCGTCCAGTGCCGAAGCGGTCGCCACGCTGCGCGGGCTCGGCCTCACCCCGGTCCTGCTGACCGGGGACAACCGAGGCGCGGCCGGATCGGTCGCCGCCGAGGTCGGCATCGACGAGGTGATCGCCGAGGTGCTGCCGGCGGACAAGGTCGACGTGGTCAAACGGCTCCAGGACGAGGGCCGGGTGGTGGCGATGGTCGGCGACGGGGTCAACGACGCCGCCGCGCTCGCCCAGGCCGACCTCGGCATCGCCATGGGCACCGGCACCGACGTGGCGATCGAGGCCGCCGACCTGACCCTGATCCGGGACGACCTGATGGGCGCGGCCGACGCGATCCGGCTCTCCCGACGTACCCTCGCGACGATCAAGGGCAACCTGTTCTGGGCCTTCGGCTACAACGTCGCCGCCCTGCCACTGGCCGCCACCGGCCTGCTCAACCCCATGATCGCCGGTGCCGCCATGGCCCTGTCGTCCCTCTTCGTGGTAGCCAACAGCCTCCGCCTACGCCGCTTCCGCCCCCTCCGCTAACCCGCCCCTCTACTCGGCGATCTAGGGCGAATGGTGGTGGATAAAGATCCACTCACACGTATTCGCCCTAGATCGGCGGGGTGAGGTGGTGGTGGAGGAAGGTCAGGGTCAGGGCGCGTTTGGCGGCCCGCTGGGCGTTGTCGGCGGCGGCGCCGTGACCGCCCTCGACGTTCTCGTAGTAGGAGACGTCGTAGCCGTACTCGCGCAGCCTCGCCACCATCTTGCGGGCGTGCGCGGGATGCACCCGGTCGTCGCGGGTCGAGGTGACGAACAGGACCGGCGGGTACGGCCGCCCCGGCCGCACATTGTGGTACGGCGAAAACTCCCGCAGGTACGCCCAGTCCTCCTCGCGGTCCGGGTCGCCGTACTCGGCCATCCACGACGCCCCGGCCAGCAGCTTGTGGTAGCGGCGCAGGTCGAGCAGGGGCACCGAGGCGACGATCGCGCCGAACAGCTCCGGATAGCGGGTGAGCATCACGCCCATCAGCAGCCCGCCGTTGCTGCCACCCTCGATGCCCAGCCGGGCCGGCTCGGTGATGCCCCGGTCCACCAGATCGGTCGCCACCGCCGCGAAGTCCTCGTACGCCCTGGGCCGGTTCTCCCGCAGCGCGGCCAGGTGCCAGCGCGGACCGTACTCGCCGCCGCCCCGGATGTTCGCCAGCACGTAGGTGCCGCCCCGGGCCAGCCAGCCCCGGCCGATGATCCCGTCGTAGCCCGGCGTCATCGACACCTCGAAGCCGCCGTACCCGGTGAGCAGGGTCGGGCCGGGGTCGCCGTCCGGCGGACCCACCACGAAGTACGGCACCCGGGTGCCGTCGGCCGAGGTGGCGAAGAACTGCCGGACCGACAGGCCGGCCGGGTCGAAGAAGGCGGGGGCCTGTTTGAGGGTCTCCGCCCCGGCACCGACGTGCCCGTAGCGCAGCGTCGCCGGTTGCAGGAAACCGCTGGTGGAGAGCATGAACTCGTCGGTGTGGTCCGGGTTCGTGGCGACCACGTCGGGATGGTCGAAGCCCGGCGCCTGATCCAGTACGGACCGTCGCCAGCCGGCGCCGTCGGGGCTGCACACCTCCAACCGCAGCCGTACGTCGTCGAGCACCGCCAGGATCAGGTGGTTACGGGTCCAGGCGTGGTAACGCAGCGAGGTGGTCGGACCGGGTTCGAAGACCGGCGTCAGCTCCCGCCCACCGGCGAGGAAGTCGTCGAACCGGGTGACCAGCACCGCCCCCTCGGGGTACGTGACCCCGTCGACGGTCCAGTCCGACCGGAGCCGGATCAGCAACCACTCCCGGTGCACGTCGGTCCGGGCATCGTCCGGCACCTCGATCCGGACCAGTTCGCCCGCTCCGGTCAGCAGGAACCGTTCGGCGCGGTAGAAGTCGAGCATCCGGTAGACGAGGTCGCGCTCGAAACCGGGGGTGGGGTCGTGCCCGGCCCCGACCGCGACGTCGGTGGGCTGCCCCTCGAAGACCACGACCGCCTCGGCGAGCGGGGTCCCGCGTCGCCACCGCTTCACCATCCTCGGGTAGCCGGAGTCGGTGAGCGAGCCGGGGCCGAAGTCGGTGCCGACGAAGACGTGGTCGGCGCCGATCCAGCCGACGTCGCTCTTCGCCTCCGGCAGGACGAACCCGTCCGCCACGAAGGCCCGCTCGACCAGGTCGAACTCGCGAACGACGGTGGCGTCGGAGCCGCCCCGGGAAAGGCTGACCAGGCAGCGGCGGTAGTCCGGCCGGAGCACCGTTGCGCCCTGCCAGACCCAGCTCTCCGACTCCTGTCGGGCCAGTTCGTCCAGGTCGAGCAGGATCTCCCAGTCCGGCTCCGGGGTCCGGTACCGCTCCAGCGTGGTACGCCGCCACAGCCCGCGCGGATGGGCGGCGTCCTGCCACAGGTTGTACAGGTACTCCCCGCGCCACGTCGGGTAGGCGATCCGGTCGTCGGCGTCGAGCACCTGGCGCAACTCGTCCCGCAGCTGCGCGTACGAGTCGCTGCCGGCGTAGGTGGTCAGGGTCTCCGCGCTGCGGTCGGACACCCAACCGGTCGCCACCGCGCTGTCCAGGTCCTCCAGCCAGCGGAACTCGTCCGCCGGGTCCGCCTCGTTCGGCCGGCTCGGCCGGTCGTCCGGCCCGTCGCCCAGCCGGTTCGCACCACTCTCGCGTGTACCGGTGAAGTCGGTCACCTGCCACCCCTTCCGCACCCCGCGTCAGCCTGCCGCCGACGAAGGGAAGGGTAGGGGGTGCCGGTCAACCGTGGGCGCCCCGGCGGGCGTAGATCTCGTCGACGAACCTCCGCCGCAGCGGCGGGACCCGGCTGGTCAGGCTGAAATAGCCACGGGCGGCCAGCAACGCGAACCGGCCGACCACCGGCCGGTAGAGCGGGTCGTTGCCGTTGGTGCCGTTGTTCGCCAGCGAGTCGGCGACCCGGGCGAAGCCGTACGGCAGCATTTCCGCCTCGTAGTCCGCGACCGCCCGGAGCAGGGTCTTGTCACCGGCGGCGACGGCGGTGAGCTGGCGGCAGAGCAGGGCCGCGTCGCGCAGCGCGGTGTTCGCGCCGACGCCCCGACCGGGAGTCATGGTGTGGATCGCGTCGCCGAGCAGGGTGACGTTGCTCGGCGGCCACGGCTGCACCGGTTCCGAGGTGGCGACCTTGACCGGGATGCAGCTCTCCGGGTCGCAGCGTTTGAACAGCTCACGCAGGTTCGGATGCCAGTTGTGGGTCAGGTCGAGGGCGACCCGTACGAGGTCGTCGCCGCGTCTGTTCATCACGTCCGGCGGGAACCGGTGGTGCGCACTCCAGATGATCAGGTTGATGTAGTCGCGGGTGTTGTCGAAGAGCAGTCCGGGCCAGTGCTCGATCAGCCGCGCCTCGTTGCCGCCGACACCCGCCTTCGGTACGCCGTGCCGGTCCCAGTTGAACTCCATCACGTGCAGTACGCCCATCAGCCCGCCGCTGCCGAAGATCAGCGAGATGCCGTCGCGTACCTGGTCCGGGAGGAGCACCCGGGTCTCGTCGGTGAGCGGAATCTTGGTGGCGATGTTGATGCTGCCCGCGTCCCGGATCCGGGCGTGCGGAAGGTACTGCCGGCGGGTGGCCGAGTGGGTGCCGTCCGCCGCCACCAGCAGGTCCGCGCTGGCACTGGTGCCGTCGGCGAAGTACGCGGTGACCCGGCCGTCGGGGTGCTGCTCGTAGTGGGTGAACGTCCTGTCGAACCGGACCACGTCCTCCATGCCGGTGAGCAGGACCTGGCGCAGGGTCATCCGGGAGACCGCTCGGTCGCAGTCGACCGGGTCGGTCTCGTTCTCCGGCCGCAGCGGGAAGGACGCGGTCACGCGCATCTTCTCGGTGATGACGTTGAAGTACCGGGGTGAACGCGCGCAGGTGGCCATGAAGGTCTCGAACAGTTCCGGCGGCAGGCACTCCCGCAGGGCGCGGTTGCCGGTCGGGCCGATGCCGACCCGGTAGCCGTGCAGGCCGTCGCCACGGGTCCGGTACCGCTCGTAGACCGAGACGTCGATGCCGGCCCGCCGCAGGCCGTGCGCGAGGCACATGCCGCCCGTACCGGCGCCGATGATGATGACTTCCGGTGGCCCGGCCGGCATCAGCGGTCACTGCCCGCTGCGCTGTGCCGGAACCGGCGCGTCCCAGCTGTAGAAGCACCTGGCCATTGCGTCGCGCGGCGAGCGCCAGGTGGACAGGTACGGCGTGGTGCAGCTCGACAGCCGCTCGTTGAGCTGGACGAACAACGGGTGCGCGGCGGCGGTCGGCAACCCGGCCGGACCGGCCGCGTCCAGCTCGACCAGGTGCAGGTACAGGTCGCCGATGGTGTAGAGCGACCGGTGCCGGGCGCCGGTGACGGTCGGCAGTTCGGTCTGGTCCGACTCGGCGAAGATCTGCGCGATCCGTTCCTCGGCCCCCGGGCCCGTTCCGTCCTCCGGGCCCGGTGTCATCCGGCCGACGATCAGTAGACGACTCATCGAAGTTCTCCCCTCGGCTGACGCGCTGGCGCCGGCCCGGCTGGCGGTCCGACGGCTGATCCCGGTCACCTTGCTGCTCGCCGCGTCAACCCGACGTCACCGGCACCGGTCCGGTGGTGGCTTTCCGGTGACGTCAGCCGTGCCGGCGGGTGGCGCGTTCCGGGCGCTGGTGCGTTTCCCCGGTCTGGTGCATTCCCCGGTGGGAGTGTGACGCTGAGCACCGTGGGCCGGCGTGGGAATGGTCCCGTGACCGCCCGGTCTTGTTGAAGTTGGTTGACCGGGCCGCGTGCTCCGTACCAATTCCCGCCAGACCCCCGGAAAGGGGCCTCATGACCACGGTCGAACGACGGGTTGACGGCACAGCCGCGGCAGGACCGCCGCCCGCGGCGCCGGCCGAACCGGACCGCCGGCAACAGCGGCGGCTGGTGCTGGTGCTGGGCTCGCTCATCGCGATCGGTCCGCTGACCATCGACATGTACCTGCCCGCGCTGCCGACCATCACCAGCGACCTCCAGACGACGACCGCGGCGGTGCAGCTCACCCTCACCGGGACCCTGGCCGGTCTCGCCCTCGGGCAGTTGCTGATCGGTCCGCTCTCCGACGCCGTGGGCCGCCGCCGACCACTGCTGATCGGCACCATCGTGCACGTCATCGCCTCGGTGCTGTGTGTGGTCGCACCGAACATCGCGGTGCTGGGCACGTTGCGCGTACTCCAGGGGCTGGGTGCGGCGGCGGCGTCGGTGATCGCGCTGGCCGTGGTCCGCGACCTGTTCAGCGGCTCCGCGGTGGCCCGGCTCTTCTCCCGGCTGATGCTGGTGATGGGGGTCGCCCCGGTGCTGGCGCCCACCCTCGGCGGGGCGCTGCTGAGGTGGACCGACTGGCGGGGCGTCTTCGTCGCGCTCGCGATCCTCGGGACGGGGCTGATCGCGGTGATCCTGTTCGCGCTCCGCGAGTCGCTGCCGCCGGAGAATCGCCGTACCGACGGGGCGCTCGGCACCCTGCGGGTCTACGGCTCGTTGCTGCGCGACCGCACGTACGTCGGGCTGGCGCTGGTCGCGGGCCTGGCGATGGCCGCGCTGTTCGCGTACGTGGCCGGTTCGTCGTTCGTCTTCCAGGAGCAGTACGGCCTGGACGAGCAGCAGTTCGCGATCGTGTTCGGCGCGGGTGCGGTGGGCCTGATCGGGGCCACCCAGTTGAACGTACGGCTGCTGCGCCGGTACACCCCGTTCCAGATCCTGCGCGGGGCGCTGGTCGCCGGCACCGTACTCGGTGCGGGTCTGCTGGTGGTCGCGGCGACCAACTTCGGCGGCCTGGCCGGCGTGCTGGTGTTGCTCTGGGCGGTGCTCGCCGCCGCCGGGCTGGCGTTGCCGAACGCGCCCGCGCTGGCGATGGCGCGGCACGGGGATGCGGCCGGCACCGCCGCCGCGCTGCTCGGTGCGGTGCAGTTCGGGATCGGCGCGATCGCGGCACCCCTGGTCGGGGTGTTGGGCACCGGCAGCGTGGCGATGGCGGCGGTGATCGCCGGTGGCATGCTGGCCGCGATCGTGGTGCTGGTGGTGGTCGCCCGCCCGGAGCAGCTCACCGACATCGACTCGGCCGGTCCGGCGGTCGCTGTCCACTGATCCCCCGGCCACGCCCCGGACGCAGCGAGGGCATCCGACCCGCGAGGGTTCGGATGCCCTTGTCGCTTCAACGGGGCGAACCCCGGTGCTGGTCAGTCGCCGGCGAGCAGTCGCTCGAACGGGGTCGGGTTGGCGTACGGGTCGGTGACGGTGGCCGGTTCGCGCAGGTCGAGTTGCAGGGCCAGTTCGGTGCCGGCCCGGTTGATCCGGGTGGCGAGCCCGCCCTGGGCGGAGTCGGTGCCCCAGTCCTCGGAGGCGGCGAAGACCGAGGTGGGCACGACCACCGCGTGCAGGTAGACGAACATCGGCCGGAGCGCGTGTTCGAGCGCCAGCGAGTGCCGGGCGGTGCCGCCGGTGGCACCGATCAGCACCGGCTTGTCGGTGAGGGCGGTGTCGTCGACGACGTCGAAGAACGACTTGAACAGTCCGCTGTAGGACGCGTTGAAGATCGGTGTGACCGCGATCAGCGCGTCGGCGCCGGCAACCCGGTCGATCGTCTGCCGCAGTTCGGTCGACGGGAAGCCGGTGAGCAGGTGGTTCATCAGGTCGTGTGCGTGGTCGCGCAGCTCGATCACCGCCACGTCGAGCCGGATGCCGCGCTCTTCGGCTGCCCGGTGGGTGGCGGCGGCCAGCCGGTCGGCCAGTAGCCGGGTCGACGACGGCTGGCTGAGCCCGGCGGAGATGGCCACCAGGTTGCGCTGCTTCATCGCTGCGCTCCCGCGATCGCGTCGGAGTCGGTGTCGATTTGGTCGCCGGCCACCGCTTCGAGGGCGGCGTCGCGGGCGGCCCGGAGGCTGGCGTGGGTCGGCGCGTCCGGTACGTGTGCCGGGCGGAGTGCGTCCAGCTCCCTGCGCAGCACCGGAACCACCTCCTCACCGAGCAGGTCGAGCTGCTCCAGAACGGTCTTGAGCGGCAGGCCGGCGTGGTCCATCAGGAACAGTTGGCGCTGGTAGTCGCCGAAGTGCTCGCGGAAGGTCAGGGTCCGGTCGATCACCTGCTGCGGGCTGCCGACGGTCAGCGGGGTTTCGGCGGTGAAGTCCTCCAGCGACGGGCCGTGCCCGTAGACGGGCGCGTTGTCGAAGTAGGGGCGGAACTCGCGGACCGCGTCCTGCGAGTTCCTGCGCATGAACACCTGCCCGCCCAGGCCGACAATGGCCTGGTCGGCGTTGCCGTGGCCGTAGAACTCGAACCGCTCGCGGTACAGCTCGATCATCCGCTGGGTGTGCTCCATCGGCCAGAAGATGTTGTTGTGGAAGAAGCCGTCACCGTAGTAGGCGGCCTGCTCGGCGATCTCGGGGCTGCGGATCGAGCCGTGCCAGACGAACGGCGGCACCCCGTCCAGCGGGCGCGGCGTCGAGGTGAACGACTGCAACGGCGTACGGAACTTGCCGGTCCAGTCGACCACGTCCTCGCGCCACAGCTTGTGCAGCAGGGCGTAGTTCTCCACGGCCAGCGGGATGCCGGCCCGGATGTCCTTGCCGAACCACGGGTAGACCGGGCCGGTGTTGCCGCGACCCATCATCAGGTCCACCCGGCCGTCGGCCAGGTGCTGCAACATCGCGTAGTCCTCGGCGATCTTGACCGGGTCGTTCGTCGTGATCAGCGTCGTCGCCGTCGACAGCACGATCCGCTCGGTCCGGGCGGCGACGTACCCGAGCATGGTCGTCGGTGACGACGGCACGAACGGCGGGTTGTGGTGCTCGCCCATCGCGACGACGTCCAGGCCGACCTCCTCGGCCTTCAGCGCGATCGTCACCATCGCCTTGATCCGCTCAGCCTCGGTGGGTGTCCGTCCCGTGGTGGGGTCGGTGGTCACGTCACCGACGGTGAAGATCCCGAACTGCATGTCTGCTGCCCGCCTCGTCTCGACCAGATCTCGTTCAAGTTTGAACTACACGCTTAAACCAGGCGCGGTCCGCCCCTATTCCGGTTCCCACCGACGAGTTGTCTACCCCCGCTGATCCCCGTCATCCCGCCGGACGAGCGGCGACGGGCCCCGGCACCCCGGCTCCGCCGTCGGTGCCGGGGTCGACGGCGGCGGGCCCGACAGCGGGTACGGGCGGCCGGCGCATCACCAGGGCCAGCCCGGTGAGGATGACGGCGGCGGCGACCGCCTCGGTGACACCGACCCGCTCCCGCAGGAACAGCGCGGACGCGGCCAGCCCGAACACCGGCACCAGCAGGCTGAACGGGGCCACCCGGGCCACCGAGTAGGTCGCGATGAGACGGTTCCAGAGGCCGAAGCCGAGCAGGGTGGAGACGTAGCCGACGTACAGCACGGCGAGGATGCCGCCCCAGGAGAGGTCGGCGAGGGCGTCGAGCACCCGGCCGGGACCGTCGACCACGCTCGCGAGGCCGAGCAGCGGGATCGGCGGGACCAGGCTGGACCAGACCAGCAGCGACAGCGGCCGGGTCTCCCCGCTCGCCCGTACCACCACGTTCGCCACCGCCCAGCTCACGGCCGCGGCCAGGGTGAGCGCGAACCCGACCAGCGTCGCCCGACCACCGCCGCCGACCGCGAGCATCCCGATCCCGACCGAACCGACCAGTACGCCGGCCACCTGCCAGCCGCTCGGCCGCTCCCGCAGCAGCACCGCCGCGAGCAGCACCGAGACCAGCGCCTGCGCCTGCAACACCAGCGAGGCGAGGCCGGCGGGCATCCCGGCGTCCATCGCGGTGAACAGCACCCCGAACTTCAGTACGCCGAGGACGAGCCCGTAACCGACGACGTAGCGCAGTCGGGCGGTGGGCCGGGGTACGAGCAGGACGAGCGGCAGCGCCGCGACGACGAACCGGAGCGCGGTCAGGACGAGTGGCGGGAGGTCCCGCAGGCCGATGTCGATGACGACGAAGTTGACGCCCCAGATGGCGGCGACGAACAGGGCCTGGAACCGGTGGGTCAGTTTCACCCGAATACCGTCCCCCGGCAGACCATTAAGGTCCAGTTCATAGTTCTTAACTGTCGCTGTAGCGTGGCTACATGGATTTGGACGTACGGCGACTCCGGGTGCTGCACGAGGTCAACCTCCGGGGCGGGGTGACCGCGGCCGCCACGGCCCTGCACGTCACCCCGTCGGCGGTCTCCCAGCAGCTCGTACAACTCTCCCGTGAGGCCGGCTGCGAACTGCTCGAACGGTCCGGCCGGGGGGTCGTGCTCACCGCCGCCGGGCAGGTCCTCGCCGCACACGCGGAGCGGATCCTCGGCGCGGTCGAACACGCGGTGGCCGGGCTCGCCGTACTGCACCAGCGGGTCGGCGGCACGGTCCGGGTGGCCGCGTTCCCGTCCGCCGCCGGCACCCTGGTCGCCCCGGCCGCAGCCCGCGCCATGGCCAAGCACCCGGACCTGGACGTACGCGTGGTCGAGGCCGAGGACCGGCAGAGCCGGCTCGACCTGCGCTCGGCCACCATCGACGTCGCCATCCTCCAGGAGTACGACCACGTCCCGGCGCCCCGGACCGCCGAACTCGACCGGCACCCGATCACCACCGACCCGATGCACCTGATCACCCCCGTCGGCTGGGGCCGGTCCACCCGTCGGCTGGCCGACCTGGCGGACGTGCCCTGGGTGGCCAGCGCCGAACACACCCCCTGCGGCCGGTCGACCCTGCGCGCCTGCCACCTCGCCGGATTCGAGCCGGACATCCGGCACCGGGCGGTCGACTTCGCCCTCACCCTCGATCTTGTCGCCGCCGGGCTCGGCGCGGCCCTCGTACCCGGACTGGCGTTGCGGAACGTGCCGACCGGCGTCGACGTACGCCCGCTCGACGCGCCGGTGACCGGCCGGCAGATCTTCGCGGCGACCCGGCCCCGGGGCGACGGTCCGCTGCGGCCGGCGATCGACGCCCTGCTCCGCGCGCTGGCCCCGACGCCGGCCGGCTGACCCGGAGCGTTTTCACCCGGCCACCCACCGGCCCGACCGCCCGTGCCCTGGCCCCGGTCACCCCGACCGCGCTACCGGTCCGGTTGGTCCTTCGTCCGGTGCAGCAGCCAGTTCTGCCGGGTGTGGATGAGCGCGTACCGGGTCGCGCCGGCCCGTCCGTGCAGGGTGAAGAGCAACCGGCGCTCGGTCCGGTCGTGTTCCTCCCACCAGCCCGAGTCGGCGATGGACTTGTCCGCGTCGGTGTAGGTCAGGTGGTCCAGGTCGTGGTCGGCCACCGCGACCGCCAACCGGTCTCCGGACGGGTCGCCGGGCAGGCCCCTCGGCACCGCCCACGACCGGAGCACCCCGTTCTCCTCCAGCCGCAGGTCGAAGTGGTGGGTCGGCCGCCGGTGCTCGTGCAGGACGAACGCGGGACGCGGTGGTTCCCCGTCCCGCTGCTCGTCGGCGTCGCGCCCGGTGTCGGTCGCCATGGGCAGAGTTCTACCCCACAGTGCGGCGGCGATACCCGTACCGGATGGCAGACGGGTGCCGGTCGGGCCCCCCGACCCGACCGGCACCCGTCTCGACGGTTCGGCGACTCAGCCGATGACGTCGTAGGTGGTGATGCCCTTGGAACCGCCGAGCACCGGACCGGCCTCCCAGTGCCGGCAGCCGGTGGTGGTCGGGTCCTCGGTGGGGCAGAACCTGTTGCCCGTGATCACCAGGGCCACGGTGACGATCCGCCCCTCGGGCAGGTTCACGCTGGCCGCCGGCCCGGAGTACGCCGTCCCGCAGCTACCCCGGACCCAACTGCTCGGTGCCGAAGCGGCCCGGGTCCAGGTACCGAAGCCGTGGTCGTAGAGCCAGACACCACCGGACGCGCCGCTTGACGCGCAGTTCCAGAGGTTGACGGTCTTGACCGTGACCGG
Organism: Micromonospora sp. NPDC049529; assembly: GCF_055586685.1. Taxonomy (NCBI): domain Bacteria; kingdom Bacillati; phylum Actinomycetota; class Actinomycetes; order Micromonosporales; family Micromonosporaceae; genus Micromonospora; species Micromonospora sp. NPDC049529. The sequence goes on from NZ_JBVJHT010000001.1 coordinate 16,627, forward strand.
CGGCGGCGGGGGCGGGCTGGCCGTCGTGGCACAGATCTCGGGCGCCGGGTCGTAGCCGAATCCCGCCTTGATCGGACCCATCTTGTAGCAGTACCGGGTCGCGGGCTGGAGGTTGTTCACCGTGAACGTCATCGGCCCGGTGCCGGCCGTGCCCGGCGCGTACATGGTGTTCACGCCGACGTGGTCGACCCGGTACTGGGTCTCGCCGACGGCGTTGTCGAACCAGTGCAGCACGATCGAGGTCTCGGTCACCCCGGTCACCGAGACGTTGGTCGGGCGGGGCAGGGCGGGCAGCGGAAGGTCCCGGCAGACGACGGCCGAGGTGGCCGAGCCGTACGGGTTGTCGGCCCGGACCCGGTAGCAGTACTGCTGGCCCTGGGCCACGTTGGTGTCGTCCCAGCTGAACGCCGTGTCACCGGTCCGGTTGTTGCTGTGCACCTGCACCCAGGGACCGGCGCTGCCGCCGACCGAGCGCTCGACGACGAAGCCGCTCGCGTTCGTGCTGCGCGGCTGCACGTACAGGTAGATCGTCGGCACCGTCTGGGAGGCGTTGACCTGGATGTCGGGTGCCGCCGGCGGGCTGCCCTGGGTGGCCGTACGGCAGCCGAGCTGGGGGTTGCCCGAGCCGGCGCCGACGTTGATGCCGAACACGCAGACGCTGTGCGTACCGGGCCCGGCGGGCACGGTTAGCTCGTAGCCGTGGGCGGCGCCGTACGCCGGGTGCACGGCGGCGACGTCCGGGCGGCTGCCGTTGGCGTTGACCGTACGGACGTGGGTCCCGTCGAGGTAGACGTGCACGTCGATCGGGTTGGCGGTGTCCGGGTCGATCGCCCAGCCTCGTACCAGCAGGCCGGCCGGTCCGGGCGAGACCTCGTCGACCGATCCGATCGGGTCGAGTGCCACGGTGAAGGTACGGCAGGCCGACGCGTCCCGGCCCTCGTTCTGGTTCACGGCTACCGCGCAGACGGTGCTGCCCGCCCGCGCCGGCACGGTTCCGGAGTACGCCCTGGTCGACGGGTTGGCCGAGAACGTGCCGACGACCACGCCCTGAATCTTGATCTGCACCTGGACCGGGCCGGATCCGTCCGGGTCCCTCGCGGTGCCGCTGACGGCGAGACCGGCGGGGCTGCGGACCGGGGTGCCGAGCGTGACGGTGGGGGTGCCGTAGTCGTCGACCGGGTCGCAGATCGGTGGCGGGTTGGGCACGTTGCACGGTGGTGCCGCGATGGCGGGGGTGGTGACGACGCCGACGAAGGCGGCCGCGAGCAGCACCACCGTCCCGGCGCGGATGAATCGGTTACGCATGGCGTCAGGATGGCGAAAGTGCGGGTGTCCGGCGATGTTCCCGGTGAGTTCTGGACAGCGGCGGCGAGTCCGGCCATCCGCCTCCGGGCCACCGCCGATGCTGTCAGAGTCATGGTGTCCGACGGATATCGCGGCGAAGGAGCACCCATAACAATGCCTAAAGCGGTCAAATACGATGCGTACGGTGGAATCGACGTACTGCGGGTGGTGGAGGTCGACCGTCCGGTGCCCGCCGCCGGACAGGTTCTCGTCCACGTGGTCGCCGCCGGCATCAACCCCGGTGAGGCGGCGATCCGGCAGGGCCTGATGGAGGGCCGGTACCCGACCACCTTCCCCTCCGGACAGGGCAGCGACCTCGCCGGTACGGTGGCCGAACTCGGTCCCGGCGTCGACGCGTTCGCGGTCGGCGACGAGGTGTTCGGGTTCACCGACGAGCGGGCGAGCCAGGCCGAGTTCGTCGCCGTACCGGCCGACCAGGTTGTCCGCCGACCGTCGGGGATGCCCTGGGAGGTGGCCGGCGCGCTGCCCGTGGTGGGGACCACGGCGTACGCGGCGGTGCACGCGGTGGGGGTCGTCGAGGGCGACACCGTTGTCGTCTCCGGAGCCGCGGGCGGGGTCGGTTCGATCGCCGTCCAGTTGGCCCGCAACGCCGGGGCGAGCGTGATCGGGCTGGCCGGACCGGCGAACCACGACTGGCTCGCCGACCACGGCGTCACCCCGGTCGCGTACGGCGAGGGCATGGCCGAACGGGTCCGGGCGGCGGCCGACGGCCCGGTCGACGCCTTCGTCGACACCTTCGGCGACGGCTATGTCGACCTCGCCGTCACCCTCGGGGTGAAACCCGACCGAATCGACACGATCATCAACTTCGCCGCCGCGCAGAAGTACGGCACGAAGACCGCGGCGAACAGCGAGGGGGCGAGAGCGGAGGTGCTCGCCGAACTCGCCGGGATGGTCGACGAGGGGCGGCTGGAGCTCCCGATCGCCCGCACCTACCCGTTGGACCAGGTCCGCGAGGCCTACCGGGAGCTGGAGCAGCGGCACACCCGTGGCAAGATCGTCCTGATGCCCTGACCGGGCGAAGCTTGCCATCGCCGGCAAATCGCGTTACGTTGGCGGCAGTGCACCCCTGCGGGTGTCGGCGAAAGACTCCGACCCAGGGCGTGTGATTTCCTTTTCACGAGCGCGGCTCGCATGATCAGATCACATGATCACCGGCGAATCGATTCCGCCGGAGCTTACGAACTGCTTCCGCCGATGTGCCGACGCACATCCCGCTGAGGGCCTCGATCCCTCGGTCGTCCAGCACCACCCCGCCACCCGCCCGAGCCATCCCGGCCACGAAGCCGGGATCGCCCGAGCACCGGCAACCCACCGGCGACCACCGCCGGTCAGCCGGACCGTCCGCCGGAGCGACCCGGATCGGCGCGGAGCGGACAACACCTTCCCAGGGAGAGGCAATGACTGCCACCGATTCGCTGGTAGACCAGCACTCCACCGCACCGCGTACACCCCACCGGGGCGCCGGATTCGACGACGCCCCGTCGGGCGGCACCGCCCGTCGGTCCACCCGGTCTCCCCGTCGGGCGGACGGCCGGACCGGTAACACCAACAACAGCCGCCGCACCCGGACCACCCGTGACCGCGTACGCGGTGCCGAGGGTCACGACGAGACCCGGATCGGCGACGACACGGTGCTCGTACCGGTCTCCGGAATCCTCGATCTCCAGGAGAACCACGGTTTCGTCCGCACCAGTGGATACCTGCCCGGCCCGGACGACGTGTACGTCTCCATCACCCAGGCCAGGAAGTACGGCCTGCGCCGGGGTGACGCCGTGACGGGCGCGGCCCGTCCCGCCCCCGACGACGACCAGCGCCGGCACCAGCCGCTGGTCCGGTTGGACTCGGTCAACGGTGCCGATCCGGAGCAGGCTCGGCGGCGCCCGGACTTCTACAAGCTGACCCCGCTGTACCCGCAGGAACGGCTCTGCCTGGAGACCGAGCCGCACCTGCTCACCACCCGCCTGATCGACCTGGTGATGCCGTTGGGCAAGGGTCAGCGGGCGCTGATCGTCTCGCCGCCGAAGGCGGGTAAGACCATGGTCATGCAGGCGATCGCGAACGCGATCAGCCGGAACAACCCCGAGTGTCACCTGATGGTGGTGCTGGTGGACGAGCGCCCCGAAGAGGTCACCGACATGCAACGGTCGGTCCAGGGCGAGGTGATCGCCTCGACCTTCGACCGGCCGACCCAGGACCACACCACGGTCGCCGAGTTGGCCATCGAGCGGGCGAAGCGGCTGGTCGAGCTCGGCCAGGACGTGGTGGTGCTGCTTGACTCGATCACCCGGCTGGCGCGGGCGTACAACCTGGCGGCGCCGACCGGTGGCCGGACCATGTCCGGTGGCATCGACTCGGCCGCGCTGCACCCGCCGAAGCGGCTGCTCGGCGCGGCCCGGAACATGGAGAACGGCGGTTCGTTGACCATCATCGCCACGGCCATGGTCGACACCGGTTCGACGATGGACTCGGTCATCTTCGAGGAGTTCAAGAGCACTGGCAACGCCGAACTGCGCCTGGACCGGAAGCTCGCCGAGAAGCGGATGTTCCCGGCGGTCGACATCCACTCCTCGGGCACCCGGATGGAAGAGGTCCTGTTGGCACCGGAGGAGTTGGCCATCGTCGGCCGGCTGCGCCGCGCGTTCAGCGGCCAGGAGCCGCAGCAGTCCCTCGAACAGCTCCTCGACCAGCTCCGCAAGTCCGGCAGCAACTTCGAGTTCCTGACCCGGATCTCCGGCGGCACCCTGTCGGCGGGCACCGCGTCGCGTACGCGGCGGTAGGGCACACAATCTCGGTCATCATATTGATGAACAACCTGACCCTGGGCCAGATCGACATGCGACTGTCCGGTGGCCTCGGGGTGCGGATCGGCAGTGGCTACCCGACGAACATCCGGGTCGGCACCGTCGTCGCCCGTGGTGGCGGGCGCGGGATCTTCTGTGTCTCGGAGACCGGTGGGGCCGTCATCGACCGGGTGACCATCTCGAACACCGGAAACAACTGGAACCTGGTGGAGAACTGCTACAACGTGACGATCGCCGGGGTGTCCGGGACGGTCACCGGTGGCGGTGAGGTCCGGGTCGCCGCGCGTACGGAGTTTCCGATCTCGTCGGGCATCACGTTCCAGAACCTGACGGTGACCAACACCAACATCACCCGGAGCCCTCCAGCCTGAGCTGGTGCTGAGCGGCGCGAACCCGGCTGCACCCGTACGACGGTAGGGCCCCACGGCCGGCGGCAGACGTCGTCGGCCGCACCCGTCAGAAACCGGTCGCGGCCGGGCCCGGCCGGTAACGGCGAAGCGCCGACTCGGCCCGGCTGACGGTGTCGGCGTGCCCGAACAGTCCGGGCAGGCCCCCGGTGTGCAGGAAGGCGATCTTGGTGTCCAGGGGAATGTCCCCGTCCCGTACGGCGGCGATCAGGCCCGCCATCGCCCGGCCGGTGTAGATCGGGTCGAGCACGATGCCCTCGCTGCGCGCGGTCAGTTCGAGTGCCTCGGCCGACGCCGGGGTGAGCTGGGCGTAACCGGCACCGACCTGGTCGCGCCGAATGCGCAGCCGGTCGACGGAGACACCCGTCCCGCCGACCCGGCCGGCGAGGGCGGCGACTGCCTCGGCCGGTTCGTCCAGGGCGCCGACGTCGACGCCGAGCACCCGGTCGGCGCCGACGGACACGACCAGTCCGGCCATGGTTCCGCCGGAGCCCAGCGCGACCACCACCACGTCGAGGTCGGGCACCTGGTCCAGCAGTTCCCGACCCGCCTCGACATACCCGTACGCTCCGACGGCGTTGGAGCCGCCGAACGGGATCAGCTCGGGGCTGGCCCCGTTGCGGCGCAGCTCGGCGACGACGTCGGCGGCCACCGTGGCGAGTTGGCCCCGGTCGACGTCACCGGCCCAGTGGACCTGTGCGCCGAAGAGGCCGTCCAGGGCGAGGTTGCCGGAGCGGGAGCCGCCCGGTTCGCCGGGGAAGACCAGCACCACCCGCAGGCCGGACCGGGCACCCGCGGCGGCGGTGAGCCGGGCGTGGTTGCTCTGCGGGGCACCGGTCGTGACGAGCGTGTCGGCACCGTTGGCGAGCGCGGTGCCGATGGTCCGTTCGAGTTTGCGAACCTTGTTGCCGCCACCTCCGAGACCGCCGAGATCGTCCCGCTTCATCCACAGTGCGCCGGGAGCGAGCCCGATGGCCTCGGCGAGTCGTGGTGCGGGCTCGACGGGTGTCGGATAACTCCCGAGCGTCACCCGCCGGCCCGGCGGTGGTGCGGACGAGCGGTCCGTCATCGGTTGTCTCTCCTACCCCCATGGTCGCTCCGACCCGATGGCCGGCCGACCGGCCGCGACAACGGCTTGCGGCACCATCCCGCACACACCGTCGCACATCATGCTCACGCCGCGCGCCGACAGGCCGGCTCGGCGGGGGATCGGGGACGTCGCGGCCGGACGCCAGCCGACCTTTCTGCCGGGGCAGCGCTCTCCATTACCACGGAACCCGCATCACCGAGGCGAGGTTCGACAAATCGCTGGCCGGAGCGGCGCCTGACCGATCAGCGGGTGGGCCGGGGCAGTTCCCCCGGCCCACCCGTTCACATGTCGGGATGTAGCCATTGCCTTACTGTCTGTATTGACGACCGAACCGGGGCGGGCCGCACGTACGTCAGCTTGCCCAGATCCTGATAAGGAGCCAGCGATGCGGTCAACCCGAGTTCGCGTACTCGTCACGGCGCTCTTCGCCGCCACCGCACTGTCGGCCTGCGGCCAGCCCTCCTCCACCTCCCCCGGCATGTCCGGCGGACCCGGCGACGCACCGGTCTCCGCGACCCATCCGCCGGCCGACCCCAGCCGGTCGACCAATCGGGGCATGGTCACCGGCACGGTCGTCCGCACCGACGGCTCGCCGGTGCCCGGCGTGGGAATCGACGTGAAGTCAGTGGACAATCCCGCCAAACCAGTCCCCCAACTGGTCGTCACCACGGATGCCAAGGGCGTCTTCCAGTGGAACCTGGAACCCGGCCGCTACGAGTTCCACATCCGTACCGGAGGCACCTCGATCACGGGCCGGGCCGCACCGCAGCCCGCCACCGTGACGGTCGGACAGACCTCGACGGTCAATTTCACCCTCACCTGACCGCCCACACTCGACGTCGCCGAGCTCGATCGCGTGCGGGCGAATCTCCACCGTCCTCCGGTCAGTGACGCGGCAGGGTGGCCAGCGCCAGGTTGGGATCGGGCGCGGTGGTGTACGCGGCACTGAGCACGTAGACGGTGCGGCCGCGTACGCCGAGCTGTCGTTTCGCGTCTATGACTCACGGTATTGCGAGCCCGCCCAGCCCCAACCACATCCTGTCAGGGATAGGCAGCCCAGGTGGTCAGAGCCATTGGGCCGGGCGGCGCCGGACATCAGGCGGTGGTGAGGACGTCGTACAGGTCCGGTCGGCAGTCGAGGGCGGCGTCGCGCATGGCGGCCACCCGTGCCGACTGCGCCTCCACGGGCAGTGTTCGCAGGTCTGCCAACGCCCGGTCGGCCAGCTCGCGAACCGGCGTCCACAGGTACTCCGGCGCGGCGTCCGCGCCCCGCAGCCAGAGTCCGGCGGCGGCTCGGGCGGCGTCGATGCGGGTCCACGTATCGGTGTCGTCGGCGGCGGCGCCACACTTCCAGGTGCCGGCCCCGTCGAGGATGTCCTCCTCGATCGAGGCGCCACCGGTGCTGATCGTCCCGTCGCCGCCCATCGTCAGGCTCAAATGGACGGTGTCCGGGCGCTGCCGGACGAAGTCGCCGTACGTCGCGGCTTCCTGGACGACGGCGGTCGGCGGGTGGGGCAGGCGGCCGAGTACGGTCAGCGCTCGCCGGGCCGGCTCGACGAGTTGCGGCAGGATCGGCTCGTACAGCCGGGTGACGCAGACCCGTGGTTCCCCGTCGGCACAGACCAGTTCGGCGGCGAGCGGGTCGCGGGGTGCCGCGCGGTCGGCCGGCGGCAGCACGGCCAGGGCGAGGGCCAGGCCGAGGACCGCAGGCAGTACGGCGAGCAGCTTCGTCCGACGCGTACCGGCAACCAGCAGTGCCCAGCCGGTGGCGGCGAGTGCGACGAACCACGCCGCCTGCCCGGCGACACTGCGCCACGCCACCGTGGAGTAGTCGTCGGTGAGCCCGAGGTAGCCGGGGATCAGCAGCAGCGCCCGGGGACCGGCGTCCTCCCAGAGCACCTGCGGGACGACGACCGCGACGAGCCCACCGAGGGCCAGCAGCGGTGCGGTCAGCCGTGACGGCATCAGCCGACCGAGGCCGAGGCCGAGCACCGCCGCCGCCGCGACACCGAGCGCGCCGACCAGGACCGGCCAGTACCAATCCGGAGGCCGGTACGAGGCGGTCAGCATCGCCCGGACGAGACCGTCGAGCAGGCCCAGCGCGTACCCGCCGGCCAGGCACCCCACGACGACCACCGTCAGGGGAGCCACCCGGCCGGCGCCGGAACGCGGCGTCGACGTCAGCAGGTCCGTCATCCGGGCCGCCCGGTCGCGCCGCGCCTGCCAGGCACCGGCGGCCAGGACCAGCGGCCAGATCGCCCACAGCATGTTGTGGTGCGCGAGCACCGTCGCCATCCAGAGCCCGTCCCAGCGCTCCGGGTCACGCGTCATCACCCAGGCGAGGACAGCGGTGAGCACACCGATCCACAGCGCGGCGGAGCGGCGCAGCTCGATCCAGGCGATCCGGCGGGTCATCGCACACCACCCGTCTCGCGGTGGCGGCGCATCAGCACCGCGTATCCGCGTTCCATGTCGCTGTCACCGTTGGCTTCCGGATCCGTGGCGGCCGCGACTGTCAGGTCGTCGGGCACCCCCTGGAAGACGAGGCGGCCCTCGTGCAGCAGCACCACGTCGGTGCACGCCGCGGCCACGTCCTCCACCAGGTGCGTGGCGACCACCACGCAGGTGTCGCGGCCGACGTCGCGCAGCATCGCCCGGATGGTCATCCGTTGCTCGGGGTCGAGGCCGACCGTCGGCTCGTCCAGCAGCAGGACGGTCGGTTCGTTCACGATCGCCTGGGCGATGCCGACGCGGCGCAGCATGCCGCCGGAGAGCGACCGCATCGTGCTGCCGGCCCGCGACGTGAGATCGACCCGGTCGATCGCGCGTTGCACCGCGTCCGGTACGTCGCGCGGCGGCATCTCCTTCAACCACGCGACATATTCGAGGAACTCCCGGACGGTGAACCGCCGGTAGTACCCGAACTCCTGCGGCAGGTAGCCGAGCGCCCGCCGGACCGCCCGCAGGTCCCCGCCGGAGTTGACGGTCTGGCCGAGGATCTCCAGTTGACCGGAGGCCGGCCGCAGGACGGTGGCGAGCGCCCGGATCAGCGTCGTCTTACCGGCGCCGTTCGGGCCGAGCAACCCGTGCACACCAACCCCCAGTGCGAGGTCGAGTGCGTTGACGGCGGTGTGTCGTCCGGCCCGCAGGGACAGCCCCTGGGCGTGGATCGGCCAGGCGTACGTTGTCGGCGCCGTCTCCTCGGCGCTCACCGTGCGTACCATGTGATCTCCTCATCGATGGCTGGTGGTGCGCTGGAAGGCATCGCGCCACAGGAAGACGGCACCGGCGGCGAGCACGGCGCAGACCGCCCACACCGGGGTGCTGTCGGGGTCGAGTGCGGCCGGAATCCGTGACCAGGCCAGGCTCGGCGCCACCACGGCGCCGACCCAGCCGACGGTGACGACGACTGCCGCGCGGCCGACCCCGATGAACGCGCCGAGCGCGAGCGCGCCGACCACGAACACCAGGCTCGGCAGCAGCCAGCGCACCGGCGTCGCGCCGACCACCGCGCTGGCGGCCGTGAGTGGCGGCATGACCAGGACAAGAGCGGCAAGGGTACGGCGCAGCGCCAACCCGAGCCCGGCCCTCGGCATGCTGGCGACCAGTTCGTACGCGGGATCGAGGTACCGGGTCCACGACGCCGCCACCCCCAGCATGGGCACCACCGGCGCGACGAGCAGCAGCAGCGACGGCCGGTCCGACCCGATCCCCTCCGCCGCCAGGTCCAGCAGCATTGCCGCGAGCGGGACCAGGACCGTCATCACCAGCCAGGGCAGCGCCGCGGGGGCGGCCCAGCGCAGCACCGCCGGCCACCGGCGACGCCGTGGCGCGGGCTCCGCCTGCACGACCGGCTCCACCGCGGCCCAGACGGTGTCGACAATGGACGCCACTGCGGGTGCGCCCGCCTCGACGGCCTCGGCGAGCCGGAGCCGGCAGTCGGCGCAGCCGTCCAGGTGCACCTCCAGCGCCCAGACGGCGTCCGGTGGCAGATCGTCGCCCGAGGCGTACCGGGCGAGCAGCCCGCTCGGGGCGTGGTCGGCCGTCATGACAGCACCTCCCGCAGCAGCGCCCGGGCGCGCCGGGCGCGGGTCTTGACCGTGCCCTCCGGCACCCCGAGCAGTGCCGACGTCTCGCGTACCGACAGTTCGTCGAGAACCATTGCCTGCACCACCTCACGAAGTTCCGGTGCGAGATCGCGGACCGCGCTCGCGACCGGGTCGTCCATGACCCGGCCGACGACCTCGTCCTCAGCTGCCGGGACGGTCAGGTCGCTCAGCGGCGGGGCGGCGACCGGTGCCGACCGCCGGCCCCGCACCCGGTACGCGTCGACGAGGCGCCGGGCCGCGATGGTCCAGAGCCAGCCGGCGGCACTGCCCCCGGCCAGGGCGCCCGCGTAGCCGGACGCCGACCGCCACACCGCGACGTACGCGTCCTGCATCACCTCGGTCACCAGGTCGTCGTCGGCGCACCGTCGACGCAACCGCACGGCGAGCCACGGCGCGGTACGACGATAGAAATCGTCGAACGCGGCCCGATCGCCTCGGGCGATACGGCGCAGCAGCGCCTCGTCGTCCGGCTGCGATTCGCTCACAGCGTCACGTCTACTCACACCCGGCTAGACGTTCACCGCCCCCGCCCCGGTTCTCGGCCGGGTGTGACGTGCGTCTCAGTCGTCGGAACGAGCCACCTACCCACCGACCCCGCCACCGGCGAACGGCATCGTCCTATGTGGCATCGGCGGTGATCCACTCGGCTCTGAATGGTGGCGCGCGGCCGAACCGGCGCCGCCGAGTGTCATCGCACTTCGGGTGCGCAGTGTCACCAGCGGTGCACCGAGGACATCGCTCAGCGGGCCCATTGGTATTCACAGAACTTTTCGGTCATGGCCCATTGCGCGCAGGGTGTCCACGAAAACACGGACGGGGAAAGGAATGCGGAGTCGCGACACCTTTGTGGATAAGTACGAGAAGGCTTTCATGATTGACCGTTCGGCCAGAAGTGCCCCCGCAGGGCGATCTTTCGATCTATCCGCCCGTACGCTCCGGGGGCTTCACCTGTACCCCCACGGGAGGACCCCTTTCATGCGTAACACCAATACCCGGCGCTGGCTCGCCGGGTTTGGCGTCGTCGGCGCGCTGGTCACCACCGCTGCTCCGGCGACCGCGGCGCCCGAGCAGCCCAGCCTCGGCGTCTACTTCCTGGACAGCACGATCGCGGCGGACGGCCCGGGCATCGTGGATTCCCCGATCCTGTACGGCTCCGAGCCGCTCGCCCTGCACGGCGTCAAAATCACGTACGACTTCAGCGACCTGGCCGGCAAGGTACGAGTCTCCGACTCCGAGGACAGCCCCGAGACGTGCGCGCCGGCCGGCTCGAACCGCCTCGTCTGCTCGTACCCAGCAGGTTTGGAACACGTCGACTACGTCGACGAGTGGGGTGCATCCGGGTACTACGCCGTCACCATCGCCCCCGTCGAGGGCGTCAAGGACGGCGTCGAGGGCACCCTGAAGGTCAGCTTCGACGCGGCCGGCTTCGACAGCGTCACCCACGAGTCGCGGATCCGGATCGGCGAGGGCGTGGACCTGGCCGGCGGCGTCGAGCAGCAGGTGACGTCGAAGCCAGGCGGGAAGTTCACCACCCCGACCACCGTCCGCAACGTCGGCGGGACCACGGTCACCGGTACCAACGCGCTCTTCTTCAACGACTACGCGATTCGCGCGGACAAGCAGTTCAGTAACTGCACGTACGTGAAGGACGAACTCCGCTCCTGCTACTTCGACGAGCCGCTGGCCGCCGGCAGTTCGTACACCGCTTCCCTGCCGTACGTGCTGGGCGCCGACACGTACGCGCCGGGCAGCGAGTACGGCGAGGTTTCCTGGCTGACCGCCGCGGAGTTCGAGGACTTCTCCGCCTACCTCAAGGCCATCGGTACGGAGATCGGCAAGCCGGGCAATGGCGGTGAGCTCAAGTTGACGGAGCTGGCCAGCGCCAACGCCAGCGGTCGCAGGGCGCAGGCCGACACCGATCCGACCAACAACTGGAGCAACCTCGAGGTCACCGTCACCGGCAACAACGGTGCCGACCTCTCCGCGGTCGGCGCCAGCATCTCCGGCGAGGCCGGCAAGGTCGTCCCGGCGACCATCGGGTTCCAGAACAACGGTCCGGCGACGATCGACGTCAGCCGGCGAGGCGGTGCGGTCACCTCCGTGGACATCAAGGTGCCGGCCGGTACGACCGCCGTGACGGTGCCCGAGGAATGTGTCCCGTACAAGGGTGACGAGGTCGACTGGGAGAACCCGGGCAAGGTTGGCGCGGCCAGCTACCGGTGCTACTCCGAGTCGATCAGCATTGCGGGCGAGAAGCGCACCTTCGACTTCGGTTTCCGGGTCGACCAGGTGATCGCCGACGCGGCCGGTCAGGTCACGGCCAACCCCAAGTGCGAGTGCGAGTACTACTTCTCCGGGGACCTGGACCCCTCGAACGACATCGCCAAGATCCTGGTCAACGCCACCGGCGACGGCGGCGGGGACGGCGGTACCGGTGGCGGTGAGGGCGGCCTGCCGATCACCGGCGCCTCGGCCGGCCTCATGGCCGGTGTGGGCGTGCTGGTGCTCGGCGCCGGTGCGGTCGGCTTCGTGCTGGCCCGGCGGCGTCGGATGCGCTTCGTCGCCTGATCCAACCTGTTCACGCACGCCCCGTTGGCCGGTGACCGGCCAACGGGGCGTGCGCCGTCTCCGGGGGCGTCGACTCGTACTCGCCAGGGCCCGGCAGTAGTGCATTGTTAGGTTGGTACAAGTTGGTGGCAGAGAGGGCAGAATCCGAGCCAGGTCGCGAGTTGGTCAGGAGCGGCCTTCGAAGTGCACCCGTGGACAACGAGACGATCGAGGGTCTCGCCTGGTAGTGAGGGCTTGGCTACTTATCCGCGAGATGATCCTCAATTTCGTGGCCCAACACATCCTCGGCCAGGGCAGGTCGTACTGACCCGCAGGCCGCGCCGCCTGCTTGCCTCGCCGCAAGGTCGACTCGGTTTTCCTGGGTTCCGGAAGGTCCGAGGGCCAGCGGACGCCCCGATTTCCTGAAAACCGAGCCGATCTTTTGCTGTGGCTGTCTGGCGCGGCCCTCCTCACGCCCCCTGGCTGCCCGGCCGTTCCCAGTGGTGCAGGATCGCCACCGCCACCGCGAAGAACAGGGTGGGCGTCAGCACCAGCACCAGCCACTGCGCCGGGGTGAGCGCGGCGAGGACACCGTCGTGGGTGGAACGTTCCCGGAACGTCCCCGTGGTGCCGAACCCCACCCGGGTGAGCAGCAGCGTGACACCCACCGGAACCACCAGTGCGAGCAGGCGTCGCCGCATCACCGCCGGCGTCGACAGGATGACAAGAGCGAAGAGCAGGTATCCCGCCGTCAGCAGGATTGCCTCGATCCGACCGACGCCGACGGTGAAGATCCAGGTGCCGTGAATGGGCGCCGTCGAACGATCAGCGGCCGTCACCCAGGCGACGCTCGGCGCTGCGACGCTGACCAGCGTCGCAGCCGCCAGCACGCCAAGCCGCCAGCGCGCGAGGGCAGCCGACGCGGAACGAGGAGCGCGGACCACCAGCGCCAGCGGGACCATCGCGGCGAGTACGGCGGGCCACAGATTGAACACGGTGGAATGTTGCCCGTAGTCCGCAGCGACCCGAACCACCTCGAACACCGCTCCGCAGCCGGCGATCGCGGCTGCCACCCGGGCCCAGCCGACCACGGTCGACACCGCCACGATGAGCCACAGCCCCGACACCAGGCCACCCGGCCAGAAGACGAACTCCTCGCCGATCCCACCTGGGTAGCTGTCCGCGAGCGTGGTGAGGTGCAGCACCGGTACGCGCGCAGCGCGCACGAACAACACCAGCGCGGCGATCAGAGCGAGCGCCTGCGCCGCCTCCCGCCACGGGTCGGCCGAGTATCGAGCACCAGCCTGGCGGAGATGCGCCCGGAGCGCCCCGCCGAGCAGGGCGAGCACGTCTCGCGCCGCAGGTCTGCGCTGGTCCGGGGCCGCGTCGTCCAGCAGCACGCCGATCATCTCGTCCTCGTACTGCCGCCGGTAGGCGCGGGGATAACAGGCCATCAGCCGTCGGTAGACGTGGTCCAACGTCACGCCGCACCGCCGTCGAAGATGAGACCGGCACGGCGTAGTCGGACGCTCGCTGCGTCGGCGTTGCTGCGCAGACGCGCCGACTCCTCGGCCAGTCGACGCGCCCCCAGGGCGGTGAGTCGGTAGTACCGGCGCAACCTGGACTGCACCTGTTCCTCGCGCTCGATGTCGACGAGACCGTCGGTCCGCAGCCGGTCGAGGGCTGCGTAGAGGGTGCCGGCGCGCAGGTCGACGCGCCCGTCGGAGATTCGGCGGACCTCGTCGAGGAGCGCATATCCGTGCCGTGGGGCCTCGACGAGCGCGGTGAGTATCAGATAGGTGGACTCATGCATGGAAACCTTCGCCATTGCCGCAGCATATACAGTTCAACTGCATATACGGCAACCGCCGGAGGCGGAGGTGGTCGACCGGGACAGACGGGCGTCAGCCCGGGGTTCCGTGGTGCTGTTGGCCGCAGCAAATTCTGCGACAGTGTCAGCGAGGCGCTTGGGGCCCAAGCAGGTCCGCCCCTGGGAGGCAGGGATGTGGTCGACCTGCTGCACGGTTGTCGGGCCTCGATCGGGTCTGGGCGATGGGCTCGCCCGCCGTTCCGCTCTGTCGGCTCACTGCGCATCCCTCAGTTCGCCGCGCGGGTAGGTGCTCACCCTGTTACCGAGCGCAGTGAGGCGGTCGATCGTCTGGCGGACCCGGGCTCGCCGCCCGCCTGGAGAAGCGACTCGCACTGCACCCAAGAGACCCGGTCCACCACCTGCTCTCCGCGCTCGACCCCGGCGACCGCGCTCCGAGTGCTGCGCACCAGCCGCGCCACGTCATCCTGGATCAGGCCACGCGTCTTGCGCCACGCGGCGAGCCGCCGTCCAAGCGCCCGCTTTACCTCCTTGAGTTACTGCGGATCCACCGGGAGGGCCTCCATCGCGATCGGAGGAGGATGATCACCGCTCGCTACGTTCCCCTCACGGCAAGATGACATTAACGGATATCAGCGACAGCGGGCCGCCCTGGCGCCGCGCGCCGGAAGAACGAAGATGCACCGCCAGCGCCACGATCTCGGACCAGCAAGGAGCAGCACCTCGCCCACAAACCGCTGTCCCACCATTTGGGCTTTCAGGGGAACGGGGCACACCAAGATCAAAACTCGCCCGGACAGGACGGCTCGCTACTGGACAGGCCGGGACGTGAGGGATGCTCGTCGCAGGAGCACCCACCGAGCACCCGACCGTCCACAAGGGACGAAACAAGCAAGGGGCCTGCCTGCCATTCCAGCAGGTCAGACCCCTTTTGATCCTGTGCGCCCGAAGGGACTCGAACCCCTAACCTTCTGATCCGTAGTCAGATGCTCTATCCGTTGAGCTACGGGCGCATGTGCTCGATCAGCATACACAAACCAATCTCGCGCGGAGACTCCGGGATTCGAACCCGGGAGGGGCTTTAAGACCCCAACCGCATTAGCAGTGCGGCGCCATAGACCAGACTAGGCGAAGTCTCCCCGGTGGCCAGCAGACCACCGCCGATCGAGAATACAGGTCCCCTACCCGGCGAGGCAAAGCGAGTATCCCGCGCGGCGTACGCGGCGCGCCGTGACTCGCCACCCCGTGGCTCGTACCCGCCAACTTTCCGGGAGGTGAACCTCGCACAACCGGACTAGGCTCGCTGGGCATGGAGGAGCAGCCGCCCACCGACCCAGCGCCCGGCCGCCGACCGCAGGCGAAGTCGGCGCCCCGCTCCCGTACCCCGAAGGCGGCCTTCGCTGCCCCCCCGCAGCCGGATCCACCACCGCCGGCCACCGCGCGTACGGCCAGGGCAGCGCCCCCGGTCCTCTTCCAGCCCCCACCCGAGGAGCGGCCGCCACACCCGTCGCCGCCTCCCGTCGAGGCCGATGGTCGCGCCCCCACTCCCGACGCCACGGACGACCCACCGCCGCCCTCGCCCAAGCAGACCCAGGCCGCCCCCGCCGCCCGGAAGGCGACTCCCGCCAAGAAGGCGACTCCCGCCCGCAAAAAGCCACCCGCAGCCACGACGACACCGACACCGACAACGGCAGCCGCACCGGCACCGGCACCGGCACCGGCACCGGCACCGGCACCGGCCAAACGAGTTGGCCGCAAGACCGCCGCCACCAAACGAGCGGATGAGACCGCCGTCGCAGGGGCAGCAGACGAGACCTCCGGCCCAAAACCCGTCAAGGCGAGAGCACCCAGACGGGCCGTACCGCTGCCCGGCCCCGTCCCGGAAACGCCAACGCCGCCCGTACCGCCGATCGGCGCACGGCTGTTCGAGCACCCCGGCTTCGCGCCCGAGTTGCTGGCTCTCGCCGCCGTACGCGCGCTCGGGCCGACGGCTCGGGCGTGGTCGGTGCGTACCCGGGGCAGTTATCCCACCGCGACGACCGATGGCCTGGCCCGGCTGGTCACCGCCCGCTTCGTCCGGTTGGCCGGGGCGGGCGGCGCGGTGTCGGCCGCCGCCGGCCTGTTCGCACCGCTCGCCGAACTGGCGGCGGTCTCCTGGACCCAGGCCGAGTTGGTGCTGCATCTCGCCGCCGCGTACGGCCTGGATCCGACCGACCCGGAGCGCGCGGTCGACCTGCTGGTCCTGACCCAGGTGCATCCCGACGACCGCAGTGCCCACGAGGCGCTCGACGCGGCCGTGACGGCCACGCCGGATGGTGAGGACGGCAACCTGCACCGGCTGGCGGAGGCGGGCTGGCGGTTGGCCGCACCGCTCGCCGCGCAGGCCGGTGGCTGGATGATGCTGCGGCTGGCGGCACGAATGCTGCCCGGCGCCGCCGTGCTCGCCGCCGCCGCGGGCGACTCGGCCGCCGCCCAGCGGCTGGCCGCGCGGGCCGTGACCCGCTTCCGCGCCGTCGCCACCGCCACGAACAACAGCCGGCCGACGATCACCGACGCGTGAACCTGCCGGCTGGGCGAGATCCGGCGGCATCCGACATCCCGGCAAACCGGTCCCGGTAACCCCGGCCGCGTCGACTGGATCCAGTCGAGCCAGCTCGACTACAACCAGTCGAGCCAGCTCGACGGCAGCGCCGAATAGCCGACGAAGGCGACCACGTCGAGCAGCGTGTGCGCGACCACCAGCGGCAGGACCCGCTTCGTCCGCAGGTAGAAGAGGCTGAAGATCACGCCCATGATCGCGTTGCCGACGAACGCGCCGAAGCCCTGGTACAGGTGGTACGAACCGCGCAGCAGCGCGCTCGTCGCGATCACCGTGCCGACCCGCCAACCAAGATCGCGCAGCCGGGTCACCAGGTAACCGACCACAACGATCTCCTCCAGGATCGCGTTCTGCGCGGCGGCCAGCACCAGCACCGGGACAGCCCACCAGATATCGGGCAGAGCGGCCGGGACCACCGAGACGTTGATCCCCAGTTTGGCCGCGACGTAGAACAGGCCGAGGCCGGGCAGTCCGATCAGCGCGGCCAGCCCCGCTCCGCGGGCCAGGTCCTGGCCCGGCCGCCGCGCGTCCAGGCCGAGCGTCAGTCGGGCGTCGCCCCGGTCGCGGTTGAGCAGGTGTACGGCGAGCAGCACTGGAACCAGCGCGAACAGGATGTTCAGCAGCTGGTACGTGAGGTCGAGCCACGGTCGGGTCGACTGTGACGCGTTGAGGGTCGCGGTCTGCTGGGACAGGGGCCGGTCGGCGGTGAGCCGGCCGACGATGTTCACCGCCGCGTAGATCGCGGACTGACCGAGGGAAACACCGAGGACCAGCAGCACCTCGGTGCCGAGGATCCGGCGGGACACCGGCCGGGCGAGCTCTACCGTCACCCGACCACTCTGCCTCAGGGCGCCACGATCGACCGCCCCTGGACCCGAAAGTTCCGCGCGCCACCACCCCGTCGGAGCCGATCGCACATTCTGTGCGACCAACATCCACGGAGAGTGTCCATCCTGATCGTGACGGACAGCCCCATGGTCCCGCCATCCGATCAGCTCGCACGTGCGCCGGCCGCACGTCGTCATCGAGAAGGGCGCAATGGACAACCTGGCGCAGGTGTTGAAGGAGAGTTGGACCCTGGTCGAGGAGGACCGGGCCAAGATCGCAGGACATTTCTACGCCCGCCTCTTCCTCTCCAATCCGCAACTGCGCGAACTGTTTCCCGTACAGATGGATGGTCAGCGGGATCGGCTGCTGGAAGCGATCATCACCTCGATGCAGACGATCGACGATCCGGAGCGGTTCGCCGACTACCTGGGCGGGCTCGGTCGCGACCACCGGAAGTACCACGTCAGCCCGGAGCACTACGCGCTCGTCGGCGAGGCGCTCCTGGTGGCGTTGCGCACCGCAGGGGGCGATGAGTGGACCATCGAGTACGACCAGGCATGGCGGGACGCGTACGCGCTGATCGCGGAGAAGATGATCGCGGGCGCCGCCGACGACGCCAATCCTCCGTTCTGGCACGCAGAGGTGCTGACCCACGAACGGCGGGGCCGGGACGTCGCCGTCTTCACCTGCCGCCCGCTCCAGTTCCCGTTGCCCTACCGCGCCGGTCAGTACGTCAGCATCGAGGTGCCCCGCTACCAGCCACGACTGTGGCGTACGTACTCGATCGCGAACGCGCCGACCGAGGAGAACGTGCTGGAGTTCCACGTACGGGCGGTCGGTGCCGGTTGGGTGTCCAGCAGCCTGGTCCGCAAGATCAAGCCGGGTGATCTGCTCCGGCTGGCGGCCCCGATGGGCTCGATGGTCCTCGACCGCAAGTCGAACCGGGACATCCTCTGCGTCGCCGGAGGCGTCGGCCTCGCCCCGATCAAGGCGCTGGTCGAGGAGTTGACCCTCTACAACCGCACCCGCTGGGTGCACGTCTTCTTCGGCGGCCACAGCCAGGACGAGTTGTACGGCCTCACCGAACTGTACGAACTCGCCGCCCGGCATCCCTGGCTGTCGGTGCTCCCCTCGTGCAGCGTCGACGACGAGTTCACCGGCGAGCGGGGCGATCTTGCCGAGGTCCTGTCCCGGTACGGCCCCTGGACCACGCACGACTGTTTCGTCTCCGGCTCCGCCCCGATGGTCCGCTCCATTCTGCGCACCCTGGCCCAGCACGACGTGCCCCCCGCCAACATCCGCTACGACACCTTCGGCGACCTCTGACCCACCCCCTCCCCCAGCCCCCTCCCCCCAGCCGGGTATCGGGCCCTGCCGGCAGGGCCCGATACCCGGCTGGGGGG
>NZ_JBVJHT010000001.1:35616-73810 GCF_055586685.1 Micromonospora sp. NPDC049529
CCCCTCCCCCCCCCCCCCCCCCCCCCCCCCCCCCCCCCCCCCCCCCCCCCCCTCCGCCCCCTCCCCCCCCCCCCCCCCCCGCCCCCCCGGCCCCCCACCCCCCACCCCCCACCCCACCGCCTCACACCCACCCCAAATACAGAGAAAGAGTGGCTTTCCCCCCGGAAATAGCCACTCTTTCTCTGTATTTGTCGCGCCCAGACCCGCGAAAGTCAGTAGCGCCAGGGGCTGCCGGTTTCGCGGTATTCCTCTACCGGGACGAGGGGGATGTTGGGGTCCATCCGGTCGATGTAGAGCTTGCCTTCGAGGTGGTCGATCTCGTGCGCGACGAGTCGTGCCATGGCGAACTCGAAGGAGGTGATCGCGCGCCCGCCGTCCCATCTCGCGTGTTCGACGTCGAGTCGGAGCGGACGGGCCACCAGGCCGCGCTGGTCGAAGAAGGAGAGGCAGCCTTCGTACTGTTCGTCGGTGTCCCGGGCGACGTCGACGACGCGCGGGTTGAGCAGGACGACGGGTTCGGCGTCCCGGTCGGGTGGGCGTACGACGGCGGCGGCCCAGGGGATGCCGAGTTGTGGTGCGGCGAGTCCGACGCCCTTGCTGAACGGGTGCAGTTCGTCCAGCCGGTGCAGGGCGGCACGGAGTTGGAACACGACGTCGCGGGCGGTGGCCTCGTCGCGGGGTAGTTCGAACAGCCGGGCGGGCTGGCGGAGCAGGGCCGCGCCGCGTTGGACGATGCCGGCGGCCCGCATCCGGTCGCTGGCCCGTTGTTCGGGTTCGGCACCGACGGTGGGTTGGGCCCGGTAGCGCCATTCGAGGCGGTAGCGGGCGTTGAGCGGGGGTTCCTCGGTCGACCAGTCGAAGACCGCCCGGCCGTCGACGTCATGCCGGAGCAGGGGCGTACGCAGGGGGCCTTCCTCGGCCGACAGGGTGGTTTCCACTCCCCACACCTGCGGGTCGAGGTCCAGCGGGAGGTTCAGCCGGACGGAGAGGTGCCGGGTGGGCAGGCGTACGGCCCGCTGGAACCAGGGCCCCCACTTCTCCTCACCGACGGTGTACGCGTACTCGATGGTGACCCGTTCGCCGGGGTAGAGCGGGAAGCGTCCGTTGGCGTTCTCGAAGAGCAGCCACACCTCTTTGAACGCGTCCCGGTCGTGCTTCTTGCGCCAGTCCATCGGCTCGGGGTTGTCCTCGTCACCGCAGAACGCCTGGAGGTCGAGTTCGGCGAAGGTGAGCGGGTGGTCGCGATGGTGCCGGTTGGAGCGTCCGGGGTCGCTGGGGTAGCGGTCGACGGCGACCCGGACCAGGTAGCGGGTGACGGGTTCGGTGCCGGCGTTGTAGAGCGCGCGGCGGATGATGCAGCGGTACGCCTTGTCCTGGTACGTCAGGGTGGCGGACTCCTGCTCGACGATGAGCCCTGTGCCGGGCGGCAACCACTGCTCGGGTACGGGCGGGTCCCGGTGAGCGGTCAGGCTGGTCCGGGCGTGCCGGAGTTCGTCGTACTCCTGGAAGCGTTGCCAGATCGCGCCCGCTGCGCCGAGTACGGCCTCGGCCCGGCGGGCGAAATCCTCGGTGGGCCGGTGGCGACGGCCCTCCACGTGACTGACGTATGAGGGGTCGAACCCCATTCGGGCGGCGAGCTGCTTCTTGGTCATGCCCCGCTCGACCCGCCGTTTGGAGAGTTCGGCCGCGAACGAGTCGGCAGCCCGTTCGATGGGCGAGGTGGTCATCGGGTTCCTAAGGGGCCGGGAATCTCAGTCTGCTGGCCGACTCACCCAACGAGGCAGAACTGCCGCGTTAACGACATTTGGCTTGACAATTCTTTCATCATCATCGATCCTACCTCGACTCGCCGCCCTGGTCAGGGCCACTATCGAGCCCTCCCGTTGGTCACTTTCGGTTACCGCTCACCCGTTCGGGGTACGCCCCCGCCGGGCGGACCGATGGATCTCGCCGACCGAGGGTGCCCAAAGCCGCCCGGCACATCCGAAGATGTGGTTAGGCTTCCCTTAGTGCTAACGTGGCGTCCGGCACGGTGACTGAAGGGCGGGTGCGGTGACAGCGGTGACAGCACGGCGAACGCGGCCGCTCAGCCATGCTGACCTGGGGACCTTCCGCGTCCGGCAGGAATGTGCCAGCGCCGTGCCGACGCACCGGATCGGTAACGCCCGGTGACCGCCGTGATCGACGGGCGGGCGTACGCGGCCGCCCCGCTCGCACCCGTGAACGCGACGCTGCGGCAGATGTTCGGCACCGACGACCTACCGGGGCTCATCCCCGGACTGTTCGTCGACGACGAACGGGGCTGGGTGCCCGCCACCGATCTGATCACCGGCGGTCAACTGCCCGACCTGCTGACCGCCGCGCAGCGCTCCTGGCAGGCCACCCCGCACGCCGCCGCCGCGCTGCTCTGGAAGGCCTACACCTACTGGTTGGCGCTGCCGGTCGTCGTCGGCTGGGCCTCGGCCCGCCGGGTTCCGCTGCTGCGGGCATCGGACGTACTGGTCCAGATCGACCCGGACCGGGCGGCGGTGACCCTGGGGCTGCGCCGGTCGACCACGGTGGCGGTGCTCGCCTCCGACCCGCTGGCGCTCGGCGGGCTGCCCGAGGTGCGGGTGCTCCCCGACGAGACCGAACTGCTCCGCGCGCTGCGCGCCTCGCTGCTCGACGAACACCTGACCCCGCTGCTCGACGCGATCGTCGCCCAGGTCCGGGTGGGCGCCCGTACGCTGCTCGGCTCGGTCGCCTCCGGGGTCGCGTACGGCGTCCTGCGGGCCGCGGACGGACTGCCCGGCGCGTCCGAGGAGAACGTCCGGACGCTGCTCTCCGCGCTCGACCTCGACGACCTGGTCGACCTGGTGCCCGGTCCGGCCGGCGAGCCGACCGTGCAGCGCAAGACCTGCTGCCTGGCCTTCACCCTGCCGCAGCCGCGCATCTGCAAGGGCTGCTGCATCCGCTCGCACTGAGCGCGGTGGTGCGGGCGGCAGACTGCTCGGTTCAGCCGTACAGCAGTGGGCGGACGTCCCAGATCCAGACTCCGCCGCTGGTCGTCGGCTCGACGCCGGTCAGCGCCGTCATGCCGGCGCGCAGCGCGTCGGCCCGCCGCTGCGGGGCGAGGATGACCACGCCGGCCCGCCAGGACCGCAGGTCCCGCAGCGCGTCCGTACGCCGCGCCGCGTCGACCCTCGGCACCAGACCGGTACGGCTGATCGCGTCGAAGTACCGGCTGGTGGGTGTCGGGGGTGCGGAGAAGAGCGCCACCCGACCCTCCGGCCGTCCGGGACGGGTGTCCGGCCCCAGGAAGTAGCCCCGGGCCAGCGGCAGGTCCAGACCGGTCTCGGCGGACCAGCGCAGCGGGTCCGGGTAGGTGGAGGCGGGCAGTGGCAGCGCGACGACGCTCCGCCCGCCGGTGACGTACTGCCGCCAGGTGCCGGCGGTGACGAACGCGGGGGTCGGCGGTTGCCGTTGCACCGGGATCGGCAGGGGCGCGAGCGGCAGCAGCGCCATCACCAGGATGGTGACCGTCGCGAACCGGATCGACCCGGCCGCACCGGGGTGCCGCCGGGCGAGCACGCCGGCATGCGCGATGCCGAGGGCGAGCAGCACCCCGATGATCGGGGCGAGCGCCAGCGCCCACCGGGTCGGCACCGCCGAGTCGAGCAGCGGGACGTCCCCGAGCACCGCCCAGGGCGCCGCTATGCCGGTGTTGCGACCGTGCCAGCGGACCCGTGGGCCGAGCGACATGATCGCGAAGATCAGACCCGCGGCGGCCAGACCGAGCACCACCGCGCGGCGCCGCATCCACCAGACCAGGGCCACCACGAGTACGACCAGCGGCCAGCCGAAGAACGCGTTCTGCTCGCTCGGGTTCTGTGCCAGGGGTTGGGCGGTGGCCGGGTCACCGGCGAGCGACTGCCCGGAGAAGGTCACGAAGGAGGCGAGGTCGGCGCCGTACGCGCGGATCGTCCGGGACAGCCCGGAGTACGCCTGCGGCCCGAAGAGCTGTACGTAGAGCGGGTAGCCGAGCAGCAGCACCGCCACCGAAGCGGCGACGCCGAGTCCGGCCAGGAACGCCCTCGCGTCGCGCCGCAGTCCGGGGCGCCGGACGACCATGACGGCCAGCACGATCCCGAGCCCGACGGCGGTCATCAACAGGATCTCCAGGTTGATGAAGCCCTGCCAGAGGATCAGGAGGCCGAGCAGCACCCCGTTGCGGACCCAACGGCCGGGCTGGCGCAGCCGCAGCACCCGCCAGACGATCAGCGGTACGAGAAACTGGCCGACGATGTTCGGGTGACCGTTCGCGTGCGACACCATCGCCGGGGCGTACGCGCAGAACAGGGCGCCGACCCAGGCGGCCGTACGGCTGTGCACGAGGTGCCGGGAGAGGACGAGGTACCAGCAGACCCCGGTGGCGGCGAGTGCTCCTGTGAGGAAGACAACAAAGGCGGCCCGTGGCCCCCACAGCAGCGTCACCGGGGTCAGCGGCAGCGAGACGCCGAGTACGGAGGTGTTCGCCATGATGTTGACGCCGTCGGGCACGTTCATCCGGTCGGAGAGGAAGGGGTAGTCGAGCCGGGTCAGCACCCGCGCGCCGTGGGCCATCATCCACTCGAAGAACGCCTGGTCGGCTTCGTTGTCTCGGATCCCGGACCGGGGCCGGAGCCAGAGCCCGGAGGTGATCCAGACGGCCAGTCCGAAGTAGCTCAGCACCGCGGCGATGTCCGGCAGTGGACCGCGCCGGGGCGGGCGCGGAATCATGGGTGCCGGGGGCGGTTCCGGTGCGGGCTCCTTCGGTAGGTCGGCGGTGTCCGGACGAGAGGTAGTCATATCTGTTCGGAGAGTATCGGAGGGTACCGGAGGGCCGGGCTCGATCACGGGCATCAGCGCGCTCTGTGCCTGAACGTCCGGAAGCCGGACGGGACGGATCAACCGAACAATCCGTTCGTGCCACGCCGATGCCTCAATTTCCCTACGGTCGTCGTAGATGGTTCACTCTGTCGGTCCAGGGTGCAGGTCGAGTTTCAGATCGCGAGGAATCGACGCATGGCAGAAATCACTGGGGATCAGCGAGTTCAGTCCGAGGTACTCGAGGGTCTCGCGACCGCCGTGAACCACCGCCGATGGTTTGTTGAGCTGGCGCTGCCGTACCTGGGGGACAACCCGATCGAGATCGGCAGTGGCCTCGGTGACTACGTGCTTGAGTGGGCGCCGCACTTCCCCAGGTTCACCGCCACCGAGGCCGACCCCGATCGGCTGGTGGCACTGAAGGAGCGACTCGCCGGCGAGTCCAACGTCGAGGTACGGCAGATGCTGCTGCCGCAACCGGAGCCGGAGCAGGGCGAGTACAGCGCGGCGGTCTCGTACAACGTGCTCGAACACATCGAGGACCACGTCGGGGCGCTGCGCGGCATGCGGGACCTGGTGCGTCCCGGCGGTGCGATCGTGCTGATCGTGCCGGCGTTCGAGTTCGCCATGGGTCCGGCGGACATCGCCACCGGGCACGTACGGCGCTACACCAAGAAGACGATGCGGGCCGCGCTGACCGATGCGGGGCTGACCGTGGAGCGGCTGCACTACGCGAACGCCCTCGGCCTCATCGGCTACTACATGGCGACGAACGTGTTCCGGCTGATGCCGAAGGAAGGCCCGATGGTGAAGGTCTACGACAGCCTGGTGCTGCCGGTGACCAAGGCGGCCGAGCAGATCGTGCGGCCCCCGTTCGGACAGTCGGTCTTCGCCGTCGCCCGGGTGCCCGGCGCGGCGCAGGCCTGACCGACCGGGAGAGCGACGACCGACACCGTTCAACCCGTCCCCGGTGTCGGCCGTCCACTTACTCCGGTCCGCTCAGCCCTCGACCTGGTACGTGGGCCGGATTACCGCCCGCGCCAGGGTGTGGAAGGTCAGGTTGAAGCCGACGTACGCCGGGCTGGCGTCCGGCGTGAGGTCGAGCTGCTCCACGTCGAGGGCGTGTACGGCGAAGAGGTACCGGTGCACGTGGTCGCCGGCCGGCGGCGCGGCACCGCCGTACTCCTGGGTGCCGTAGTCGTTGCGGACGGCGAACGCCCCACCCTCGACGGACCCGGCCTTGCCCGCGCCCCGGGGCAGTTGGGTGACCGACACCGGGACGTTGACCAGGATCCAGTGCCAGAAGCCGCTCGTGGTGGGCGCGTCCGGGTCGTAGCAGGTGATCGCGAAGCTGCGCGTCCCGTCCGGGAACCCGGACCAGGCGAGGTGCGGCGACAGGTCGCCGCCGCCCAGGCTGGAGTGGACGAACTCGGTGCCCAGCGGTTCGCCGTCGCGTACGTCGTCACTGGTCAGGGTGAACGCCGGCACCGGCGGCAGCAGGTCGTACGGGTCCGGTGCGATCGGTCGCTCAAGGTTCATCGGAAGGTCCTTCCAGAGATCGGGTGACTCAGTGTCTTTGTACCCTGTCTGACCCGACCTACCGCCGCCGGTAGGCGAAACATCCGTACGGGTGGCGGAACAGTTCCGGTGATCGGTTCGGGAATGGGGAAAAACGGCCCGCCCACCACCGGCGGTCATCTTGTGCCGCAATCCTGGGGATCCGCGTTTTCCCGGTCGCACTTGTTGATCGACTCCGGCCGATTACACCGCCATTTCGGGAGAGTTCCGGTGGCGCGGTCGGGCGGCTTTCGTCGGAGCCCCAGCCGGTGGCGAACACCGTTGCCCATCGACGCGGTCGCGGGGCGGGCCGCACCGGCGATCGGCCGATCGACCGCACCGGGCTCCGGGCGCCGGTCGACCGAGGTGGTGGGACTGCGGGCCGAGCAGCAGCGACGAGGGGACCGGCCCGGGTGGGCCCAACGGACAATTATCTGATCCGGACACCGGGTGGAGATGGTCGCCGCACCGGCAAACCCGACACCCTCGACGTGTACGACATAAGCCGGTACGCCCCCGACCACGAAACTGGTCACTACGGCAATAACCACTCTCCGTGATCACAAAACAGGTGTCGGTACGCCGGAAAGAAGCGGCGTGGGTCACGGTTTAAGCAGGCCAACTGGGGTTGGCAGGAGCGGAAGCGGCCCAGTAACGTCAGCCCGTCTGGTCCGGCCCTTAGTCACCGCGGGTGACACCGGAACAGGCCCGCTGAGTCGTGAATGCAACGAGCCGGGGACCCACAGTAGTTATGGGGTGAATCCGCGAACCATTGGTTCGTGGTAGGGCGTGCTTCCCGCCCGAATCCGTCAGCTAACCCGGTAGGCGGTATCGGAAGGAGAACATGCTCGTGCAGCGCCGTACCTGCCGTGGCCCGACCCTCGATCCCCCCGGCCAGTTCCGCCACCTGCCCCGGCTCGCCCGCATCGCGGTGCAGCCCGCGAAGGTAGCCCACTAGGCCTTCCCACGACCGACGACGCGTGAACGCGTACGCGGTCGGTGGCGCGAGGACGCGCGTGACCGGTAGGTGATTGGCACAGAACCGCCCGGCGGTATTTCTGCCGGCGCCGTTCATCCGGTAACGCATTCCACCGCTTGGCGGTGGCGGTTCCGCACGCCCCGATCCGGACCCGACGGCCGGCGGTGAATCCGCCCCGCCGACAGCGCGTACGACGGCACGTAACCCGGCCCCCGGCAGAGACAGATCGCCATCCCGATTCATGTGCCCCCGATCGCAGATCGGCACATCTGCGGAGGATTTATATGAAGCATCGTCAGCAACTCCGACGCGTCGTGACCGCCAGCCCGTACCGGGCCGGTGTCGTATCCGCCGCCGTTCTCGCCGTGGGTCTCACCACCGGCATCATGCTCACCCAGGGCGGCAGCTCGGCCGCGTCGACCAACCCCGACACCATCGCGGTCGCCGAGAGGCTCGGTGGCCAGGCCGGCGCCGAGGTCGCGCCCAGCCTGGTCACACCCACCCCGGCCGCCCCGACCCCGAGCGCCTCGTCGACGGCACCGACGGCGCCGTCGTCGGCCCCGCCCGCCACCACCAAGGCCGCGGCGACGCCGGCCAAGGCGGCCAAGAAGGTCGCCCCGCCCGCCTCGAAGGTGCTCGACTACGACTACGAGGCGCAGATCAACGGCTGGTACTGCGGCCCGGCAGCCACCCGGATCGCCCTGACCGCCCGCGACCGCCAGCCGAGTCAGGACGAGGTCGCCGCCGCGCTCGGCACCACGGTCAACGGCACCAACTCCGCCGAGGACACCACCCGCGGGCTGAACGCCCTGGCCAAGACCGACTTCTACCGGACCACCGCCATCCCCGGGGCCCCGTCCCCGGCCCAGATGGACCAGCTCCAGGCGGACGTCGTCCACGCGGTCAGCAACGGGTACGCGGTCGTCGCGAACATCGTCGGTTCGGCGACCGACGTCGACGGCGGCTGGCACGCGTACGACGGGGGTCACTACCTCACGGTGGTCGGCTACCGCGACAGCGGACGGACCGTGCAGATCGCGGACCCGGCGTTCGTCAACGGGGTCAGCTCCTACTGGATGACCACGATCGACCTGGCCAACTGGATGGCCACCCGGGGCTACTCGGCCTGACCTGTCCCTCCCCCCGGCCCCGGGTGCCCGCCGTTGCGGTGGGTGCCCGGGGTTCGTCCGTACCAGTGGGACGGTGGCCGTCCTGCCACAACCAACCACGGACGCGCGCGTTGTCCCTGTCGTGACCATGGACCTCGCCGATCGGGCGGACACCGACGACCAGCGAGTCCCCGTCGCCCGCTCCGCTCCCCGTCACTTCTCCGAGTCGGCCGCCACCGGGCGCCGACCCTCCGAACGAAAGGCCCAGGTGGTGGCCATGGCCGGTCAGGTGCTCGCCCGATGAGCCGCGTCGACGAACCGCTGACCCGGGCCGGGATCTGGGAGGCGGCGGCGATGACGCTCGCACAGCACGAGGGCCGGGGTACGTCCTACGCCCCCGGCACCTGCGCCTGCTGCACCCCGGACGGCTGCGCCCAACTGCGCTGGGCGCAGGAGGTACGCGCCGGCCGCAACCCGGAGTATCCGGTCGGCAACCCGGTCCCGCCAACCCTCCGGTCGGTCAGCTAGGACTCGACGCCATCGCGTCCCGGGTCAGACTCGCTGTCCGCTGGCCGGACGGCTTCGCTGCCCAGGCCACATTCGGAAGCGATGCGTTCGTTCACGTCGGAGGAATCCCAATCCTCCGCGCTCGCCAGACGGTCATGCAACGAGCCGCGACCGGCACGGTCGACCCCCTGACTCAACGGCCGGCCCCTGCCGCTGCGATCGCGAGCCTGGCGAACTCGTCGGTCGCGCCGTTCCAGAGGAAGTCGCCGGTCTGGGTCAGGGCCATGGCGACCAGCCCGTGGTGGGGGTCGTTGAACCAGGTGGTGCCGTAGCCGCCGTCCCAGCCGTAGCGGCCCGGCACGGGCGACACCTCGTCCGGCTCGACCGCGACGGCCATGCCGAGTCCCCAGCCACGGCCGCCGAGGATCATCCCGCCGCCGGAGATCTCGGCCGGGGTCAGCTGGTTGGTCGTCATCAGCTCGACCGACTCCTCCGACAGCAGCCGCTCGCCCCGGTGCACCCCCTTCGCCAGCAGCAGCCGAGCGAAGCTCAGGAAGTCGTCGGCGGTCGACAGCAGGCCGCCGGAGCCGGACGGGAAGGCCGGCGGGCTGGTCCACTCGCTCGGGGTGGAGACCGTACGCAGTTCCATCTTCCCGGTCTGGAAGTCGGTCATGTAGAAGCTCGGCAGCCGCCTGGTGTAGTCGGCGGGCAGCCAGAAGCCGGTCTCGGTCATGCCGAGCGGCTCGAAGATCCGGGCCCGGAAAAAATCCCCGAGCGGCTGTCCGGCAGCCCGTGCGACCAGCACACCGAGCACGAGCGTGCCGACGTTGTACTGCCAGCGCTCACCGGGCTGGTACATCAGCGGCAACGACCCGAACCGCTTGATCCACTCGTCCGGATCGTGCGGCGTACGCGGATCCGGCGCGCCGAGCACCAGTTGCAGCTCGTGCACGGCCTTGTTGATCGGAAACGGCGGGTCGAAGGTCGGCTCGATGATCGTCCCGAACCCGAGACGGAAGGTCAGCAGGTCCTCCACCAGGATCGGACGGTTGGCCGGGACGGTCTCGTCGAGCGGCCCGTCGACCTGCTTGAGCACCCGACGGTCGGCCAGCTCCGGTAACAGCCGATCGACCGGCTCGTCCAGCCGCAGTCGGCCGTCCTCGACCAGCATCATCGTGGCCGCCGCGATGACGGGCTTGGTCATCGACGCGATCCGGAACAGGGTGTCCCGCCGCATCGGCACGTCGCCGCCGAAGGCGGTGCATCCGATCGCGTCGACGCGTACGTCGTCGCCCTTGGCTACCAGGGTGACCAGGCCCGGCAGCTCTCCCTTGTCGACCCGACCGGCCATGGCGTCGTGCAGCCGGTCGATCCCGGCCTGGTCCAGCTCGCCTGTCATCTCACAACCTCCGATGCGTACGTTCCACCACGGGTCGAAACAGCGTCCGACGGATCGACACCCCTCGGGTCCCATCTTGGCGGGCAGCACCGACAGTCGGTGCCCCGACACATCGTGTTGACCGGGTCGGGGCGGGTTCGTAGCCTCGGCCCGGTGTGGGGGATTCGGGACTATCGGCCGTACCCGGTGGAGACCGTCGAGGACCTGGTGGCGCGGCACGGCGTACGGCTGAACGCGCTGGTCGGGCACGGATTCGGACGGGTCTGGGGACAGGTGTTCGTCGGCGACGGCGAGTGGTGCTCGACCGCTCCGGTCGTACTGGAGTTCGACGGGTGGCGGCTGGAGTTGGCCGCCGAGGGCTGGCACCGGCTCTACCTGACCTGGAACGAACTCGACCTCGCCGAGGTGCCGGACGAGTACGACAACGACGATCCGGAGCTGGAGGTGGCGTGGCAGGAACTGGACCGTCCCGAGTTGCGCCGGCTCACCGGTCTGGTGGTGCGGGAGGTACGCGTACTCCGGAACGATTTTCGCTTCGAGGGGGTCGACGGGCGACGGGTCGAGGCGTGGGTGCTCGGCGGGCTGGAGTTCGTGTTCGAGCCGGACGGGTCGGCGTTGCAGGTCTACAACTGCCTGAACGAGTTGGCACTCGGCTACGAGGACCAGCACTCGGACTCCTGGCTTCGGCAGGCGCTCCCCGTCCCGACGGGTACGTGACCGGGCCGGCACCGGCCCGCGACGGCGGAATCGTGGCCCGACGGCATCGGAATTGGATCTCGCTGCGGCGACAACAACCTGCCGTCACCTATACAACATGATCGAGATCGATTGACCGTGGAGGTTTCTCCACCATTTCAACAATCTCCTGAACGGTACGTGAAAGATCTTCGGACATAGCTCCGAGAGGACCGACACGTCGGTCATGCCCCCGCCCTCACGCAGCATCTCGCAGGGTTCCGCCCAACGCGCAACATGATCAGCCACGATTCCAAGAGGGACGTACGGTTTGCTGACCGCCCGCCTCATTTCGGACTATTTGGGCCAACCCCGCTGGCGATCTTTGTCGACTTTGTACCGCACATTTAGGCATGGCACACTGTCGACTGGCACATTCATCGGGCTCACGTCGGACACCCCCTCAGCCCGGGTGTTTTCGCTTCAGATGTGCGAGGTGGCGGCTGGTGTCGAGCGGTGCTGCGGGGCAATGGATTTCGCCGGAGGACAGATGGCCCGGCCACAAAGACGGAGACATGCAGGAGGCACTCGATCTGGCTCGGAGACGGGGCTGGTGGTATCGGGAGGGTTCCGACCACACCGGTTCCGCCGTCCTGTGCTGCCGAAGAGGCAACGACGAGTGCTGCAGGTTCGCGGTGTTCGGCACGGGTAAATCGCCGGGTGGTCCGGCTCGCTCCTTCAGGAAATTGATTGAGCGTTGCCCGCACGTGCTGGCCGAGCACCTGCCAAAGCTCGAACAGGTCGAACAACTCCTGGACGGCGCAGAACGCATCATTGCCGCAGCAGAGGCACTGCTACACGAGGGCAGTTTGCGTGCCCGCATGGACGCCGCCCTCGCCGAGGCCGAGGATCTTGAGACCATGACGAGGGCGAACGATCTGCTGGACGTCGCGGAGAGTAATCTCCTGCGGGTCAACGAGCTTTTCGATCAAGCGGCAGATTGGGAGATCGAGGCCACCGCCGCCAAACACGAGGCACAGGATGCTCTCGCAGCGGAGGGCATCCGCTCGGAGGATCCAAAAGTGCAGGTAAGCGCCGCCGTAGAAGTCATCCGCGAAGCGGAGGCCGTACTGGACGAGATCCCTCGGCGCATCCGGCAAGCAGGGTCGCTACGCAACAGGGCGGAGTTGCTGCGCGGTCGCGCGTCAGTCGTTCGCACGAACATCACATCCGGTGCGCCCAACTAGTGTCGAGTACTTAACGTTACCTGTTGGCGTTTGCCAACACTGCGCCTATACTTTCCCGGAGGGTCCCTCTAGGTAGGGAGCTTGGCCGAGGTAGGGAGCTTGGCCGGCACGGTCCAACTGGACGGGCCGGGAAAGCAAGGTCCACTTTAGGAGACGAGGCCATGTTTCGCATTGCTTTGCATGTGGGGAACATAGACCTGCAAGATCCAAATACCCTCAGTCGGATCGCGTCCGTCGACTCTCTTTGTGACATCTCCTGGGAGAGCATAGACGGACGCGTGTTGGCCGTCCTTTATTGCGACGAGCACGATCCGATCGGCCAAGTCGTCCAGGTAGCTCGCCGGATAACACATGCCATCGACGAGGCCCAGGTCAATGGCATCGACCAGGACCTGGTGAGCATCAGCGACATCGCCACGCGCATAGGAATGACCCGGGAAGCCGTACGTCTCTGGGTCAGGGCACAGCGCGGGCCAGGTGACTTCCCTGCGGCGATCGGTTCCGTAGGCGGTGGCGAACGTGGCTCCACCCAGGTATGGTCCTGGCCGGTCGTCAACAAATGGCTCGATCAGCACTTCGGGCTCGGTGACGGCGACGAGTACCTCACGCCGGAGCAGGTGACCCTCGCACAGGCCGCGCTCCTGAAGATCGAAGACTATTTCGACCAGGAGTGGAACGAGCTCGTACAGCTTGACGTACAACTGTCGGTCGAGCCCCAAGGCGATGATCAGCAATCACCCAAACGCCACGGTCCCCACGAGCCGAGCGAGAACGACTTCGTTCCAGCCGTAAAACTTCGCCTGGAGGGGACGAGTGACTGACGTGGCCGACGACGTGCTGCGCAGCGAGGACCAGCACGATCCCGACGTGCTCGCCGACCGCCTGGAGCTGTTGAATGTCCAGATCGTCCGCTGGTCGGGGGGATGGCTCGATGATCCGACGGACTTCGAAACCGCGGTGTTCCTGGACGACATCTCCGCAGAGCTCCGTGGTCACTACAGATTTGTCGGGGATTCGTTGCTCCAGTGCCGATGGAGTGCCGATGTCCCGTTACGCGAGGCAGACGGCCGGAATGTCGCCAACATCGAGGTGGCACTGGTCGAGTCCTTCTCGGTCGACGCGGGCCCAGTGCCCTCGTCGCAGGCCCTGTCGCTTTTCATGAAGGACTCGGCCCTCAGGATCGCGTTGCCCTACCTCCGCGAGGCACTGCAGAACATGAGCCAGAAGTTGGGCATCGGTTCGATCGTGATCGGCATCGTGCACGACTCCGGTGAAGGGGCGTACACCGCCGCCTCGATCAAGCGCTGGGCGCAGCATGCGGTCGGCCCCGCCACACTCCGTGCGATCGACGCGACTCCGCACCGGCCCCGGACGGCCTGAGAGGTCCGTGCGGGGCCGTCGACCGACCGCCCCGCCCCGCCCCAGCGGCAGCGCGGTGCTGACTGCGCGGAGGGTGTGGGATTCGAACCCACGAAGAACATCGCTGCCCTTACCGGTTTTCAAGACCAGCGCCATCGGCCACTAGGCGAACCCTCCTCGGCCTCGGAAGCCGTGCCCGGCGGTCCGCTGCCGTCGCCTAGTCTGCCATGAACCACACCCTCCCGGATGCCATGGTCCACCGGCATCCGCTGCCGTCGATCAAGGCAAACGGCCGCCGTGGCGGGGGCAGGACTGGACAGGACGGCAGGTTTCGCCAGACTGGAACCATGATGGCGATCACTGTTCCGGAGCCGGGCGGACCCGAGGCGCTCGTGTGGACCGAGGTGCCCGACCCCGAGTTGGGTCCGGGTGAGGTGCTGGTCGACGTACGCGCGACCGCCGTCAACCGGGCCGACGTGCTGCAACGAAAGGGCAACTACGCGCCGCCGAAGGGCGCTTCGCCGTACCCGGGGTTGGAATGCTCCGGGGTGATCAGCGCGATCGCCCCCGACGTGACCGGGTGGCGGGTGGGCCAGGAAGTCTGTGCCCTGCTCACCGGCGGCGGCTACGCGCAGCGGGTGGCGGTGCCCGCCGAGCAGTTGCTGCCGGTGCCGACGACGGTCGACCTGGTCGACGCCGCCTGCCTGCCCGAGGTGGCCTGCACGGTCTGGTCGAACGTGGTGCAGTTGGCCCGGCTCGGCATGGGCGAGACACTGCTCGTGCACGGCGGCGGCAGCGGCATCGGCACCTTCGCCATCCAGCTCGGCGCCGCGCTCGGTGCCAACGTGATCGTCACCGCGCGCACCAGCAAGCACGAGCAGCTGCGCAAGCTCGGCGCGACCCACGTCATCGACTACACCGAGCAGGATTTCGTCGAGGAGACCAGGGCGGCCACCGACGGGCACGGCGCCGACGTCATCCTCGACATCATGGGCGCGTCCTACCTTCCCCGGAACGTGCAGGCGCTCGCCGACCAGGGCCGGATCGTGGTGATCGGGCTCCAGGGCGGACGCAAGGGCGAGCTGAACCTCAACACCCTGATGGCCAAGCGCGGCACGATCCACGGGACCGTCCTGCGGTCGCGCCCGTCCGCCGAAAAAGCGGCCATCGTACGGGGAGTGCGCGAGGAGGTCTGGCCGCTGCTGGAGTCGGGCGCGGTCCACCCGGTGGTGGACCGCCGGCTGCCGATCACCGACGCGGCGCAGGCGCACCGGATCCTGGAGGACAGCAACCACCTCGGCAAGGTGCTGCTGACGATGGTGTGATCAGCGGGGGTTCGCCCGCTGCCCCGTGCCGGAGCCGGGAAGCATGAGGCGGGCGCCGGGGCCCTGGGTGGCCAACTCGTCACCGGGGTTGTAGAGGGTGCAGCGCTGCAACGACAGGCAGCCACAGCCGATGCAGCCGTCCAGGTCGTCGCGGAGCTTGGTGAGCGTCCGGATCCGCTCGTCCAGCCGATCCTGCCAACCCGCCGAGAGCCGGCTCCAGTCCGAGGTGGTGGGCGTACGCGAGTTGGGCAGCGAGTCGAGCGCGGTCCGGATCTCCTCCAGCGAGATGCCGACCTGCTGCGAGATCCGGATGAACGCCACCCGGCGCAGCTCGCCGCGCTCGTACCGGCGCTGGTTGCCGCTGGTGCGCACGGACCGGATCAGACCGAGCCGCTCGTAGTAGCGCAGGGCCGAGGGGGCGACACCGGACCGGGCGGCCAGATCACCGATGGTCAATCCTTCCTGCACGACACCCCCTTGACTTGAAGTTAACTTCAACTCGCAGGCTAGCCGCATGACAACAGCACCGACAACCAGCGCCGGGCTCGACGCGCTGCTGCGGCGGGTGACCGGCGACGAGAAACACGGGCCGAGCGCGTTCTCGACCCTGGACGTGATCTGGGTGCTCTACGACCGCCTCCTGCGGATCGACCCCGAGCAGCCGGACGCCCCCGACCGGGACCGCTTCCTGCTCTCCAAGGGACACGGCCCGGCCGCCTACTACGCCGTACTCGCCGCCAAGGGGTTCATCCCCGAAGACTGGCTGGACGACCTCGCCGGACCGCAGAGCCGGCTCGGCCACCACCCCGACCGGCTGCTGGTGCCGGGCGTCGAGATCGGCAGCGGCTCACTCGGCCACGGCCTCGGGCTGGGCGTGGGCACCGCACTCGGCCTGCGGGCCCAGGGCCTGACCCAACCCCGGGTGTACGTGCTGCTCGGTGACGCCGAACTGGACGAGGGTTCCAACCACGAGGCGATCGCGTACGCGGGTGCGACCGGTCTGCCCAACCTCACCGCGATCGTGATCGACAACCAGTCGGCGAGTCACGGCTGGCCGGGCGGGATCGCCAGCCGGTTCACCGTCAACGGCTGGAGCGCCACCGGCGTCGACGGGCGGGACCATGACGCGATCGAGGCCGCCCTGAGCGGCCACCAGCACAACCGGCCGCACGCCGTGGTGGCCCGGGTCGAACCGAAGGAAGGCTGAGCGAACCATGCCCACCACCGAAGCCATGACCACAACCGTGCGCACCATGCGGGAGACGTTCGTCGACACGGCGGGTGCGCTGCTCGCGCAACGACCACGTACCGCCGTGGTGCTCGCCGACATCTCCTCCTCGGCGTTCGGCGGTGCCGCCCGCGCACACCCCGACCGGGTGATCAACGTCGGCATCCGCGAGCAGTTGATGATCGGTGTCGCCGGTGGACTCGCCCTGACCGGGTTGCGCCCGATCGTGCACTCGTACGCGACCTTCGCGATCGAGCGCGCCTACGAGCAGCTCAAACTGGACCTGGATCATCAGGGCGTGGGTGCGGTGCTGGTCAGCGTCGGTGCGTCGTACGACGGGTCGAGCATGGGCCGCACGCACATGTCGCCGGGAGACGTGGCACTGATCGACACGCTCGGCGACTGGACGGTGCACGTACCCGGTCATCCGGAGGAGGTGCCGCCGCTGCTGCGTACGGCCGTCGAGCACGACCAGTCGGTCTACCTGCGGCTCTCCACCCAGACCAACAGCCGCGCCTACGACTGTGACGGCGGCCGGCTCCGGGTGCTGCGACAGGGAAGCGCGCGGGGAACCGTGGTGGTGGCGGTCGGGCCGATGCTCGAACCGACCCTGCGGGCGGTGACCGGCCTGGACGTCACGGTCGCCTACACGAACACGCCCCGCCCGTTCGACACCGCCGGGCTACGGGCGCTGGTCGACGGTCGGGACGTGGCGAACGTGGTGCTGGTCGAGCCGTACCTCGCCGGCACATCCAGCGGTGTCGTCGGCCGGGCGCTGGCCGACGTACCCCATCGCTTGCTGGCC
Organism: Micromonospora sp. NPDC049529; assembly: GCF_055586685.1. Taxonomy (NCBI): domain Bacteria; kingdom Bacillati; phylum Actinomycetota; class Actinomycetes; order Micromonosporales; family Micromonosporaceae; genus Micromonospora; species Micromonospora sp. NPDC049529. The sequence goes on from NZ_JBVJHT010000001.1 coordinate 52,652, forward strand.
CTCGGCGTGGGCCGCTCCGACCTGCGGCGTTACGGCAGCCCGGCGGACCATGCCCGGTGGCACGGGCTGGATCCGGCGGGGCTGCGCGCCTCGATCAGCGGTTTCCCGGGGTGACGGTGCGGCGTCGGGCGCGCTCGCGGCCGAGGATCCAGACCGCCTCGACGCCGTCCTTCCAGGTGATCTTCTTGCCCTCTTCGCGTCCACGGGCGCGGTAGCTGATCGGCACCTCGTACGGGCGGATCTTGCGCCGGAGCAGCTTGCCGGTGACCTCGGCCTCCATACCGAACCCGCGCGACTTCACGTCGAGCGAACGGTAGAGCGCCACCGGCAGCAGCTTGAAACAGGTTTCCAGATCACCGATGTACGAGTTGAACAGGACATTGGCAGCCGTGGTGACGGCCTTGTTACCCATCACGTACCAGAAGCTGTACGCACTGTGGCTGCCGAATGTCCGATTTCCGTAAACGACCGTGGCCCGTCCGTCGAGCACCGGGTCGAGCAGCTTCGGAATGTCCTGCGGGTCGTATTCGAGATCGGCGTCGAGCATCACCATGTACTCGCCGTCGGCGTGCGCGACCGCGGTCTTGATCGCGGCACCCTTACCGGCGTTACGGGGATGCGTGATCACCCGCAGCCGGGCGTCGTCCGCCCGGCCGAGGATCTCGGCGGTGCCGTCACGGCTGCCGTCGTCGACGACGAGCAGCTCGATCTCGCAGGGGTAGTCGACCGCAAGTGCCTGTTTGAGGGCATCCGCGATGCGTTCTTCCTCGTTGTAAACCGGCATGAGGATCGATAGCTTCACAGGAGTCTCCACGGTGCGGTCGACGAATCGGCCTTAGCCTAGCTGGTCCTGCTGAATGGCAAAGTCCGGTGCACTGCGTCGGTTCCCGCACCGCAGGCCAGGTGGTGTTTAATTCCCGCCATGCCGGCTGCAGCATCCGTGCTCGTGGTGATCCCCACCCTCGGGTACCTGTCCCTGCTGTACGCCGCTCGCCCCGTCACCGGCACCACCGTCGGACCGTACCGGCTCGCGGCCGTCCGGGCCACTCTGGCCACCGGCGCGTACGCCGTGCTCACCGTCGAACTGCTCGCCGCGCTCGACGCGCTGGCGCTGCCCGGCATCACCGTCGCCTGGCTGATCTTCCTGGTCGCGGCGGTTGCCCTGGCCGAACTGCGCCGACGGCGGGACGCGGGGTCGGGGTCGGGACCGGCGACGTTCGCGGCACTGGCGGCACGCGGCCGGGCGGCGGTCCGCGACCGGGTCCGCTCCTTCCGGCGTACGGCGAGCCGGGGCGAACACCTGCTGGCCGGTACGGTCCTCGGCCTGCTCCTGGTCGAGCTGGTCGTCGCGGTGCTGGCCGAGCCGAACAACTACGACTCGCAGACGTACCACCTGCCGAAGATCGAACACTGGGTGGCCCAGCATTCGGTGGAGATCTGGCCGACGGTCATCGACCGGCAGGTCACCATGCCACCCGGCGCCGAATACCTGCTGCTGCACCTGCGCCTGTTCACCGGCGGCGACGGGCTCTACAACCTGGTCCAGTGGGCCGCCGGGCTGGCCTGCCTGCTGCTCGCCGCCCGGATCGCCGCCCAGCTCGGCGGCGGCCGACGGGCCCAACTGCTCACCGCGTTCCTGGTCGGGACCACCCCGATGGTCGTACTCCAGGCCACCAGCACCCAGACCGACCTGGTCACCGCCGCCTGGGTCGGCTGCCTGGCGACACTGGTCCTGGACGGGCTGACCCGACGGGTCACCGCCGGTTCGGCACTCGCCCTCGGCACCGCCACCGGCCTGATCGCGGTCACCAAGACGAGCGGACTGATCGGCGCGGGTCCGCTGCTGGTCCTCTGGGCGCTCGCCCAGCTCCGGCTCGGTTGGATCGGCGGCGAACGGGGGCGGGCGGTGTGGCGTACCGGGCTCGCCTCGGTGGCGCTCCTGCTGGTCGCGTCCGTGATCACCGGGCCGTACCTGGTCCGGACGGCGGCCGAGTTCGGCAACCCGCTGGGACCGCCCCGGTTGCGCGACGTGGTCCCGACCCAGCGGCACGATCCCGGCTCGATCCTGGTCAACACCCTCCGGATCGCACACACCGCACTGGACACCCCGCTGAGCGCGCTGACCGACACCCCCGTCGGTGTGGTCGCCGACGCGCCGGCCGAGGCGATCCGGAACGGCGCCCGGCTGATCGGGGTGGACCCGCAGGACCGGGCGATCACCTTCGGCAGGACCACGTTCCCGGTCCAGTCGTGGTACCCGGACGAGGACCGGGTCGCCTTCCCGATCGCCGGTGCGCTGGCCCTGCTCGGCGGCCTGTTCGCGCTGGTCCGGCCGCGCCGGATCAGCACGACGCGGCCGGGTGCGCTGCGCGCGTACGCGGCGACGGCGGCGGTGACCCTGCTGCTGCACTGCGCGATGATCAAGTGGCAGCCGTGGGGGAACCGGCTGCTGCTCTACGTGCTGGTGCTGGCCCTGCCCCTGGCCGGGCTCTGGCTGGACGAACTGTTCCGCCGCCGGGCAAGGGCCGAACGCGACGGGGCCGAGGGTAGCGGGGCCGAACGTGGCGCGGGCGAACGTGGCGCGGGCGAACGGGCCGGAGGCGGGGCGGCGCCCGAACGACCCGCCCGCCGCTCGGTCGCCGTCATCCTCGCGGTCGCCCTGCTCGCCGGCTCGGCGCTGGCCGGGGTGCTCGCCGTGTCGTACGGCTTCCCCCGCCGGCTGGTCGGCACCGGGTCGGTCTTCACCACCTCCGACTGGGACACCCTGTTCCTGCGCCGTCCACAGTGGGCGGACCAGTTCCGGTGGGCCGCCGACCGGGTACGGGCCACCGACGCGCGCCGGATCGGACTGGTCCAGCAGAACGACAACTGGGAGTACCCGTGGTGGCTGCTCCTGCGCGACGACGACGGCGGTACCGAGCGCGAGATCGTGGCGTTGCAGTCGCTGGTACCCGAGCGCCCACCGGCCGATCCGTCCAGTGTGGACGCGATCATCTGCACCGGCACCCCCGCCGACTGCACGAAGCTCGTACCGGCCGGCTGGCGGACCGAGTGGAACGGCTACGTCGCCGTCGCCCTGCCACCCACCCCTCGGGGCTGACGCCTACTTCGGGCGCGGTACGACGATCAGGCGGGCGACACCACGGTCGCCGTCCTTGACGCCGGAGACCCCGAGCTGCGTACCGACCTTCACGTCGGAGGGCTGGATCGTCGCCCGCCGCTCCACCACCCGCAGATCCGGCCCGAAGGTCCAGCTCTGGGTGAAGCCGTCGGTCGACTTCACGGTCATCGAGGCGCCGTCGATCGCGGTGACCGTGCCCCGCTGTACGGCGACCGTCTTCGTACCGTCCTTGCCCTGCACCACCACCTCGCCGTGCAGCGTGGTCTTGCGCAGCAGCACCCGTGCCCTGGCCCGCTCCCGCAACCCGGCGCCCCGCTCGCCCCGGCCCGCCTTCGTGCCGGGCGACGCACTCGGGGACGTGTTCGGGGACGCACTCGCGCCGGTCAGAGCCGTGTCGGTGGCGCCCGTGTCGGTGGCGCCGGCCGCGATGTCCTCGACGTCGAAGCCCAACGCGGCGAGCGCCTGCCCGTCCGCGCCCATCGCCGAGGCGACCTCGACCGCCACCGGTCCGGCGGCGTCCGACACCGGTGCCCCGACCGCACCGCAGCCGGCCAACCCGACCAGACCGACCGAGGCCAGCAGGGCCGTCACGGCGGTAACCCGCCAACGTGGTGTCATCGGTTTCCCTCTCATCCCGGTTCACCGGATCCCCTCGCTGGAGGTCCGGTCCACTCGGGGAAAGAGTCCCGCCCGCGCCGCAGCACCGCGTCAGCCCGAGGTACGGGTCGGGTAAAAGTCAGCGGGTCGGTGGGAGCCAGACGGTGAACCGGGCGCCGCCCTCCGGCGCGTGTCCGGCGGCGATCCGGCCACCGAGCCGACGGACCAGACCCGCGGCGAGGGCCAGCCCCAACCCGCTGCCGACCTTGCGGACACCCCGGTAGCGCTGGTGCAGCGCACCCCGTTCGAAGGCGACCGCCAGGTCGTCGTCGGTGAATCCGGGGCCACCGTCGCGTACCTCGATCACGCCGCCGCCGTCCGGGGCGACGGCCACCGCGAGCACCACCGGCGCCCCCGGCGGCACCACCCGCAGCGCGTTCTCCAGCAGCCCGTCCACCACCTGCCGGATCCGACCCGGATCGGTGTACGCCGGCACCGGCCGCTGCGGCACCTCCGTCCGCAGCGGTACGCCCAAACCGGCGCACCGGGCCGTCCAGGTCTGCGCCGCGTCGGCGACCAGCCGGCCGAGGTCGACCGGCAACGGTTCCAGCGGAAAGTCGACCGCCTCCAGCCGGGCCAGTGCCAGCAGGTCGCTGACCAGCCGGTCCAGGTGTTCGGCCTCGGCGAGCATGGTCTGTCCGGCCCGCTGTGTCCCCTCCGGGCCGACCACCCCGTCGGCGATCGCCTCGGCGTAACCCCGGATCGCGGTCAGCGGCGTACGCAACTCGTGCGAGACCGAGAGCAGGAACTCGCGCTGCCGGCCCTCACTGCCGGCCAGGGCGGCGGCGAGCTGGTTGAACGCGTACGCCAGATCGGCCGCCTCCTGGGGCGGCTCGACCGGCAGGCGTACCGTCCGGTCGCCGGAGCGCAGCCGGGCGGCGGCGACGGCCGCGTTGCGGATCGGCCGGGCCAACCGGCGGGCGAGCAGCACACCGGCGACAACACCGGCGGCAAGTCCGGCGAGCAGCGGCAACCACAGGCCGCCGAGCACCGTCCAGAACAACCCGGTGGAGACCTCGCGAGCCAGCACCACCCCGTTGCCACCGGCCAGGGCCCGCCCCTCCACCAGCGACGGAACCCCGGCGACCGTACGGCGGCCGGAGAAGTTGCGGCCGGCACCGACCTGGTCGACCACCCGTGGCGGCAGGCCCGGCCGGTCGGCCACCCCGTCCCGGATCAGGTACGCGTCGATCCCCTGCTGCCGCAACTGCCGGATGATCCGTTCCTCGTCCGTGGTACGACCACGGTCGAGCCGGGGGCGCAGCGTCTCGGCGGCCAGCCTCGCCTGCGCGGTGAGCGCCTCCCTCGCCTGCCGTTGCGCCGCTCCGGCCGCCAACGGTCCGGCCACCGCGGCGGTGACCAGCACCGACACCAGCGCCACCGCGCAACTGACCAGCACCGCCCGGGCGGAGAGGGTACGGCCGACCCGCCACCGCCCCGCCGGAGCCCGGTCCACGGGAGGCAGCGCGGCGGGCGGCCGGTCGACGGGAGGCGGCGCGGCGGGCGACCGGTCGACCGGAGGCGGCAGCGCGGCGGGTGGCCGGTCAGTCGGCACAGGCGTACCCGACTCCCCGGTGGGTCCGGATCACCTCGGCACCGGCGCCGAGCTTGGCGCGTACCTGGGCGACGTGCACGTCCACGGTGCGGGTGCCGCCGTGCGCGGCGTAACCCCAGACACCGGCCAGCAACTCGTCCCGGGTGAAGACCCGGCCGGGTCGAGCCATCAGGTGCGCCAGCAGGTCGAACTCGGTCGAGGTGAGCTGCACCGGGGCGCCCGCGACGGCGACCGTACGTCGGGCGGGGTCGAGGGTGACCGGCCCGACCGCGCGCGGCCGCTCGGTCCGGTCCGGCGGGCCCGCGACCCGGCGGAGCACCGCCCGGACCCGGGCCACGAGTTCCCGTGGGCTGAACGGTTTGGTCACGTAGTCGTCGGCGCCGAGTTCCAGCCCGACGATCCGGTCCGTCTCGTCGTCGCGCGCGGTGAGGAAGATGATCGGGGTCCAGTCGCCGGCCTCGCGTAACCGGCGACAGACCTCGGTGCCGGCCAGACCGGGCAGCGAGATGTCGAGTACGCAGGCAACCGGGCGCAGCCGCCGGGCGGCGGCGAGCCCGGCCGCGCCGTCCCGTTCGATGTGTACGCCGAACCCGTCCCGCACCAGGTAGAGCCGGACCAGGTCGGCGATGGCCGGCTCGTCCTCGACCACCAGGACGAGCCCGCGAGCCGCTGCGTCGTCCGTCACCCGCTCATGATGGCCGACCGGTGGCCGGACGGACATGGCGGGTTTGTTCGAGTTGTGTACGGATCCGGTACGGCGCTCCGACTCAGATCGCGACGGCCGGGCTGAACGTCGCGCGGCGGGCCTCTTTCGGGCTCGGTCCCGCCTGTGGTCCGGGTGCACCGGCGCCCCGGAACACGTGGTCGAGCAGGGCGTCGAGCTGCGACACCGGCTGCCGGTGGCCGGCCCTGATCAGGTAGCGCTCACGGATGCCGTCGACCGCGGTCGCGGTGAACTCCAGCACGGGCAGCCGGGGATCCGGGGTCCAACCGACGTTGTTGAGATGCCGCAGGTCGGTGTTGAGATGCATGCTCAGCCGGTGCAGCAGGCGGCTCTGCTGGGTGACCACCAGCCGGTGGCGGGTGAGCAGGAGCAGGTGGCCACCGGAGGCCGGCCCGTCCGGTCGGGTGCAGCGGGCGACCAGGAGCGTGGCGTCGTCGGCGGCCACGCACCGCCGGAAGATCGGCAGGTGCCGGCTCATGATCGACGCGGCCAACCCCGCCTCCGCCGCAGCCGGCAGGAACGTTCGGAAGAAGAGGTCCATGCGGTACTCAACGAAACGTCACCAGAATCTGACGCGGCGTACGTATGGATGAATATGAAATTACAGAACTTCCACGACGGCAAGTCCACGCTCGGGACACCGGAGCCGGACGGAACAGCTACAGCAGCTCCACGATGGTGGCGTTGGCCATTCCACCGCCCTCACACATCGTCTGGAGCCCGTACCGGATGCCGTTGTCCCGCATGTGCTGCAACATCGTGGTCATGATCCGGGCGCCCGAGCCGCCCAGCGGGTGACCGAGCGCGATCGCACCACCGCGCGGGTTGAGCCGGGCCGGGTCGGCCTCGGTCTCGGCCAGCCAGGCCAGCGGGACCGGGGCGAACGCCTCGTTGACCTCGTACACCCCGATCTCCTCGATGCCCAGCCCGGCGCGGCGCAGCGCCTTCGCGGTGGCCGGGATGGGACCGGTCAGCATGACCACCGGATCGTCGGCGGCGACCACGGCGGTGTGGATCCGGGCCAGCGGCCGCAACCCGTGTTCGCCGGCCCACTCCGAACTCGTCACCGCCAACGCCGCCGCACCGTCGGAGATCTGCGACGCCGAACCGGCGGTGACCACACCGTCGGCCCGGAACGGGGTGGCCAGCTCCGCCAACCGGGCCAGCGTGGTGTCCCGGCGGATGCCCTCGTCGGCGGCGACCTTGCCGCCGTCGGCCACCGGCACCGGGGCGATCTCCGGGTCGAACGCGCCCGCGTCCTGGGCAGCCGCCGCCTTCTCGTGGCTGGCCAGCGCGAACTCGTCCAACCGGGTACGCGACAGCCGCCAGCGCCGCGCCATCAGCTCGGCGCCGACCCCCTGGTTGAACGGCACCGGATCCGAGGCGGCGAAGCCGTCCACCCCCCGGTAGCGGGCCCGGACCAACTCGCCGTAGGGCAGGCCGTCGGTGCCGGACTCCGGCACCCGGATGCTGCTGCCCATCGGCACCCGCGTCATCGACTCCACCCCGCCGGCCACCACCAGGTCCGCCTGACCGGAGATCACCGCGGCGGCGGCGAAGTGCAACGCCTGCTGGCTGGACCCGCACTGCCGGTCGAGCGTGGTGCCGGGCACCGTCTGCGGCCAACCCGCCGCGAGCACGGCATTACGCCCCACGTTCCACGCCTGCTCGCCGACCTGGGAGACGCACCCCCAGATGACGTCGTCCACGTCCGCCGGATCGAGACCGGTCCGTTCGGCCAGCGCCCGCAGCACGTGCGCGGAGAGGTCGACCGGGTGCACGCTGGCCAGCCCGCCCCGGCGTCGGCCGACCGGGGTGCGTACGGCGCCGACGATGACCGCGTCTCTCATCACAACTCCCCGGTAACTTAGCCTGCCCCGATCGTACGCGCGCGGACCCTGCACCCGGCCGGGTCGGGCTGGCATCCTGGATCGGTGCACCCCGATCAGAGCGCGACGCCGACCAGTTGGCGGGTACGCCCCGCCCTGCCCCTGCTGAAGCTCACCGGGGCGGTGGTCCTGGTCGGGCTCGGCCTGCTCCTCGGGGGCGGGGACCCGGTGCCGATCGGGGTGACCGTGCTGACCGGAGCCGGCCTGGTCGGCTGGGCCGTACGCGACCTGGTGGCCCCGGTACGCCTCGCGGTCGACCCGGCCGGGGTGACGGTGATCAAGGGGTTCGCCGGCCGACGACACCTGGCATGGGGTCAGATCGAACGGATAGCGGTGGACAGCCGGCCGCGCCTCGGGCTGCGTACCGGCACCCTGGAACTCGACGCCGGTGACTCGTTGCACTTCTTCAGCCGCTACGACCTGGGTGCCGAGCCGGGCGAGGTGGCGAACGCCCTGCGGATGGCGAAGTTCCACGCCGGCAGCACACCCGCCGACCCGGCCGAGCAGCGCTAGGCCCCCTGGACCGGGACCGGGGTCAGCCGAGCAGCAGCGAGGTACGGAGCAGGGTCAGGCCGACCAGGGCGAGTACGACCACCGCGCCACCGGCGGCCTGGAACACCGACCGGCGGATCCGGGGCGCGTAGGCCAGGACCAGCGCCATCAGGGCACCGACCACCAGCCCGCCGAGGTGGCCGGCGATCGAGATGCCGGGTACGGCGAAGGTGAAGACCAGGTTGACCACGAGCACCGGCACCACCGCCGAGGTGTCCCGGCCCATCCGCCGCATGATGATGAACAGGGCGGCGAAGAGTCCGAAGATGGCGGTCGAGGCGCCCACGGTCTGGGCGTTGGGTGCGGAGAACAGGTACGCCGCGACGTTCCCGCCGAGCCCGGCGATCAGGTAGAGGGCCAGGAAACGCAGCGGGCCGAGGGTCGCCTCCAGGGTGCGGCCGAGCATCCAGAGCGCCCACATGTTCAGCAGCAGGTGCACGATCCCGTAGTGCAGGAACATCGCCGTGAACAGCCGGTAGTACTCGTCGGCGGCGATCCCGTGCACCGGGCCGAAGTTGACGTACGGGGCGAAGCCCAGCACCGAGCCCCACCGCGTGAGCGGCGTACCGCCGCCGAGGAGCCCACCGAGGCCACCGCCGGCCACCGCGTCGCCGCCGCCGGCCGACCCGATCGAGATCAACATCAGCAGTACGTTCAGGCCGATCAGTGTCTTGGTGACGTAGCCGGCACGGCCGGCGGCACCGCCACCGAAGGCGGTACGCGCCGGCCGCTGGCTACGCCGGCCTTCCGCCACACACTCGGGGCACTGGTGCCCGACCGACGCTTCCCGCATGCAGTCGGGGCAGATCGGCCGGTCACAGCGGGTGCATCGGACCCAGGTCTCCCGACCGGGGTGGCGGTAGCAGACCGGGGCGGTGGTCTGCGGCGACTCGCTCACGCGGTCACCTCACTGCGCTTGCTCAACGCCCGCCACCCTCGCTGCACTCGGATGCTCCCGCTCATGCAGCCAAAGGGTACCCCGGTGAGTGGTCAGTCGCCGATGCGCTCGATCTGCACCCGCTCGATCACCACGTCCTGCCGGGGCCGGTCGGCCGGGTCGGTCGGGGTGTTGGCGATCGCGTCGACGACCTTGACCGAGTCGTCGTCGGCAACCTGGCCGAAGATCGTGTGCCGGTTGTTCAGGTGCGGGGTCGGGCCCACCGTGATGAAGAACTGCGAGCCGTTGGTGCCCGGCCCGGCGTTCGCCATCGCGAGCAGGTACGGCCGGTCGAAGCGCAGCTCCGGGTGGAACTCGTCACCGAAGTTGTAACCGGGGCCGCCCCGGCCGGTGCCGGTCGGGTCACCCATCTGGATCATGAAGCCGCTGATCACCCGGTGCGAGATGGTGCCGTCGTAGTACGGCCCGCTGCCCGGCTGCCCGGTGCGCGGGTCGGTGTAGTCCTTCGTGCCCTCGGCGAGCTCGACGAAGTTGCGCACCGTCTTCGGCGCGTGGTTGGGGAAAAGCTCCAGCCGGATCGGACCGGCGTTGGTGTGCAGGGTGGCGTAAATGGCCTCGGCCACGGAGTACTCCTCGATCGTCGTGGACTTGCCGGCCGGGGGACGCAGACCGGCAGGCACGGGTCAGTTTCCATGCGGATCCTCCCATGTGCCCGTTCCGGCCGTGCGGAGGCATCCAAAGGTGGAGGATGACGGAGGAACAACCCGAGGAGGTGGAGACCGGTGTTTGGATTCGGGCGACGCAAGTCCCACAGCAAGCTCGTGCGTACCGAGCTGGGTGAGGGCTTCGGTCACTTCAGGCAGGCGGCGGGCCATGCAGCGGACGGTGTGGGCGCCACGATCGGCCCCCGTGTGCAGGTGGCGCGGGACTACCTCTCGCCGACCGCGACGAAAGTCGCGGAGACGGCGGTCAATGGTTGGGGAACCACTGTGACCGCGATCGCACCCCTCGCGATGGCCGCACTGGCCGGTGCTCGCGAGGCCGGCACGACCGCCGGCCAGTCGCGGACCAGGAACATAACGGGATCTAAGAAGAAGATGATGAAAACGATGCCGAAGAAGAAGCGGAAGTCGAACGGATCAGGTCGACGCAGATCGATATTGACCGGCCTACTCGCGGCCGGCGCGGTGGCCGGTGTGGTGGGGGCGGTCGCGATCCGCCGCCGACAGCAGGAGCACTGGGAGGCGTACGAGCCGCTGCCGGCACCCGAGACCAGCCGGAGCGACGGTCGGGCCTCGGCCGGCGGTGGCCTCAGCTCGACCGCCGGGCGGGACGGCGCCGAGGCGGGAACCGCGGCGAAGCCGAAGCCGGTCACCATCGAGAAGGTCCGCGACCGCACCTCGGCAGCCGGCGAGAAGATCGCCAGTACGGCCGGGACCGCCACCGACGGCGCCAAGCCCGCCGCCAAGGCCGGAGCGAAGCCCGACGGTCTGCTCGGCACCGGCCCGGCGGGCAACAGCCGCGGCTGAGCTTCCCGACGACCGGGTCAGCACCGGGGTCGCCGGTGCCGGCTCAGAGCCAGCGGTTGCGCCGGAACCAGCGGTACAGCCCCAGCGAGATCGCCACCATGAGGGCGAACACCACCGGGTAGCCGTACTTCCACTGGGTCTCCGGCATGTATGCGAAGTTCATGCCGTAGACACCGGCGATCGCCGTCCAGACGGCCGCGATACCCGCCCACGCGGCGATCTTGCGCATGTCGTTGTTCTGGTCGACGGTCACCTGGGCGAGTCGCGCCTGAAGGATCGAGTTGAGCAGGTCGTCGTAGGAGTTGACCTGTTCGACGGTCCGGGTCAGGTGGTCCTGGACGTCCCGGAAGTAGCGCCGGATCTCCTTGGGCACGTCCCGGTTGACCGTACCGGTCAACATCATCAGCGGCCGTTGCAGCGGGACCACGGCCCGCTTGAACTCGACCAGCTCACGCTTCATCTGGTAGATCCGCTGGATCCGGCCGTGGGCCTTGACGGAGAACACCTGGGCCTCCAGCGTGTCCAGGTCCGCCTCGACCTGGTCGGCCACCTCCAGGTAGAGGTCGACCACCCGGTCGGTGACCGCGTACGCCACCGCCCACGGCCCCTGCTCCAGCAGTTCCTTCTTGCCCTCCAGGTCGGCCCGGACACCGGCCAGCCGGCAGGCGTCACCGTGCCGCACGCTGATCACGAACCGGGGGCCGATGAAGAGCATCACCTGGCCGGTCTCGACCACCTCGGAGGTCTCGGTCAGCTCACCGTGCTCGACGTACCGGGCGGTGCGCAGCACCAGGAAGCTGACCTCGCCGAACCGCTCCAGCTTCGGGCGCTGTTCGGCCTTGACCGCGTCCTCGACCGCCAGCTCGTGCAACCCGTACGTGTCGGCGATGCCGGCCATCTCGGCCTGGGCCGGCTCGTGCAGCCCGAGCCAGACGAAGGCGTCCGGCTTGCCCTCGGCGGAACTGCGCTCGGCGGCGGCCAGCGCGGTGGCGTAGTCCCACTCGCCGGGCTGGCGCACCCCGCCGACGTAGAGACCGCAGTCGACCACGCCGGTACGGACGTCGGGCGCGGAGGCGGAATGCTGGCCGGGATCGGCGTTGAGTATCCGGCGGACCGGGGCGATCCAGGATCGGGGTCGGACCCGGACCCGCCCGTCACCACCCGGCTGGTCCTGATCGAGTCGCTCTGCCATTGGGTGGCCCGCCCCCCTCCGTGGTTCTCGGTACGCGGCTTTGCAGGTTACGCCGAGAGTCGCCGTCCGCCGACCGCGCCGGGAGGGTCGGCGCCGGGTGGACCGGCCGCGTCGGGGGGGTTACGTGCGGTCGGCCCACCCGGCACCTTTGGGGGCGGGGGGCTATGCATTTGGGTCCTGCCCGGATGACCACGGCGGAACAGCACGGATGGTGTCGTGGCTGGTGGCCGGATGAAACGCGACAGGCGCTCGCAGCATTGTGGGCCGTTTGCCGGTCCGGCGGGACCCCCGGACCGGCTATCACGAACTTTTGTCGGGTATCCGACACTCCAGCGGTGGCCGATACCGGATCCGTCTGATCAAAGCCGCTTTCCCGCACCGGGACGGCCGGGCCGGTCAGCCCTGGCCGCGAACCTCGTCGACCGCGGCGGCCAACCGGCGTACGCCCTCCTCGACCTGGTCGGCGGTGACCGCCGAGTACGCCAGCCGCAGCGCGTGGTGCCCGCCCTCGATCAGGAAGTCACTGCCCTTGACCACGGCGACCCCGCGCTCGGCGGCAGCCGGCGCCAGCCGGTCGGCCAGCACGTCCGGCGGCAGCTCGATCCAGAGGAAGTAGCCACCGTCCGGCTCGTAGAACCGGACGCCCGGGATCTGCGCCCGCAGCGCCTCGGCGAGCAGCCGGGACCGCTCGCCGAGCGCGGCGCTGACCGTCTCGATCGAGCGGTCGATGTCCCCGGAGACACAGAACTGGTAAACCGTCGCCTGGGCGAACATGCCCGGCGAGATGTAGAGGTTGGTGGCCTTCTTGGCGATCTCGGCGATCAACGCGGCCGGGCCGATCAGGTAACCGACCCGGACACCGGGGCAGACCGTCTTGGTGAAGCTCGACGCGTGCACCACCACACCGTGCTCGTCCAGGGAGAGCATCGACGGCAGCTTCTCGCCCCGGAACCGGATGTCCGCGTACGGGTCGTCCTCGAAGATCGTGAAGCCGTACTCGACCGCCAGGGCGAGCAGCGCCCGCCGCTTCTCCAGGGAGAGGGTCACCCCGGCCGGGTTCTGGTAGTTCGGGATGATGTGCGCGAGCTTCGGGCGTACCCCCGATTCGAGCAGCTTGCCCAGCTCCTCGGTGTCGATCCCGTCCGGGTGGATGGTCACCGAATGCAGATCGCCGCCCTGCTGTTGCAGGTTGAGCAGGGTCCGGTCGTAGGTCGGCCGCTCCACCACCACCGAGTCGCCCGGCTGCACCAGGTGCTCGAAGAGGAACGCGTCGGCCTGCAACGAACCGTTGGTCACCAGCACCTGGTCCACCGCCACGCCGTGCTTGCGGGCGATCCACTCGCGCAGGGGCGGGTAGCCCAGCGACGTTCCGTAGGCGGTGACGCCGGCCGGGTCCGCGTCCAGCGCGCGTACGGCCGCGGCCTTCAGCCCTTCGATATCGATGATGTCCAGCGACGGAGCGCCACGGGCAAAGGAGATCAGCTGCTCGGCAGTCATGACTACCCAGCGTACGGGCGACCGTCGCCGGTGCGGCGGCGGCACGGCGATGTCCGAATCCTGGAAAACGAGACCGGCGCCGTCCCAATCCACCCCCGGACCCCGTCCCATAACCGCGCCCGGACCCCGTCCCTGACCGCGCCCGCGACACCTCGGACACACCCGGCCCGCGCGGCCGGCGGCACAGCGGAAAAGACCCTGTTCACGGCGGACATCGGGTGACTAGTGTCGACCCGTGCCCACCGATCCCCTCCGGTGCGCCGGAGCGCTGATCGTCGACGACGACGGTCGGATCTTCTTCCAGCGCCGGTCCCCGCAGCGAAAACTCTTCCCCGACACGTGGGACATCGTCGGCGGCCACCTCGAACCCGGCGAGGAGATCGAGGACACGCTGTACCGGGAGGTGACCGAGGAGACCGGCTGGACCGTATCGATCGTCCTCGGCCTGGTCGGCGAGTATCTCTGGACCGGCAACGACGGCCTCGCCCGGGTGGAGAGCGACTTCCTGGTCCGGGTCGACGGTGATCTCGCCCGGCCCCGCCTGGAGGAGGGCAAGCACACCGAGTTCCGCTGGCTGGCCGAGCACGAGATCGATCTGCTGGACGAACACCGGGACGTCAACGACGGGCTGATCCGCCGGATCGCCGAGGACGGTTTCGCCGCGTTGCACGCGATCGGCCTCTGAGGCCGAGTTCGGCCGGGTGCCCGGTCCGACGGGAAACGTGGTTCCGTCCCTCGGGGCTGTCTGCGTGCGGTAGTCGTTGACTCATGGGGACCCCACGATGATCGGACTGGTGCTCGCCGCGGGGGCGGGGCGCAGGCTGCGTCCGTACACGGACACCCTGCCCAAGGCACTCATTCCGGTCGACGGTGGGACAACCATCCTCGACATCGCGCTGCACAACTTCGCCGAGGTCGGACTGACCGAGGCCACCATCGTGATCGGGTACGCCGCCCCGGAGATACGGGACCGGCAGGCGGCGTTGGAGCGGCGGCACGGGGTACGACTCACCCTGGTCCACAACGCCAAGGCCGAGCAGTGGAACAACGCGTACTCGCTCTGGTTGGCCCACGAACACCTCGGCCGGGGCGCGCTGCTGGTCAACGGCGACACCGTGCACCCGGTGAGCGTGGAACGGACCCTGCTCGCCGGACGCGGGCCGGGCATCCTGCTCGCCGTCGACGACGTCAAGGAGCTGGCCGACGAGGAGATGAAGACGATCTTCGACGCCGACGGGCGGCTCACCAGGATCACCAAGCGGATGGACCCGACCGACGCGCACGGGGAGTACATCGGGGCCACCCTGATCGAGCCGTACGCCGCGCCCGCCCTCGCCGACGCGCTCGAATCCACCTGGCGCCGCGACCCGAACCTCTACTACGAGGACGGCTACCAGGAGTACGCGATCCGGGGCGGAGAGATACGCGGAGCACCGATCGGTGACGTGGAGTGGGTCGAGGTCGACAACCTCGCCGACCTGACCCGGGCCCGGGAACTCACCGGCTGGCAGTGGACGCCGTAGGACGACCGAGTACCGGCCAGCCGGCCGGCACGATGAGGGGGACCGATGCCGCTCCTGGCCCGTACGGTCAACACGCCGCTGGTCATCGAGGTGCGCCACGGCGCGATCGCCGACCTCGGCCCGCTCCTCGCCGACCAGCGGATCTCCGCCGGTGGGGACGTGGCGGTGGTGGTCGGCCCCGGACAGGGTGAACGGATCGTCGAGCTGATCCGCCCGACGCTCGGCTCCGCCGACGTGTTCACCGTCTGCGGCGGCACCCTGGACGCCGCCCTCGAACTCGGCGACAAGCTGCCCGCCGGCGCGTACGACGCGGTGGTCGGCATCGGCGGCGGCAAGACCATCGACACCGCCAAGTACGCCGCCACCCGGTACGGCATGCCGATGGTCTCGGTGGCCACCAGCCTGGCCAACGACGGCATCGCCTCACCGATCGCCACCCTGGACCACGACGGCGGGCGCCCCTCCTACGGCGTGCACATCCCGATCGCGGTCATCGTCGACCTCGACTTCGTCGAGTCCGGGCCGGACCTGCGGCACCGGGCCGGGATCGGCGAGGTGCTGAGCAACATCAGCGCCCTGGCGGACTGGGAACTGGCCCGCGAGGTACGCGGTGAGCCGGTGGACGGGCTCGGCGCCACCCTCGCCCGTTCCGGGGCCGAGGCGATCATCAACCATCCGGGCGACATGAGCGACGACGGTTTCGTGACCGTCCTCGCCGAGTCGCTGATCTCCAGCGGCCTGGCCATGGCGATCACCGGCACCAGCCGCCCGTGCAGCGGCGGCTGCCACGAGATCATGCACGCGATGCACCTGCTCCGGGTCGGCACCGGCTCGCACGGCGAGCAGGTCGGCCTCGGCGGGCTCTTCTGCACCTTCCTCCGGGGCGACCTCGACCGGTTCCGGCAGATGGCGAGCTGCCTGCACCGGCACGGCCTGCCGATGCTACCGGCCGGGATCGGGCTCACCGACGACGAGTTCGTCGAGGTGGTGACCCTCGCCCCGCGGACCCGACCGGACCGCTACACGATCATCGAGCACCTGGACCTGGCGCCGGACGGGATCCGCGGCCGGCTCGCGGACTACGCCGACGCACTCCACGACCACCTCGGCTGAGTACCGGCCGTGACCACCTCAGCCGAGCCGTACCGGCCGTCCGCCGCCGACTTCTACCGGGCGAACCGGGGTGGCGGGCTGTTCAGCGAGACGCTCAGTCAGCGGCTCGGCGCCGGATTCGCGTGGCTGGCGTACCGGCTCGGGTTGAGCCCGACGGCCCTGACCCTCGGCAACCTGCTGCTGGGCCTGGCCGCCTCGGTCGCCACGGCGGCGCTGGCCGGGCCGGTCGCCGACGGGGGCGTACCGGCCTGGGTCGCCGGGCTGGTCGCGCTGCTGGGCTGGCAGGTGGCGTACGCCCTGGACTGCGCCGACGGGCAGTTGGCCCGGGTCACCGGTCGGGACAGCCCGGCCGGCGCCCGGGTGGACGTGCTCTGCGACGTGGCGGCCCAGATCGCCCTGGTGACCGCGCTCGGCGCGACCACGGTGGCCCAACGCCCCGGCACGCCGGTCTGGCTGGTCGCGGCGTTCGCCGGCACCTGGATGGTCAACCTGGTCACCTCGGTGATGCAGGCCGGTCCGAGCCGGGCCAGCCTGATCCCCTCCACCCGGCTGCCGGTGCGGCTGGTGAAGCTCGTCCGCGACTACGGCGCGATGATCTTCGTGGCCGCGCTGGTGCTGCTCCTCGCACCCGCCGCCACGATCTGGATCATCACCGCCTTCACCGTCCTGAACGGCGCCTTCCTCCTCGCCAGCATCGCCGCCTCCGCCCGAGCCTCCCTCCCCTGACCCGCGCCTCCCCTCCCGCCCCTCTCCCCGGCTCGTTGATCTAGGGCAAATACGTGTTAGTTGATCTCTGATCACACGTATTTGCCCTAGATCAACGGCATGGGGGGCGGGGTGGGGGAGTTAGGGGGTGGGGAGCAGGGAGGTGTAGGTGTTGAGGAGTTGGGTGGTTACTACTTCGGGGCGGAAGGTGGACAGGTAGCGGGTGCGGGCCAGGGGGGCCAGGGTCGGGGCGGCGGCTCGGGCGGTGGGCAGGGCGGCGGCCAGGGCGGCCGGGTCCGCCGGCACGACCCAGCCCGCCGCGGTCGGCGGGTGGTCCATACCGATCAGGTACGGCACCCCGCCGAGCGCCGTACCGAGCACCGGCCGGCCGGCGGCGAGTGCCTCGATCACCACCGTCGGAAGTACGTCGTGCCAGGTGGGGACCGCCACCACCACGGCGGTGGCCCGGACCGCCTTCCACACCCCGGCACGGTCCAACGGCCCGAGGTACTCGACATCGGTACGTTCCCGGGCCGCCGCCTCGGCCAGTGGCCGCAACTCGCCGTCCCCGGCGATCCGCAGCGGGCCGAGCGACCCCTCCGGGTGCTGTCGCCAGGCCTGGAGCAGCAGGTCGAGGCCCTTCTCCGGGGAGAGTCGACCGAAGAAGAGGAAACCGTCGCCGAGCGGGGCCGGCTCGCCCGGATCGGGGATCGCGTTCGGCTTGACCACGATCCGGTCGGCCGGGATGCCGTACTCGCGCAGGTGGTCGGCGACGGCCGAGGTGAGCGCGATGAACCGGTCGACCGAACGCCAGGTCGGGCGGTGCACGGCGAGGGTCGTCGCCATCAGCGCGCTCTGCGCCCGGGAGCCCCGGTAGCAGCGGTGCACGATCGCCGGCACGCCGAGCGCCCGTCCCCGGCAGTCGTGGCAGATGTGCCCGTCCCGGAAGTAGAGGCCGGAGGAGCAGACCTGGCGGTAGTTGTGCACCGTCTGCACCACCGGTACGCCGTGCTGGTGCGCGGTCCGCACCACCCAGGGTGACAGCAACGGGTACGGATTGTGCAGGTGCAGCACGTCCGGACGGTGTGTCTCGATCAACCGGCTCAGCTCCCGCTGGGCCTGCGGCGCGTAGATCGGCGAGATCGGCAGCAGCGCCTTCGCGCCCTTCGGCATCGCCGGGATCTCATCCGAGCTGCGCAGGAACGGCAGGACCTCGACCCCGGCCGCCGTGAGCTGGGCGATCTCCAGATCGACCATGGTGTTCTCGCCCGAAGGCTGAGCTTCGCGATACCGATTGTGCGCCACGACCACCTTCACACGACGAGAGGCTACCGTTAGTGACGTGCCCGAACTGCCTGAGGTAGAGGCGCTCGGTGCCTACCTGCGTGAGCGCGCGGTGGGCCGCCGGGTGGAGCGGCTGGAGATCGCTGCCATCAGCGCCCTGAAAACGTACGATCCGGCACCGACCGCGACGGTCGGCCGCTCGGTGACCGGCGCCGGCCGGTACGGCAAGTTCCTCGACGTCCAGCTCGACGGTGGCCTGCACCTGGTGGTCCACCTGGCCCGAGCCGGTTGGCTGCACTACCGGGAGGCATTCGCCTCGACCGCCCCGCTCAAACCCGGCAAGGGTCCGATCGCCGTCCGGGTACGACTCGACGACAGCTCCGGTTTCGACCTGACCGAGGCCGGTACGCAGAAGAAGCTCGCCGCCTACCTGGTCACCGAACCGACCCAGGTGCCCGGAGTGGCCCGGCTCGGCCCGGACGCGCTCGCCGCCGACCTGCCGCTGTTCAGCGAACGGCTGCGGTCCCGACGCGGACAGGTGAAGGGGATCCTCACCGACCAGGAGATCCTGGCCGGCGTCGGCAACGCCTACTCCGACGAGATCCTGCACACGGCCCGACTCTCGCCGTTCGCGATCACGGACCGCCTCGCCGACACCCAGCTCGCCGCCCTGCACGCCGCGACCCGGCAGGTGCTGGGAGACGCGGTGGCGCGGTCGGTGGGACAGCGGGCCGCCGAGTTGAAGGGCGAGAAGCGGTCCGGGCTCCGGGTGCACGGCCGTACCGGACTGCCCTGCCCGGTCTGCGGCGACACTGTCCGTGAGGTCTCGTTCGCCGATTCGAGCCTCCAGTACTGCGCGAGCTGTCAGACCGGCGGCAAGCCGCTGGCCGACCGCCGACTATCCCGACTTGTGCGTTAGGTGACCAACAATTGGCTGAGGGTAGAAATCGCCCAGGTGGAGATGAAATCTCCATCGGACAGATCTGGCGGGGACGCCATCCATCGGTATAGTGACCCGGTCCGAGGCTCTTATCGCACGGGGCCGGATCGCTCTCACCGCGAGTCGGTGAGGCGTAATGTCCCTCCGGTTCACGCCCCTACCGGGGCTTGCGTGGGAGACTGAGACGGTGGGCGACCCGAGCCCTTACGGCGAATGGGCGGCACGTGTCACACGGGAGGACGTAGGTGAGGTGACAACAAGCCTCCAACGCCCGGTAACCGGCAGTGGCCGAAACGGCCCGGTCCGACACGTCGACAGCTTCGAAATCCAGCTGCCCACGACCCCACCCCCGAATGGTGTGCCCCGTTCCGCCTGGGCGAAGGTCAGTCGGCGGGTCTCCCGGTGGCACCGTCCGTACACCCTGATCCTGCTGCTGCTGGACTTCGGTGCCGCCGCGCTGGCGAGCTGGGTCTCGATCAGCAGGTTCGAGAAGGCGACGGCGGGCTTCAACGCCGCCGACGTGGACGCCACCTGGTTCCACACCGTCTCCTACCTGCTGCTGCCGCTCGGCTGGTTGCTGGTGCTCTGGGGCAACCGGGCCTACGACCGGCGCTACCTGGGCATCGGCACGGAAGAGTTCAAACGCGTCGTACGGGCCGGGGTGGTGGTCGCGGCGAGCGTGTCGTTCCTGGCCTTCGCCACCGTGACCCAGCTGTCCCGGCTCTCGGTCGCGACCGCGCTGGTCGGCGCACTGGTGTTCATCCTGATCTTCCGGCTGCTCGCCCGCTTCGCACTACACACGTTGCGTCGACGCAGCGGACACGCGGCGCACCGGATGGTGCTGGTCGGCACCCTGCCGGAGGCACTGGAGGTCTACACCGCCGTCACCCGGAGTCCGGCCGCCGGCCTGATCCCGGTCGCCATCCACCTCACCGACGGGTACGCCGCCGCCCGGGGCATCGAGACCCCGGTGCCGATCTACGCCGGCCGGGATGTCCTGTCCCTGGTCCGCGAGGTGGCCGGCGACACCATCGCGGTCTGCGGCTCGGCGAGCTGGGAGCCGGGTGAACTGCGCCGGCTCGCCTGGCAGCTGGAGGGTTCCGGCATCGACCTGGTGGTGGCCCCGCAGCTGACCGACATCGCCGGACCACGGGTGCACATCCGGCCGATCGAGGGCCTACCGCTGCTGCACGTCGAAGAGCCCACCCTGTCCGGTCCGGCGCTCCTGGCGAAGAACCTGCTCGACCGGGTCGCGGCCGGGCTCGGGCTGCTGCTGCTCTCCCCGCTCTTCATCGCCGTGGCGCTCGCGATCCGGATCTCCGACCCCGGCCCGGTCTTCTTCCGCCAGCCCAGGGTCGGCCACGAGGGCCGAACCTTCCGGGTCTGGAAGTTCCGCACCATGTACGTCGACGCGGAGGACCGCCTCGCCGGGCTGGTCGACCAGAACGAAACCGACGGCATGCTCTTCAAGATCAAGGAGGACCCTCGGGTCTTCCCGGTCGGCCGGTTCCTGCGGGCCAGCTCCCTGGACGAGCTGCCCCAGCTGATCAACGTACTCAAGGGCGAAATGTCCCTGGTCGGACCGCGTCCGCTGCCGGCCGACGACGGCGACTTCCTCGGCGACGTACGACGCCGGCTCCTGGTCCGCCCCGGCATGACCGGCCTCTGGCAGGTCTCCGGCCGATCCGACCTCTCCTGGGACGAAGCGGTCCGACTCGACCTCTACTACGTCGACAACTGGTCCCTCGCCTACGACCTCAGCATCCTCTGGCGCACCATCGGCGTCGTCCTCGCCCGCAAGGGGGCTTATTAGTTGGCGACGGCTCCGCCGTCGCTGGCTCGCTCTCTGCTGGCTGGCCTCGGCTTCGCCTCGGCTGGCTCGCTCCGCTTCGCGCCGCCCAGTGGGGGGGGGGGGGGGGGTGGGGGGGGGGGGGGGGGGGGTGCTGCCCTCCTCCAGAAAAAAACACGGAACGGTCTCGG
>NZ_JBVJHT010000001.1:73820-121969 GCF_055586685.1 Micromonospora sp. NPDC049529
GCCACCACCCCGTTTTTCTCCCCCCCCCCCCCCCCCCACCCCCCCCCCCCCCCCCCCCCCCCACCCCCCCCCCCCCCGGCGGCGCTCGGTCGACTCGCGACGTTGGGCGCGGCGGAGGCGGGCGGGTTTGGTGCCGCACTTGTAGAGAAAGCGTGCTTATTCGGGCTTGGGTGGGTGCTTTTTCTCTACAAGTGGGCGGAACTTTGGGCGGGCGGCGGGCAGTAGGTTGTGCGGGTGGGGGCGAATCTTTCGGCTGTGCTCGCTGTGGTGGCGTTGGTGAGCGGGCTCGGGGCCGCCTTGTTCGCGGTGGTACGACTGCGCGCCCGCCGGGGGATCGCCACAGCCAGTCAGCTGGCGACGTACGACGTGTTGCACACCGCCGGGCTCGCGGCCGAGCCGCTGCGGGCGGGGCTGAGCCCGGCGAGCGCGGCGAAAGCGGTACGGCACCTGCGGGCACTGGTCGGGGCGGCCGGATTGGCGCTGGTGGACGACACCGAAGTGCTGGCGATCGACGGGCGGGGCGGGCACCACGGCGCCCAGTTCGTCGCGGCGGCAGAACGGGCGATCGGGGTGAACCGGTCGACGGTGCTCGGTGAGTCGGAGTTGCGCTGCGACCGGGTCGACTGTCCGGTACGAGGTGCGGTCATCGCGCCGCTGACCGGGTCGGACGGGCACGCGGTCGGGGTGCTGGTGGCGATCGCCGACGACCAGCCGGCGCCCGGTCTGGTCCAGGCGACGCTGGAGACGGCACACTGGGCCAGCGCCCAACTCGCGCTCGCCGAGCTCGACTCGTCACGGGAGCGGCTGGCGCGGGCCGAGGTACGGGCGCTGCGGGCACAGATCAGCCCGCACTTCATCTACAACGCGCTGACCGCGATCGGCTCGTTCGTGCGGACGGACCCGGAGCGGGCCCGCGAGCTGATCCTGGAGTTCGCCGAGTTCACCCGGTACTCGTTCCGGGCGCACGGTGAATTCACCACGCTCGCCGAGGAGTTGCGTTCGATCGACCGTTACCTCACGATCGAACGGGCCCGGTTCGGCGACCGGCTCCAGGTACGGCTGGAGATCGCGCCCGAGGTGCTGCCGGTGACCGTGCCGTTCCTCTGCCTGCAACCGCTGGTCGAGAACGCCGTACGGCACGGACTGTCCCGCAAGCCGGGACTCGGCATGGTGAGCATCGAGGCGCGCGACGCCGGCGCGGAGTGCCACATCACGGTGGAGGACGACGGGGTGGGGATGGATCCGGCGGTGCTGGCCGCGGGCATCGCCGAGGCGGCTCGGGACAGCGTCGACGACGCCGGGCAGCACGTGGGACTCTCCAACGTGGACGAACGGCTCCGGTCGGCGTTCGGGGACGCGTTCGGCCTGGTCGTGGAGACCGGGCTCGGATCGGGTACGAAGGTGAGCATGCGGGTGCCGAAGTTCCACCGACATGTCCGGGCGCGTACGTGACCGAGCGGAGCGAGGTGGGGGTGTGAACGGTTTCCTGCGGGTGCTGGCGGTCGACGACGAGCCACCGGCGCTGGACGAACTCGCGTACCACCTGCGGGCCGACCCCCGGGTGGCCCGGCTGCACACCGCGTGCGACGCGACCGAGGCGCTGCGGGTGCTCCGGGACGCCGACGTGGACGTGGTCTTCCTCGACATCCGGATGCCCGGACTCGACGGGATGGAACTGGCCCGGGTGCTGCGCCGGTTCGCCCGACCACCGGCGATCGTCTTCGTCACCGCGTACGACGACGGTGCGGTGGACGCGTTCGACCTGGGCGTCACCGACTACGTCCGCAAGCCCGTACGCGCCGAGCGGCTGGCCGAGTCGCTGCGCCGGGTGATCGGCGCGCGGGTGGTGCCGACCCATCCGGCGGCGCTGGCCCGGGCCGAGGAGGATCCGACGATCCCGGTGGAGTTGGCCGGGACGACCCGGATGCTGCCCCGGTCGGCGGTGCGGTGGGTGGAGGCCCAGGGTGACTACGCGCGGCTCTACACGGCGGACGCGTCGCACCTGGTCCGGGTGCCGCTGGCGACCCTGGCGGAGCGCTGGGCAGACGCCGGGTTCGTCCGGATCCACCGCTCGTACCTGGTGCAACTGCGACTCATCGCCGAACTCCGGCTCGCGAACTCCGGGTACGTGGTGGTGGTCGACGGCACCGAACTGCCGGTCAGTCGCCGGCACACCCGCGAGCTGAAGGACAAACTCGTCCGCGCGGCGAAGCAGGACTGGAACCGGTAGCCGCGTCGGCTCCGGTCGCCTGGCCGGGCTGACCCCTGCAGCGTGGGTTCCAGCCCGGCGGAACGCTGACCATGACACCTCATCGCCCGGTGGGCTGGTAGTCGCCGGACGGATAGGTCATAGGCGTAGATAAGTGTCAGATCACGGTCAGGGTCGACTGATGCCGGCCAATACGGACTAAATTCCCCGAAGGGACCATTTTTATTCAGAAACATCCACACAGCCGCAGAAGGGCCAGATCATGTGGAGTAAACGCATCGCGATGGTCGCCGTGTTGGCGGCCATCGCATGGGTGGGTGTCACACCGGTGCCCGTCCAGGCCGGTGGACCGAACGACCCGCTCTACGGCGACATCAACGGCGACGGCATCGAGGACCAGATGACCCTCGGCATCGTCAACCCGAACAACTGCTCGGTCGTGGTCGAGTACGGCCTCGTGGGGGGCGGCTACTCACTTCCGGTGGCCTTCATCTTCCTGCGACCCGGTGGCCCGGCGGCCCCAGCGTGCCCGGACATCGGAGTTGCCTTCAACTGGGACACGGACAGTGCGGACGAACTCTGGCTCGGCTGGTCCCGGGGTGCACCACCGAGCCTGGACTACAACCGGGTCATCCTCGACCACGGGACCCTACGGATCGTAGGTACCTTCACCTCGCCGGTCACGCCGGTCTTCTTCGACAAGGCGGACTTCAGCGGTATAGGAACCCCGACGCCCTACTCGTACGGCCGGGGCGGCTTCGCCAGCTATGTCATCAACGGATCCATCGGAGATCTCGGGCCCGAGCAGTGGTGCTCCGACGACGTGTCCGGCGTGGAGATCAAGGACCTGAACAACAACAGGGCCGTGGACGCGGTGGTCGCCTACACGGTCGGCTGTACCGACTCGGCCAACGGTGTGGTGGTCGTGCTCGACGACGGCACGCCCCGGCAACTGGAACTGGACCCCACCCGCCAGCAGACCTGGAAGGCCACGATCGTCTACGCGAACGGGGACCGGTACCCGGACGTCCGCACCCAGGCGACGACCACCGGTCAGATCGACCACTTCATCAACCGCGGCGACGGCACCTTCGCAGCCTCCCCCGAAGCGGTCGCCGACACCGTCACCGTCAGCGGCACCAAGAAGACCACCATCAACGTACTCGCCAACGACTACGCCACCAACCAGGCAACCATCACCATCGTCACCCCACCCCGCTACGGCACCGTCCAGGTCACCGCCAACCGCACCATCGTCTTCACCCCCTCCGCCACCCACGGCCGCACCGACCGCTTCGTCTACCAACTCACCCAGGACGGCAAGACGAGCAACACCTCCGTCAACATCCGATTCCAGAACTGATCGCTCACGGACCGCTCCGGCTCTCCGTACTGCGGCACCGGGAGCCGGAGTCGCCTCGCCGTCGGCGGACGGCGGCGAACAGGTCCGACGTACGCGTATGGAGGCAAAGTGTCATGTGCAGCAAACGCATCGCGATCGCGGCCGTGCTGGCGATCCTGTTCGGGATCGGCCTCGTGCCGCCCACCGCCCAGGCCGGTGGGCGGGGCGAGCCGATCTATGGCGACGTGAACGGGGATGACCTGACCGACCAGGTGTTCCTCGGCATCGTCCAGCCCGACCTGTGCTCGGTCATCGTGAGGTACGGCCGAGCTACCGGTGGTGTCGGCCCTCCGGTCGCCTACACCTACCTCAGGCCCGGCGGATCCGGTCTCGGCACCGTCTGCCCCGATCTCGGGGTGGCCGTCGAACTCACCGACGATGGCATCGACGAACTGGTGGTCGCCTGGTTCGCCGGCCCGCCCGCGTCGATCGACTACAGCCTGCTGGTGCTCGGCCACGATTTCCGGCCGAACTTCGGACTCGACCAACTCGTCTCCCAGCCCAGCTACCTGGGAACGGCGGACTTCAACGGCGACCGACGGCAGGATGTGTACGCCGTCACCGATCAGGGCGCGGGATTCGAGTCCTACCTCAACCTCGGTGACGGCACTCTCACCGTCGGCCCGGTGAGATGGTGCGCCGGCCCCATGCAATACGAACTCGACGACTTCAACGTCAACGGCGCCATGGACGTGCTCATCTCCTACATCGAAGGCTGCGACGACCTGGACAGCGGCGTGGTGGTGGTTCGCGACGACGGCGCAGTGGCGCAGCTTGAGCTGGACGAGTTCGGTGTGGAGTTCTGGACGGCCCGCGCTGTCCACGCGAACGGGGACCGGTACCCGGACGTCCGCACCCAGGCGCCATCCACCGGTCAGATCGACCACTTCATCAACCGCGGCGACGGCACCTTCGCAGCCTCCCCCGAGGCAGTTGGCGACACCGTCACCGTCAGCGGCACCAAGAAGACCACCATCAACGTACTCGCCAACGACTACGCCACCAACCAGGCAACCATCACCATCGTCACCCCACCCCGCTACGGCACCGTCCAGGTCACCGCCAACCGCACCATCGTCTTCACCCCCTCCGCCACCCACGGCCGCACCGACCGCTTCGTCTACCAACTCACCCAGGACGGCAAGACGAGCAACACCTCCGTCAACATCCGATTCCAGAACTGATCCCGACGTCCGAGGGCGCGGCGACGTCAGTTATCCACAGGGGCAGCTCGTTCTCCACAGGTTATTCACAACCTGCCCCATGCGTCTCCATCCCGCATGCCTACAGTCCAGAACATGAACGAGCGTCGGGTCCTGGTCGTCGAGGACGAGCAGACCATCGCGGAATCGGTCGCCGCGCGGCTACGGGCCGAGGGTTTCACCGTGGAGATCGCCGGTGACGGCCCGACCGCGGTCGCGTCCGCCCGGAAACGCCCACCGGATCTGGTGGTGCTCGACGTGATGTTGCCGGGCTTCGACGGGCTGGAGGTGTGCCGGCGGATCCAGGCCGACCGACCGGTGCCGGTGCTGATGCTCACCGCCCGGGACGACGAAACCGACCTGCTGGTCGGGCTCGCCGTCGGTGCGGACGACTATCTGACCAAGCCGTTCTCGCTGCGCGAACTGGCGGCGCGGGTGCACGCGCTGCTGCGCCGGGTGGACCGGGCGGCGAGCAGCGCCCAGCAGCTCCTCCGACTCGGCGACCTGGAGATCAACCAGGCCGAGCGGCGGGTACGCCGGGCCGGGGTCGAGGCACACCTGACGCCCACCGAGTTCGACCTGCTGGTCCACCTGGCCGGCCGGCCACGGACCGTACTGCCCCGGGAGCGGCTCCTCTCCGACGTGTGGGGGTGGGCCGACGCGTCCGGGACCCGAACCGTGGACAGCCACATCAAGGCGCTGCGTCGTAAGCTCGGCGCGGACCTGATCCGCACCGTGCACGGCGTCGGCTACGCACTGGAGGTACAGCCGTGAGAGAAGCGCTCTGGGCCTGGGCCAACCGGATGCTCGACCTCCTGCCCCGCCCGCTGGACCCGGTCCGCTCGATCAAGGTGAAGCTCGGTGTCCTGCTGGTGTCGTCGGGCGCCGCCGGACTGGCCGTCTTCTGGATCGGGATCGGCTGGATCCCGCCGTGGACCTCGGTGACCGCCATCGTCATCGCCCTGGCCACCTCGCAGGTCCTCGCCCACGGCATGACCTCGCCGCTGCGGGAGATGACCGCCGCCGCGCGGGCGATGGCCCGGGGCGACTACACCCGCCGGGTCCGGGCCACCTCGCGGGACGAGGTCGGCGAGCTGGCGGTCGCGTTCAACCAGATGTCGGCGGAGCTGGCCGAGGCCGACCGGCGGCGCCGGGAGCTGATCGCCAACGTGTCGCACGAGCTGCGTACGCCGATCACCGCGTTGCAGGGGGTGCTGGAGAACATCGTGGACGGGGTCGCCGAGCCGGAGCCGGCCACCCTGCGGACCGCCCTCGCACAGACCGAACGCCTCGGCCACCTGGTCGCCGACCTGCTCGACCTGTCCCGGCTGGACGCCGGTGTGGTGCCGTTGCGCCGGGTCAACCTCGACGTCGCGGACTTCCTGGACGAAGCGGTCCGGCAGGCCGCGGTCAGCGCGACCGGCGCCGGGCGGATGGTCGACTTCCGGGTACGCCAACCGGCCGTACCGCTGAGCATCAAGGCCGACCCGTGGCGGCTGCACCAGGTCTTCGCGAACCTGCTCGACAACGCGGCCCGGCACAGTCCGGCCGGCGGCAACGTACTCGTCACGGCGGAGCAGCGGGCGGACCGGCTCGACGTCGAGGTGACCGACGAGGGCGAGGGAATCCCGGTGGGGGAACGCTCGCGGGTCTTCGAACGCTTCACCCGGGGCGAACGGGCCGGCGACGGCGGGACCGGGCTCGGCCTGGCGATCGCCCGCTGGGTGGTCGAGATGCACGGCGGCACCATCGCGGTGGCCGATCCCGCACCGGGTGCCGGCGGCCGCCGAAGCTCGGGTTGCCGGATCCGGGTGAGCCTGCCCCTCGGTGTCCCCCAGGCAACGGTCGCCACCGTCTCCTGAACCCGTCCACACCACGCAACGTCCACCAACCGCCCGGCCACCAACAGCCGGCCACGGCTGCGGACCACTTCGCTGGCCGGATCAAGGCCGGTCGGATCCGTGCGCCCTTCGGAGGAAGCATGACAGCACGTCCAGTTCCCGGCCCGACACCCGACCCCGGACCGCAGTCCGGCGTCGCCCAGCCGGGAGACACCATCACGCCGGTACCGACCACACCACCCGTCCAGCAACCACCGACGGCGCACCCGCCGGCACAGCAAACACCGGCGCCCCAACCAACGCCTCAGCAAACACCGGCGCAGCACTCGCAGCCACAGCAACCACCGGTTCAGCAAGCACCGGCGCGGCACGAGCAGGCTCAGCACGAGCAGGCTCAGCAAACACCGGCGCGGCACGAGCAGGCTCGGCACCCGCAGGTGGCCGGCGAGGGGGCGAAGCCGGCGGTGCAGGGTCCGCACGGGACCGGGCAGTGGCCGCCCACCGGGCCGCAGTGGCCGGCGCGGCCGCCGCTCGTACCCGCGCCGCCGTCGATGTGGCAGCGGCGGTGGCCGGGGCCGGTGGCCGGCGCACCCCAGGCGGTGCTGGCCGCGACGGCTGCGGCGACGGTCATCGGCGCGGTGAGCATCCCGCTGGACCGGGGCGGTGCCGGTTGGCTCGTCGCCGTTGTCGCCGGCACCGTGGCACTGGCCGTAGCGGCGCTCGGCCGGTCGAGGACGAACACGGATGGGGTGCCGGAACCCGCCGGGACGAGCAGGACTGCACCGGTGACGGCAGCCGTCAGCGGCCCGGTCCCGGACACGACGGCCCCCGGCGGCGCCGGGACCGAGCCAGCGGCGAGCAGCGGATCTGCGACGAGCAGCGCGCCAGCGGCGAGCACCGAACCAGCGGGAGGCACCGAACCAGCGGCGGGCACCGGGCCGGCGGCGGGCACCGGGCCGGCGGGAGCGAAACCGACGGGAGCGGAACCGGCCGGCGTACGCGGCGATGACGCCGCCGTCGGCATCACGGACCCGGTACGGTCCGGCACCACGGGGGTGTCGGACCGTACCGCATCGGTGGCTACGAGCGGGGGTGTTCGCGCCCCGCTGGGCACCGTACGACTGATCTGGCTGGTGGCGACGGTGGCCCTGGTCGGGGTCGGCACCGTACGGGCGGCCGGGTGGCTGTTCGTACTCTGTCTGCTCACGGCCGGGGTGACCGCGTGCCTCGCGGTGGCCGACGGCCGGACCCTGCCCGGAATGTTCATGTCCGTCGGCATCACCCCGGCGGCCGTGCTCCGGTCCCTGCCCTGGGCCCGACGCGGGCTGCGTCAGGCCGACCGGGCGGGCCGGTCGAGCCTCAGCCGGGGCTTTGCCACCGCCGCCGTCTCGGTCGGCCTGCTGATCGTCTTCGGTGCCCTGTTCGCCTCGGCGGACGCGGACTTCGCGGACCTGCTCGACGGGCTCCTGCCGGCACTGTCGGCCGGGACCGTGTTCCGGTGGATCTTCCTGTCGCTGGTGATCGGTAGCGGGTTGCTGGGAGCGGCGTACGTGCTGACCGCGCCGCCGGACCTGACCGGGTTGGAGCGGCCTGCCCGGAAGCGGCTGCGGGTCACCGAGTGGGCGGTGCCGGTCGCCCTGCTCGACGTGCTGTTCGCGGCCTTCGTCCTGGTGCAGCTCGCCAACCTGTTCGGTGGGGACACGCACGTGCAGGACACCGCCGGGCTGACCTACGCCGACCACGCCCGGGGCGGCTTCTGGCAACTGCTGGCGGTCACCGTGCTCACCCTGCTGGTGATCGCCGGGGCGACCCGCTGGGCGCCCCGGGAAACACCGGCGCAGCGGTGGCTGATCCGGATGCTGCTCGGTGTCCTCGCCCTGTTCAGCCTGGTCGTGGTCGCCTCCGCGCTCTACCGGATGAACGTCTACACCCACGCGTACGGCGCCACCCGGCTCCGCCTGCTGGTGGCCGTCTGCGAACTGTGGCTCGGCACGATTTTCGTACTCGTCCTCGTTGCCGGGTTGCGGCTGCGGGCGACCTGGCTGCCCCGGCTGGTGGTCGGTACGGCCGTACTGGCGCTGCTCGGCCTCGCCGTGGCGAACCCGGACCGGTTGATCGCCGAACGGAACGTCGACCGGTACACCGCCAGCGAACGGCTCGACCTGGCGTACCTGTCGCAGTTGTCCGCCGACGCGGTGCCGGCGATCGACCGGCTCCCCGGCCCGCTCCGCGACTGCGCGCTACGGGAGATCGCCGAACACCTCCAATACCACCCCGACGACTGGCGTGGCGCGAACCTCGGCCGCTCCGAGGCCTGGAAACTCCTGCGCGCCAACCCGGTAACCGGCCCCGGCCAGCAGTACGGCACCTGCCCCACCACCCCCTAACTCCTCCGCCCCCCTCCCACCCCCCTCCCACCTCCCCTCCCCTCCCGCCCCCGCTCACCCGCTCGTCGATCTAGGGCAAATACGTGTTAGTTGATCACTAGTCACACGTATTTGCCCTAGATCGACGAGGAGAGGGGTGGGGGCGGGGCGCGGGGAGGGAGGGAGGCAGGGAGGGAGGGAGGGGAGCGGGAGGGGCGGGAGGGGGCGGGGGGAGGGTTGACTTTTGGGGGTGGGGGGTGAGACTGCCGGGGTGGGTGCTGACATCGATCCGTTGGCCGAATCGGCGGCACCGGCCCGGGTGCCGAGGGCTCGGGTCGTGCTGGCCGAAGTGGCTCGGCGGGGGCCCGGACCGGAACGCACCCGAGCCGAGCTGACCGAACAGACCCGGGTCGGCGAGGCGCTCGTACGCGGGCTCGTGCGCGCCCAACTGGCGCTCGCCGTACGGCTGTTCCTGGTGGTCGCGATCGGGCTCGGCGGGCTGCCGTTGATGTTCGCGCTCGCCCCGGCGGCCGGTGCGGTGAAACTGTTCGGGGTGAACCTGCCCTGGCTGCTGCTCGGTGTCTGCGCGTTCCCGTTCCTGGTCGGCGTCGGCTGGGCGTACGTGCACCTGGCGGAACGCAACGAGCAGGAGTTCACCGACCTGGTCCAGCGGCCGGAGCGCTGAGTGGAGAATCCGTACCTGGTGCCGTCGATCGTCGCGGTCACCCTGATCACCGTCGCGATCGGGTTCTACGGGCTGAAGCTGGCCCGGACGACGTCGGACTTCCTGGTCGCGTCGCGTACGGTCAGTCCTAACTGGAACGCGGCGGCGATCGGCGGCGAGTACCTGTCGGCGGCGTCGTTCCTCGGCATCGCCGGCCTGATCCTGAAGTACGGCGTGGACGTGCTCTGGTACCCGGTCGGTTTCGCCGCCGGTTACCTGGCCCTGCTGCTGTTCGTGGCGGCACCGCTGCGCCGCTCCGGTGCGTTCACGCTGCCGGACTTCTGCGAGGTTCGGCTCGGGTCCCGCCGGCTGCGCAAACTCGCCACCCTCTTCGTCATCTTCATCGGCTGGCTGTACCTGGTGCCACAGTTGCAGGGCGCCGGGCTGACCCTGACCACGGTCGCCGGCGGCCCGTACGAGCTGGGTGCGCTCCTGGTGGGGGCGGTGGTGACGACGAACGTGGCGCTGGGCGGGATGCGCGCGGTCACCTTCGTGCAGGCGTTCCAGTACTGGCTGAAGTTGACGGCGCTCGCCGTACCGGTGATCTTCCTGGCGTTGCAGTGGCAGTCGGACGGGCGGCCGGCGGTGACGCCGCCGGACGGGCCGACGTTCCGGACCGCGATCACCGTCGTGGTCGAGGAGCCGGCGACCCTCACCCTGCCCGACGGTGAAACCCGGGCGGTACGCCCCGGCGACGAGCTGACCTTCGCGGCCGGTGACCCGGTGCCGAAGGTGTCGGGTGTGGTCATCGACGGGCCGGACTGGCTGCTGCCGAGCGCCGCCGGTGACGACGACCGGGACCTGTTCGCGACATATTCGCTGATCCTGGCGACGTTCCTGGGCACGATGGGGCTGCCGCACGTACTCGTGCGGTTCTACACCAACCCCGACGGCGCCGCCGCCCGCCGGACCACGCTGGTGGTCCTCGCCCTGGTCGGCATGTTCTACCTGCTGCCCACCCTGTACGGCGTCCTCGGCCGGATCTACACCCCGCAACTGCTGCTCTCCGGGCAGACCGACGCGGTGGTGGTGATGCTGCCCAGCGCGGCGCTCGGCGGCGGGCTGACCGGTCAACTGCTCGCCGCCCTGGTCGCCGCGGGCGCGTTCGCCGCCTTCCTGTCGACGTCGTCCGGGCTGCTCACCAGCGTCGCCGGGGTGATCTCCACCGACGTGCTCGGCCGGGGCTCGGTACGCGACTTCCGGCTCGCCACCCTGCTCGCCGGGGTGGTTCCGCTGGTGCTGGCGTTGAACGTCTCCGGGCTGGACGTGTCGCAGGTGGTGGGGTTGGCGTTCGCGGTCGCCGCGTCGAGTTTCTGCCCGCTGCTGGTGCTCGGGATCTGGTGGCGGGGGTTGACCGACCTGGGTGCGGCGGCCGGCATCCTGGCCGGTGGCGGCGCCTCGATCCTGGCGGTCCTGCTCACCGTGGTCGGACCGCCGCTGACCGGCTGGCCGGCGACGCTGATCGCCCAGCCGGCCGCCTGGACGGTGCCGCTGGCGTTCACCGTGATGGTCGCGGTGTCGATGGCGACCCGGCGCCGGGCCCCGGCCGACGTCGGCGCGACCATGCTGCGCCTGCACGCACCGGAGGCGCTGCGCCTGTGAAACGTACGGTCCCCTTTGTCGACGATCATGATGGTGTGGTGGTCCGACGGCCGGGTGGTCCGGATCGTCCGGCACTCGCGGGTGCGTAGAGTGGGAGCCCTGTCCAGCTGGAGGGAAACGGGCTGAGGTAATGCGCGATGCCAGTGCCGAGCCGGCCGGCCGGGGGCGCCACTGGCGCCTCGTCGGCGTACCGTCGCCCACCCTGCCCGAGCGGCTGAGCCGCACCGTCGGCCTGCGGGTCGTCCGGGTGCCCGGCTCGCGCCGGGTGTTCGTCACCGCCGGTTCGATGGACCGGCTGCGGGATCTGCTCGCCGATCCGGCGTCCCTCGCGCCGACCACGCAGGCGACCATCGTGGTCGTGCTCTGGCGGGCCCCGTGGCGGGGCTGGTCCGGTGGCGTCGGCGCGCTGACGCACATGCGCGGTCACCGGGTGTCGCTGCCCCGGTGGGGGCGCGGGGTCGCCACGGTCAGCGTCCAGCTCGGTCGGCCGGTCCCGTTCCGCGAGGTGCTCGAAGCCGCGCTGCACGCGCTGGGGCCGACCCGACCGCTGCCCGCACCGGCCAGCGCGAACCTGACCAGCGAGGGGCTGCTGCCGGCGTACCTGCCCGCGCAGCAGTCGGCGACGGTGGTCACCGGTCGGGTCGTCGAACGTACCGAGATCCGCGCCCACGATCTGGTCCTGACGAGCGACGTCGGCGGCACCGACGGCTCGGGGCCGTACGCCGCCGCGTACACCGCCACCCGGCACGGGCTGCGGGGGCCGGCCGGTGAACCGGTGGTCCTGGTCGACGCGCAGCGGATCAACCCACGGGGCCGGCGGGCCGGCTCCTACCAGTCGGACGCCGCCCGGGTGGAGCTGGACCTCGACGCGGCCGGTCGCCGGTTCGGGTGGGGCGGGAACCCGGCCGCCGCCCGGCCGCTGGACGGGCCCGGCCTGGACGCGGCGACCCTGGCCGCGCTGCGTCAGACCGCCGTGGTGACCGTGCCACGGATCGGCGGGGATGCCCCGGTGCCCACCGCCGCACTGCTCGTCCAGGTGGCGATGACCGGTGCCGTCGTCGCCGCTCCGACCCTGCCGCCGCAGGTCGCCGGTCTGCTCGACCCGGATCTCCGGCAGATCCTGACGGCTCCCCTGGTCGAGACGGACCCGCTGGCGCTGGAGGCGCGCAGCGTACGGCAGCGACGGGCGGCGATGCGGGGTCACGCGCTCGCCTTCGCCCTGCCGGAGCTGGCCAGGGCGACCTTCCCGGAGCTGGTACGCCCGCCCTCGGTCACCGCGATCCTGGCCACCCGGCGGCCGGAGATGCTGGCCGACGTGCTCCGGGCGATCGTCGGGCAGACCTATCCTGAGCTGGAGATCGTGCTCTGCCTGCACGGGGTCGAGTTGCCGGCCGAGGCGCGTGCCCTGCTCACCGAGAGCGGGCGGCCGTTCGAGATCGTGCACGTTCCGGCGAGTGCCAGCTTCGGCGAGGCGCTGGGCGACGCCACCCGCCGGGCCCACGGCACGCTCGTCACCAAGTTCGACGACGACGACACCTACTCGGTCGAACACGTCTGGGACCTGGTGCTCGCCCGGCACTACTCGGGCGCCACCCTGGTCGGCAAGATGGCCGAGTTCGTGCACCTGGAGACGCTCGGCATCACCGTACGACGCTCGTCGGGGGTCCCCGAGTCGGACGGTGAGATGGTCGCGGGCGGCACGATGCTGCTGGCCAAGGGTGACCTGGAGTCTGTCGGCGGCTGGCGTCCGGTGCCCAGGTCGGTCGACCTGGGTCTGATCGACCGGCTCCGCCGCGACGGGGCGATGATCTACCGGACCCACGCGCTGGGTTACATCTACCACCGCCGGGCCACCGGCCACACCTGGGACCCCGGTGACCAGTACTTCCTCGACGCCGCCGTCGACCGCTGGCCCGGCCTGCCGCGTCTCGCCCTCACCGACCCCGAACCGTCGGCCGAGAGGTCTGCCGGCGAGGCGGCCGAGACGGCGTCACGTGCCTGACCACGTCCCGCCCCGGGATCCTTCCCCCGTACGAGGAGTCCGACAGCAGTGAGCCGCACTCCCCGCGTCCTGCGTAACGACTGGTCACCGGTGACCGTGCCCGACCTGGACGGCTGGCAGCCGACCATGACGGTGAGCGTGGTCATTCCCGCCTTCCAGTGTCAGTCGACGCTCGACCTGACGCTGGCGTCGCTGAGCCGGCAGACCTACCCGGCCGACCTGCTTGAGGTCATCGTCGTCGACGACGGCTCCGAACCGCCGCTGACGCTGCCGGCGATCCGGCCGGAACGGACGAAGCTCGTCCGGCTCGACGATCCGGTCGAGTCCGGCTGGGGGCGGGCGAACGCGCTGCACCAGGGGGTGGTGCACAGCTCGGGCGAGATTCTGCACTGGCTCGACGCGGACATGATCGCCTACCCGGAGCACGTCGCGGCGCAGGCCCGCTGGCAGCACGTGCTGCCGTACGCGGTGACGCTGGGCTACAAACGGTTCGTCGACACGGCGGTGCACGGCGCCTGGCCGTCACCGGAGAAGGTCGCCGAGCTGGCGGACCGGGGGGCAACAGCGGATCTGTTCGGTGGCAGTGCCGGTGAGCCGCACTCCTACGTCGAGCGGTACGTCACCCAGACGAACCAGCTCCGTACCGCCGACCACCACGCCTTCAAGATCCATGTCGGTGCCACCGCCGCCCTGCGCCGCGAGCTGTACGACGCGGCCGGTGGCCTCGACCGGGAGCTGCGTCTCGGCGAGGACACCGAGTTCGGCTACCGGCTGGCCCAGGCCGGTGCCGTGTTCGTACCGGAGCCGCAGGCCCGCAGCTGGCACCTCGGGCCGACGCACGTGATGCAGGCGCGGGAACAGGTGAGCCGGTACAACCGCCCGTTCCTGGCCGACCGCATCCCGTACCCCCGGCACTGGCGCAAGGTCGGCGGAACGTCCTGGTCGGTGCCGCTGGCCGAGGTGGTCGTCACCGTCGGGGACGAGCCGCTGGAACGCGTACGGGCGGCGGTCGACTCGGTCCTGCGCGGTACGGAACACGACGTCCGGGTCCACCTGGTGGGCCCGTGGGACCAGCTCGACAACCAACGGGTACGGGTGCTCGCCGACCCGCGACTCGACCTGCGCCTGATCACCGCCACCTACCGGGGCGAACCCCGCGTACGGCTGGTCACCGAGCCACCGGTCTCCGTCTTCCCGTCGCCGTACCTGCTGGAACTGCCGGCCGCGTACGGCCTCGCACCGGACACCCTGCGGAGCCTGGTCGACCTCGCCGACCGTCACCAGGTCGGCCTGGTCCGGGTCGAGCCGCCGGACGGGGAACAGTGGCCCGGCCCGCCCGTCCAACTCTGGCGGACCGCCGCCCTCGGCCGGGCACAGTGGATCCGGGCCGACGGCGAGTCACTGGCCGACGCGGTCACCTCCGTGTACGGCCGGCGAGAGGTGTCCGCCACGGCGGTCGGCGTGGTCGACCTGACCCCGTTCGAGCCTCGGGAGTTGGCCGCCGGTGTCGCCCGCCTGTCGTCCGGCGGCGGCCGGCGCTCGGGCGGTCTGGTGCCCGGGATGGTCGAGGTGGAGGGCGTGCGCTCGTTGGCCAAGGCAACCGTGGTGGTCGCCTGGTTGGCGGGCCGGCGGGCGAAGGCGATGCTGCGCGTCCCCGAGCGACGGACCTCCCGCCGGGGCAACGGCTCCTCCTGACCCGGCGGGCACTATGGCCCTTCCTGAACCGGCGGGCGTTACGGGGTGGGCGCTCCGGCGGCGTCGGCCGTCTTGGCCTGGCCGGCGGGGTCCTGGTGGCCACGGCGCTTCAGGATCCGGTCCCGCAGGGTGTGCCGTAGCTGCGGCGGGATCAGCCAGATCTGGAGGAACGTCACGTAGTCGAGCGCGCTCGGCTGCCCGTGCTGACGGGCCTCCCGCAGCAGGGTCCCGAAGACCTTGGAGCTACGGGTCGTCGCCGCCATCGAGCTGACCACGCTCATCGTGACGGCCG
The DNA here is from genome assembly GCF_055586685.1 of Micromonospora sp. NPDC049529. Lineage (NCBI taxonomy): Bacteria > Bacillati > Actinomycetota > Actinomycetes > Micromonosporales > Micromonosporaceae > Micromonospora > Micromonospora sp. NPDC049529. The sequence goes on from NZ_JBVJHT010000001.1 coordinate 89,156, forward strand.
CGTACGCGCGCGGGGTGAACAGCGGACGGCTGCGCCGCAGCCACTCCAGTTGCCGCTCCCAGGGTGAGCTGAGGGTGATCCGGGGCCGGTCCTCGTCCTGGTGGAAGAGGACCAGGGGCTCGTCGGCGAAGATCAGGTCGACGTCGTCGTGGCTGGTCGCCCGCAGGGTCCAGTCGAGTTCCTGCATCCGGGGCACGCTGGGGTCGAACGGCACCCGGCGCAGCAACTCGGTCGGGGCCATGATGGTGGAGGTCTGGATGAAGCCGTCGCCGTGGAACAGCCCGCGCCGGACGGTCAGGTACTCGCTCAGTGGCTCACCCGGCGACGGAAGCCGACGCGGGATGACAAACTCGGCACGCGGCGTACGGTTGATCAACCGGCTGGCCACGATCGGCAGCGGTACGCGCGCGTTCTTGGCCAGGTCGAGCTGGACTTCGAGCTTGTGTGCGAGCCATTCGTCGTCGTCGTCGAGCAGTGCCACCCACGGAGCCTGAGCCGCCGCCACACCGGTGTTGCGGGCGTTCGGCGCCCCGCCCGATTCGGGCCGCCCGATCACCCGTAGGCGTGGGTCGGTGATCGCGGCGAGCACCTTGCGGGTCTCGTCGTCGGGTCCGTCGACCACGACGATGACCTCGATGTTCTCGACGGTCTGCGCCAGGGCACCGCGTACGGCACGGGTCACCAGATCCGGCCGGTTCAGGGTGGGGATGACCACGCTGACGTCAGGTGTGGACGACATAAAGACCTGCAATCAGTACGGGGGACGAAGCACGAGGGGGCGTACTCGAACCGCCTGCGTCAGGGGGATCCGATGCGGGCGTGTCCCGGCGGATTGTACCGTTCCGGCGGGGTCGTCGCGCGGACCGAGGCAGGGGCCGGTCGAGCGTACGGCGACACCACCCTCGAACCAACTGATTGACCGGTTCGTCCCCGGTGTCACGAGGCATGGGCAACGGGCGGGCAGCGCGTGCCACGCTGGGTACGGCCGCTGTCGCTCGTGATCGCGCCCATGAACCGGATGACCTTCCCGGCCTTTCACATTCAGCCTGGCGAAGCAGTATTACTACTCGGGGTCCATACTCAAATGGCTCGACACCGAGGCGGACGCCAGGCGCGCTCGGGCGGGCGCTAGGGCGGTCACCCTGCAATTCCTTGCGGGCCCCTTCTAGCACTGAGGGCTACTCTCCCCGAAATTGTACGTCGTTGTCGTCGTCAGGCAGAGGCTCCCACTCGCGTTCGCCTGCATGTAGGTGCTGTGCCGCTGGTTGGGCGCGCGCCCAAGCCAAGACCTCCGCACGGGTTCCTGCGAAGTCGCTCATGCCGGCCACTTCATCACGTTCGTTGGGTTGCTCGTATTCGTCAATCCAGCTTGCCGAGTATGTGATGGACCCCGAATAAACTTGGGTGCCACCGTCGCTCGTGACGTACACAATGCCATGCCCGGAACGGGGTGAGCCGTAACGCTGCGGTTTGCCTGGGGCTGTCACTTCCGGGGCGTAGTGGCGAATCATTGCTGGGCGATCGTCCATGAGATTAGTCTATCGTTCGCCCTGAACCGGACATGCCGTGATCGGCCAGGCGGGCACCGCCGACTCAAGGCCGTGCCCGCCTGGCTTCACGATCGATGTAGCGCGAATCGGTCTAGAGACAGCAGGCTACGAGGTGTACCCAGATCCGTAGGATGCGGCGCCCAACGCGGGCGGGTCCGGGGTGGTGTACTGCCCGCTGCTCTGCCGGTTGAACTTCGAGGACTTCCACCACACCCACCAGGTGCCGGGGTACGAGCTGGAGGGGTCCGTCCACTCGAACTGGTGGGCGATACCGGCGGTCTGAACGGTGTTTTCGGTGTACTGGTAGCCGGCGCTACCGAAGGCGGTCACCGTCGTGTTGGCGCCGTAGGGGCCGTTCGGACCCCACGTCCGGTACGAGGCGCCACTACTGATGGGGTAGCCCTCCGGGCGTGCACTGCTGAAGTAAAGCCGTTCTGCGGAGGCTCGAACGGTGCGGACGCCACGGGTCGAATAGAACTGGAACAGGTTGGAGGTGCTCCGGCCGCCAGCGAAGCTGTCATCAGCCCGGAAAACGGTGTCTCCCAGTCGGGTGCTGCCGTAGCCGTAGGTTCCCGATCCACGGAATTCGATTTTGTAGTTGGCGACGTAGTAATAGCAACCGATGAGCGTGCACACGTTGCCCTGGACGTTCGTCGGCGGGTTCAGGCAAACCCACGCACCTTGCCGCTCGCTCAGCGGCAGAGCGCACTGATCGTCGCCGGAGAGGCGAACCGATCCTGGGGTGTCGTAGTACCGCACCGAGGGGGCGGAGTCGGAGGCGGACGCCGGCACGTTAGGGACGGAGATGACCGTGAATGCGGCCACCAGGGTCAGTGTTGCCGCCAATAGGCGGCGCTTCGGTTTTCTCATGTCGGTCACGCTATGAGTCTCGCTCGCGTTCAGTCAATAGATGTTGATCGATGGAATTTTTAGCCAAACCGGGAAATGGCAGTTAACATCGGGGCGACTCGATGCCGCCCAAAATTCCTACTCAACGGCTACTTACTCCGGCGTTTTGGTTTTCGCTCCAATGCCAAAACAAGGCTTCCCATTTCCCCAATTTGTGCGAATACCGGTAGTTGCTGCTTCTCACAGCAGGTGTACTCGTTCGGTGCTGCCGTCCGGCATTAGCACCGTCAGGCTCCCACCGCCGTGCTCAAGCAGCTCAAGCACCAGGTTATGGACGATCAGGGCCCGGTTGATCGTGTCTGTCTTGGTGTCGCTGGTCCGGGCGCACGCCGCTTCGAGGGCGTCCTGCGCACGGGGGATCAGGTTGACGGTCACCTTCGTCAGTGCCGACCGGCCCGGTTCCGGCTCGGTCATCCCGACGCGATTCGTTCGGCGGCCGGCTGGCGCTCCACCGTCGGGTACGCGCCAGCCCGACCGGACCGGATCTCGACCGCCCACGCCAACTGGGCGCACCCATCCGGCTTGCACTGGTAGCAGGTGCCCGGCCGCCACACGTTCCCGCCGGGCTGGTGCTGCCGCCACGTCAGTTCCGCAGCGGCAAGAAGGGTGGCCGGGTCGGTGGGCTCGTCGTGGCGGCTCACCGCGCCGCCCTCGCTCTCTCAATCGCGGAGACTCGCACGAAGCCGCCGTAGCAGTCCTCGTGCTGACGCTTGAACACGCACGGCGTCCGGTGCGCCCACACCCAGACCTCCAACTCCCCCGCGCGGGTACGCGGATCCTCGGGGTCGATGCTGACCAGCCGCAACGTGGTCGCCTCCGTGGCCGGAGCGCCGATAATGTTCCACTCGCCCGGCTCCAGGTGGAGGAGCGTTCCGGGTGGCACCCGGATGACATCGGGGATCATGACCCCGCCGCCTGCCGCTCGGCGGCCAGCATCTCCGGGTCGACCACCATCAGCCGGGCCCACCGCCACCGGCTGCATCGACCGGGCTTGTAGCACGGGCACAGGCCGCACTCCTCGCCCTGCTCGTGCCGGGCGACGGTGACCCTGGCGATCCCGAGCAGCGCCGGCCACAGATAGCGGGAGGCTCGGGTGAGCGGATGCTGCTCGGTGTTCATCGCCGCCGCCAGACCCAACGCGGGCGGCGGGTGTTCCACAGGATCCGGACCAGGGACCGCGTGTCCTTCGCCAGCGGCGGCGTCGGCACAGGCGGGGCGTCGGCCGGGCGGTGGGCGCCGCACCGGTCGGGGTAACTGGTCGCCGGGCCAGGGCCCGGCGGCTGGTCGGGTGGATCAAGCCGTCGCATCGCGCACCTCTCCCTCGGGGACCGTTTCTTTCGCAGGCGGGGCAGGTCTCCCTGGTTGGTCGCTGTCACGGTCATGCACGGCGGATCTCCTCTCCTTGTGGAAGGGGCCCGTTGTCATCTACGGGTGGAGAGGACGACGAGGCGGTCCCGCAGTTCCGCCCGTCACCCTTGCCGCTGACGCCGAACGGTCCCGCTGATGACACTCTGGCGTCACGAGGCATACGCTCGGAAGGTGCCACGTGATGCCTGAGCACACTGGCAACAGCCTGGGGGATCTGATGCGCGAGACGTTCGGGGCAGCAGTACGTCGCCTCCGTGCGGAGCACACCGGAATGACGTTGCGTACCCTTGCCCGCTCCACACACGTCGATCCTGGACACCTGAGCCGGATCGAACGCGACCTCCGTCCACCCACACCCGACATCGCGGCTGTACTCGACGAGGCACTTTCCGCAAACGGCTACCTCGTCGGTCTCGCCGCGGATGCGGGCGATCTGGCCGCACGGGAGTCCGCCAAGCTGACCGACCTGTTATGCGGCGTCTCGGCATCGGACCTGGTGGGTGGACTGGCCACCGAAACGCACCGACTCGCGATCGCCTATCTGTCGTCGCGACCGGCCGACATGCTCGACCAAGCGGGCGCACTTCGTCGCCGGGCAATCGGGGCGTTGCATGGTGGCCGACTCAACCGCCCGGGTGAACTTGCCGACACCGTTCTCTATGCGGGATATCTCTCGGGAGTCATCTCCTACGCCACCCTAGACCTGAACGACCCGGTGAGCGCCCTGACCCACGCGGAGGCGGCGTGGCATGCCGCCGAGTCGGCCGGCTCCGATCCGCTTCGTGCGTGGGTGCGGGGCACCCAGTCACTGATCGCCCGCTTTTCCGGCGATTTCCCTCGTGCGCTCGCCTTTGCCGAAGATGGACTCCGGTACGCCACGAGCGGAACGGCCAGGGTCCGGCTATTGGGCGGGGTGGCACAGTGTCATGCGAACATGGGCAGCGGCCCGGCGGCCCGTGCCGCACTGGGTGCAGCCGTTGTCGCTCGTGATCGTGCCCACGAGCCGGATGACCTTCCTGGGCTCTTCACGTTCAGCCAGGCGAAACAGCACTACTACTCGGGTTCGGTACTCATCTGGCTCGATACCGAGGCGGACGCCAGGCGCGCTCGGGCGGGCGCCGAGCAGGCGCTCGCCCTGTGGGCTGCGGCTGGGTCGACTGATCGGGCACTGGACGACGAGGCGTTGGCTCACATCTACGCGGCGACCGCATCATTGCAGCTCAATGATTTGGAATCGGCAGTCGAATTCCTGAATCCGATCCTCGACCTTCCCGAGGATCGGCGAATCTCATGGATTCGCAAAAGGCTTGAACGGGTTGGCGCGATGCTGTCAGCGAAGCCGTACGCCAAAGATCCGTTGTCCATCGAAACGCGGGCACGCATAGCTGAATACCGGTAGGCGAACGCACAAACGCGTCAATCTCGTACATCTTTTTTGATTTACGTACGCAAAATACGGTGTACGAGTTGAAGGCGTTAGTTTCCCCAGCGGCGCCATGTCGTAGCGCTGCTCGCAGTGGGTGGAACTGGTCCAGGACCCACGTGCGTGGCAGCGGGCCACAGCGCCGGAAGGAATCCGAGGTGCGGTGCGGGGCGGGGCCGCGCCGAGCGCCTCGGGTGGACGTGGGTGCGGTGACGGATCGGCACGGTATGGGCACGACATCGCTGGCTAGTGTCCGAGCACGGCGAACGTGGACATCTACTTACAGGCGTACTGGTGCGATCCCTTTGGATGCCAATGGGTCACAGTTGCCTCAGGCTCGGGCGACAAATGATCACCTCCCGGGTTGCCCCGGGAGGCACCGTCGGCCGTGACCGGCCGTCTGGCGAGCACGCATGGATGCCATAGCCGTGACGGAGAGTCCATGGGCGATAAAGGCGGTATTATCCGATTCCGGCGTGTCGATCCTGCAAGGAGGACCTATGGCGAGTCTCGGCCCGGCGATCACTCGCCGCAGACTCACCGCGATGGTTGCGACGCTGGTCCTGGTCTGCGCGACCACTCTGCTGGTCGATGTGGTCGCACCTCGCAGCGCGAGGGCGGAGACCGTGCCGGTGCCGCTGGGCTCCGCCGCCGACTTCGCGATCCTCGCCGGTACGACGGTCACGAACACCGGACTCACGGTGGTCAACGGTGACCTTGGCGTGAGTCCGGGTACCGCCGTGACCGGCTTCCCTCCGGGTCAGATCAACGGTTCGATCCACTCGAACGACGGCCCCGCCATCCAGGCGCAGGCTGACCTGGCCATTGCCTACAACAACGCCGTCGCGCGGACGACCACGGACACCATCCCGGTCGAACTCGGCGGAACCACCCAGACCACCGGCGTGTACGGCTCGCTTAGCGGCACCTTCGGGATCACCGGCACGCTGACCCTCGACGCCGAGGGCGACCCGAGCGCGGTCTTCATCTTCAAGGCCGTCTCCACGCTCATCACCGCCGCGGACAGCGCGGTGAACCTGATCAACGGTGCCCAGTCGTGCAATGTCTTCTGGCAGGTCGGCAGTTCGGCCACGTTCGGGGCCAACTCCATCCTGCGGGGTGACGTCCTCGCCTTCACCTCGATCACCGTTGGCGCTGGAGTGTTGGTCGACGGCCGGACGATGGCGGTCAACGCCGCGGTCACCCTGGACACCGACACGATCACACGGTCGACCTGCGCCGAACCAAGGGAGTTGTCGATCAGCGCACCCGAGGCGGCGGACCTCGGCAGCGCCCCTCCCGGCGGCACCGTCTCCGCCAATCTGGGGCCGGTGACGGTGCGCGACCTGCGCGGGCTTGAGGACGCGGCCTGGGTCGCGACGGTGGTCGCGACGAACTTCGTCACCACCGGCAGCCCGGTCCAGATCGTCGACAGCGTCAACGTGACGTACTGGTCGGGGCTGGCCACCTCGACCACCGGGACCGGCACCTTCACCTCGGGCCAACTCACCTCCGACGACGCTGAGACCCTCGACGTGGAACGCACCGCGTACACCCTCACTGACGGTCGCGGCACCAACTCCGCCACCTGGGATCCGGTCGTCTCCATCCAAGTGCCCAGCACGGCCGTCGCCGGTGAGTACACCGGCACAGTGACCTTCTCCGTCGCCTGACACGCCTCCCGTTCGTCGCGTGAGCGGCCGGTGCGACCTCAGCGACCGGAACTCCCGGTCGACCAGGATTGGGCCGCGCAGAAACCCGGACAACTACCACCATCGGATGTCTCATGGATTCGCAGAAGGCTTGACCGGGTTGACGCGATGCTGTCGGCAGAGCCGTACGCCAAAGATCCACTCGCCGTCGGTACGCGGAACCGTATAGCCGAATACCAGTAGCCGCCGCACTTCCGGCAATTGCGACGTAACTGCCGCGATCCAGCCCTCGCACGGTCGGGGCCGCCGGTTCATGCGGCTGGCCCACGCTCCGGTCCATGGTCACGGTGAACGGGACTGTAGGCCGTCAACCGGGCGGATCGGGCTCGCACGGCTGGGCAGGGCCCTTTGTCGGGCGACTTTCGTGGACCCGCGCGCGGTGACGGATCGGCACGGCACGGGCACGATTCGGCGCTCTGAGCGACTACCGTCAAGGGATGATCGGGGCTGAGCACGCCGCTCTCGCGCTGCGCGGGCTGGGCAAGCGGTTCGATGCCAAAATCGCCGTCGCGAAGGTCGATCTCGAAGTGCCGGCCGGCTCGTTCTACGGGCTGCTCGGCCCCAACGGCGCCGGCAAGACCACCACCCTGTCGATGGCCGTCGGACTGCTCCGGCCGGACACGGGCGCGGCCTGGGTGCTCGGCCACGACGTGTGGGCCGATCCGGTACGCGCCAAGCAACTGCTCGGTGTCCTGCCCGACGGCGTACGGCTCTTCGACCGGCTCAGTGGGGCCGAGTTGCTGGCGTACCACGGTCTGCTCCGGGGAATGGAGCCGTCGGTGGTCGACCAGCGGGCCGGTGAGCTGTTGGACGTACTCGCGCTGGCGGATGCCGGGCGGACCCTGGTGGTCGACTACTCGGCCGGGATGAAGAAGAAGATCGGCCTGGCCTGCGCGCTGCTGCACGGGCCGCGCCTGCTCGTACTCGACGAGCCGTTCGAGGCGGTCGACCCGGTCTCCGCCGCCCTGATCCGCGACATCCTCCAGCGGTACGTCGCCGGTGGCGGCACGGTCGTCTTCTCCAGTCACGTGATGGAGGTGGTGGAGCGGCTCTGTAGCCACGTCGCGATCCTCGCCGACGGCACCATCAAACGGGTCGGCACGCTGGCCCAGGTACGCGGCGACCGCTCCCTGGAGGACGTGTTCGTCGAGGTCGTCGGCGGTCGTACGGCGACCGGGGAGGAACTGGCGTGGCTCTGAGTGCCGAGGGCGCGGTGACCGGCGTACACCCCGTCTCGGCCCGGCACTTCGTCCGGCTCAAGCTGCGGATGATGGCCAACAGCTTCCGGGGGCAGGGCTGGCGGATCGCCATCTTCCTCAGCGGCATCCTGATCGGCGGCTGGTTCGCCGCGTCCGGGTTCCTGCTCCTGGCCCTGCCCGGTCTGGTGGACAACCGGCAGATGGCCGGCATCACCTCCGCCTTCGGTGGTGCGCTGCTGGTGATCGGCTGGCTGCTGCTGCCGCTGATCTTCTTCGGGGTGGACGAGACGCTCGACCCGGCCCGCTTCGCCCTGCTGCCGCTGCCCCGCCGCACCCTGCTCACCGGTCTGATCGCCGCCGCGCTGATCGGGGTGCCGGCGGCGGCGGCGCTGCTCGCGACCAGCGGCCTGGTGCTGACCGGCTGGGCGTTGGGCGGCTGGGGTGCCGCTCTGGTCGCCGGGCTGGGCGTTCTCGCTGGGTTGCTGCTCTGCGTCACCGCCAGCCGCGCGGTGACCAGCGCTTTCGCGAACATGCTCCGGTCGCGCAAGGTACGCGACCTGGCCGCGATCCTGCTCGCCGTCTGCGCCGCACTGCTCGGACCGTTGCAGTTGGCGGTGCTCGGTGCGGCCGAGCGGGCGGACTGGGACCGGCTCGCCGGTCTCGCACGGGTGCTGAGCTGGACCCCGCTGGCGGCGCCGTACACGATGGGTCTGGACGTGGCCGACGGGCGGCTCTGGGCCGTACCGGTGAAGTTGTTGATCACCGCCGGGACGATCGCGGCGCTGCTGCGCTGGTGGTCGGCCTCGCTGGAGACGGCGATGCTCGGTACGGTCAGCGGCGTCGGCGCGGCGCAGGCCCAGCCGGCCGCCGGTGGCGGGTCGAGCGCGCAGCTCTTCCCGTGGGTTCTCGGCTGGCTGCCGCGTGACCGGTACGGCGCGCTGGTCGCGCGGGAGGCCCGGTACTGGTGGCGGGACACCCGTCGCCGGGCGAGTCTGATCACCTTCGCCGTGGTCGGCATCTTCGTGCCGGTGTCGGTGAACCTCGGCAGCCAGGGTCTGCTCAGCGGGCCGACCGAGGTGAACGCGTCCCCGGTCCTGGTGAGCCTGTCGATGCTCTTCGTCGGTGTGGTCGCGGCGGTCACTCCGGCGAACCAGTTCGGCTGGGACGGCAGCGCGTACGCGGCGAACGTGATCGCGGGCGTACCCGGTCGGCTGGAGCTGCGGGCGCGGGTGGTCGCGTTCACGCTCTACGTCGGGCCGCTGCTGCTGGTGATCGCCACCATCCTGGCGTTCTTCCTGCGGGAACCGGAGTGGATCGGGGTCCTGGCCGGGTCGCTCTTCGCGGCGTACGGCAGCGGGCTCGCGGTCACCCTCTACGTCTCGATCCTGAGCCCGTACGCGCTGCCGGAGAGCACGAATCCGTTCGCGATGAACAGTGGCGCCGGGGTGACGAAGAGCGCCCAGGTGCTGCTGGCGATGCTGATCGGCTCGGTGCTCGCACTGCCGATGGTGCTGGCCACCGCCCTGCTCGGCGGGATCTGGCTCTGGCTGGCGCTGCCGGTCGGTCTGGCGTACGGCCTCGGCGCGCTCGCCCTCGGCATCTACCTCGCCGGTGACGTGCTGGACCGACGGATGCCCGAGCTGCTGGTCGCGATCACCCCGCGCCGGTGACCGGGGACAATGTGCCGGTGTACGGAGAGCTGACCACGGCGACCGACGGCGGGTGTTTCACGTGAATCCAAAACCGGGTGCCAATCCGGAACCGGGTGCTGGGATCCACGACACCGACCCGTTCGCCACCCCGGATGCCGACCGCTCCCCGGTCCGCCGGATGCGCGGCCGGCTGGCCTCGGCGGTGACCCTCTGGACGGCCGGCGACGACGGGAAGGCCGGGGCCGGGGTCGCGCGGGCCGGGCTGACCGTGTCGTCGACGCTGGTCGCCGACGGTGAGCCGGGTCGGGTGCTCGGCCTGGTGGACGAGGAGTCGGATCTCTGGGCGGCGGCGTCGGCCACCGGCCGGTTCGCGGTCGCGACCCTCGGCCCGGCGCACCGGCAGTTCGCCGACCGGTTCGCCGGTCTCTTTCCCGCGCCGGGCGGGCTCTTCGCCGCTGGGAACTGGACCGGCACCGGGTACGGGCCGGTGCCCGCCGACGCCGGGGCGTGGATGGGCTGCCGGTTGGACGCCTCCCGCGAGTACGGCTGGTCGCTGCTGGTGGAGGCCACGATCGAGGTGGTCGAGGTGGTCGGGGAGAGCGTGCCGATGGTGTACCACCGGGGCCGTTACCGGGGCCTGGCCGGCTGACGGCGTAGTGGGGACCGCGCCGTTGAGCGACGTGACCGAGGTCACTCGGCGCAGCCAGTAGCCCGTTCGGCGCAGCCGCCCGCAGCGGCCCTCGCCCGGCTTTCCCGCAGGTCGGCCGGGTCCTTACGGTGCGCGAAATCCCCCACACCTGCGAAGGTGGTGACTCCCATGTCCACGGATGCTCCCGCGCCGGCCAACGCGCCGGATCGGTACATCGCCGTTCAACAGTCGGACGAGTTCAGCGGGCTCCGCAAGGCGCTGCGCGGTTTCGTCTTCCCGATGACGGTGGCGTTCTTCCTCTGGTACGCGCTCTACGTGATCCTCTCCGCGTACGCACGCGGCTTCATGAGCACGAAGCTCTTCGGTAGCAACATCAACGTGGCGCTCATCTTCGGGCTGCTCCAGTTCGTCTCCACGTTCCTGATCGCCTGGCTGTACTCCCGCTACGCCGATCGGAAGCTGGACCCGGTCGCGGACAAGATCCGGGAAGAGCTCGACAAGGGGGCTGAGTCCTGATGGAGACCGTGTTCGCCGCGGCGGCCGGTGACAGCACCGCCCGTACGCTGACCATCACCCTGTTCCTGGTCTTCGTCGCGGCCACCCTGGGCATCACCATCTGGGCCAGCCGGCAGACGAAGACCGCGACCGACTTCTACGCCGGTGGCCGTTCGTTCTCCGGTTTCCAGAACGGCATGGCGATCGGCGGCGACTACATGTCGGCGGCGTCGTTCCTCGGGATCGCCGGCATCATCGCCCTGTACGGCTACGACGGCTTCCTCTACTCGATCGGCTTCCTGGTCGCGTGGCTGGTCGCGCTCCTGCTGGTGGCCGAACTGCTGCGTAACTCCGGCCGGTACACGATGGCGGACGTACTGGCGTTCCGGATGCGGCAGCGGCCGGTCCGGACCGCGGCCGCCGTCTCCACCATCACCGTGTCGATCTTCTACCTGCTGGCCCAGATGGTCGGCGCGGGCGCGCTGGTCGCGCTGCTGCTGGGGATCCGGCCGGGGACGACGTTCATGGGCATGGACGCCGACGCCGCCAAGATCGCGACCATCATCCTGGTCGGCGCCCTCATGATCATCTACGTCACCGTGGGCGGCATGAAGGGCACCACCTACGTGCAGATCGTCAAGGCGTTCCTGCTGATGACCGGCGCGCTGGTGATGACCCTGCTGGTGCTGGCGCACTACAAGTTCAACCTCTCCGCGCTGCTCGGCGACGCGGCGGCCTCCTCCGGCAAGGGGGACGCCTTCCTCGAACCCGGACTGCGGTACGGCGTGGAGGTGGCCGGCAACGCCACCCAGACCTTCTACAACAAGGTCGACCTGCTCTCGCTCGGCATCGCCCTGGTGCTCGGCACCGCCGGTCTGCCGCACATCCTGATCCGCTTCTACACCGTGCCGACCGCCAAGGCGGCTCGTAAGAGCGTGCTCTGGGCAATCGGCATCATCGGCACCTTCTACCTGTTCACCCTGGCCCTCGGCTTCGGCGCGGCGGCCCTGGTGGGCGGTGAGGCGATCACCGCGCAGGACAAGGCCGGCAACACCGCCGCGCCGCAGCTCGCCCAGGCCCTCGGCGCCGACTTCTTCGGCGGCGAACTGGGCGGTGCCACCCTGCTCGCGATCATCGCGGCGGTCGCCTTCGCCACCATCCTCGCCGTGGTCGCCGGGCTCACCCTGGCGTCGTCGTCGAGCCTGGCGCACGACTTCTACGCCAACGTGATCAAGCGTGGCGAGGCGTCGGAGCGGCAGGAGGTCCGGGTCGCCCGGATCTCGGCGTTCGTGATCGGCGCGATCTCGATCGCACTGTCGATCTTCGCGCAGAACCTCAACGTCGCCTTCCTGGTGGCGCTGGCGTTCGCGGTCGCCGCGTCCGGCAACCTGCCGGCCATCCTGTTCAGCCTGTTCTGGAAGCGGTTCAACACCTCCGGCGCGGTCTGGGCGATCTACGGCGGGCTGCTCAGCGCCGTACTGCTGGTGTTCTTCTCGCCGGTCGTCTCCGGGGCGCCGACCTCGATGTTCCCGGACCAGGACTGGCAGTGGTTCCCGCTGTCCAACCCGGGCATCATCTCGATCCCGCTCGGCTTCTTGGCCGGCTGGATCGGCACGATCGTCTCCAAGGAGACCGACGAGGAGAAGTACGCGGAGTTGGAGGTACGGGCGCTCACCGGACACGGCGCGCACTGATCCGATCCGGGCACCACGCGTCGGTGCCGGGCGACCTCTCCGGTTGCCCGGCACCGAACCGGCTCGTCGCCCGGCACCGACCCGCATTCCGGGACCCTGAGCGACCGATCAACAACACAGTGGCACGACCCGTACCGCACGATCACCCCCCGCCACCCATGACCCACCTGGCAGCGGCGATCTGGGTAGGCTGGAGGCATGGTGGTAGCCCAGCGATTCGGACAAGGTCACCGCATTCTCGTCACCGGAGGCGCTGGCTTCGTCCCGTCTCACCTGGTCGACGCGCTGATCGCCCGTGGTTGCACGGTGGTCGCGGTGGACAACTTCGTCACCGGGTCGAAGGAGAATGTAGCCCACCTGATCGAGCACCCCCGGTTCACCCTGATCGAGGCCGACGTCTCCGACGGGCTGCCCGAGCACCAACCGGCGATCGCCGCGCGGTTCGACGCGATCCTGCACCTGGCGTCCCCGGCGAGCCCGACCGACTTCGCCACGCTTCCGATCGAGATCCTGCGGGTCGGTTCCATCGCCACCCTGCACCTGCTCGACCGGGCCGTCGCCGACGGTGCCCGGTTCGTCATGGCCTCCACCTCCGAGGCGTACGGCGACCCCAAGGAGCACCCGCAGCAGGAGACCTACTGGGGCAACGTGAACCCGGTCGGCATCCGCAGCGTCTACGACGAGGCCAAGCGCTTCGCCGAGGCGGCCACCATGGCGTACCACCGCTTCCACGGGCTCGACGCGGGCATCGTCCGGATCTTCAACACGTACGGGCCCCGCATGCGGCCGGACGACGGGCGGGCCATCCCGACCTTCATCACCCAGGCCCTGCGCGGTGAGCCGATCACGGTGCACGGCACCGGCGCCCAGACCCGCTCGATCTGCTACGTGGACGACCTGGTCCGGGGCATCCTGATGCTGCTCGACTCGACCGAGACCGGTCCGATCAACTGCGGCACCGAGCACGAGGTCAGCATGACCGAGCTGGCCGAACTGATCGTGACCCTGACCGGCAGCCGTTCCTCGGTGACGTACGTCAACCGGACCGCGGACGACCCGGAGATGCGCCGGCCCGACCTGACCCTGGCCCGTGAGCGGCTCGGCTACGCGCCGACGATCCCGCCGCAGGAGGGCCTGCGCCGCACGATCGAGCACTTCACCCAGCGGTTGGGCTGACCCCGGAGCGGCGATTTCGGACCGACCCGGCGGTTGCTGCCCAGCGGCCCTTGGCTTCGCTCCGTACCCTGATGCACATGTCAGCGAGCGCGTCCGTCGGTCCCCTGCCCGCCACCGCCTACTCGCGATCGAGCGGTGGCACCGCCGGGCGCGGGTCCGGCTCCGGCTCCGATTCCGGACGTACCGGCCGCACCTACGGCCGCGCCCCGCGCAGCCGCGACCGGGAGCAGGATCGGGAGTACGGTGCCGCTTCCGGCGGCCCGTCCGGACCGGGTGGACCGGACGGACCCGGTGGACCGGGTGGACCGGGTGGACCCCGTGGACCGCTGCCGCCCGGCGGTCCGGGACGCCCCGGCCCGCGCCCGCGCTGGGGCCGGATCGCCCTGGTGGCCGGCGCCGCCGTGCTCGTCCTCGCCCTGATCGCCGCGGGTGGCACCTGGATCTACGTCCGCGGGCTGGACGACGACCTGGCCCGTACCGACCCGTTCTCGCAGCTCACCGGCGACCGACCGAAGTCGGTCAGCGGCGCGCTCAACATCCTGCTGGTGGGGAGCGACTCGCGCGACCCCGACGCACCGGTGGACCAGTCGAGCGAATGGCGGGCCGACACGATCATCGTGATGCACATACCGGCCAACCACAAAGAGGCGTATCTCGTCTCCATTCCCCGCGATCTATACGTACCCATTCCGGACGGGGCCGGGGCGGAGTGTGGCAGCGGAGCGCGAGGAAAGATTAACGGTGCGTTCGCGGTCGGTGGACTGCCGCTGGCCGTACGGACCGTCGAGTGCGTCACCGACGTCCGCATCAACCACGTGATGGCGATCGACTTCGGCGGCTTCAAGGAGGTCACCGACGCACTCGGCGGGGTCGACCTGACCGTCGAGCAGACCACCACCTCGATCCACAAGCCCTTCCGCAAGTTCAACAAGGGCGTCAACCACATGAACGGCACCGAGGCGCTCGACTGGATCCGGCAGCGCTACCAGTTCCCCGACGGCGACTTCGCCCGGATGCGCCACCAGCAGGAGTTCCTCAAGGCACTGCTGGACAAGGCGGCGAGTTCCGGCACGCTGAGCAACCCGACGAAGCTCAACGCCTTCCTCAAGTCGGTCACCTCGGCGGTCACCGTGGACGAGGGTTTCTCGTTGGTTGACATGGCGGTCGAGTTCCGCAACCTGCGGGGCGAGAACCTGCGCTTCTACACCAGCCCGAACCGGGGCAGCGAGACCATCAACGGGGAGTCGGTGGTGGTCTCCGACCGGGAGAAGGCGCTGGCGATGTACCAGGCGATGGCGGACGACAAGATGGCCGAGTGGATGCAGGCGAACGGCGCACCGGCAACCCCGGACAGTAACTGAATGGCAGCGGAACTGTCCGAATCGAACCTTCGGCGGGGACACACGGTGAACAAGACACGGGTTTGAAACGTACGAGACTCGCGCTATTCCGCCCTTGTCCGTACAGTGGGCTCGCCCCCATCGATCCGCGAACTGGAGCGAGCATGCCGGTTCAGACCAGCCGACGTTCCCCGTCGCCGGACCAGACCGAGACCTCGGGCCGCGCCGGAGCAGCCGGAAAGTCCGGACGACCCGGCAAGCGCGCCCGGCGCAAGGATCCGCTCTGGGCCCGACTCGCCCTGGTGATGGGCGCCGTGCTGGTGGTGAGCAGCGGTGTCGCGATCGTCGGCAGCAAGGCCGTGATCAGCCAGGCCACCAGCGGCATCGAGCAGGAGAACCTGCTCGGTGACGCCGGGAAGTCCGACGCCGAGGGCGGCAAGGACCTCGAAGGTTCGATCAACATGCTCCTGCTCGGTGTGGACGTTCGCGGCGCGTGGGGCCCGGAGAACGTCCGCGCGGACACCATCATCGTGCTGCACATCCCGGCCAGCCACGATCAGGCGTACCTGGTCTCCATCCCCCGGGACACCGAGGTGGAGGTCCCGGCGTCGAAGAAGAGCGGCTGGGCGGGCGGCACGGCGAAAATCAACAGCGCGTTCGAGATCGGGGCCAAGAACGGGGCTGGCTGGGCCGGCGGCGCCCAGATGATGGCGGCGACGATCAAGAACCTGACCGGCATCAGCTTCGACGGTGCCGCGATCATCAACTTCGAGGGCTTCAAGAAGGTCATCGACGCGCTCGGCTCGGTGCATCTCTGCGTCGACCAGGAGGTCACCTCGTACCACATGAAGTGGGTCGAGGACCGGCCGATGTGGAACTCGGACGCCGAGCGGTCCGGCAAGCCGATGAAGCCGATCGTGCACAAGAAGGGCTGCCGGGACATGAAGGGCTGGGAGGCGCTCGACTTCTCCCGCCAGCGTTACGGCCTGAAGAACGGCGACTACGACCGGCAGCAGCACCAGCAGCAGCTGATCAAGGCGATGGCCAAGAAGGCGATGGACAGCGGGGTCATCAGCAACCCGATCAAGCTCAACGGGCTGGTGAAGTCCGCCGGTGAGGCGTTCGTGCTGGACACCGGTGGGACGCCGATCGCCGACTTCGTCTTCACGATGCGCGGCGTGGCCGCCAACGACCTGGTCATGCTCCGGACGAACGACGGCCACTTCAACTCCGTCAAGGAGGGCGCCGAGGAGCGCGAGCGGCTCAAGCCGATCAGCCTGGAGATGTTCAAGGCGGTCAAGGACGACAAGCTCGCCGAGTTCATCGCGGCCAACCCGAACGTGATCTCCACCAAGAAATAACCGGTACGACGCTACAAACGCCACCGGACGGGTAGCCCGGATTCAGGCCGGCGTGGGAGGTCCCCACGCGGCAGGGTCCGGGAGGCTGTCACGTTCCGATCGAAGCGGGTGACCCGGGATCAACCGGAGCACACGAGACGCGAGTCCGATTCATCGCCCTCGGGCGGATCGGGGCGCCGCCGTACGAAGCGGGCACGCCGTACCGCACGTTGGCCCAAGTTCCTGCTCGGCCTCGGCATCGTCCTGGTGCTGGTCGCGGTCGGCGCCGGCCTGAGCCTGCGCGGCGTGACCCAACGGTACGAGGGCAGCGTGGCCAAGGAACTGCTGCTCGATCCGGCCGCCCGGCGGGACGGGGCGGGCGGCAACGGCCCGCTCAACTACCTGCTGGTCGGCTCCGACCGGCGGGCCGCCACGGAGCAGGCCGACCAGCGGGCGGACACGATCCTGATCGCGCACATCCCGGCCGGGCTGAACCGGGCCTACCTGATCTCCGTACCCCGGGATCTGCTGGTGGAGATCCCGCCGTCACCGGGGAGCGCCTATCCCGGCGGATCTGACAAGATCAACTCAGCGTTCCACTTCGGCGGCGGCGGACAGCCCGGCGCACGACTGCTCTCCGCGACCCTGACCCAGGTCACCGGAATCCGGTTCGACGGCGCCGCACTGATCGACTTCTCCGGCTTCCGCAAGGTCATCGACCTGCTCGGCGGCGTACGGATGTGCGTCGACACCCCGGTCCGGTCGATCCACACCAACACCCAGTTCAACCCCGGCTGCCAGGAGATGAACGGGGCGACCGCGCTGGACTACGCCCGCCAGCGGTACGACCTGCCGGCGGGCGACTTCGACCGGCAGCGGCACCAGCAGCAGCTGCTCCGGGCGATCATGGACAAGGCCAGCGCCAGTGACCTGCGTACCAACCCGATGAAGCTCGACCAGGTGATCCGCGCGGTCGGCGCCTCGCTGACCGTCGACACCAACGGCAAACCGACCCAGGACATCCTGTTCGGCCTGCGCGGGCTCCGCCCCGAGGCAATGAAGGGCATCCAGGTGCCGTCCCGCTCGGAGATGATCGGCGACACGTCGTACGTGGTGCTGGACGAGGGCGCGGCCGGACTGTTCCAGTCGCTGCGCGGCCCCGATCTGGACGGATGGGTACAGGCGAACCCAAAATGGGTGAACAGACTGTAGGGCTCGCCCCGCCCGGACGCGCCGGGTCGGCCGGCCTGGCTCTAGGCTGGGTGCCGTGAACGGATCAGGAATCCCCACCGTGACGGTGTCCGAGGTCGACGACGAGGCGTACCTGCTCGACGTGCGCGAACCCGACGAGTGGGCGGCCGGCCACGCGCCCGGCGCCCACCACCTGCCGATGATGGAGGTGCCGGCCCGGCTCGCCGAACTCCCCACCGACCAGGACGTGGTCGTGGTCTGCCGGTCCGGCGGCCGATCCGGTCAGGTGGTCTCCTACCTGCTCGCCAACGGCTGGGACAACGTGCGCAACCTCGACGGCGGCATGCAGCAGTGGGCCGCCTCCGGCCGGCCGGTGACCAGCGAGAACGGGCAGCCGGCCCGAGTCATCTGAGATGGCCGGCCCGCTCGTGTTCGCCCATCGCGGTTCCTCCGCGGTGCTGCCCGAACACACCCTGGCCGCGTACCTGCGGGCGCTCGACGAGGGCGCCGACGGGTTGGAGTGCGACGTCCGGCTGACCCGCGACGGGCACCTGGTCTGCGTACACGACCGGCGGTTGGACCGGACCAGCAACGGCACCGGGCTGGTGAGCACGCGCACCCTCGCCGAGCTGGACCAGCTCGACTTCGGCTCGTGGCACACCGCACCGGCCGGCGAGGACCTGCCGACCGACGTACCGGCCGACCCGTCCCGGACCCGGCTGCTCACCCTCGACCGGCTGCTGGCCGCCGTCCGGGCCGCCGGTCGCCCGGTCGAGCTGCTGATCGAGACCAAACACCCCACCCGGTACGGGGCCGACGTCGAGCGCCGGCTGGTCGAGCTGCTCCGCCGGCACGGGCTGGTCGGCGCCGGCCCAGACGATCCCGTACGGGTCACCGTCATGTCGTTCTCGCCGCTGGCCGTACGCCGGATCCGCGAACTGGCACCCCGGCTGCCCACGGTGCTCCTGCTCGAAGTGCTGCCGCCCTGGCTGCGGATGGGCCGGCTGCCGTTCGGCGCCCGGATCGCCGGCCCCGGCGTCGGTCTGCTCCGGGCCCGTCCCCGGTTGGTGCCGGCGTTGCGCGCCGCCGGGAACCGGATCTATGTCTGGACGGTCAACGAGCCGGCCGATCTGGATCTGGTCCTCGACCAGGGAGTGGACGGCATCATCACCGACCGTCCGGCACTGGTTCTCGACCGGTTGGGGCGCTGACCGGAGGACCGGGACTGCCCAAAGCCGACCGGAGAAGGCAGACTCGGGGCCATGCCGGACCGCCCCGATTACCCCGCGCTCGTTGCCGGCCACACCGTCGTCATCGAGATGATCAATTCCGGTGACGCCGCACTGCCGGTCCTCGGTCACCTGCTCCGGGTCGCCCAGCGGACCGTCGACGCGGCCGGCATGGCCTTTGTGGAGTACGGCCCCACCCGGGGTCGGATCATCGCCGCGACCGGTGCCGCCGAGTGGGCGCTCGGGCGGCCGGTGCCGCTCGACGACCCGGCCACCGACCGGCTGCGGCACGGCCCCCGGGTGCAGGACATGCGGGTCGACGCCCTCTCCTGGGAACTCGCCCGCCAGCCCGACGGGTCGGATCTGCGCCGGATGGTGGTCGCGCGGGCGGAGATCGGCGGCGTGATGATCGGCAGCCTGCACGCCCTCTATCCGGACGGCGACGACCACTGCGGTACGGAGTACCGCAGTGTGCTGACGTATCTCGCCTCCTGTGTCGCGCACATGTACGGCGACCAGGCGGGGCTGCCCGTACACGGGGACGGGCCGGTGGTGGCCGCGCTCGCCGACGGGCTCGCCATCGCCGACCGGGACGGCCTGGTCCGGCTCTGGAACCCGGCGGCGGAGAAGATCGTCGGGCGGACCGCCGCCCAGGTGCTCAACCGGCCGTTGCCGTTCCCGCTGCCGCCGCCGGGACAGGTGCTCGACCACCGGCTGCCGGACGGGCGGTGGCTCAAGATCACATCGGGCGAGTTGCCCGGCGCCGCCATCTCCCGGGTGGTCACCTTCCGGGACGTCACCGACCAGTTCCGGCAGGACCACGACACCGACCTGTTCGTCGCCGTCACCAGCCACGAACTCCGTACGCCGGTCACGGTGATCAAGGGGTACGCCGACACGCTCACCGACCACTGGGACTCACTCTCCGAACCGGACCGGCGCCAGGCGGCCCGGGTGATCGGGCAGCGGGCCGGTGAACTCGCCCGACTGGTCGACCGACTGCTCTCGGCGGCCAACGACGCGGGCCCCGTGGGCGGCGCCAACCCCGTACCGTTCGACCTGGTCGAGGCGTTGCGGGCGGCGGTGGCCGACCTGCCCGCGCAGCTGCGCCGCCGACTGGTCCTCGCGCTACCGGCGGATCTGCCCAAGGCGCTCGGCGACCGGGCCAGCCTGGCCACCGTGCTGACCGAACTGACCACCAACTCGGACAAGTACTCGCCCCCCGACTCCCCCGTCGAGCTGCGCGCCGAGGCCGACCGGCACACGGTGGCGTTCCGGGTCAGCGACCGGGGCGTCGGCATCCGACCCGAGCATGTGGAGCGGGCGTTCGACCGGTTCTGGCAGGGCGAGTCCGGTGACCGGCGGCGCTATCCCGGCGCCGGCCTCGGCCTCTACCTGGTCCGCCGGATCGTCGAACGACAGAATGGATGGGTTTCCCTGCGACCCAGGGCCGGGGGCGGTACGGTCGCAGAGGTGCGGCTGCCGAGAGGGTGATCCGCGCCGATGGATTCCGGCGGTGTCCGAGGAGGCACGTCCGTGGTTACGGGGATCGCTGAACGCTCCTGGTGTGTCGTCGTGCCGCACCAGGCGAGCGGTGCACGGACGGCCCGCCAGCGGCTGGCCACGGAACTTTCCGGGGTGATCCCGGCCGAACTGCTCGCCGACGTCGTCGCTGTCCTGGCCGAACTGGTCGGCAACGCGGTACGGCACGCCGAGCCGCTACCGGGCGGCGTGGTCCGGGTGGCCTGGCGGCTGCGTCACGGTCCCGGCACCGACGTGGTCGCGATCCGGGTCACCGATGGCGGGGCGAGCACATCGCCCCGGATCCGGACGGTCGGCCTGGACGCCGTCGACGGCCGGGGCCTGCACATCGTGACCGCGCTCACCACCGGGTGGGGGGTCGAACGGGACGGTCTCGGGCAGAGCGTCTGGGCCGAACTCGCCACCCCCGCCGTGGACCGTCTGGTCGCCCTGCACTGAGCCGCTCCGGTCGGCCCCACAGCGGGCCGATCCGGTCCGTACCGGGCCGAGCCGCCCGCGGTCGCAGCCCGATCCTCTAGGCTGTCTCGCCGTGAGCAAGCGTCGAAAGCAAACCGGGTCTGCGGCCGTTGCCGGTTCGAACAGCACTGCGGCCGGCGGCCAGCGGGCGAAGGAGAAGCGGGAGAAGATCCGCGACGTCTTCGTGCCCCGGCCGTTCGAGGGGCTCGCCGACGAGGCGGAGTGGATCGCCCTGCGCGAGCTCGTACCGGCCGCGTCGGCCCCGCTGCGGCTCACCCCGGACCTGGTCGAGCAGTACGGTGACCGCCCGGTGACGCTCTCCACCGTGCTCCCGATGGCCTGGCCGGCGATGACCAAACCGGACGGCCGGGTCTTCATCGGCCTACAACGGCACGACCAGTCCGGTGACGTCTCCCGGGACCTCGCCGTGGCGCTGCTCGCCGCCCTGGACGCCGAACCCGGCAAGCAGGTGTCGGTGCCGCCGCTGCCCGGCGTCGGACCCCGGTTGCAGGACCTGCTGGTGACCGACCGGCTCGACATCACCATGCACGAGGGTTTCGACTTCTGGCTGGACGCCGACGCCGCCGACGACCCGACCGTGCAGGCGTCGCTGGAACGGGCGAACGCGTCGATCTACCCGACCGTACGGCTGGCCGCCGCTCCGGCCGCGTACTGGTGCCGGGTGCCGGAGAAGAGCCACGTGCGCTGGGTGCTCCCCGACGACGAGGACGCCGCGCTCGACGCGCTGTCCCGGCTCAGCGCGGCCGGTGAGCTGACCCTGGGCGAGGGCACCCGGTTCGCCGGCATGTTCCGGGCCCACGGCCGCCTCGTACCGGTCTGGGACCTGCCCCGCGACCCGGAGGCGGACGAGTGGGAGACCCCGCTGGCCGACTTCGCCAAGCGGTACGCGACCGCGCTCGCCGAATCGGCACCGCTGGACGGCGCCGCCCGCCGCGCCCGGCAGGGCCTGGTCGGCCGCCAACTGACCCTGCGCTGAGCCCGGACGGCGCGGCTCCCGCAGCCGCGCCGTCACCGGAGCGGGTCGCGCACCAGCGGGCAGGACATGCAGCGCGGGCCGCCACGGCCGGAGCCGAGTTCGGAACCGGCGATCCGGATGACCTCGATCCCGGCCCGCTCCAGCTGCGCGTTCGTCTCCACGTTGCGTTCGTAGGCGACGCAGAGCCGGGGTGCCAGGGCCAGGGTGTTGTTGCCGTCGTCCCACTGTTCCCGTTCGGCGGTGACCGGGTCGAGACCGGTGTCGATGACCCGCAGGGTGTCCAGGTCCATCGCGTCGGCCGCCGCCCGCAGGAACGACGCCGGGCCGTCGACCTGTGGCTCGCCGTCGGGGCCGGCGACCACGGTGTACGCCGTCAGGGTGTCGGCGACGTTGGCGTACATCAGCACCATGTCGGTGTCGACCATGGTGCAGACGGTGTCCAGGTGCATGGTGGCGCGCTCCTGCGCGATCGGCACCACCAGGACGGTGTGCGCCAGGTCGGCGGCGAAGACCCGGCGGGCCAGCCGTTCGGCACCGGCCGGGGTGGTCCGCTCACCGACGCCGACCGCGATCACGCCGGGGGCGAGCAGCAGCACGTCGCCGCCCTCGATCCGCTCCAGGCCGGACTGGTAGACGAACGGCGTGCCGCCGAAGCGGGGGTGGTGCCGGTAGATCGCGTCGGTCAGCGAGGTCTCCCGCTGCCGGGCCGGCATGGTGAGACTCGTCACTGCGGCGTGGTCCCGAATCCAGGTGGATGAATCTCTGGTGAAGAGAAGATTGGGCAACGGGTCGATGACGAAGTCGTGCCGGTCGAGCAACGTGTAGACCAACCCGCCCGGCCGGTCCCAGCTCGTACGGAGTTCCTCGTGCGCCAGCCCGGCGATGAGTACGCCGGCCAGCGCGGCCGGGTCGAGGTAGGTCAGGTGGTCCGCCACCCGCCGCCGCAGCGTCTCACCGAGCCGGGGGTCGGCGAGCACCTGTTCGGTCAGTTCGGCTCGGGCGTCGGCCAGGGCGAGCGTCTCGGCCAGCAGGTTTCCGAGGTACAGCACCTCGACCCCGTGGGAGGCGAGCGCGGCGGCGAAGGCGTCGTGCTCCTCCTGCGCCCGTCCAACCCATGGGATGGCGTCGAAGAGCAGTGAACCGTTGTTCCGGGGCGTGAGCCGGGCAAGCTCGCCGCCGGGGCGGTGCAGCAGCACCGTACGAAGACGACCTACCTCACTGTCGACGTAGTGTGTCACCATCGAAGCGTAGGGCAGGACTTGTCACCATCCGGGAAAACGGGCTGGGCATGAATATGGCATTCATCCATACTCACTCAGCGGTTCGCCTTGCAGAACCACCGGTGCGGCCACGTACGGTAGTGAAGACATAACCCGAGGGACCTTTTGCCGGAGGTCACGATGACTGTGTTTCCTGCGCGCCGCGCGGTTCCCACCGCTCGGGCCCTACCCGCCCCGCAACCCCACGGGCCGTCCGGGGAGCTCGAAGCAGTCCGACCCACCCCATTGGACTGGGCCCGCCGTCGCCGCGCCGAACGCGAGGCCCGCCGGCTCGAAGCGGCCGGTGCACGCGCACTCAACCAGCTCGACCACCTCGGTCCCTCCTGGCACGTGATCGACGTACCACGGGCCGACATGTCCGGCGCGACCCCGGTCCTCGACCGTGGCGCTCGCGACGACCGGGCCAGCTTCCTCGCCATCGGGCCCAGCGGACTGTTCGCGGTCACCATCGCCGACCACGGCCGGGCCCGCGTCATGATCGCCGGGGACGTGGTCCAGATCAACGGTAAGCGCCCGAACTACGTCGCCGAGGCGCGTCGGGACGCCAAGCGGGCGAGCAAGGCGCTCTCCACCGCGGTCGGCCTGAGCGTGCCCGTCACCCCCGTGCTCACCTTCGTCGGTTCCGGCGTGATCAGCGTCTACGGCCTGCCGAAGGAGTGTCTGGTCGCGACCCACCGCGAACTGGACCGGCTCCTGGTGGCCGGCGGCGCGCGGATCAGCGCCGCCACCGCCGAAAAACTCTCCCAGGTCGCGCAGGCGCCTTCGACCTGGTTGAACGGCCCCTACCGGTCAGCGGCGGACTACCGTTGGTACGAGGACGGCCGAACGGCCGCTGACAAGCGGGCCAGCCACCGGTAACGTCACC
This sequence comes from Micromonospora sp. NPDC049529, assembly GCF_055586685.1. Lineage (NCBI taxonomy): Bacteria > Bacillati > Actinomycetota > Actinomycetes > Micromonosporales > Micromonosporaceae > Micromonospora > Micromonospora sp. NPDC049529. Next base: position 113,223 of record NZ_JBVJHT010000001.1, read on the forward strand.
AGCCAGCGTCACCTATCGGGGCGAGAGTCCGCTTTCGCCCCCGTGACATCACTGGGTCCTGCCCGGGATCGGGTGCTGTCATGGCTCGCCGTCGCGACGGCCCCACCGGGGGTAAGCGCCACACCGTCGTCATCGGCTAGCGTGGGTCCGACCGGTGGAGTGCATAGGAGGCGCGGTGGCCCACGTCGAACTCTCACTCACCGAGGCGTTCGTCTCACCGACGACGGACACTTCGACGGGGTATGAGTCCGACAGCTTCGCCCACTGGTCCGCGAGCGTGTCCAGAGCGGCCGAACCGTGCCTGCTCATCGACATCCGTACCACCATCACCGCGATCTCCGGCTCCTGCTGCACCCTGCTCGGCCTCAGCGCCCCCGCGAAGGTGGTCGGCACCCCGCTGCTCGACGGTGAGCTGCGGTTGCTCGACTTCACCGCCGCCCGGGGCGAGTTGAACGAGCAGGAGGTCGACAAGATCCCGCCGCTGCTCGCGCTCAGCTCCGGCCGACTCACCCGCGGCCTCCTCCGGGTCCAGTCCGGCACCGGCCCGACAACCGACAACACGGTGGACGCGATCTCGACGCCGTTGCTCGTCGCGGGCGAGGTCGCCGGCTCCCTTACCTTCTTCGCCAAGGTCTGACCACCCGACCCACTGTGTCGCTCGCCGCACGGTAAGGAGTTGGGCGGCCGACCAGGCTCACCGTAAGGTGCCCTCATGTTGGATATCGCTCTGCTTCCGGAGGAGTACGCGGTGTGCCGGCTGCCGGCCGGCTCGTCGCTCCCCACCGGCCTGCTGAGTGGTGCGGCGGAGTCCGGTGTGCTGTCGGTGACCTGGACCGCCGACGAGGTGTCGATCATCTGCCGGGCCGACCGGGCGCCGGTCGAGGCCACCGTCGAGACCCCGTGGCGCTGCCTGCGGGTGGCCGGCCCGCTCGACATGGCGCTCACCGGGATCCTGGCCTCGCTGGTCGTACCGCTCGCCGACGCGCGGGTCAACATCTTCGCGTTCTCGACCTACGACACCGACTACCTGATGGTGCCGGCGGTCCGGCTCGCCGAGGCCCTGGCCACCCTGACCCACGCCGGGCACCGCGTCTCCGGCTGAGAGATCTACCTACGCCCGGTCGCAGGCAATACCATGGGGGCCCGGTCACCTGATCGGCTTTTCGGCCCCGGCGCAAGGAATCGGCCCGTGCTCCGCGCACCAACCATCCGTACCACCGTGGCCCGCCGGCTACTCGCCGGTGGGCTGCTCGTCGGTTGCGTCGTCCCGGCCGGCTGCGGCACCCCGCCCGAGCTACGCAAGCCGCCCGGCAGCGCACTGCCGTCGGCCACCGCACATCCCACGCCGACGAGCACGCCGGCCGCACCCCGTACCCCCACGCCCGGCACCACGCCGAGCCCCACGTCGCTGTTCGGCGAGAACACCGTTGTCGGGTGCCAGGGCAAACCCACCGCCGACCAGGTGGTCGCCCTGCTCCGCCGGTCGTCCACCGGAATCCCGCGCGGGGTCACCCTGACCGTGCCGGCACCCGGCCCGCTCTGCGCCGGCGACTGGCAGTACACCGTGGTCCAGGTCGGCGACCGGGGCCCGTGGCAGGTGGTGTCCCGGGGGCCGGCCACCGCATTGGTGCTGGTCACCGCCGGTACCGACGTGTGCAGCATCCCGGTACGGACCGGGGCACCCGCCGGCATCCGGACCGCCGCCTGCGAAACCCCGCCACCGGTGGGCACCGGCGGGTACACCAGCGCGCCGCCCACCACGGGTGCGTAGGCTGGACCGCATGCCCGGCACACCGCCGACCCGGTTCGTCTACCTCGGCCCCGAAGGAACCTTCGCCGAGCAGGCCCTGCGTACCCTGCCCGCCGCCGAGCGGGGCAGCCGTACGCCGGCGCGCAGCGTGCCGGAGGCCCTCGACGCGGTCCGCGACGACGACGCCGACGCGGCGCTGGTGCCACTGGAGAACTCCATCGGCGGCGCGGTCGGGGTGACCTTCGACGAGATCGTCGACGGCGCACCGCTGATGATCGCCCGCGAGGTGGTGCTGCCGGTCGAGTTCGTGCTCGCCGCCCGGCCGGGTCGGTCGCTGACCGAGATCCGTACCGTGGCCGCCCACCCGCAGGCGTCCACCCAGTGCCGGGGCTGGCTGCGGGAGCAGCTTCCGAACGCCACGGTGGTCGACGTGCTCTCCAACGGGGCAGCCGCCGCGGCCGCAGCCGCCGGGGAACAGGACGCCGCCATCTGCGCGCCGATCGGGGTGACCCGGCAGCGGCTGACCGTACTCGCCGAGAAAATCGCCGACCACGGCGACGCGGTCACCCGGTTCGTGCTGGTCACCCGGCCGACGACACCCCCGCCGCCGACCGGCGACGACGTGACCTCGTTGGCCGTCTTCATCGCCCACGACCGGGTCGGCGCGCTGTTGGCGGTCCTGATGGAACTCGCCGTACGCGGGGTGAACCTCACCCGGATCGAGTCCCGCCCCACCGGCGAAGCCCTCGGCCGGTACGTCTTCTTCCTCGACTGCACCGGACACGTCGCCGACGACCGGGTCGGCGAGGCGCTGCGCGGACTCCGCCGGATCTGCGCCGAGGTGCGCTTCCTCGGCTCGTACCCCCGGCACCGCTGGGGGGTGGCGCCGCACGAACGCCCGGTGCCGGCGCCACCGGGCCTCTCCGACGCCGACTACGCCGACGCGACCGCCTGGCTGACCCGGCTGCGCAGCGGCGACCTCGGCTGACCCGACGGGTCGCGGGGGACCGTCGCACGGCCACCCCGCGCCCGGGACGCCGGCTCAGCTCAGCAGGTTGCCCAGCAGTCCGCCCTGCTGTTCCTGCTGGCCACTGCCCTGCACCGGCGGCTCCTCCGACGGCTGCACCACCACGAAGCCCTGCCCGGCGAAGCTCATCGTGAACGCCTCCCCGGTACGGCGGCCGAGCAGGGTGCCGAGCCCGAGTTGCTCGGCCCGGTGGTAGCCGGTCTGCAGGCTCGCCGACCAGCAGACCGCCGCCTGCGGGTCGACGTACGTCGGCTGGTCGACGTTGAGCACGACCGGGGTGCCCTTGGTGGTGATCGCGATCCGGCCGTAGCCGGTGAACACGCAGTTGAACAGGCCGGAGGAGGAGGCCATGCCGGCGCCGCCGACCATCCGGATGTCGTACTGGAGGGTGGAGTCGAAGGCGAGCACGCTGGAGCCGTTGATCGACAACGCGTCGCCCGGCTCCAGGTCGATCAGGTGTACGTCGCTGGCGTAGTCGGCGAGGAAGACGTCGCCCCGGCCGGTGACCTTCATCAGCGGCACACCCTCGCCGGTGAGCTTCTGCTTGAGGAACTTTCCGAGGCCGCCGGAGCCGAGTGCCTGGAACTGCACCTGCCCCTGGTACGCCACCATCGAACCGACGCGGGCCATCGCCTCGCCGTTCAGCTCGATCTTCAGCATCTTGGAGTTCTGCAGCCGCAGGCCGGGCTGGTCGGACTCCTTCTCCAGATTCTCTGCCGAGAACAGCGCGCTGCGCATGGGTGTTCCTCCTGGTCGGGGTTGTGGCCCGAGGGTAGGCACCGGACGCAACCGGGGGCTACCCCCGGACGGCCGAGATCGGCCGCTCAGCCCCAGCCGAGGGCGTGCAGGCGCTCGTCGTCGATCCCGAAGTGGTGCGCGATCTCGTGCACCACGGTGACCGCGATCTCGTCGATCACCTCGTCGTCGTCCCGGCAGATCCGCAGGATCGGATAGCGGTAGATGAAGATCCGGTCGGGCAGTACGCCCGCGTAGTCCCAGCCCCGGCTGGTCAGCGCGTGGCCCTCGTAGAGTCCGAGCAGTTCGGGGCCGCCCTCGGGCGAGTGGTCCTCGACCAGGATCACCACGTTGCTCATCAACCGGAGCAACTCCTCGGGCACCTCGTCCAGTGCCTCGCCGACCAGCTCTTCGAAACGCTCTCGGCTCATCTCGACCGGCACGCTCACCATTGTGCCCGATCGGCGGGGGCCCGGCGGGCGTCGAACGTGCGGTACGGGTGAGCGCGGTGCCCCGGCAGCCGTACCGCCGGTCTGCCGACGCGTACGGGAGGTGCCGTGAACACCGCGCTCGGCGGTTCGGGTCAGCTGGACCCGATCAGGCGGAGAGGGTGGCGACCAGGGAGATCTCGGCGCCGGGCGAGAGCAGCCGGGAGATCGGGCAGTTCGCCTTGGCGGCCTCGGCCAGCTTCTGGAACTCGGCCTCGTCGACGCCCGGCACGTCCCCGACGGTTTCGAGGTCGATCCGGGTGACCGAGAAACCGGCGTCGGTCTTGTCGAGGTGGACCTTTGCCGTGGTGTCCACCGAGGTGGGCGTGAAGCCGGCGTCGGCGAGGGCCTTGGAGAAGGCCATCGAGAAGCAGCCGGCGTGAGCCGCGCCGATCAGCTCCTCGGGGTTGGTCCCCTCGCCCTCCTGGAACCGGGACTTGAATGAGTAGTTCCCCTCGAGTCCGCCGTTGCCGGTGCGGATCGTGCCGGAACCTTCGGTCAGGTTGCCCTGCCAGCGGGCGGAAGAAGTACGGATAGGCATGCCCACGACGCTAGTGCAAAGCGGCCGGCAACGCGACGAAGCGGGGCGGGACCATGGACACAGTGTGCCGGCGGCGTTCCCGGGCGCGGTCAGGAAGCTGTGTCATGATGCGGGACAGGACCGCGCTTACCCGGAAAGGGCTCGGCCATGTCCCAGGAGTACCCGATCCCCCGGCAGGATGTCCGGTCGGACGACGTCGCCATGGTGGAGTGGGGCGACCAGGACGAGCCGCACCGGCCCGGTCGCCGGGGCGACCTGTTGGCCCGACTCGGTCGGGACCCCCGGCTGGTGCCGGCGGTGGCCGCAGTCGGGGCGGCCGCGGTCTTCGCCTCGCTGGTCGGCGAGTGGACGATCATGCTGGCGCCTAACTTCGGCCCGGACGGCGGGACCATCGGCCGGACCCCGATCGGCGTCTCCGACTCGGCGAACTTCGGCATCGCGTACCTGGTCGGGGTCTTCGCCATCATCGGCTGCCTGGCCCTGGTGCTCTTCGGGACGGCCGCCGTACGGCGCAACGTCCGGGTGGTCGGCCTGGCGATCAGCGGTACGGTGCTCGCCGTACTCGTCGCCGCCTCGCTGACCCTGGACGACGTCTCCCGGCTCGGGCTGGGTGAGGACACCGGGCTGCGGATCGAGTACGGCCGGGGACTGCTGATGGCGTACGTCGGCACGGCGGTGCTCGGGTTCGCCCTGTACCTCGCCGGGCGGCTGATCGGACCCGACCAGGTTTCGCCGGTGTCGGTGGCGGCCGGGTCGGAGGAGACCGAGCCGGCGGACCCGGCCGGGGAACCGGCCTTCTCCTGGCGCCGCCCGACCGGGAGCGGCGACGCCGACGACGAGTTGGACGAACCGCCGCGCGACCTGACGGTCGGTCCGACCACCCCGTTCGCCTCGCCCGAACAGCCCGACGCCCGCTGACCACCGGCGATCGCGGGCCGAGGGTCGCCCGACCGGTCCCGCGTCGGCTCCGGCGGCGAGATATCGCGGTGAAGCCGGCCGGCGCTTCCCGGTAGGCTCACTTCCCGTGATTGACCTGCGTCTGCTTCGCGACGAACCGGAAACCGTCCGTGCCAGCCAGCGTGCCCGTGGCGAGTCCGAGTCGGTCGTCGACGACCTGCTCCGCGCCGACGAGCAGCGGCGGTCCGTCGTCGGCCGGTTCGAGGCACTGCGGGCCGAGCAGAAGCAGCTCGGCAAGCAGATGCCCAAGGCCACCGGGGACGAGCGGACCGCGCTGCTGGCGCGTACGAAGGAGCTTTCCGGTGAGGTGAAGGCGGCCGAGGCGGCCGTCACCGAGGCCGAGGCGGCGCTGCGCCGGGCGCAGTTCGCGGTTCCGAACGTGGTCCAGCCCGGCGCCCCGCCCGGCGGCGAGGACGACTACGTCGTGCTGCGCGAGGTCGGCGAGCGGCCGGCGATCGACAACCCGCGCGACCACCTCGAAATCGGGGAGGCGCTGCGGGCGATCGACATGGAACGCGGCGCCAAGGTCTCGGGCAGCCGGTTCTACTTCCTGACCGGGGTCGGAGCGCTGCTCCAGCTCGGCATGCTCCAGCTCGCCATCGCCCAGGCGGTCGAGTACGGCTTCATCCCGGCCATCACCCCGGCGCTGGTCAAGCCGGAGTCGATGGAGGGCACCGGTTTCCTCGGCGCGCACGCCAGCGAGGTCTACCGGCTCGACGCCGACGACATCTTCCTGGTCGGGACGAGCGAGGTGCCGCTGGCGGCGTACCACTCGGAGGAGATCCTGAAGCTGGACGGCGAGCCACTGCGCTACGCCGGCTGGTCGTCCTGCTTCCGCCGGGAGGCCGGCTCGTACGGCAAGGACACCCGGGGGATCATGCGGGTGCACCAGTTCGACAAGGTCGAGATGTTCTCCTACTGCCGGCCGGAGCAGGCCGCCGACGAACACCTGCGGCTGCTCGCCTGGGAGGAGGAGATGCTGGCCAAGGTCGAGATCCCGTACCGGGTGATCGACGTGGCAGCCGGTGACCTGGGGTCGAGCGCCGCCCGCAAGTTCGACTGCGAGGCGTGGGTGCCGTCGCAGGGGCGATACCGGGAGGTCACCTCGACCTCGAACTGCACCAGCTTCCAGGCTCGCCGGCTGAACGTCCGCTACCGGGACGCGGACGGCAAGCCGCAGTTCGCCGCCACGCTCAACGGCACCCTCGCCACCACCCGGTGGCTGGTTCCGATCCTGGAGAACCACCAGCAACCGGACGGTTCGGTACGGGTCCCCAAGGCGCTCCAGCCGTACCTCGGCGGCCGGGACGTCCTCGAACCGCGTTGATCCGAAAGCGGACACCGGGTGCCGGATGGTCGGCTCGGCCATCCGGCACCTGCACGCTGGTACGGGAGTATTAGCACGGAAGTCATGGGCACGTAGCACGGCGTGAGATACGGTTGCTCCCCCGTCGCCACGGACAGACCCTCGGAACTGGGCGAATCCCACCAGTTCGACCGGGTCGGCGGAGGTGGCGGGGCGAGGGAGGAATCATGCCGCGACCCGGACTACCCAAGCTGGTGGCCACCGACCTGGACGGCACCCTGGTACGCAGCGACGACACGGTCTCGGCCTTCACCCACGAGGTCCTCGACCGGGTACGCGCCGCCGGGATCCCGGTGGTCGGCGCGACCGGACGTGGCCCACGCCTGGCCGAGCTGTCCCGCAACGACATCCGGGCCGCCGACTTCCTGGTGATGGCCGGTGGCGGCTGGGTGGTGGACCAGACCGACCCGCTCGGGCCGGTGGTTCTGCGCGACGAGCGGCTGCCCGGCGGAACCCTCGCCGCCCTGCTCGGCGCCCTGGAGGCCGAGGTCGGCCCGCTCACCGTCATGGTCGAGGCGCTGGACGCCGTGGACGCGCCGCTCTGGGGTGACTACGACCCGAGCTGGCCGTACCCGGAACGGTTCGAGGCCCGGTCCCGGCTCGACTGCTGCGCCAGCGAAGTGATCAAGGCGTTCGCCCGTACGCCGGGCCACGACGTCGACGCGCTGCTCGCCGCCGCCCGCCGGATCGTGCCACCGGAGCAGGCCACCATCACCCAGGCCGGGCAGGGCTTCATCGAGATCAGCCCGGCCGGGGTGGACAAGGCCACCGGACTGGCCGTGGTGGCCGAACGACTCGGGGTCGACCCGGCCGAGGTCCTCGTCTTCGGCGACATGCCCAACGACCTGCCGATGTTCGAGTGGGCCGGCTGGGGTCGGGTCGCCGTCTCCAACGCCCACCCGACGGTCCGCTCGATCGCCGACGAGATCACCCTGCGCAACGACGACGACGGGGTCGCGGTCTACCTGGACCGGCTACTGTCGCACTGATGGATCAACCGCCCCGCCTGATCGCCACCGACCTGGACGGCACCCTGCTCCGCCGGGACCGGACGGTCAGCGCACGGACCGCCGACGCGCTCGCCCGCAGCACGGCGGCGGGGGCGCAGGTCGTACTCGTCACCGGCCGGCCGATCCGCTGGCTCAACGGCGTGTACGAGCAACTGCGGGCCACCGTACCGGCGGTCTGCGCCAACGGGGCCGTGGTCTACGACCCGGACGAGGACGTGGTGCTGCGGGCCGACCCGCTCGCCCCCGAACTGCTGGCCGAGGTGGCCCGCCGGCTCCGGGCGGAGGTGCCCGGCGTACGGCTCGCGGTCGAGGTCACCGACGGTCGGCAGATGCGGCACGAGGTCGACTGGCCGTTGCGCTGGGACGGCGACATGGCGGACATCCGGAGCATCGAGTCACCGGAGGAGCTTTTCTCCGTACCGGCGGTCAAGCTGCTCGCGCGTGCCGGCACCCAGGATCCGGACGTGTTCGTCAAGGTGGTGGCCGGGGCCGTGGCGGGCCTGGCCGAGGCGACGCACTCGTCCAACTCCGGGTTGGTCGAGATCTCGGCGGCGGGAGTGACGAAGGCGGCCGGGTTGGCGTGGCTCTGCGCGCGGCACGGGGTGAGTGCCGAGCAGGTCGTGGCGTTCGGGGACATGCCGAACGATCTGCCGATGCTGTCTTGGGCGGGGCGGGCCGTCGCGGTGGCCAACGCCCACCCCTCGGTGTTGTCGGTTGCCGATGTTGTTGTCGGCTCGAACGACGAGGATGGCGTGGCTTCTTACCTGGAATCGTTGTTCTTGTAGCGGCTTGGGGTGGGGGGAGTTTGGGGGGGGGGGTTGCCCCCCCCTCCGTTCCCCCGTCCCCCCCCACCCGGCCCCCACCCCCCACCCC
>NZ_JBVJHT010000001.1:121979-319003 GCF_055586685.1 Micromonospora sp. NPDC049529
GCTGGGTGGTGTGCGGGGTCGGCGCCCCCTGGCCGTCCCCCCCCCCCCCCCCCCCCCCCCCCCCCCCCCCCCCCCAAATCCCTTCGCAGCTTGCGGTGGTCGCGTTGGTAGCGGTGTCGGCGCAAGCGGGCGGCTGGGTTAGAGGTACTGACCGGTGTTGGGGTTGTCGAGGGTTTGGCCGGGGGTGCCGGGGATGAGGTTGGCGCCCTGGGGGCCGCTGGGCAGGGCGGGGCGGCCGCCGCGCATCTGTTCCAGTTGCAGTCGGGCGGCCATCTGCTGGGCGACCAGGGCGGCCTGGATGCCGTGGAACAGCCCTTCGAGCCAGCCGACGAGTTGGGCCTGGGCGACGCGGAGTTCACCCTCGCTGGGGGTGACGCCCTCCTCGAACGGGAGGGAGAGGCGCTCCAGTTCCTCGCGGAGCTCCGGGGCGAGGCCGTCCTCCAGCTCGACGATCGAGCGCTGGTGGATCTCGCGTAGGCGCTGCCGGCTCGCCTCGTCCAGCGGGGCGGACTTGACCTCCTCCAGCAGCTGCTTGATCATGCTGCCGATCCGCATGACCTTGGCCGGTTGCTCGATCAGGCTGCCCGGATCCTCGCCCTGCGCGTCCGCGCCGACCGGCACGGCGCCAACCGGCTGGCCGTCCGGGCCGACCACCACCACGGTGCCGGGACGGCCGGCTCCCGGGCGACTCGACTCGTCATTCTCGTTCGCGGAGCGCGCGGCATCGGTCATGCCCCCATTTTCACGCAGCCGGCGGGCCGGCCGCTCGCCGGGACCGGTTTCGCGCACTCCGGGGAACGGTCGTCCGCGGGAGCCGGTTCTGTGCACTCCGGGGGATGGTCGTCCGCGGGGACCGGGATACCGTCTGGCCGTGCCCTCCGATCCCCGCGCGGTGCTCACCCGTGTCGCACCCGTACCGGATGCCACCGTTTCCTACGGCGACGGGCCGGACCAGGTGGCCGACGTACGCCTGCCCGCCGCCCTCGGTGGTCCGGCCCGGCCGCTGGTGGTGGTGATCCACGGCGGGTTCTGGCGGGCCGAGTACGACCGTGGGCACACCTCGCCGTTGGCCGCCGATCTGGCCGCTCGGGGGTATCCGGTGGCGCAGTTGGAGTACCGGCGGCTCGGGCAGGCCGGTGGCGGGTGGCCGGGGACGCTGGAGGATGTGCTGGCGGGGCTTGTCGCGCTGCCGGGGCTGGTGGCCGGGGTGCTGGCGGCGGCCGGGAGCGAGCCGGCGGTGGGGCCGCCGGTGCTGGTGGGGCACTCGGCCGGTGGGCAGCTCGCGTTGTACTGCGCGCGGACGGTACCGGAGCGGGTCGGCGGGGTGCTGGCGCTGGCGCCGGTGAGCGACCTGGCGGAGGCGTACCGGCTCGATCTCGACGCGGGCGCGGTGGTGGGGCTGTTGGGCGGGGGCCCGGAGGAGTTTCCGGAGCGGTACGCGATCGCGGATCCGTCTCGGCACGTACCGCTCGGGTTACGTACGGTGATTGTTCACGGTGGGCTCGACCAGCAGGTACCGGCGGCGATGAGCCGGTCGTACGCGGCCGCCGCCGGGCCGAATTGCCGGTTGATCGAGCTGCCTGATTGCGAGCATTTCGGTCTCATCGATCCCGAATCGGCCGCATGGACGACCGTGACCGACGCACTGCGCTCGCTCCACCGGTGACATCCCATTCCCTGAACAGATGATCGAGCGCCATTGACGCAGCGTCGTCGAGCCGGTAGAACGCGGAGGGGCTGTGGGCCGCCCATTCACGTTCGGGAGGAACGATCTGTGTCGCAAATGGACCGCAGGCAGGCACTCAAGCTCTTCGCCGCACTCGGCGGAACCGGGCTGGCCGCCGCGTGCAGTACCGACACCGGAACGGAGACGGCCGACGGCCCGGTGAGCGACCAACCGGTCAAGATCGGCCTCATCGCCCCACAGACCGGCGGCTACAAGCCCATCGGTGACGAGATCGTCAAGGGTTTCCGGCTCTTCCTCGAACTCAACGAGGGACGGCTCGGCGGGCACCCGGTGGAACTGGTCCAAGCCGACGAGGGCGAGTCCGCGCAGACCGGCAAGGCGGCCCTGGACGGCCTGCTCAAGCAGAACGTGCTCGCCCTGACCGGGGTGGTGAACTCGTCGGTCATGCTCGGCATCCGGGACGCGGTCGAGCAGGCGAAGGTGCCCCTGGTCGGCTCGAACGCCTCCCCGGCGACGCTCCAGAGCGTCGTCTACATCTGGCGCACCTCGTACGTGAACGACGAGCCCGGACGCGCACTGGCCCCGTACGTGGCGGAGCAGGTGCCGCGCGGGAAGAGGATCACCATCATCGCGCCGGACGGGCAGAGTGGCCGGGATGCGGTGGCCGGTTTCCAACAGGGATTCGGTGCCGCCGACCCGCGGATCGCCGGTGCGGTGCTCTGGACGGAGTTCTCCACCAATCCCGGTAAGGGCGCCTTTTCGGCCAAGATCGAACAACTGCGGGACCGGAACCCGGACGCGATCTTCTGCTTCTATGCCGGTGCCGCCGCAGTCGAGTTCCTCCGGCAGTTGCGCGGCTCCGGCTACCGGAAAACGATCTACGCGCCGGGCTTTCTCACCGAGGGTTCGGTGCTCAGTGAGCTGAAGCCGGAGGAGGCGGAGGGGATCGTCACCGCCCTGAACTACTCGGCGGACCTGAACAACGCGGCCAACCGCCGGTTCGCGTCCGCGTTCCGCAAGGCGCACGGCGCCTCGCCGACCACGTACGCGATGGCCTCGTACGACGCGGCGCAGGTGTTGAACAAGGCGATCCGGATCGCCGGGGTGAAACCGACGCCGCAGCAGGTCAACCTCGCGCTCGGCAACGTGGGTCAGATCGACAGCCCGCGCGGGCCGTGGCAGTTCAACCAGCCCCGTACGCCGCAGCAGAAGTGGTACCTGCGCAAGGTCCAGCGGGACGGGCAACTGCTCTCGAACGTGCTGATCAACGAGTTGGCGACCCTGGGCTAGGAGCCGGCGACGGTGGGCCGGGGATGACCGGTGGTCGGCCGTGGGCATCGGGAGCGGGTGCCCACGGCCGAGGCCGGGTCAGGGGCGCAGTTCGGCGACGCAGCACTTGACGCTGCCGCCGCCCTTCTTCAGCTCACCCAGCTCGACCGGGACCGGAAGGTAGCCGGCCGCCTCGATCTTGGCGGCCAGGCCGGTCGCCTCGCTGTTGAGCAGTACGTGCCGGCCGTCGCTGACCAGGTTCAGCCCGAAGGCCAGGGCGTCGGTCTCGGCGGCGAGCACCGCGTCCGGGAAGAGCTGGGCGAGCACCTGCTGGGCGGCGGTCGAGAACGCGCCGGGGAAGTAGGCGATGTTCCGGTCGTCGAGCGCGGCCAGCGCGGTGTCCAGGTGGTAGAACCGGGGATCGACCAGGCGCAGCGAGATCGCCGGGCGGCCCAGCACCTCCTGCGCCTGCGCGTGCGCGGCCACCTCGGTACGGAAGCCGTACCCGGCGAGGATGGTGCCGCCGTACGCCTCGGGCAGGTAGGCGAAGTCGCCCTCGCCCTCGTTCGTGACGGTCGGCGCCACGTACCGCCAGCCCCGGGCCTCGTAGAACGCCCGGTGGGCGGCGGCCTCGGCGGTCCGCTGCGGGTACCGGAAACGGGCCCCGTAGGCGGTGCCGTCGACCACGAAGGCGCCGTTGGCCGCGAAGACCATGTCCGGCAGGCCGGGCTCGGGGTCGAGCACGTGCACCGTGTGCCCCAGGCCGACCAGGGTCTCCCGTAGGCGGTCCCACTGCTTGACCGCCAACTCGACGTCGACCGGCGCGGTGGGATCCATCCACGGGTTGATCACGTACTGCACCGCGAAGTGCTCCGGTGCACACAAGAGAAATGTCCGCTTTCGCGGGATCCGCCGCTGGTTCACGGATACCAAGAGTAGGTACGCTGGAGCGACGTAAACAGCCGGATCTGTTGCTTCTCAGAGGCGGAACGTTGCAGATAGACGAGATAGATCAGCGAATCATTGCGTCCCTGGTGGCGGATGCGCGTCAGTCGTACGCGGAGATCGGTAGCCGGGTGTCACTCTCCGCACCGGCGGTCAAGCGCCGGGTGGACCGACTACGGGCCGGCGGGGTGATCCGGGCATTCACCACCGTCGTCGACCCGGCCGCAGTCGGCTGGACCACCGAGGCCTTCGTCGAGCTGTTCTGCACCGGCCGGACCACCCCGGCACAGCTCACCGTCGCCACCCGCCGGCACCCGGAGGTGGTCGGCGCGTACACCGTCTCCGGGGAGGCGGACGCGCTGGTGCACCTGCGCGCCGCCGACATCACGCACCTGGAGCAGGCGCTCGAACGGTTGCGGGCGGAACCGTTCGTGACCTCGACCCGGAGCATGATCGTGCTGTCCCGGCTGGTCGACTCGCCGACCGTGGTCCCGGCGCCGGCACCGACACCGGTGGTCGGCTGAGCGGACGCTGCGGGGCCTGCTCAGGCGCGATCGGTCAGGGCGGCGGGCCGGGGGTCAGCGTAGGCCGGGGTTGGCGTCGCTGCCGCCCCAGCTCAGACCCCCGAGGCCGGCCGCCCGGTGGAAGCCGGGATGTTCGCGTACGTCCGCGCAGACCTCCTCGTCCGGGCCGATCGCGCCACAGAAGAGCGGTTCGATGTGGTTCCAGGTGTCGGCCCGGGAGAGCAGCGGTGCGTGTACGCCCACCTCGGGCCGGAGCACGCTGAGCCCCTCGGCGTAGCTGACCGCGTGTGCACGCGCCTCGTCCAGGGTGGCCGCCGGGAAGGTGAGGTGCAGCGTGTAGCGGGTGTGCGCGGCCTGCTCGGGCCAGGTGGGGCCGGACTGCCGGGGAAACTGCGGCGGGCGCTTGAGCGCGTGCGCCACCGCCGCCCGCACGGGCTCGGAGACGTCCGCCCCGTCAAGTACGGCAAACAAGTCCGCCTCGCGCTCCGGTTGGGCATAGTGGGGCTTGTGCCAGTGTGGCGAGCGGTTGTCGATCACCAATACCTCCCGGTACGCGCGCGTTAGCGTCCTTTGTCGATATTCTTCGTGAAACACAGTGACGAAGCAGTCACGAAGAGCATGCATGGGATTTCTCTCGGATGCAACGCCGCAAATCGGGATGGACCGCTGACCCCTCGCCGACCCGGCGGCGGGTAAACGTCGGGCAGGGCGGAACGCGAGAGCCGTTCGGTGCGTCGTACCGGCCATGACCCGCAGGCGTTTCGCTCGTCCCGTCACCGTCATCGCCGGCTGCGCACTGGTCGGCACGCTCGCACTGGTCGCCGCGAGCAGTCCCACGCCCACCGCCCGTCCCGTCGTCCGGGACTCCGGAGTGCCGGCCGCCGGCTGGCAACTCGTCGCCTTCGACTCCTGCGCGGACGCGCTGGGCCGGCTCAAGACGGCCGCGAAGGCGTACGTCGGGCCGTGGGGTTTCGGGAGCGGTTACCGCTCCCTCGGCGACGCGTCGATGACCGGCGGACGGCGGGCGATAGCAGCCGACGCGGCGCTGCCGCCGGTCGCCGCCGCCGGAGCGCCCGGCATGGACTCCGCCGAGACCGCGTCCGGCTACTCCGGCACCAACACGCACGAGGTCGGTGTGGACGAACCCGATCTGGTCAAGACCGACGGCCGACGGATCGTCACGGTCTCCGGCGGGGTGCTGCACGTGATCGACCCGGCGACGCGGCAGCGGACCGGGCGGCTGGAGCTGTTCGGGGCCGACGACCCCGGTCGGTGGAACGAGAGCGACCTGCTGCTGCACGGCGACCGGGCGCTGGTGCTGGTTCGCGACGGTTGGGGCGGCGGGATACCGGCGGCGGAGATCCGGCGGCCCGGCATCGTGCCCGGCCCCGACGGCATGCCGCCGGCCTCGGACGCGATCAGCGGGCCACGGCTGATCCTGGTCGACCTGGCCGGTGCACCCCGGATCCTCACCGAGTACCGGACCGACGGCAGCCTGGTCGACGCCCGGCAGGTTGGCGCGACGGTCCGGATCGTGGTGCGGTCCGCGCCCCGGCTGGCCTTCCCGCACAAGGAATCCGGCAGCGACGCGGACCGCGTCGAGGCCAACCGCGACATCATCGACGCGGCGCCCGCGCAGTCCTGGCTACCCCGCTACGAGGTGACCACCGGCGGCACCACCCGCGCCGGACAGGTCGGCTGCGACCGGCTGGTCCGACCGGCCAGCTACTCCGGTACGTCGATGGTGAGCCTGCTCAGCTTCGACCTCGGCGCGAGCACCCTGGACGAGGGCGACCCGCTGACCGTGGTCGCCGACGGCGACACCGTCTACAGCACCGGCGACCGGCTCTACCTGACCAACGACCAGCGCTGGCAGTTCCCGATCGGACCGGCGGTCGACGGCTTCGCCCCGCAGCCCCGCGACGAGAAAACCGAGATCTACCAGTTCGACACCAGTGGTACGGGAGCACCCCGGTACCTCGCCGCCACCACCGTTCCCGGCTGGCTGATCAATCAGTACGCGCTGTCCGAGTGGGACGGTCACCTCCGCGTCGCCACCACCACCGGCCAGGCCAGGGGTGCCGACTCGCCGTCCAGTTCGGCCGTGTACGTGCTCCGCGCGGACGGCACGGAGCTGACCGAGACCGGCCGGGTGACCGGGCTGGGCAAGGGCGAACGGATCTACGCCGTACGGTTCGTCGCCGGCACCGGGTACGTCGTCACCTTCCGTCAGACCGATCCGCTGTACACGGTGGACCTGACCCGTCCGGCCGCTCCCCGGGTGGTCGGCGAGCTGAAGATCAGCGGGTATTCGGCGTACCTGCACCCGGTCGACGGGAACCGGCTGCTCGGCATCGGCCAGGAGGCCACCGAGCAGGGCCGGGTCCAGGGCACCCAGGTTTCCCTCTTCGACGTCTCCGACCTGGCCCGACCGAACCGGCTCGCCCAGCACCACATCCGGCAGAGCAACTCGGAGGCCGAGCACGACCCGCACGCCTTCCTCTACTGGCCGGCGGAACACCTGGTCGTGGTGCCGCTGAGCACGTACGAGCCGGCGACCGGGAAGATGCCGACCCGGGGCGCCCTGGCGCTGCGGGTCAGCGGGGACCGGTTCACCCCGCTCGGCGTGGTCGAACACGACCAGAAGGTCGGCTCGGAGAAGACCGGGATGATCCGGCGATCGTTGGTGGTGAACGGCCTGCTCTGGACCGTCTCGGACACCGGGCTCAAGGCCAGCCAACTGTCCACGATGGATACGGTGGGCTGGGTCGAGCTGTCGTGACCGGCATCGCTCAGAGGTACATCCCGGTACGGTGCTCGCCCGTCGCCCGGTTCGTCGGCTTGTCGCCCTCGCCGAAGAACCGCTTGCCGCCGAACTCGCCGTGCAGCCGGTCGTCGAGTTCGTCGGCGAGCCCGGTCATCACCTGTACGGCGAGCATCAGGTGGGTCGCCTGGAAGTTCCGACCGAACACCGGGATCGACGCCCACACCGTCTCGTTGGCGCAGTAGAGCCGACCGATCGGCATCCGGTTGGTCAACTCGGAGAGCTTCACGTAGAGCTGCTCGGTCGGCTCGATCTCGGTCAGGATCGGGGAGAAGACGTCGACCAGCGGCGGATTGTCCCGTACCCGAACGAAAACCATGGCCGAGCCGGCCCGGATGTTGATGTCACCGTCGGAGTCGACCTGGAGCTGTTCCGTGTTCGCCTTCATCATCGCCGAGACGACGGTACGGACCCGCTCCTCCAGCGGGATGACCTCCTCGCCGACCGCCTGGGCGGCCCGCGCGGCGGCGAGCGCCTCGTCCAGGTCCGCCTCGACATCACCGGTGGAACCGGTCTCCTCGTCGAGATCCGGGCCGATCGCGGAACGGGCCGTACCGAGCGGCTCGATCGCGATCGGCTCGTCGTCGGTGTTCTGGGCCAGGTAGACCAGGAATGCCGGGTGCGGGGCACCGTAGACGTCCCGCAGCGTACGGACCACGGTGGTGGCCAGCCGGCTCGCCTCCGCCGTACCGCTGCGCAGGCCGAAATGCGGCCCGGAGCCCTCGATCACGCCGGGCGGCGACCAGCCGAGCGCGACCATTTCCGCAACCGCGCCCCGGTTGAGCCGGAAACCCTCCGGCAGGGCCGCGTTGCCGACCGCGCGGGCACCGATCCGACCCTCGGCCCCGGCCTCGATGCTGACCGAGTAGATGGCGTCACCGGTGCCGGAGGCGGTGGGGTCGAGGGTGACCTCCACCCGGGAGCCGGCCGGCAACTCACGCAGGGCCACCGCCAGCGCGCGGGCGAACTCCTGCCAGGCCTCGGTCACCTTCGCCTGCAGGTCGGCGGTGCTGGGCTCGTCGAGCAGGATCGAGTCGTGGTGGGCCGGCCAGGCGTCACCGGCCAGGGCAGGCTCGGCCGCAGCAGGCTCGGTCGCTTCGGACCCGGTCGCCGAGGGGTGCTCCGCGTTCATGATCGCCTCCGTCCGTCAAGCCCACACCCTACCCAGCGCGACGGTTGGTGGGCATAGCGCCGACCCGGATCGGACACTCGCCGGAGCCGAGCGGGAACCACGCCGCCGGGGACCATGCTGCTTTCGTCATCCGACGGCGTCGTCGGCGGCGGCGAGGCCGGGAGCCTTCGTCCTCAGACGGCGTCGTCGGCGGCGGCCGGGCCGTCCGGCAGCGGCCACGAACGGGCCAGCACGGACAGCCGGTCGGCCGCCTCCGCCGGGTCCGCGCCGCGCCCGACCGCGATCCCCAGCAGGTACGCGGTGACCGGCGCACCCGGACGCAGCACCTGATGGGCGACATCCCGGGCCAGGTCAAGCACTACCGGAACGTCCGCCACCGTCGGCTCCAGCCCCAGTTCGGCGCAGGCCGCCCCCACCCAGTCGTCGAGCGTCCCCATCAGTTCCGCACCGCGATCCGGTCCGGCGACAGGAACTGGTCGAGCACCGTCATCGTGTCCACTCCTCGGCCCGGCGTACGTCGTCGTCAGTGTCGCAGTCGAACCACGGTGGCGGCCCCGATCCGACCCAGGAGACCTCGATCACGCTCAGTTCGGCCACCAGCCGCCGGATCGAGGCACCGGCCAGGCTCCCGCCCCGCTGCTCGGCGAGCCGGTCGAGGGCGCCGGCCAGGGCTGCCGTACGCCACACCCCGCAGAGCAGTTGCCGCCGGCCGTCGCCGTCCCGGTAGAGCACCCCGTCGGCGGTCGACCCGGCGAGTTGGTCGGCCAGCAGGGTGACCGCGTCGGCGGTGAGCAGTGGAAGGTCGGCGGCGAGCAGGGCGACGTACTCCGGAGGTGTGCCGTCGGCGAGCGCGGCGAGGCCGGCGGCGGTCGCGGCGACCGGGCCACCGCCGGGCGGATCCTCGCGGGTGAGCAGCACTCCGGGTGGCAGATCGGCGGCCGGGCCGACCATGATCCGGGGCGTCGCCGTGGCGACCGCGGCGAGCACCCGCTCACGCATCGACCGGCCGTTGACCGGCACCGCCGGTTTGTCCACCCCGCCCATCCGACGGGCCGCACCACCGGTGAGCACCACCGCCGCCAGTCCAACCATCGGCCAACGTTAACCGGCATCCGCCCGGCGACGCACCGCTCAGTCGGCGTGGCGGCGGGACGGGTGCCAGTCGCGGCGGCGGACCCTGGACCGGCGGGGGCGCACGGCTCGTTCGGCGAGCCCACCCGTGCCGGGCCGGCGAGGACCTCTGCCCCGGCGGCCGCGTCGGTCGCGGCGGGACGGCGAGGCCCAGCTTTCGTCCAGCGCGGACGGTGGCAGGCCGCCGTTGAGTACGTCGGCCATGAGCTGTGCCATCGAATAGCCCGGATCGTCGGTCAGCGCCCGCTCCACCGCCACCGAGGCGAGCGCGCCGTTGCCGAGCCGCCAGGCGGCGAAGGCGAGCAGCCCGCCCGGTGCCGCCGCCAGGCCGGGCTCGGCTCGACGCAGCACGTCGGTCCAGAGCGCCACCTGCCAGTCCTGCGCCCCGATCCGCTCCCAGGCATGGTCGCGTACCTCCAGGTGGGTGAGGAGCACGGTGAGCCAGGCCAGGTCGTCGTCCGGCAACGTGCCGCCGGCGCGGTAACGGTCCTCGGCCAGCCGCACGATCGCCGTACCGGCGGCCCGTACGGCTGCCATGCCCGTGGGGTCGGTGTCCGGGGCGGTGGCGAGCAGGTCGAGCAGCCGCTGCCGGGCGCGTACGGTGGCGCGGCTCATCGCCTCGCGGGCCGGACCCTCGACGGCGGCCAGGCGGCCGGTCAGCGCGGCGCGGTCGGGCAGGGCCACGTGGCCGGCGAAGGTGGCAGCGGCGGCGACGGCACTGGTGGTCGGGTCGAACGGGGTGCCCTCCGGCGGGCAGCACCGGGGTTCGTCGCACCGGTACGACCAGTAGCGGCCGTCGGTGACCCGGAGTGCGTCGAAGACCATCAGGCCGGCCCGCCCGACGGCGGCCTCCAACTCGTCCACGGCCGGAGTGACCCGCTGCGCCGGCCCGTACCCGATGATGGTGACCGCGTGGGCGCCCTGCCGGTGGATGACGGCGGTCAGGTAGTCGGCGGCCTGACGCAGCTCGGGGCTGCCCGGCTCGGGCAGGTCGCCTCGGGCGACGAAGACGATCCGGGTGCCACGCATGGCGAGCAGCACCAGGCTGTCGGCGGGGTGGAACCCGAGCAGGTAGGGAACCGCCGAGATCAGGTCGGCGGTCGAACGTACGGTCAACTGTGGCGGATCGGTCGAGGTCATGCCGGCAGCCTGGCCCGCGCGTCGTACTGATCGGAAGACCCCGCCGCCGGCTGTGGACGACACGCGGGTTATCCACAGGTACGCACCGTAGTCGTCCTGCTCAGCCGAATCTTCGACCCGTAGCGGTCGACCGACGGGCGGGCGGTACGTTGCGCGGATGGACCTGGCGTACCTCCGGGCGCACCCGAAGCACCTGCCCACCTTCCTGACCCACCAGCGGATCAGGGAGACGCCGGTCGCCGGAGGCGACATCTGCGACGCCCGTCGGCTCACCCTCGACGACGGTAACTCCGTCTTCGCCAAGAGTTGGCCCGAGGGCGGTGCTACGCCCGTACCGGAAGGGTTCTTCGCCGCCGAGGCGGCGGGGCTGCGCTGGTTGCGGGAGGCCGGTGCGGTGCCGATGCCGGAGGTGATCGCGGAGCTGCCGGAACTGCTCGCGCTGGAGTGGGTCGAACCCGGTCCGCCGACCCCGGCGGCAGCGACCCGGTTCGGCCGGGAGCTGGCCGCGCTACACCGGGCCGGAGCACCCGCCTTCGGTGCCGGGTGGGCCGGGTTCATCGGCGCGCTGCCGCAGTCGAACACCCCCTCGGCCGGGCCGTGGCCGGCCTGGTTCGCCGAGCACCGGCTGGCGCCGTACCTGCGCCTGTCGGTCGACAACGGGGCCCTGGGGCCGGCGGAGGTCGCGCTGGTCGAGCGGGTGATGGAAAACATCGACGGGTACGGCGGGGCCGAACCGCCCGCCCGGATCCATGGTGACCTGTGGCCGGGCAACCTGCTCTGGGGCGCGGACGGACGGGCCTGGCTGGTCGACCCGGCCGCCCACGGCGGGCACCGGGAAACCGACCTGGCCCAGCTCGCGCTCTTCGGCGGTGCCGCCGAACTGCCCCGGATCCTCGACGGTTACCAGGAGATCTGGCCGTTGGCCGACGGGTGGCGGCAACGGGTGCCGGTGCACCAACTGCACCTGCTGCTGGTGCACACCGCGCTGTTCGGTGCGAGTTACCGTACGGCGGTAAGCGCGGCGGCTGGCTCCGCACTACATGGTTGACGGTATACCGTCGAACGATGGGCATCCCGGTTATCCAATCGACCGCCACCGGGCCGGCGACCGTGTCCGTACGGCCGCCGCTCGGCACCCTCGTCGACCGGTACCAGCGGGTCGCCACCGACCTGCGTGTCTCCCTGACCGACAAGTGCAACCTGCGGTGCACCTACTGCATGCCGGAGGAAGGGCTGCCCTGGCTGCCACAGAGCCGGCTGCTGACCGATGCCGAGATCAACCGACTGGTCCGGGTCGCGGTGCAGCTGCTCGGCGTGACCGAGGTCCGGTTCACCGGCGGCGAGCCGTTGATCCGCCCCGGACTGCCGGCCATCGTCGCCGCCGCCGCCGGTCTGACGCCTCGGCCGACGCTGTCACTGACCACGAACGGCATCGGGCTGGAACGGCTCGCCGGCCCGCTGCGGGCGGCCGGGCTGGACCGGGTGAACGTGTCCCTGGACACCATCGACCCGGACCGGTTCACCACCCTGACCCGGCGTAACCGGCTGTCGGACGTACTGGCCGGGCTGGCCGCCGCGGCGACTGCCGGTCTGACGCCGGTGAAAATCAACTCGGTGCTGATGCGCGGCGTCAACGACCGGGACGCACCGGCACTGCTCCGCTTCGCCCTCGACCACGGCTACGAACTGCGGTTCATCGAACAGATGCCGCTGGACGCGCAGCACGGCTGGGACCGCTCGGAGATGGTCACCGCCGACGAGATCCTGGCCGCCCTGCGGGACGCGTTCACCCTGCTCCCCGACCCGGTGGCGCGTGGCGGCTCACCGGCGGAAACGTGGCTCGTCGACGGCTTCACCGGGCTGGACGGGCGACCGGCACGGGTCGGCGTCATCGGCAGCGTCACCCGGCCGTTCTGCGGTGACTGCGACCGGACCCGGCTCACCGCCGACGGTCAGGTACGCGCCTGCCTGTTCGCCACCGAGGAGTCCGACCTGCGTGAGGCGTTGCGGGGCGGCGCCGACGACGAGGAGATCGCCCGGCGCTGGCGTACGGCGATGTGGGGCAAACGGGCCGGACACGACATCGACGACCCGACCTTCCTGCAACCGTCCCGGCCGATGTCGGCGATCGGAGGCTGACCATGACCACACGTGACGACTCCCCGACCATCACGGTCCGCTACTTCGCGGCGGCACGGGCGGCGGCCGGGGTCAGCGAGGAGTCCGCACCGGGCGGACTCACCCTCGACGCGCTCGCCGACACGCTCGGCATCCGGCACGGCGAGCGGTTGGCCGGCGTACTGAAGGTGGCCAGTTTCCTGGTGGACGGCGTGGTGCAGCGCGACCGTCAGCAGCCGCTGCCGGCCGGCGGCACGGTCGACGTGCTGCCGCCGTTCGCGGGCGGCTGAGCGGCCCGGCCCGCGTCGGTGCCGGCCGTCGCTCGTTCGTCAGCACACAGGGGCGGGCGGGTGCGGGGGTACGGGGGTCGGACCGGGGGCGTACGTGGCGTGGCAGATCGGTCGGCCGCTGCTCATCGCGCTCGCCCTGGGCAGCCATCCACGGCGGCGGAACTCGCTCCGGATGATGCTCTGGCCCCGCCCTGGTCATCGCGGTGCTGGCGCTCTGCGCGCTGATCCCGGTGATGCTCCTCGCACCGGCACTGGTCGCGAGCATCACCGCCGCCGGG
This sequence comes from Micromonospora sp. NPDC049529, assembly GCF_055586685.1. Lineage (NCBI taxonomy): Bacteria > Bacillati > Actinomycetota > Actinomycetes > Micromonosporales > Micromonosporaceae > Micromonospora > Micromonospora sp. NPDC049529. The sequence continues at coordinate 135,318 of NZ_JBVJHT010000001.1, forward strand.
GTGCTGGCCGTGGTCTCCGCCGTCCAACTCGTACGCCGCCGGCAGGGCCGGACCGTCGAGCCGGCGCCGCCGTTCTGATCCGGTTGTCGCGACCGGACCGTCGCGACCCGACCGAGGTCCGCGACCGGGCCGAAGCGCCGGTGCCGCATCGCGGATCTCACGCTTGTGCGTGGCGCCACGCGCGGGCGGACCGGCCCATGACAGTATGCGGCGTGCTTCCGTTCAGCGCTGCACCTTCCGGCGGCCCCGCCTCGACCGCCGGTTCCTTCGTCGCGGACCTGCACATTCACTCGAAGTATTCGCGTGCCTGTAGCCGGGACCTGACCCTGCCGAACCTCGGCTGGTGGGCCAAGCGCAAGGGCATCAGCGTCCTCGGCACCGGCGACTTCACCCACCCCGCCTGGTACGACCACCTGCGCGAGACGCTGCACCCGGCCGAGCCGGGGCTCTACCGGCTGAGCCCGGAGGCGGAACGGGACATCGCCCGGCGGTTGCCGCCCCGGCTGTCCAGCGTGGCCGAGGCTAACCCGGTGCGTTACCAGCTCAGCGTCGAGATCTCGACGATCTACAAGCGGGACGACCGGACCCGCAAGGTGCACCACCTGGTCTACCTGCCCGACCTGGACGCGGTGGCGCGGTTCAACGCCGTGCTGGGCCGGATCGGCAACATCGGTTCCGACGGACGGCCGATCCTCGGGCTCGACTCCCGCGACCTGCTGGAGATCGTGCTGGAGGCTAGCCCGGACGGGTACCTGGTCCCGGCGCACATCTGGACCCCGTGGTTCTCCGCGCTCGGCTCCAAGTCCGGCTTCGACGCGATCGCCGACTGCTACGCCGACCTGGCCGAACACATCTTCGCGGTGGAGACCGGTCTCTCCTCCGACCCGGAGATGAACTGGCGGGTCTCCAGCCTCGACCGGTACCGCCTGGTCTCGAACTCGGACGCGCACTCGCCGCCCGCGCTGGCCCGCGAGGCCACCGTCTTCGCCACCGACGTCGACTACTACGCGATCCGGTCGGCGCTGCGTACGGGCGACGGGCTGGCGGGGACGATCGAGTTCTTCCCCGAGGAGGGGAAGTACCACGCGGACGGTCACCGGCTCTGCGGGGTCAACTGGGCGCCGGAGCGGACCCGGCAGGCCGGCGGGCTCTGCCCGGAGTGCGGCAAGCCGCTCACCGTCGGGGTGCTGAGCCGGGTCGAGGACCTCGCCGACCGGCCGGAGGGACACCTTCCGCCGGGCGCCCCACGGGTGAGTCACCTGGTCCAGCTCGCCGAGATCCTGGGCGAGATCAACGGGGTCGGCCCGAAGTCGAAGACGGTCGAGGGGCAGCTCAACAACCTGGTCGCCGCGCTCGGCGCCGAACTGGACATCCTCACCGCCGTACCCCTGGACGACCTGCGGCAGGCCGGTGGCGAACGGATCGCCGAGGCGGTCGGCCGGCTCCGCCGGGGCGAGGTACGCCGTACCCCCGGCTTCGACGGCGAGTACGGCGTGATCAGCCTCTTCGCCCCGGGCGAACTGCGCGGGCCGGGTGCGGCCGGCGAGCCGGAGGCGTTGTTCGACGTACCCGTGTCGGTGCCCCGGCCGCGACCGGCGGCGGAGTCGGTGCCGAAGCCTCGGGCCAAGCCCACCGCGAAGGCCGCCGCCGAGCCGAAGCGCCGACCGGCCCGGCCCGTTCCCGCCCCGGCACCGCCGATCGCCCCGCCGCCCTCGCCGCACGAGCCGTTCGAGCCGATGCTGGCCGGGATGGAGGAGGTCGGCACCGGGCTGCTCGACCGGCTCGACGCGATGCAGCGGGTGGCCGCCTCCGCGCCGGGCGGGCCGCTGCTCATCGTCGCAGGTCCCGGCACCGGCAAGACCCGTACGCTGACGCACCGGATCGCGTACCTCTGCGCGGAGCTGAACGTCTTCCCGGAGCACTGCCTGGCGATCACGTTCACCCGGCGGTCGGCGGAGGAGTTGCAGGCCCGGCTCGACGGGTTGCTCGGCCCGGTGGCCGAGGACATCACCGTGGGCACCTTCCACTCGCTCGGCCTGTCGATCCTGCGCGAGCACCCGGCCGCCGCCGGACTGCCGGAGAACTTCCGGATCGCCGACGACACCGAACGGACCGCCGCGCGGGCCGAGGCCGGTGAGGACGACTCGGCGTACGTGAAGCTGCTCCGGGGCCAGGACCTGGTCGACCTGGACGAGCTGGTGACCCTGCCGGTACGGCTGCTGCGCGACGATCCGGAGCTGGTCCGGCAGTATCGCGACCGGTGGCGGTGGATCTTCGTCGACGAGTACCAGGACGTCGACGAGGTCCAGTACGAGCTGCTCCGGCTGCTCGCCCCGCCGGACGGCAACCTCTGCGCGATCGGCGACCCGGACCAGGCGATCTACTCGTTCCGGGGCGCGGACGTGGCGTACTTCCTGCGTTTCTCCGAGGACTTCGTCGACGCCCGGCTGGTCCGGCTGACCCGCAACTACCGCTCGTCGGCACCGATCCTCGCCGCCGCCGTCCAGGCGATCGCGCCGACGTCGCTGGTCCGGGGGCGCCGGTTGGATCCGGCCCGGCTGGACCCGGAGGCACCGCTGGTCGGCCGCTATCCGGCCGCGTCGGTCGCGGACGAGGCGAGTTTTGTCGTACGCACCGTCGACGACCTGGTCGGCGGGCTCTCGCACCGGTCGCTGGACTCGGGTCGGATCGACGGTCGCAACTCGACCGTCTCCTTCTCCGACATCGCGGTCCTCTACCGCACCGACGCCCAGGCCGCCCCGATCGTGGACGCGCTGGTCCGGGCCGGGGTGCCGGTGCAGAAGCGGTCGCACAACCGGCTGCGGGACCGGCCCGGCGTGGCGGTGATCGCCCGCGAGCTGCGACACGCCGACGGGCTCGGCGGTTCACTGGCCGCACGGGTACGCCTCGCCGGTCAGGTGCTCGCCGAGCGGTTCGCGATGCCGACCCTGGACGCGCCCGGCGGCGTCGGCCCGGACGAGATCCGCAACGCGGTCGACCTGCTCACCCCGCTGGCCCAGCGCTGCGGCGACGACCTGCCGCTGTTCCTGTCGCAGCTCGCCACCGGCGCCGAGGTGGACGCGCTCGATCCGCGCGCCGAGGCGGTCACCCTGCTGACCCTGCACGCCGCCAAGGGCCTGGAGTTCCCGGTGGTCTTCCTGGTCGGCTGCGAGGACGGGCTGTTGCCGCTGCGCTTCCCCGGCCGCCCGCCGACCGACGACGACGTCGCTGAGGAACGGCGGCTGTTCTTCGTCGGGCTCACCCGCGCCCAGGACCGGCTCTACGTCAGCCACACCGCCCGGCGGGCACGCCACGGCCAGGAACGGGACTGTGCGCCGACACCGTTCCTGGACGCGATCGATCCCGGCCTGTTCGAGCGGTTCGGCGACACCGGACCCCGCCGCCCCAAGGACCGCCAGCTCCGCCTGCTCTGAGCTCTACGCCCGGGTCCCTGTCGTCACGCTCGTAGAAGGATCGCGAGTCTCGTCGTCACGCTCGCAGGAGGATCGCGAGCAGGGCGCCGGTGAGCAGGGCGGGACCGAAGGGCAGGGCGGTGTGCCGGTCGGCCCGTCGGGTCAGCAGCAGGGCCAGCGCCACCGTGCCGTTGATCAGGTGCGGCAGGACGAGGCCGAGCAGCAGCACCGGCCAGCCGAACCAGCCCAGCGGCAGGCCGAGTACGGCGGCCAGCTTCACGTCGCCGAAGCCGAGCCGGGACCCCGGCAGGAGGGCGAGCAGCAGGTAGCCCCCGGCGCTGACGAGCGCACCGAGCAGGGCGCGTACCAGCGGCTGCGGGGTGTCCAGCAGGTACGCCGCGACGGCGAGCCCGAGCAGGGCGGCCCCGGCACCGAGCGCCACCAGGGGATCGGGCAGCCGCAGGCAGGTCAGGTCGATCCAGGCCAGCGGCAGCCCGACGGCGGCCAGTGCCAGCACTGCGGGCAGCACCGGCTCGACCCCGGTGGCCGTGCTCAACCGTACGGTGAGCAGGCCGAAGACGACGGCTCCGAGGATGGCGACGGGTCCGGTACGGGGACCCAGACGCGCGCCGCAGCCCGGGCAGCGCGCGTCGGGGCGTACCCAGCCGGGTAGGCCACGTGGGAAGGTGCGGGTGCACCGCGCACAGGCCGACCTCGGCGGTGATCCGGACTCGACGGCGAGTCGATGGACCAGCCACGGTGTGCCCGCCCCGAACACCGCCCCGAGTGCGGTGGCGGCGAGCGCGGCGAACATGCGCCCGGATGTTATCGCCGGATGACCACAGCGGGCGACCCCCGAGTCGTCTGCGTGACATTCTCCGCCGCCGGGACGGATCCGGATGGTACGGATCCCGGCAAAGCCGGCCGACTCGGCGAGTTGGCGCGGTTGGGGGGCGTGAGCCGATCAGGGGGTCACGCTACGGTGACCTGAGCATCGTCGTCGCCTGCGGGTGACCAGCCTCTTTCTCTCGTGCCAGGAGGACAGTCCATGTCTAACTACGGACCGCCCGGCGGGCCGTACCCCGGCCAGCAGCCGTACCCCGGCCAGCAGCCGGAGCCATGGCCCGGTCAGCAGCAGGGGCCACGAGGCCAGCAGGGGCCGGGGCAGCCGTACCCCGGCCAGCAGGGGCCTTACCCGGGTCAGGAGCCGTACCCCGGTCAGGGGCCGTGGCCGGGGCAGCAGCAGGACGACCCGTACCGGCGACCGCAGGCCGAGCCGCACTGGCAGCCGGGTGCGGAGCCGACGGGTCCGGCGTACCCGCAGGAGCCGTACCGGCAGCCCCGCGACCCGTACGCCCAGCCGCAGGAGCCGTACCGGCAACCGCGCGACCCGTACGCGCAGCCGACCGACCCGTGGAGCGGCGGTCAGGAGCAGTGGGGTGGCGGGCCGACGTCGGTCCCGCCGGGCGGCCCCGGGTCGCCGACCGGCCATCCCGGCTACCGGGACCAGGGCTACCGCGACCAGGGTTACCGCGACCAGGGCTACCGCGACCAGGGCTACCCGCCGGGTTATCCGGCACCGGGCCCTGATCCGGAGTGGACCACCGCCGCGCCGGTGCCGCCGCCGAAGGGCAACCGGGGGATGACCGCGGTCCTGGTGACGCTGGTGGTGCTGGTCGTCCTGCTCGGTGGGGCGGGGTTCTGGTGGGTGACCCGGGACAGTGGTGGCTCGGACACCCTGCCGACCGCCGGTGCGACCACCCCCGCCGCCGACCCGAGCGCGCAGGCGCCGGCCGAGCCCGGTCCGGATCCGGAGCAGGGCAGCCCGGCACCGGAGTCGTCGACCGACGCGCGGCTGGTCAAGGAGGGCCAGTGCGTGAAGAACGAGGGCACGGACGCGTCACCCAAGCTGGTGATTACCACATGTGCACCCGAGACCTATGCAGTGATTGCTCGCGTCGAAGGTACGACCAACGGCGAAGACGACGCCAAGGCCAAGTGTTCGACAGTTCCGGACTACACAAACTATTACTACTTCAACAGTGAACTCGACACACTTGATTTCGTGCTCTGCCTGAAGAGGATCTAGCGATATTGTCCCCACTCATCGGTCGAGCACCTCGAAGGCGGTGCTCGACCGATGAGTGAAACTGCGTAAGTCGTCAGGTGTTCCGCCAGTCCACCAGGACTCGACCAGGATGTCCTTGGAGGCGCAGTCGACCGTTTACGCACCACTGCTGCCCTGGTCAACCCAGTCCCCCTCCCGGTAGCCGTTCCGAGAGCAGTTGCCCACCGCCTGGGTAGCGGTAGAACGGGTAGCCTGGGCTGTCACACCAATACGTAGCGTAGTGGTCGTTTCCCATTCCGGAGCAGCTATCTCCGGGTGGCGCGGCCGCCTGCGCCGGTGCCGCCAAGCCAAAGACGACGATCGGCGACACAAACAACGAGACCAGAACCCGCTTGACGTTCTTCCGCATGCTTCTCCCCAGCAGCCACACGAAGCCGTGCCGCGCATTACAGCACTTGGGGTTCACCCATACCAGGACTTGTCGGGCACTGACCAATCTAGCGCCTTGCTCGACAGATGTAACTGAATCAATGCTTTTGGTCACAGGGCGAGCGCGGACCTCCGGCTCACCGACACGGGCGAACACTGGCGACCGGGACACGCCCCAACCTTCGGCTCGTCCCCCACGGGAGCACGATTAGTAAAACTAGCCTTGTCTAGCAAGTTCGCTAGACAAGGCTAGTTTTATGTCGAGAGTGTCGGGACACGCCCGTAGCGGGATCTACCTGTTTCTAGCGACGACAGTAGACAAAGCGATACGGTGCAATGCGTGGATCCGGTCCGCAACCCGTACGCCCCCGGCGCCGGCCAGCGCCCGCCCGAACTCGCCGGCCGGGGGCGGGAACTCGACGTCTTCGACATCGTGCTCGAACGCGTCGCCCGAGGGCGCCCGGAACGCAGCCTGATGCTCACCGGCCTGCGCGGCGTCGGCAAGACCGTCCTGCTCAACACGCTGCGCTCACAGGCCATCGGTCGACTCTGGGGCACCGGCAAGATCGAGGCCCGACCGGACCAGTCGCTGCGCCGACCGGTGGCCGCCGCCCTGCACATGGCCGTACGCGAACTCGCCCCGCACCACCGGGCACCGGACCGGATCGACGGCTTCCTCGGCGTACTCAAAGCGTTTGCCCTGCGTGGCGGCCCGGCCGGCGGCAGCGGTCGCGGGGCCGCCGCCACCAAGCTGCGCGACCGCTGGCAACCCGGCATCGACGTGCCCGCCGCCAGTGGCCGGGCCGACTCCGGCGACATCGAGATCGACCTGGTCGAACTGCTCACCGACGCGGCCAGCGTCGCCACCGACGTCGGCACCGGCATCGCGATCTTCATCGACGAGATGCAGGACGTGAACCCCGAGGACGTCTCCGCGCTCTGCGCCGCCTGTCACGAGTTGTCGCAGCTCGGCGCACCGCTGATCGTGGTCGGCGCCGGGCTGCCGCACCTGCCGGCCGTGCTGTCGGCGGCCAAGTCCTACTCCGAACGCCTCTTCCGCTACCAGCGCATCGACCGGCTCGACCGGATCGCCGCCGACCAGGCCCTCTGCGCGCCGGCCGAACGCGAGGACGTCGAGTACGAGCAGAAGGCGCTCGACCTGCTCTACGAGAAGTCCGGCGGCTACCCCTACTTCGTCCAGGCGTACGGGAAGGCGACCTGGGACCACGCGCCCCGCTCCCCGGTCACCGCCGCCGACGTACGGGTCGCCGCCCCCGAGGCGGAGGCGGAACTGGCGGTCGGCTTCTTCGGCTCCCGGTTCGAACGGGCCACCCCGGCCGAACGCGAGTACATGCGGGCGATGGCCAGCCTGTCCCTGGTCGCCGGGGAGGAGAGCGGGGTGGAACGCGACGACATGGACGCCGCCGTGCCGACCGCCGAGATCGCCCGCGCTCTCGGCCGCAAGCCGGCGAGCCTCTCCCCGGCCCGGGACGCGCTGATCAAGAAGGGGCTGATCTACTCGGGCGAACGGGGCACGGTCGCGTTCACCGTGCCGCACTTCGGGCGCTACCTGCGTACCCAGCCGGCCTGAGCGCGGCTCACCCCGCAGTCAGACGCGGGACCAGGGCAGGGGGTAGTTGACCTCACCGCCCGGCACCGCGCCGTCACCGCTGACCGACGGCGGCAGCACCAGGGCCTGCCACGGCGCGCCCAGCCCGGACCAGGGACTGGTCAGGTCGTAGCGGGCCGCCGGCACGAACCCGAACCGGCGGTAGTAGGCCGGGTCGCCGAGCACGACCACCAGCCGCTCACCGAGCTCGGTGGCGGCGGCGAGCGCCGCCTGCACCACGTCGGTGCCGTAACCCACGCCGCGCCGCTTCGGCAGCACCGCGACCGGCCCCAACGCCAGCGCCGGCACCGCACCCGGCTGCACCAGCACGCGGGTGAGCAGCGCGTAACCGACCACCTCGCCGTCGACCTCGGCCACCATGGACAGCTCCGGCAGCCACGCGTCACTGTCCCGCAGCGCCTCGACCAGCCGTACCTCGGCCGGCACCGGCCGGTCCGGGGCGGCGAAGGCGGCGGCCACCACCCGGCGGATCGCCGGTGCGTCGGCCGTCCCCTCCGGCCGCAGCCGTACAGTCGTCACGCCTGGCGACGCTACCGGTACCCGGACCCCGTCCGCATCACGATTCGCGGACCAAATACCTGATCAGGGCGGGTGCCGGGCGGAGTATGCCGGCGGCGGGCAACGCCACCCGAGACGATCACGACGGCTGCCGGGCGCACCGGGCGAGCGGCGGCAGACGTACGGTCAGTCCGGCAGTTGCGGGGGTGAACGGGGCGCCGAACGGGTAAGACTGGTCTCATGAGACCCGTACGTACCGTCGCCCGAACCCTGCTCAGCGGCATCTTCGTGGTCAGCGGCGCGCAGTCGGCCGCCAATCCCAAGCAGTACGCGGCTCGGGCGGAACGGGTGACGGACCGGGTCGCCCCGCTCATCGCCCGCACCAGTCCCCGCCTGCCCACCGACCCGACGACACTGGTCCGGATCAACGGCACGGTCCAGCTCGTCGGTGGACTGATGCTCGCCACCGGTTACTTCCCCCGTACGGCCGCCGCCGTGCTCGCCGGCACCCTGGTACCCACGACGGTGGCCGGGCACGCCTACTGGGCCGAGGACGAGCCGGGCCGACGCCGGATGCAGCGCAACAACCTGTTGAAGAACGCCGCCCTGTTCGGCGGTCTGCTGCTCGCCGCGGTCGACACCGAGGGCCGGCCCGGTTTGCGTTGGCGAGCGGAACACGCGATCGTCGACAGCGGGCGGTCGGTACGCCGCACCGTGCGACACGCCCGGCGCGGTACACGAATCGCCGCGAGGTCCGCCCGGGCCGCACGACGGCTGCCGGGATGAGCCCACCTGACAGCCGGTTGAGCTGCGTCGATATCGGGGCGTGTCCCCTCCGGTACGGCGGAAACGACGAAACACCTGAAACAGTCGCCCTGCGTTAACGCGGTGGAAATGTCGCGAACTAGTGTGGGATCGGACACGGTCGGGTAACGCAGGAGGCATTCACGTGGTGCGCCGTTCTAGGCTCCCATCAGGACCTGGGCGGGAACTTCGGGAAGTTCGACATTGGTACGGGGGTGGCCACACCATGCCGGCGACCGTCGGGAGACGGCTGGACCGACTAGCCCCAGTCCGCCGTGTCACACGTGGGATCGACCGTCGAACGGTCGCCCAGATCGGCATCATCGTCGCCACCTGGTACGCCGCCTGGCTGGCCATCGACGCGTTCGGGCGCCCGTACAACTTCTTCGACATGAAGATCTACCACGGTGCGATCGCCTGGTGGGCCAGCGGCAACGACCTCTACGCCTTCATCGCGCCGATGACCACGCTCGGCTTCACCTATCCACCGTTCGCGGCCCTGCTCATGCTGCCGATGGCCTGGTTCCCGGTCGGTGCCGCCGGCTGGCTCAACGTCCTCGCCAGCCTCGGCGCGCTCACGGTCGTGCTGACCGCCCTGTTGCGACCGACCGTCGAACGGCTCGGCTGGTCGCTCTGGTTCGTGGTCGGTGTCGCCGTACCGCTCGCGGTGGCGATCGAACCGATCCGGGAGACGCTCGGCTTCGGCCAGGTCAACCTGCTCCTCTTCGGGCTCATCATGGCCGACCTGGTGGCCCTGCGCTGGCGGGCCCGGCGCGGTGTCCGTACCGGCTGGACGGACCGGCCGCTGCGCCGGTTCTTCTTCAGCGGTGCCTGGGCCGGCGTCGGCATCGGACTGGCCACCTCGGTCAAGCTCACCCCGGCGCTGTTCATCCTGTACTTCCTGCTGACCCGGCAGTGGCGGGCGGCGATGACCGCGATCGGCACCACCATCGGTGTGACGCTGGGGACCTTCGCTATCGCCGGCCGCGAGTCGATGAGCTACTTCACCAGCGTGATCTGGCAGACCGAGCGGGTCGGGGCGGCCGACATGACGCCGAACCAGTCGCTGGCCGGCGTACTCGCCCGGCTCTACGACTCGATCGAGACACCGGGCCTGCTCTGGCTCTCGTTCGCCCTGGTCATCCTCGCGATCGGACTGTCCCGGGCGGGCAACGCGCACGCCGACGGTGACGAGCTGACCGCGTTCACCCTGGTCGGGCTGACGACCAACGTGATCAGCCCGATCTCCTGGTCGCACCACCTCGTCTGGGTGGTGCCGGCGATCATCGTGCTCGCGGACACCGCCCTGCGCCGCCGCCGGGCCAGTCGCGGCCTGCTGCACCGGATCGGACCACCGCCGTCGGCGGCCAGCCCGATCGGTGTCGCCGGACTGCGCTCGCCGATCTGGTTCCCGACCCTGACCGGGCTCCGGCACGGGGTCGCCGCGGTCGGCCTCTACCTGCTGTTCCTGATCTCACCGATCTGGCCGTACGAGCACAAGCTGCCCGAGGTGTCGCACTACCAGGACGGCTTCTTCGGCGCGCTGATGGAAAACTCGCTCGCGTTGGCGCTGATCGTGCTGGTGGCGACCCTGCCCTGGCGCCCCGGCGCGGAGCCGGCGTTCTACACCGAGCGCCGTCGGCAGCATCCCCTCTCACTGCACCACGGCCAGCGCTGACCGGTCACCGGGGCGGCCCCGCCCCCGGTCAGGGGCAGTTGACCCACTCCTCGGTCCCGTCGGCGAACACCTGCCGCTTCCAGACCGGCAACTGTGCCTTGACCTCGTCGACCAGCCGGGCGCAGGCCGCGAACGCGGCAGCCCGGTGCGCGGTACTCACCGCCGCGACCAGGGCCACGTCGCCGATCTCCAACGGTCCGACCCGGTGGGAGACGGCAACCGCGTGTACGGCCGGGTCGGCGGCGATCTCGGCGGCCACCTTCCGGAGAACGTCGACGGCGCTGGGGTGGCTTTCGTATTCCAGCCGGGTCACCGCGCGGCCGTGATCGTGGTCGCGGACCACGCCCTGGAAGGAGACGACCGCACCGGCCCGGGGGTCGGCGACGGCGGCCTCGTGCGCGGCCAGGTCGAGCGGTTCGGTGGTGACGGCCACCTCGGTGACGCCTGCGGCAGTCGGCGCGCTCACGAAACCCACCCTCCGTTCCCGGCCGACGGGCCGGTAGTCATGGTCTCACTCCGGGCAGCAACGGCAACGGTACAACCGGAACCCGCGCCCCGGCCTCGCCGGTGCCGCCCGGTTCGATCACGGCGAAGCCGTCGGCCTGCGCCAACCCGCGCAGCATCGCCGACCCGACGTGCCGGACCGGGGTCGCGGTGCCGTGCACCGGATCGATCCGGACCAGGGCCAGGTGGGTGTAGTCCCCCCGACCGGCGACCGGTTCGGCCAACGTGACGTACGGCAGCAGCGGCTCGGGTCGCCCCTGTAGGCCGGCGAGCAGCGGTGCGACCAGCGAAACGAGGGCGACGATGGCGGACTGCGGGTTGCCGGGCAGCCCGGCGACGTACCGGTGGCGCCCGTCCGGGCCGGTGAGCCGGGCCAGCAGCATCGGGAAGCCGGGGCGGACCGCCACGGTGTTGACCACGTAGTCGGCGCCGAGCTCGGCCAGAGCCGGGTGCAGGTGGTCGACCGGCCCGTGCATGGTGCCGCCGGTGGTGCAGACCAGATCGGTGCCGGCCAGCGCCTGGCGCAGCGCGGCCACGTGGGCCGGCAGGGTGTCCGCGACCGGCCCGATCACGGCGGCCGGTGCGACCGTGGCACCGTACCGACGCAGCCAGGCGGGTACGGCCGGGCCGAGTGCGTCGCGTACCTGACCGGACCGGGGCGGGCCGGCGGTGAGCAGTTCGTCGCCGAAGACCAGCAGCGCGGCCCGGGGCGCGGGGCGTACCCGCAGCCGGTCGTAGCCGCAGGAGGCGGCCAGCCCGATCACGCCCGGTCCGACCGGGGAGCCGGCCGGCAGCAGTTCCTCCCCGGCGTACGCCTCCTCGCCCGGAACCCGCCACTCCGGCGTCGTACGCGGCGTGCCCGCCACCCGGCCGTCGGCGGTACGGGTGGACTCCTCGATCCGGAGCACCTCGGTCGCCCCGTCCGGCAGCATCGCCCCGGTCGCGATCTCCACGGTGGTGCCGTCCTCGGCCAGCGGCGGTGGCGTAGCACCGGCCAGCACCCGCCCGACCACCCGCCACGGCCCGTCGCCCCGGACGGCCCAACCATCCACGCTGGAGGTCGGGAAGGCGGGCAGGTCGGTGAGGGTGGTGAGGGGTTCGGCCAGGGTGAGCCCGTCGGCATCGGCCAACGCGACGTCGACGGGGGCCAGGGCGTCCGCCCGACCGGCCGCGTACACGAGGGCACGGGCCCCGGCCCAGTCGACCGGCGGCGCGGTCGCGCCCCGGTCGGTGGCGACGGCGGGTTCGACACTCATCGGGCCGGCCTCGACCGGCGGAATCTCGCAATCACCGATCGAGCCTATCGTCGGGCGCGGCCGGCTTGGTCCCGGTCGAGTCCCCGGCCCGATCCGGAGATGCCGCGAGCGCGGGTCACCGCCGCACTCCCGCCCCGGATTCAGGCCGGCTGTGGATGATCGCCGCCGCGCAACTGATCCACGGTGTGGGCGAGGATCGGACCGAGTACGGCGAGCCCGTCCTTGGCGCCGCCGGTGGATCCGGGCAGGTTGACCACGAGCATCCGGCCGGCCACCCCGGCCAGTCCCCGGGAGAGGGCGGCGGTCGGCACCGCCGCCCGGCTGTGTGCGCGGATCGCCTCGGCGATGCCGGGGATCTCGTAGTCGAGTACCGCGCGGGTGGCCTCCGGCGTCCGGTCGGTCGGGGTGACCCCGGTGCCGCCGCTGGTCAGCACGACGTCGATTCCGTCGGCGAGCGCCTGGCGCAGCGCCGCCCCGACCGGCTCACCGTCCGGTACGACCACCGGCTCGTCGACCTCGCAGCCGAGTTCACGCAGGCCGGTGACGAGGCGGGGGCCGCTGGTGTCGGCGTACACCCCGGCGGCGGCCCGGTTGGAGGCGACCACGACCCTGGCCCGGATCACGCCCGGTCCGCCGGTCGGTCCCAGTCCCCGGTCTTGCCGCCCTCTTTGCGCAGCACCCGTACGTGTTCGAGGGAGGCGGCGGGGTCGACGGCCTTGACCATGTCGATCAGGGCGAGGCCGGCGGTGGCGACCGCGGTCAGCGCCTCCATCTCCACTCCGGTCCGGTCGGCGGTCCGTACGGTCGCGGTGATCTCCACGGTCGAGCCGTCGAGGGTCAGGTCGACGGTGACCCCGTGCAGCGCGATCGGGTGGCAGAGCGGGATCAGGTCCGGGGTCCGCTTGGCGCCCATGATGCCCGCCAGCCGTCCGACCGCCAGGGCGTCGCCTTTGGGCAGGCCGTCCTGGCGGAGCAGCCGGACCACCTCGTCGGTGGTCTGGAGTCGGCCGGCGGCGACGGCGCGGCGACCGGTCACCGGCTTGCCGGACACGTCGACCATCCGGGCCGCGCCGGCCCGGTCGACGTGGGTGAGCTGTTCCGAGGTGGTCACGTCCGCGAGCCTATCGATCGGGGCCGTCGATCCGCGAGGACCCGACGCGGACGCGTCTCCCGGCCGGGTGGCGGGAGACGGTGGCGGGAATTGACTCGTCGGGTGATTCGAGAGAACATCCGCCGATGACACCCGAGCGGGGATGTCTGGGGGCGGTACGGCGGCCGGCCGGGGGCGGCTCGATGCCGATCGGACCGGCCCGATCGACCTGGCCACAGCGAGGTGGCCGGGCGAATGCGGGTATTGAACCCTTCAGCGCCGGCTGTCAACGGGGGCACGGAGTCACGGTTCTCCGAACCCAATCCACAAATGGGAAATATGGCGCCGTTCAGACGGGCGCATAAGCATTCAGTCTCCATATCGGGACGCAAAGTAGCAAACTAGGTGAGGATTAGCGGATACTGCGCATATCGACACCTAACGGTATATATTTGCCACGCCAGCCCATACGCTTCTCACGTCGAACACGGACGAGCGAAGCGCGGGACCCCTCCCGCCTTCACGGATACGGCGGAAGGACGGGCCCATGCGCACCCTCGACTGGACCTGAGCAAGAGGTATCCGACAACCACTACGAGTCGTAGGCTGGCGAGACATACCGTCACGAGAGAAATACCGAGTGGCGACAAAGGACTGGTATGACTCGGACTGATCAGGACGACACTGGGACCGATCGGCGGCTGGTGCTGCTTGTCGGTCTCGTCGTCGTTTGTGCGGGCATAGCCGCAGTGATCAGCATTGGCGATATCGCGAGCCACGGACTCCCGTCATTCGCGGAACTGTCCACCGCCGCCAAACTGACCTTCCTGGTCGTCGTCGGCGCGACGGTCAGCGTCCAGATCCGAATCCGCTCCACCGCACACGGCATCTCCTGGACCGAGGTCGCCTTCCTCACCGGACTCGCGACCGCCCCGACCTCCTGGGTCATCCTCTGCACCGGGCTCGGCGTCGCCATCGCCCGGGTGATCGTCCGACTCGCGCCGTTGAAGCTCACCTTCGGCGTCGCCAAGGACATGCTGCTCGCATCGGCGGCCGGGCTGGTCCTCATGCGGTTCGGGGCAACCGGCCCCACCGACCGGCCGCTCACCGAACTGATCCTGCCGCTCGCCGCCGCGTACCTCGCGGTCGTGGTGCTCGACGAACTACTCGTCCTACCGGTCGTCGCACTCGCCAGCCGGGTCAGCGTACGCAGCCTCTTCTCCGGCCACCTGGACCTGCGGCTGGCCAGCGGCATCGCCCACTTCCTGGTGATCCTGGCCATCCTGCTGATCCTCGAAGTCGACACGAACCTGCTGCTCATCGTCCCGCCCCTAGTGCTGAGCCTGCACCTGGCGTACTCGTCCCGGCTGCGCAGCCGCGCCGAACGACACGCCTGGCAGCAACTCGCCCGAGCCACCGACGCGCTCAACGACGTCGACCTCGGACAGGTGCTCCGGACCGCCGTACACAGCGCCGCCGAACTCTTCGCCGCCGACCGGGTCGAGGTCGTACGCCACGACGGCGGGCGAACCATCCGGGGCGACAGCACCACGATCACCTCCGACGGCACCGGCGGCGAGCCGCTACCCGGCAACGGCACCACCATCACCACCCCGCTCCAGGGCCACGACGGCATCGAGATCGGGCTGCTCCGACTCTGGTTCCCCGGCCCGGTCCAGTTCTCCGAACGCGAGCGGTACACCCTGCGTACCTTCGCCTCCGCGCTCTGCACCGCCATCCGCAACGCCTCGGCGTACGCCGAACTGACCCGGGTCGCCGACGAGCACGCGCACGCGGCGTCGCACGACGTACTCACCGGCCTGGCCAACCGGCGCCACCTGCTCGACCGGGGGACCGAACAACTGAGCCTGCGGCACGCCGACGGGGTCGACGCGGTGCTGCTGATCGACCTCAACCACTTCAAGGAGGTCAACGACACCCTCGGCCACCCCTCCGGCGACCGGGTACTGATCGAGGTCGCCGACCGGCTCAGCGCCGCCGCCGGCCCCGACGACCTGGTCGCCCGGCTCGGCGGCGACGAGTTCGCCGTACTGATCACCGGCCTGCCCGCTCCGGCAGTCGCCACCCACCGGGCCGAGAAGCTGCTGGCCGTACTGCACGAGCCGATCGAACTGGACGGCATGCGGATCAGCGTCGAGGCCAGCGGCGGAATCGCCGTCGCACCCAACACCGGCGGCATGTCCGAGCTGCTGCGCCGCGCGGACGTGGCGATGTACCAGGCGAAACGGAGCGGCCAGCGGCTCGCCGGCTACGTGGCCAGCCGCGACACCGCCGATCTCGGCCGGCTCACCCTCACCGGGGAACTGTCCCGCGCGGTCGCCGAGCGGGAGTTCACGGTCGAGTTCCAACCGATCGTCGACCTCGGCACCGGCGTGGTGGTCGCCGCCGAGGCACTGGCCCGCTGGCAGCACCCGACCCACGGCACCATCGACCCGCTGCGGTTCCTGGACGCGGTCGAACGCTCCGGACTGCTGCCGGCGTTCGCCGCCGCCGTACTCGACCAGTCGATCATCGCCGCCGGTGACTGGCACGCCGCCGGCTTCGACCTGCCGGTGGCGGTGAACGTCTCACCGCGCAGCCTGCTCGACGCCAGCTTCCCCGACGTCGTCCTGGCCCGGCTGCACGCGCACGACCTGCCACCCGAGCGCCTGGTCCTGGAACTCACCGAAAACCTCACCCTCAGCCAACTGGAGATCGTCGACCGGGTGCTCGGGCAACTGCGGGACGCCGGTGTCCGACTCGCCCTCGACGACTTCGGCACCGGCTACTCGTCGCTGTCGGTGCTGTCCCGGATCCCGGTGCACGAACTGAAAATCGACCGGACCTTCGTGATGGCGATGGAGACCTCCGCCGAGGCGGTCGCCGTCATCCGGTCCACCGTCGACCTGGGCCGCAGCCTCGACCTCGACGTCATCGCCGAGGGAGTGGAGAGCGAACCGCAGCGGCTGGCGCTCTGGGAACTGGGCTGCACCGCCGGGCAGGGCCACCTCTTCGCCCGGCCGATGCCGGCCGCCCGGATGCTCGCCGCGCTGCGCCGGGGAGCCGACGGCCGGCCCGGCGCGCTCGCCCCACCCCTGCACGACGAGGGCTCGGTGATCCGGCTGTCGCCCGGACGGCGCACCGGGATCCGGCAGACCGACCGTCTGCCACACTTGCCCGCGTGATCTCCCCGGACCCGCGCGGCCGCGCCCACCGGTTCTGGCGCCGGCTGGACGGTGCCGCCGGTGGCCTCGCCGCAGACCTGGGGCTCTACGCCGCCTCGGCCGTCTTCGCCGCCGTCACCGCGGCCACCTCCACCCTGCTGCCGCACCGGGCCTGGGGAACGGTGGCCGCCGCCGGTTATCTGCTGGCCGCGCTCGTCGCCACCGGTCAGCTGATCGCCCGCCGACGGGGCGCGAGCCGGCTGACCGGCACCGCCGCCCGCGCCGCGCTCACCGCAGTGACCTGGGCGACCACCGCACTGTTACCGATGGTGTGGCAGAGCGTCGAACGGGCCGCCGGACGCACCGACCGGGCACAGGAGGAGGTGGTCGTGATCGAGCACGCCGGCATCCGCCTGCTCGACCACGGCACGCCGTACCTCGGACCGGACGCGATCAGGGCCCTGCCGGCCGGCGAGCAACTGCTCGGCTACACCCCGTACCAGCCGGGCATGGCCCTGTTCGGGCTGCCCCGGGCGATCGTCGGGAACGGCTGGTGGACCGATGCCCGGATCTGGTTCGCCCTGGTCACCGCCATCGCGCTGGTCGTCGCGGTGACGACGCTGCGGCGTACCCGCGGCGATTCGACCCGGACCACCGCCGACCCGGGCCGGCCCGACCGGGCCGACGCGCGCGACTCGGCCCTGGTACGGGCACTGCAACTCGCCACCGTCCTGCCGGTCTGCGCGCTGACCCTGGCCACCGGCGGAGACGACCTGCCCGTCCTGGCCCTCTGCCTGCTCGCCCTGGCCTTCGGCGCCAACCGCCGGTTCGGTGCCGCCGGGGTGGCGATCGGGCTCGCCGGTGCGCTGAAGCTCTTCGCCTGGCCGGTCGCCCTGGTCCTGATCGGGTACGCCGCCACCAGGGGCTGGCGGACCGCCGCCCGGCTGGCCGCCGGTGCGATCGGGCTGCCCGTCGCCGCGCTCGTCCCGGTCCAGCTGGTCGACTCGTCGGCGCTGGTGGAGAACGTGCTGCGGTTCCCCCTCGGCCACGGCGTGGTAACCAGTCCGGCCCAGTCGCCGTTCCCCGGTTACCTGATCGCCTCGGCGTTGCCCGCCGGCCGGGTGATCGCCGCCGCGCTGCTCGTCGGGGCCGGGCTGCTGATCGCCGTACGACTCGTCCGCCGTCCCCCGCGCACCGCCGGATCGGCCGCCCTGATCTGCGGGTACGGCCTGCTCGCCGCGATCGCGCTGATGCCCTCCACCCGCTTCGGCTACCTGCTCTACCCGATCGCGTTCCTCGCCTGGGCGCCCGCCCTGTGGCTGCGCCAGCCGGACGTCGGTCCCGCCACCGACCGGATCCCACCCGCGGCGGCCACCGCCCGGTGAACCCCGCGTTCCGGGCCGCTGCGCCGTGACCACGACCGGACAGGGCGGCGGCGACCGGCTGCCCCTGGACGTGCTCGCCGCGGTGGCGGCCGGTGGCGCCCTCGGCGCGGCCGCCCGGTACGGCGTCGCCCTGCACTGGCCGACCCCGTCGGGCCACTTCCCCTGGACCACCCTGGCGATCAACTTGACCGGTTGCCTCCTGCTCGGTGCGCTGATGGGGTTCATCGCCACCCGGATCGCACCGCACCGGCTGGTCCGCCCGTTCCTCGGCACCGGCGTGCTCGGCGGCTACACCACCTTCTCCACCTATGCCGTCGAGACCCGTGGACTGATCGCCGCCGACCGCCCCCTGCTCGCCTGCGGGTACGTGCTCGGCACCCTGGCCGGGGCGCTGACCGCCGCCTGGCTCGGCGGCTGGCTGGTCGGCCTGGTCCGCGACCCCGAGGACACCGAGCCCGGCCGGGCCGCTCCCGGCGAAGCCGGCAGTGGTCGGGGGGCGCCGTGAACCTGGTGCTCGTACTGGTCGGTGGGGCGGTCGGGGCAGCCTGCCGGTTCCTGGTGGACCGGGTCGCCACCCGCCGGCTCGGCCAGGCCCTGCCCTGGGGCACGCTGACCGTGAACGTGGCCGGATCCCTCGTGCTCGGGCTGCTCGCCGGGCTCGGCAGCGCCCTGCCCGGCTGGATCGGCGTACTCGTCGGAACGGGCTTCTGCGGGGCGCTGACCACGTACTCGACCTTCAGCTACGAAACCGTACGGTTGGCCGCCGAGGAGGCGTACGGGCGGCTGCGGGCGCTGCTCTACGTCACCGCGACGCTGGTTGCCGGACTCGGCGCGGCAGCGCTGGGCTGGTGGCTCGGCCAACTGCCCTGAGCCCCGCTTTTGAGGCGACTGGCGGCGGGGAACGCCGACGGGGCGTACACCTGAGGCATGACCATCTACCGGGACCGGGCCGATGCCGGCCGGGCACTCGCCGACCAGTTGGCCGACCTCGCCGGCCGGACCGACATCAGCGTGCTCGGCCTGGTCCGGGGCGGGGTACCGGTCGCCGCCGCGGTCGCGAACCGGCTCGCCGCGCCGCTGGACGTGCTGGTCGTCCGCAAGCTCGGCCTGCCCCAGGCCCCCGAGGTGGCGTTCGGGGCGCTCGGACCGGGCAATGTCCAGGTGCTCAACCCGCAACTGGCGGAGAGGCTCGACCCCGAACGGAGGGCGGAGGTGGTCCACCGGGAGACGGCGGAACTGGAACGCCGGGAGCGGCTCTACCGGGCCGGACGGCCGCCGCTGTCGCTCGACGGCCGTACCGCCGTGATCGTGGACGACGGGCTGGCCACCGGCGCCACCGCGCGGGTGTCGGTGGCGGTGGCCCGCAGACTGGGCGCGGAACGGGTCGTGGTGGCGGTTCCGGTGGGTTCGAGGGAGGCGTACGCGGCCCTCGCCGTAGAGGCTGACCAGGTGATCTGCCCCCAGCGGCCGGAGGACTTCGGCGCGGTCAGCCGCTTCTACGAGGACTTCCACGAGGTGTCCGACGACGAAGTCACGGCCGCGCTCGGTGGGTGATGGTGACTTGACCCGGTACCTTCGAGTGATGCATCTGACATGTCCGAAGTGCCAGGGCGACATGCGCCAGTACGAGCGCAGCGGCGTCACCGTAGACCAGTGCAGCGAATGCCGTGGAATCTTCCTTGACCGCGGCGAGCTGGAGAAGCTTTTCGAGGCCGAGTCGAATTGGAACCAGCAGGGTGGCGCGCCGCGCCAGCCCTCCACCGCGCCGGCCGGCGGTTACGCACCACCGCCGCCTCCGCCCGGCGCCGGTTACCCGCCGCCCCCGCCCGCCCCGGGACAGCACCAGCCCGGTTACCCCGCCCCGGGCCACGCCCCGCCGCCGCCGGTTACCCACGGCTACCCGCCGGCTCCGGCGTACGGCGGACAGCACCAGGGACAGCACCAGGGCTACCACGGGCACTACCGGCAGAAGAAGCGCAAGAGCTTCCTGAACGAGCTCTTCGACTGACCGTCGGTAACGGTTCGCTCGGTTGACCTCTGAGGTGTCGGCCGGGGCCGGGGAGCAGCCCCAACGGTCCTGGCCGCCACCTCGTTTCGTTTCCGGCCGGTCTTCGTCAGACGATCGCCATGTCGACGAAGCGGGAGAGGTGCAGTTGTGCCGCGACCGTCACCGTGTCGGTCGGCCCGTTTCGATGTTTCGCCACGATGAAGTCCGCCTCGCCCGCGCGAGGTGACTCCTTGTCGTAGTAGTCGTCCCGGTGCAACAGGATGACAACGTCAGCATCTTGCTCAATTGACCCAGATTCGCGCAAATCGGACAGTTGGGGCCGCTTGTCCGTACGCTGTTCCGGGCCACGGTTGAGCTGGCTGACCGCGATGACCGGGCACTCGACCTCCTTGGCCAGCAGCTTCAGTCCCCGGGACAGCTCCGCGACCTCCTGCTGGCGGCTCTCCGTCTTCTTCGGCGAACTCATCAGCTGGAGATAGTCGACCACGATCATCTTCAGGTCGTGCCGCTGCTTGAGTCGACGGGCCTTGGCCCGGATCTCCATCAGGTTCATGTTCGGGGTGTCGTCGACGAAGAGCGGGGCCTCACTGATCTCACCCATGCAGCGGGCGAGCTTGGTCCAGTCGTCGTCGGAGAGCTGCCCGCTGCGCAGCACGTGCAGCGGCACCCGGGCCTCGGCCGAGAGCAGCCGCATGACGATCTCGACCTTGCTCATTTCGAGCGAGAAGATGGCCGCAGCCTGATTGGCTCGAATCGCTGCATTTCGGGCAAAGTCCATAGATGCGGTCGATTTGCCCAAGCCGGGTCGTCCGGCAACAATGATCAACTGTCCGGGGTGCAGGCCGTTGAGCAGGCGGTCCAGGTCGCTGAAGCCGGTGGGGACACCGGTCATCACCCCGCCCGACGCACCGACCGCCTCGATCTCGTCGAGCGTGGGTTGCAGCATGTCGGCGAGGATCGCGAAGTCCTCACTGACCCGCTTCTCGGTGACGTCGTAGATGGCCTGCTGGGCCAGGTCGACCACGTCGTCGACGTCACGCCCACCACCGGCGGCGGAGCCGTACCCGAGTTGGACGATCCGGGTGCCGGCCTCGACCAGCCGGCGCAGCACCGCGCGTTCGCCGACGATCCGGGCGTAGTAGCCGGCGTTCGCGGCCGTCGGCACGCTGGCGATGAGCGTGTGCAGGTACGGCGCGCCACCGATCCGGGCCAGGTCCCCGGAGTCGGCGAGCGCGGCGGCCACGGTGATCGAGTCCGCCGGCTCTCCCCGCCCGTAGAGGTCGAGGATGATATCGAAGATCGTGCCGTGTACGGGCCGGTAGAAGTCGCCGGTCTTGAGGATCTCGACCACGTCGGCGATGGCGTCCTTGGACAGCAGCATCCCGCCGAGCACGCACTGTTCGGCGGCGATGTCCTGCGGCGGGGTCTTGTCGAACTGACCGTCGCGCTGCGCTGGTGGCCCCGAGGGTGGTCCTCCGGCCGACCTGGCCTCCGCGCGTATGTCGTCGCTGACCGACACCGACTCCCCCTCCGCTGGATCGGCTGTCTCTGAGCGATACCGCCGAGGTACGACAAGTTTTCGGTCCGGGGCCGAGCCGCCGGCACGGCCAGGTACGTCGCGTCAGGGGCGGGGGATCCGCCGGGTAACCATACGAAATTCGAGGTCAGGACCCCAAACGTGGCGGTGGACGAGCCTCGGGACAACCTGTGGACAGCGGGCACCAGGGTGTGCGCGGCCCTGTGCACAGGCTGTGCATAACGCCTGGGGAAGGTAGCCTGTACCAGTCGTGACATGGGCGTACTCCGTCCCCACGGTGTGGAGGAAAGAAATACCCAGAAGATCCGTCCGAGCTGGCAGGATTATGCCGACATCGACAGATCCGTCTGGACGGTCGATTGCTATTCGATCTCAGAAAGGTCACGCTCCGACCGTGGACTATCGGGACTGGGGGCGCGGTGACCTCACCCGCCCCGTGCGGCGACCAGCCGACGCCTGGGTCGATGATGGCGATCCACGCCCCGGTGACCCCTACTCGCACACCGGCGAGGGTTACGAACCCACCAGCCGCCGTCGCGGCGCGCACCGCAGTGACCCGGAGCGGTACACCCCGAGTTGGGCGCTCGAATCCTCGGCCAGGGCTCGGGACGATCTCGCGCGGTATCCGGACGATCCGGAGCCCGTTCGGCCATGGGCCGACGACAACGGCAGCACCGGACGCGGCAGCACCGGGTCGCGTACGACCGACTCCGGCACGGGCAGTTCGGCCACGGACTACTGGACCGCGCCGACCGGTTGGCAGGGCACCGAGCCGACCGGCGGACGACGGCGCAGGGCCGAACCGGACGACCAGCCGGCAGCCCGCACGGTCCGCACGGGCCGGCACTCGAACGACACCGACGAGCGGGCCGAGGGCGGCCGGGTGGACCGTCCGGACACCGACGGCTACACCTCTCGGGGACGCAGTCGCTCGGAGCGTACGCAGCCGACCGCCGGCACCTGGAGCGACGCCGGGGCGGGCACCGACGACACCCGTACCGGTGGTTTCCGCGCCGCTGGCACCACGCGGTCCGATCGCCGCCGACGGGACCGGGCGGACGACGCTCCCGTCGACGGTACGGACGAAACGACCGGTACGGGCCGCTGGAGCAGCGGCGACACGACCGGCGGTGGTGGTCGGCGGCGACGGTCGGCCGGTTCCGACCGGTCCGGCCGTTCGGCGGACGCCGCCCGCTGGGAGCGGTTCGACGACACCGGAATCTGGGACCGGTCCGACCTCGGCGACCTGGATGCCGACGAGGGCACCGACCGGGCCAGCCGAACCGGGCTGACCGGTCGCGGTGGACCGTCGGCGGAGCCGTGGCGTGTGGACCGGACCGAGCGGCGAGCGGACCGGACCGAGGCTGCCGATCGGGGATCCCGCGCGGACCGGACCGAGCGGACCAGCCGGGCCGAACGCCGAGCCCAGGAGGGCCGGGAAGGCCGGGCGGGACGAGCAGGACGCGCCGACCGGACCGGACGGCCGGACCTGCGCGCGGTGCCGGGGCCGGAGGATCGGGTACGACCGCCCCGCTCCGAGCCGCGCGAAACGCGCAGGGACGAGCCCTCGACGGGTCGACGCAGCCGCGACCGTTTCACCGAGACCGGCCAGTGGAACCGGGTGACCGACACCGGTGACCGGGATCGGGTCGCCGAGTCGGGGCGCCGGCACCGGGCCGCCGACACCGGCCAGTGGGACCGGTTCGACGACACCGGCGTCTGGGACAGGTTCGACATCGACAGCCAGGGCCCGGATGCGGGCGACGGGGTCTGGAGTTCGTTCACCGACGACACCGGCCGGTGGGACGGGGCCACCGACACGGGTCAGTGGGACCGGTTCACCGACACCGGCGTCTGGGACCGTAGCGAGTTGGCCGCGCTGGACGAGCCGGACCAGCGGGAGGGCGACACGGCACCGCCGTGGCGGGACCGGGACGCCTTCTGGTCCGGCACCCGGCTCGCCGGGGACGACCCACGCTGGATGGAGACTCCCGCCTCCGCGCCCCGGTCCCCGGCGGTCGCCTACCCCCGTCCGCCCAGGACCCGGCCGCCGCTGCCGCCGGTGGCACCGACGACGGGGGCCCGGCCGGCGCCGGTGGCTCCGGTGCCACGGCGTACCGGCCGGGGTGATCGGATCGCGCCGACGGCGCAGCCCGGACTGGGCAGCCTGCCCGGCCGGAGCAGTCGTCCGCCGCGCCGGATCGAGGAGGACCTGCTCGACACGGAGCCCCGCAGTCATCTCGCGGCGGTTCTGTACACCGCCGCCTGGTACGCCGTACCGGTGCTGGTCTTCTTCGTCTGGCTGGTGACCCTGGACAACAGCGTCCCGGACGGTTGTGTGACCGATCCGGCCGGTGGTGGATGCGACTCGGAGCGGGCGCAGGCGTTGGCGTCGATCCTCGGTGCCGCGCCACGCTTCGGTGCCGCGCTGATGGGCAGCCTGGTGGTGGCACTGTTGCTGCGTTGGGTGAGCGGAGCCTGGCGACCGGCCAGCCTCGGGCTCGCCTCCGCGGTTGTCGGCGGTGGGCTCTCCACCGTGCTGTACAGCGTGGTGACGGGTCAGCCGCTCGGCTGACCGGGGCCCCGATCGGGTTCGCCGAACATCCGATGCAAGCCGAACATCCGATGCAACGAGTGAAGGCCGCACCCGAGGGTGCGGCCTTCACTCGTCAGTTCCGGACTAGCGGCTCTGCACCACGTTCAGGTCGAACTTGGCGGTGACCTCCGGGTGCAGCTTCACCCGCACCGGGTAGGCACCGACCGACTTGATGTGGCCGGGCAGTTCCAGCCGGCGCCGGTCGAGGACCGGGCCGCCGGCGGCCTTGACCGCGTCGACGACCTCGGCCGGGGTGACCGAGCCGAAGAGCCGGCCGCCCTCGCCGGCACGTGCCTTGAGGCTGACCTTGAGGCCTTCGAGCTGGCCGGCGACCTCGGTGGCGTGGCCGAGGTCGCGGATCTCACGGGCCGAGCGGGCCCGCTTGATGACCGAGACCTGCTTCTCCGCGCCCTTGGTCCAGACGATGGCGAAGCCCTGCGGGAGCAGGTAGTTACGGCCGTAGCCGTCCTTCACCTCGACGACGTCGCCCGGGGAACCGAGACCGGACACTTCCTGCGTCAGGATGACCTTCATATCGGCGTCTCCTCTCAGCGGGCCGTGGCCGTGTACGGCAGGAGCGCCATCTCACGGGCGTTCTTGACCGCACGGGCGATCTGGCGCTGCTGCTGGGAGGTAACCCCGGTCACCCGCCGAGCGCGGATCTTGCCGCGGTCGGAGATGAACTTCCGCAGCAGCGCGGTGTCCTTGTAGTCGATGTAGGTGATCCCGTCCTTGTCGAGCGGGTTCACCTTCTTCTTCGGCTTGCGCAGTGCCGCAGCCTTTGCCATTGCTCTTGCTCCTGGTTTGCGATCTCGAGCGCTCGGCGGCGCCATCAGAACGGAGGCTCTTCGTCGAAGTTTCCGCCGCCCGAACCGGAAGCCGAGGAGGACGGGGCTGCCGTGGCCCACGGGTCGTCGAAGTTGCCTCCGCCGCCCTGCTGGCCACCACCGCCACCGCCACCGCCGGAGGCGCCGAAGCCGCCACCGCCGCCACCGGAACGCGACATCTTCTGCACCTTCGCCGTGGCGTACCGCAGCGACGGGCCGATCTCGTCGACCTCCAGCTCGATGACGGTGCGCTTCTCACCCTCGCGGGTCTCGTACGACCGCTGGCGCAGCCGACCCGAGACGATCACGCGGGCACCCCGCTGCAGTGACTCGGCGACATGCTCCGCTGCCTGCCGCCATACGGTGCAGGCAAGGAAGAGCGGGTCGCCGTCCTTCCACTCGTTCGTGGCACGGTCCATGAACCGGGGCGTGGATGCGACCCGGAACTTGGCAACCGCCGCGCCAGACGGGGTGAAACGCAACTCGGGGTCATCAGTCAGGTTGCCGATGACCGTGATGGTGGTATCTCCTGCCATGACCAACTCCTCGCGCACTCATCAGACTCCGTCGTAGGCTGCCAGAGCAGTACGACAGAGCCCTGAGGCTGATCCGGGCGTGCCGGGAAAGAACGCGCGTCAGCGCGTTTCCGGCCGGATGACCTTGGTGCGCAGCACGGACTCGTTGAGTCGCAGCTGACGGTCCAGCTCAGCCACCGCAGCAGGCGAGGCCTGCAGGTCGATGACGGCGTAGATGCCCTCGGCCTTCTTGTTGATCTCGAACGAGAGGCGCCGGCGGCCCCACACGTCGAGCTTCTCCACCGAGCCACCCGCAGTGCGGATCACGTTGAGGTACGTGTCGAGCGACGGGGCGACGGTGCGCTCCTCGAGGCTTGGATCGAGGATGACCATGATCTCGTAATGACGCAAGACGTGCTCACCTCCTATGGGCTAGCGGCCACGGTCCTTCCGTGGCAGGAGGTCGTGCGTCGTTGCCTCGGCACCGGCGGGGGAACCCGTGGTGACACAGACAACCTGACCAGAATACCCGGTGGCGTACCGGGACGTTCACCGGGCGTACGAGGTGTTGACAGGGCCCCTTCCCATCGAAGATCGACAGGAAGGGGCCCTTCCCTGCAGAGCCGCGGGGCGCCCTGTCCGCATTCTTTGGGTGGGACCTGGGGAGGAACGACCACACCGATGAGGTTGGACATAAGGCGCCCCGCGGAGCCTACTTATTTGTCATCTTACGCCACAACAGTCTGTGTTGCACGTTGAGCGAGGATAGCCCGAATTGCTCCAGCACTGACGCCCACCACGCAGATCGTGGCAATGAGCGCCAGCAGGCGGGTCAACCCGGAGTTCCGGTCCGGACGAACCGGACCGGTCGGCGACTGCGCCGGTCCGGTCGAGCGGACCGACGGGAAGGTGCTCCCCTCCGCCGCGCCGGGCCGCGCGGCGGAGGGGTGCCATGGATCAACGTCGTCGGTCGTACGCCCGAAGGCCGGTGCCACCGCGATCTGGCCACCGACGACGGCGCCCGTCGCCAACGGCGGCGCGCCGGCGAACAACGCGGCGACGGCCACGGTGGCGCGGCGGTATCGGAGCAGCGACGGCACTTTCCTCGTCCCTCGGTTCGGCAGCGGTACCGCCTGGTCCGAGTGCCGGACCAGGAGTCTCACCACTGCTAACGACCGGTCCGGCGACCGGTAACGCGGCCCGCCCGGTGTCATCGTGGCGCCCCACCGGCCGGCCGCCGCGATGCCGGCCCGTGTACCAGGGACGTAGGCTCGCCCTCATGCGTATCGGAGCCCACGTCGATTCTGCGGACCCGCTGGACGAGGCCACCCTCCGCAAGGCGGACACGGTGCAGTTCTTCCTCGCCGATCCCCAGGGCTGGAAAGCACCGGAGCCACGGGCGGACGCCGACCGGTTACGCGCCGCCGAGATCGACGTCTACATCCACGCGCCGTACGTGATCAACGTAGCGACGCTGAACAACCGGATCCGGATCCCGAGTCGGAAGCTGCTCGTCGAGCACGCCAACGCGGCGGCGACCGTGGGCGCCCGGGGGCTGATCGTCCACGGCGGTCACGTGAACAAGGGCGACGACATCACGAAGGGCTTCGAGAACTGGCGGAAGACCTTCGCGTACGCGGCCGAGTCCGGCGGGTTCGCCACCCCGGTGCTGATCGAGAACACCGCCGGTGGCGACAACGCGTGTGCCCGCCGGTTCGACTCCCTCGCCCGGCTCTGGGACGCCGTCGGCGAGTACGGCGTCGGCTTCTGCCTCGACACCTGTCACGCGCACGCGGGCGGCGAGGATCTGCTCGACATCGTGGACCGGGTCAAGGCGATCACCGGTCGGATCGACCTGATCCACGCCAACAACTCGAAGGACGGATTCGACTCCGGCCGCGATCGCCACGACAATCTGGGGCAGGGGCAGATCGATCCCGACCTGGTGGTCGCCGTCATCCGCGCGGCCGGTGCCCCGGTTGTCGTGGAGACGCCCGGCGGGGTCGACGGCCAGGGCGCCGACATCGCATTCCTGCGCGACCGCGTGGGCCGGTAGGGAAAAGCAGGCTGATGACAACGGACCAGTCGAACGCCACCGACGACACCACCGACCGGGCCGACGCCAACGCCGGAACCGCCCCGAACAACAAGACCGGCCCGAGCAACAAGACCGGTCAGAACAACAAGACGGGTACGAACATCGGGCCCGTCCCGGACGGCACGGCAAAGCCGAGCGGTGGGACCGTCACCGGCGACAGGACGACTCCGGACGGCCGGACAGAACGGGACAGTGACCCCAGGTCGGACAGCAAGACAAAGCCGGACAGCAAGACAAAGCCGGACAGCAAGACAAAATCGGACGGCAAGACAGAGCCGGACGGCAGGAGCGCGGCGCGCGGCGGGTCGAATCCGAAAACCGGGGCGGACCCGAAAACCGGGAGTGCCGCCGAACCGGCGGTCATCGACCTGGGCGTCGTCGAACGGAACCTCCCGGCTTCCGGCACCGGCCCGCGCCCGCCCTGGTGGCGGCGGACCTGGCCGTTGCGCCGGGCAGCGACGGCGGGCACCGTCGGACAGCTCAAGGACCCGATCGGTACGAGCCCGACCGACCAGCCCGGCGCCGAGCCGGCCGACCGGTGGGCGGCGTTCGCACCCGCACCGGAGCCGGTGCCCGGCCGGCTGAGCCGGGTCACCCGGATCCTGTTCCACGAGTGGACCCTGGCCGGTCTGGCCAGCCTCCTGCTCGCCGTCGTGCTGACCTGGCCGACGCTGCGCTACCCGGCGCACACCATCCCGCAGGACATCTGGGACCCGACCCTCCAGGCATGGCAGATGTCCTGGTCCGGGCACATCCTGATGACCAACCCGGCGCTGCTCTGGCAGTCGAACGCGTTCTACCCGGAGTCGTGGAGTTTCGCCTTCTCCGACACCCTGCTCGGGTACGCCCCGGCCGGCATGATCGGTCACGGCCCGGTTGCCGCACTGGTCCGCTACAACATCATCTTCGTGCTGGCACACGCGCTGGCTACCGTCGGCGCGTACGCCCTGGTGCGCCAGCTCGGCGCGGGCCGGATCGGGGCGGCGGTCGCCGGGGTGGCGTTCGCGTACCCGCCGTGGCTGCTCTCCCAGGCCGGTCACCTGCACGTCATCTCCAACGGCGGCATCCCGCTGGCGCTGGCCATGCTGGCCCGGGGCCACGGCTGGTCGTTGCGGCACGGCTTCCGGCCGCAGCGCAAACACGCCGGTTGGGCGCTCGGCGGCTGGCTGGTGGCGGCCTGGCAGCTCAGTCTCGGCTTCGGCATCGGGCTGCCGTTCGCGTACCTGCTGGCCGCGATCGTGCTCGTCTCGGCGGTGACCTGGTTCGTCCGGCGTACCTGGTTCTGGCCGGAGCGCCGGCCGCTCGGCGTACGGCTGCTGCTCGCCGACTTCTGGGGAGCGGTGATCTTCGCGGGGATCGGCGTACTGCTCGCCATTCCGTACTTCCGGGTCGCCGAGCTGCACCCGAACGCCCGGCGTACGGTCGGCGACCTCGCGCTCTACTCGCCGCCGCCGAGCGGTTTCGTCATCGCGCCGCAGGAGTCGCTGATCTGGGGCAGGCTGCACGAGGCGGCGCGGGCCGGTCTGCCGTGGGCGCCGGAGAACACCCTGCTGCCCGGCTTCGTGCTCTACGCGCTGGCCCTGGCCGGTCTGCTCTTCTCGATCTGGACCATCCGGCAGCGCCTGCTGCTGCTCGCCGGGGTGCTGGTCAGCGCGATCCTCACGATGGGCACCGAGTTCTTCGGCGGTCGGTTTACCTACCTTCCGCTCTTCGAGCACCTGCCCGGTTGGGACGGGCTGCGGACCCCGGGTCGGCTGATGATCTGGACGACGCTGCTGCTGGCGATCATCGCCGCCGGCTCGGTGAGCGCCTTCGCCGAGCGGGCGCGGGACATCTCGGCGGCGGAACGGATTCCGCCCCGACCCGGCCCGTGGTTGCGGCTGGCGACCCTGCTGCCGCTGGTGCTGGTGCTGGCGGAGGGGCTGAACTCGACCCCGACGCCGATCGTGCCGGCGCAGCCGGCGGCGCTGCGTACGGTCGACGGGCCGGTCCTGGTGCTCCCCTCGGACCAGGGCACCGACCAGCACGTGATGCTCTGGTCGACCAGTCGGTTCCAGGACGTGGTGAACGGTGGCAGCGGCTTCACGCCGGAGTCGTTGGCGCAGGCGCGCGAGCGGACGAAGGCCTTCCCCGACCAGGAGAGCGTCGACTACCTGCGCGCGCTCGGGGTGAAGACGGTTGTCCTGCTCAAGGACCGGGTGGCCGGTACGCCCTGGGAGGGTGCGGCCGACCTGCCGGCGGAGCAGTTCAACATCCGGCGCGAGGACAGCGGCGACACCGTCGTGTTCCACCTCGACGGGAACTGACCCGTACGGAAAACCGGCCCGGTTCACCCCGATGATCGGGTGAACCAGGCCGGCTCGACTTCTGCTCCGGTGCCGCCCCTCAGTTCACCGGTACCGGCTGCCCGGACGACGGTGGTTCGGGTGACGTGCCGGCCCCGGCCGTCCCGCGTCCGGTTCGCCATCGGGTGAACCACGGCGCGTCCGGGGCGCCGTCGAGCACACCGCCGTCGGGGTCGTCGTCGTAGGTGGCGCGTACCGGGTCGAGTTCGGGGCGGAGGATCTCCCGGAGGATCAGTCCGCAGAGCACGGCCACGGTGACCAGCCGGAGGGTGGCCGCGAGCACGAAGACGCCCTCCGGGAAGACCTGCTTGCCGGAGGCGCCGAGCAGTTCGCCGTAGAAGGCGACGAAGTAGCCGACCTCGGCGAGTTGCCAGGCGAGGAAGGCTCCCCAGCGCGGTCGGGCGAGCACCAGCAGCGGCAGCAGCCAGAGCGTGTACTGCTGGGACCAGACCTTGCTGAAGATGAGGAACGCGGCCACCACGAGGAAGGCGAGTTGGGCCAGCCGGGGCCGACGCGGCGCGAGCAGCGCCAGCAGGGCAACGCCGACGCAGGCCAGCCCGAAGAGGACGTACGTCAGGTAGTTGAGGGTGGGGTCGACGTTGTTGCTCAGCCACTGGAACGGGCCCTGGTCACCGGGGTTGCCGCTGTTCCACTTGCCGTCCAGGTAGCGGCCGATGTACCAGAGTGTGCCCCAGTCGATCGGTCGCTCGGTGTTCAGCTCGAAGAACCGGTCCCAGCTCTCCCGGTACGGGATCGCCACCGGCAGGTTGACCGCGACGACGGTGACGATGGCGGTACCGGCGGCGATGAGTGCCTGTTTCAGCCGGTTCGCTCGGATCGCCAGGATGATCAGCGGGCCGAAGATGAACAGCGGGAAGAGTTTCGCCGCGCCCGCCAGGCCGAGCAGGATGCCGGCGGCGACCGGTTGTCGTCTGGCCCAGGCGTACATGCCGAAGGCGGCGAGGCCGATGGCGAGCAGGTCCCAGTTGACGGTGGCGGTGACCAGCAGCGCCGGTGACAGGGCGAAGAGTGCCGCGTCCCAGGGCCGGCGGCGCCGCATCGAGAGCAGCGTGGCGACGGTCGCGACCGCCAGGGCGCTGAGCACCAGGGCGTTGGCGTTGTAGAACCACTGGCCCTGGTTGATTCCGGGTCGGGATTCGCCGATCGCGTGTACGGGCAGGCCCAGGGCGCCCATGAAGTACCCGGTGACGACCGGGTACTCGACCGGGTGGTCCGCGTAGGGCACCTTGCCCTCGTTGAGGCCCTCGGCGTAGTAGAGCGCGAGCACGTCGGTGTAGCAGAGCCGGGTGTACTGGTAGTTGTTCTGCCACGCGCCGTCCTGGCAGGGCGACTTCTGCACCCAGTGCAGGGCGAGCGTGAGGCAGGTCAGGGCCAGCACGATCCGGGCGGCGCTCCAGAAGACGAGTCCGCCGCGCCCACCGCCGCGTGGCCGGCCGGTGCGCACCGCGTGGTCACCGAGGGGTCCGCCGATCGCCTCGGCCAGTCCGCGGACGAATCCGTCGGAGCGGGAGGGGTGGTCCACCTTTTCAGGCTCGTCGATGCCTGCCGTCGACTGCGCGCTCATGAACAGGCATCCTGCCGTACGCGACCGCCATCCGTCCCGCCCGGTCCGCCCGTGTCGACGGCCGGGTACGGAAATGGGCCGGGGGGGGGGGGGGGGGGGGGGGGGGGGGAGGGGGGGGGGGGGGGGGGGGGGGGGGCGGGGGGGGGGGGGGGGGGGGGGGGGGCCACACCCCCCCCCCCCCCCCCCCCTTCTTTCCACACATGCGTAGCATAAGACGGAGGGGGGGGGGGGGGGGGGGGGCCCCCCCCCCCCCCCCCGGCCCAGTCGAATCGATCAGTCCCGCGTACGTGGCGTGGGGGTCGGCACGATCCCGCCACCGCCGCCACCACCGTTGCGCCCCGGGTCGTTGGGATCGCCCGGCCCTCCGGGCTGTCCGGGCTGGTTGGGCTGACCCGGCTGGTTGGGTTGCCCCGGCTGGTTCGGCTGACCGGGCTGGTTCGGCTGACCCGGCTGGTTCGGCTGACCCGGCACGCTGCCCGGCGGGCAGAGGATCTGGATCGGGTTGTCACAGACCGGCGGCGGCGGAGGCGGAGCCACCCCGTTGCCGGCGTCCGGGTCACCGAAGTCCTTCGGCGGATCGGGGAACTTCTGCGTCTTCATGCCCCTGGACGCGGCGTTCATGAAGTCTTTCCAGATGTCGGCGGGTAGACCGTTGCCGCCGATCGCCGTCTTGTTCTTGTCCTTGATCGCCTTCAGGTCGCCCACGTTGCCGACCCAGACCGCGGTCGCGATCTGCGGGGTCGCCCCGACCATCCAGGCGTGCGCGTTGTCCTTGCTGGTCGGGCTCAGTTCCCAGGTGCCGGTCTTGCCGGTCGCGGGGCGGTTGCCGGACAGGGTGTCCTTGTTCGCCTCCGGGATCTTCTCCAGCACGGCGTTGACGCTGTCGGCGACCTCGGTACGGATCCGCTGTTCGACCTTGATCTTCTCGCCGTCGACCTTCTTCCAGGCGCCAGTCTCCGTGTCCTTCTGCTCGACCTTCATGATGAAGTGCGGCTTGCTGTACTTGCCCCGCGCGGCGAGCGTGGCCACACCGGTGGCGTGGTCGAGCACGGTGATCGCGTACTGGCCGTAGCCGACGTAGGTGTCGAACGGGGCGTCCTTGCCGGAGTTCTTTACCAGGTCGTACGGCTTGCCGTCGTCGGTCCACATGGTGGTGACGCCGGCCGCCTTGGCCATGTCGACCACCTTGTCCACGCCGATCTTCTCGGTGACGTGGTAGAAGGGCACGTTGTACGACTGGACGGTGGAGAACTCCAGCGAGCAGTTCTTGCCGCAGGTGGCGTTCCGGCCCGCGTTCTGCACGCTGGGGCCGTTGCCACCGACCTTGAACGGCGAGGCGTCCCAGTGCGATTCGACCGAGATCCCGGCTTCGAGGGCCGCCGCCAAGGTGTAGATCTTGAACGTCGAGCCCGGCGGGTGGCCACCGGTGAGGCCGCCTTCCATGTTCTTGCCGGCGTAGTCGTGACCGGTGCCGTTGTCACCACCGAAGTAGGCCAGCACCCGCCCGGTTCCCGGTTGGATCGCCACCGCCGCCGCCATCAGGTTTTCCGGCTGGTCGCTGAGTTCGGAGCCCTTGGCCTTGCGCCAGGCGGCAGCCTCCAGCTCCTTCTGCATCTTGCCGTCGATGGTGGTGGTGATCTTGTAGCCGCCGTCCCGGATCTCCTTGGCACAGTTCTCGGCGCTCGAACAGATCTTCATCTGCACCATCTCGTCGCGGACGTAGTTGACCACGTTCCCGACCGGGCTGTTGATGCCGCACTCGCTGACGCACTTGAGATTCGGCGGGTCGACCGTGGGATACTCGGTCGGCCGCTGGTCAGCCGGCAGCCACTTCTTCTCCACCATGCCGTTGAGGACGTAGGTCCACCGGTCCTTGGCGGCTTCGAGGTTGTCGTGCGGGTCGAACCCCTTGTGCCCGGTGACCTCGTCCGGCTGCGGCTGCTTGATGACGGCTGCCAGCACCGCGCCCTGGGCGGGGGTCAACTTGTCCACCGACACACCGAAGTACGCCTGCGCCGCCGCGTCGATGCCGTACGCGCCCCGGCCGAAGTAGATCGTGTTCAGGTAGAACTGCATGATCTCGGCCTTGGTGTACTCCTCGTTCAGCTTGGAGGCGAGCACCGCTTCCTTGATCTTCCGGCCGTAGCCGCCGGTCAGCTCCATCGCGTTGCGGGCGTACTGCTGGGTGATCGTGGACGCGCCCTGCTTGCTGCCACCGGTGAAGTTGTTCCACGCGGCTCGGGCGATGCCCACGTAGTCGAGACCGCCGTGGGTGTAGAAGTTGCGGTCCTCGGCCGACGCGACCGCCTTCTCGACGTAGTCGGGGATCTGGTCGATCGTGACGAAGTTCCGGTTGTACTCACCCATCTTGACCAGCTGGGTGGTGCCGTCGCTGGCGTAGATGGTGCTGGACAGCGGCAGCGGCAGGTCCTTCGGCAACGTCACCGTCGTGCTGTAGTACGTGGTCGCCACCACGCCGCCACCGGCCAGCATGATCAGTACCGCGAAACCGGCGATGAGCCAGTTGATCCGCTTACGCATCTTGGCCTTGCGCAGCGCCTCGGGGTCGTCGCCGCGTCGTCCGCGCCGCCCGGGTCCACCGGGTCCGTTCGGACCGCCCGGCCCGCCGGGGCCACCGGGCCCGGCCGGTGAGACCGGGCGGACGCTGGCCCGACCGGCCACCTGCGCACTGCCGGCCGCGCCACCGACCGGGGCCGCGCCGACGGAAGCCCGACCGACCCGGGCCCGACCCGCGGGACCGGCACCGACCGACGCCGAGCCGACGGAGGCGGAACCGACGGAAGCCGAGCCGACCGACGCCGAGCCGACCGAGGCGGAACCGACCGAGGCCGAACCTCTCGACGCCGTACCCCTGGCGCCCGGACCGACGGAGGCCGATCCCGAGGCCATCGGGGCGTTCGGGGGCGCGCTGCGCGGGCCGTGCCCGACCTGCGCGCCGCCGACGGAGGCCGAGCCGACCGAGGCACGTCCACCGGCGGCCGGGCCGACCGAGGCGGAGCCGACCGAGGCCGAGCCCCGGGGGGCGGCCGATCCGCTCGCGCCGCTGTTGGCCGACCAGCCCGAGCCCGCGCCCTGCGGGGCGGATGAACGGTAGGTCGGGGAGGCGTCCGGAGCCGGACGCCGGTACGGGTCGTCCGCCGTGGGTCCGGGTTCGCCGTTGGGCCCTGAACCATGGGCCTGCCCGCGTGCGGAACTGGGGTCGCCGTACGAGTTCATCTGTCACACCCTGCCGGTCGCGGTGGAGCGCGCCAGCGCCACCACCGGGTTGCCGTGAGCTAGGACACGCTGCAAGCCTGACCGGGATTGCCCATTGCTTGCAGCTGTTTCGGGAATAACCGGACTTATCCGGTTAGCAATCCGCCACTCGCCCTGACTGGTCAAGGTAACCGTGCTAGGGGCCGGGGGCGGTGGGTTCACCGTTGCGCCTCACGCCTTCGCCGAGCTGTTGGGGTCCGCGAGCCCGTGCCGGCCATCGCCTCGCCGACGGAGGACCCACCCTGATCCTCCGCCAGACCGTCCCGCCCGAGCAGGAACTGCTCGACCAGGTGATTCCAGTTGCAGGCCTGGCAGACCTCGACCACGTACACCTGGAATTCACGCACAGTCATGGCGAGCACGGGGAGCTCCGCCAACCTGCGGGCCTGACCGGCGGACTGCTTGAGCTCATCTCCGTAAATGTAGTGGACGTGCGTGAGATTCTCGCGCCGGCAGATCGGGCACCGCACCTCGGTCGGCTCGCCGTGGAAGTGAGCGGCGTTCTTCAGGTACGGAGACGCGTCACACACCTCGTAGGTGCCGACCCGCCCGGCGTACACCTCGCGCAGCACCGCTCGCTTCTGGAGCGAGTAGTCCACCACCCGGCGCTGCGTACGCATGCGGTGAAGGGTACGCGGTTCGGCCCGACGAGGCGACCACCGTCACAGTCTGTAACGACACGCATGCCGATCAGGGGTTTGCCCTCGCTGCCCCGGGGGTCTACGGTGCGATGTATCGGGCCGATACATCGGGCGGATTACCGGGGAACCAGCGGGGAATGGAGGGTTGGCAACAGATGCTCGAACTCGCCATCCTCGGCCTCCTTCAGGAGTCCCCCATGCACGGCTACGAGCTGCGCAAAGAGCTCGCCGCCAAGCTCGGTGCGATCCGCGCGGCGATCAGCTACGGCTCGCTCTATCCGACGCTACGCCGGCTGCAGGCCGCCGGTTGGATCGTCGAGGCGACCGAGACCTCGGTCACCAGCGAAGTGGTTCCGGCGCTGACCAGCCGCCGGGGCCGGGTGGTCTACAAAATCACCGCGGAAGGCAAGGAACGGTTTGCCGAGCTCATCGCGCAGACCGGCCCGGAGACGTACGAGGACACCGGATTCGGGGTGCACTTCGCGTTCTTCGCCCGTACCGACCAGGCAACCCGGCTACGGATCCTGGAAGGTCGCCGACGCAAGATCGAGGAGCGTCGCGAGGGCCTGCGCGACGTGCTCGGCCGAGCGGCCGAGCGTCTCGACGCGTACACACTCGAACTTCAGCGCCACGGGCTGGACGCCTGCGAACGCGAAGTCCGCTGGCTGGAGGAGCTCATCGCAAACGAGCGCTCCGGCCGGTCCCCGGCGGCACCCTCGGGTGCCGGCGGGACCCCATCAACCGAAATAAGCCCGTCTCCGCCTGGACGACAGCAGTCCAGCAATGAGCCGGAGCGGCCGTGATAAAGAAGGAGGCAAACGCGATGGGCTCCGTCCGCGTCGCCATCGTCGGTGTCGGAAACTGCGCCTCGTCCCTGGTACAGGGCGTGGAGTACTACCGCAATGCCGACCCAAACGACCGCGTGCCGGGTCTCATGCACGTTACCTTCGGCGACTACCACGTCTCCGACGTGGAGTTCGTCGCGGCGTTCGACGTGGACGCCAAAAAGGTGGGCATGGACCTGGCCGAGGCAATCGTGGCCAGCGAGAACAACACCATCAAGCTGGCTGACGTACCGCCGACCGGCGTCGTCGTACAGCGCGGCCCGACCTTCGACGGTCTCGGCCAGTACTACCGCGAGATCGTCCAGGAGTCGGACGCCGAGGCGGTGGACGTCGCCCAGGCACTGCGCGACGCCCGGGTCGACGTCGTCGTCTCCTACCTGCCGGTCGGTTCCGAGCAGGCGGACAAGTTCTACGCCCAGGCGGCGATCGACGCCGGCTGCGCGTTCGTGAACGCCCTCCCCGTGTTCATCGCCTCCGACCCGGCGTGGGCCCAGAAGTTCACCGACGCCGGCCTGCCGATCGTCGGCGACGACATCAAGAGCCAGGTCGGTGCGACCATCGTGCACCGGGCGCTGGCGAAGCTGTTCGAGGACCGCGGCGTCGAACTGCTGCGCACGTACCAGCTCAACTTCGGCGGCAACATGGACTTCATGAACATGTTGGAGCGCACCCGCCTGGTCTCCAAGAAGATCTCGAAGACCCAGTCGGTCACCTCGCAGATCCCGCACGAGATCAACAAGGGCGACGTGCACATCGGCCCGTCGGACCACGTGCCGTGGCTGGACGACCGCAAGTGGGCCTACATCCGGCTCGAGGGTCGCTCCTTCGGCGACGTGCCGCTCAACGCGGAGCTCAAGCTGGAGGTCTGGGACTCGCCGAACTCCGCGGGCGTCATCATCGACGCGGTCCGCGCGGCGAAGATCGCCCTGGACCGGGGCATCGGCGGGCCGATCCTCTCGGCCTCGTCCTACTTCATGAAGTCCCCGCCGGTGCAGTACTCCGACCACGACGCCCACCAGTCGGTCGAGGACTTCATCGCGGGCAAGGTCGAGCGCTAGTCGACCCGCGGTGACCACCGCGCGCTGACACGACGATCAGCACGTTTCGAGGGCCGGGTCCGCTGGGACCCGGCCCTCGCTGGTCGTTCAGCCCCAGGCCCGCCGCAACGCGACCCCGGCCTCGATTTCGAGCAACTGCCGCTTGCGGGGCAGGCCACCACCGAAGC
This sequence comes from Micromonospora sp. NPDC049529, assembly GCF_055586685.1. NCBI lineage: Bacteria > Bacillati > Actinomycetota > Actinomycetes > Micromonosporales > Micromonosporaceae > Micromonospora > Micromonospora sp. NPDC049529. Next base: position 172,735 of record NZ_JBVJHT010000001.1, read on the forward strand.
CGACCAGCTTGCCGCCCGCTCCGACGATCCGGTGACACGGCACGATCACCGGGATCGGGTTGCGGTTGCAGGCAACCCCGACCGCGCGGGCCGCACCCGGATCGCCCAGCGCCGCCGCCACGTCACCGTACGTGCGCATCTCCCCGTACGGAATCGTCGACATCTCCCGCCAGACGGCTCGTTCGAAGTCGGAGCCCCGGCGGACCGAGAGCGGGACCGTGAAGTCGGTCAGCTCCCCGGCGAAGTACGACCGGAGCTGTTCGACCGCCGCCCGACGCCACCGCCCAGACGCCGGATCGTCGGCAGCGTCGCCCGCTCCGTGCTCGTCGACCGGGTCCGCTCCGGCGACCAGCGCACCGGCGACCGGGCCGAAGTGCACACCGCAGACCCCGGCGTCGTCGGCGGCCACGGAGAGTTCGCCGATCGGCGTGTCGAGCACGGTCCAGCGCATCGGCCCATTATCCAGCGCAGGGCTCAGGGCCGGTCGAGCTGCTCGGTGAGCCGGGTGGCGAGGGCCCGCGCCACGCCCTCGTCGCCGGGATCGGGCAGGTTGAGCGTGGAGACCACCGGACCCCGGCGTACGACCACGAAGTAGGAGACCGTCGCGGGCGCGTCGGCTGCGACGATCCGCCCCCGGATCAGCAGTGCCTCGTCGCCGGCGAAGTCCGAGTCGAGCAGGCTGAACGAGACCTGTCCCCCGTAGGCCGGATAGCTCCCGCAGGTCACCAGCACCCGACGTACGTCGTCCAGTGCCCGCCCGGCCCAGTCCGGCTCGTACGCCTCGACCACCTGGAGGGCGGCGGCCCGGGGTGTCGTACGCAGGTACTGGCGGGCGACGGCGGCCCGCCGGTGTCGCTGCGCCGGGAAGTCCCCGTCCCGGTATCCGGGGCAGTCCTCCTGCGCCCAGGGCCACCGGGCCCCGTCCGCCGACGTGGTGCCGACGGTCCAGTCGGCACCGAGCGCACCGGCGGCCAGCAGCGCGGGTTCCACCGCCACCGGTCGGTCGGCGGCCGGCTGTGCCCCCGGTCGGTCGGCGCAGGCCGACAGGATCGTCGCGGCCAGCGCGAGCAGTGTCAGCACGAACGCCGACACCGTCCGTGCCCGCGCGCTCGGCTTCGTCCGCTTGCCCCGGTGGTTGACCACGCCACTAGGACGTGGCCGCCTGGAGCGGGCGTTGCATCGGGCCGCCGACGATCGGGACCGGGTCGGGAAACCGCTGCCGCTCGGGGCCGGGCGGTGGCCCGGTGACCCGCCGGTGACCGGGGAGTCGAAGGGCTTGGTAGAAGTCCGGACCTGGGCCGGTCGGCCGTGCGATGCTGGCGCCAACCGGACCTTCCGCCCTACGGCAACACCAGGTCCGGTGGTTGCTCGGGTCGCCGTCCGGCAGCCCCTGAGGTGTGCGTCACGTCCGATGATCCCATCAAGGGTGACGTGTCATCCTGGCTATGGCGGTGTCTAAGGATGACACGTCACCCTAGTAAAGGAAGATCCAACATGACCAAGGTAGCCATCATCCTCGGCAGCACCCGGCCGGGTCGTAACGGCGAGGCCGTCGCGCGCTGGGTCTACGACCTGGCGAGCAAGCGCACCGACGCCGAGTTCGAGCTGGTCGACATCGCGACCTACAACCTCCCGCACCTCGACGAGGCCATCCCGCCGTCGATGGGCCAGTACGCGAACGAGCACACCAAGGAGTGGTCCGCCAAGATCGCGGAGTTCGACGCGTACATCTTCGTCACCCCGGAGTACAACCACTCCACCTCGGGCGCGCTGAAGAACGCCATCGACTACCTGTACGGCGAGTGGAACAACAAGGCCGCCGGCTTCGTCAGCTACGGCAGCCTCGGTGGTGCCCGCGCGGTCGAGCACCTCCGCCTGATCATGGCCGAGCTCCAGGTCGCGACCGTACGCGCCCAGGTCGCGCTCTCCCTGCACACCGACTTCGAGAACTACAGCGTGTTCAAGCCGGCCGCCTCGCACGACGACGCCCTGAACACCGTGCTCGACCAGACGGTCGCCTGGGGCCGCGCGCTCGAGACGCTGCGCAAGTAATCGCCACCACGCGGTACGACAAAGCGGGGCGGTGTCCGGTCGGACACCGCCCCGCCGCCGTCGATGCCGACCGTCAGCCCGCCACACCCCGGTCCCGCGCCCACCGCAGCAGCTCCGCCTCGGCCTCGTCCCGGTCCATCGGCCCGCGCTCCAGCCGCAGTTCCTTCAGGTGCCGCCACGCCTGCCCGACCAGCGGCCCCGGCGGTACGCCGAGCAACTCCATGATCGCGTTGCCATCCAGGTCGGGCCGGACTCGCGCCAGGTCCTCCTCCGACTGGATCCGGGCGATCCGCTCCTCCAGCGCGTCGTAGTCCGAGGCGAGCTGCCGCGCCTTGCGCCGGTTGCGGGTGGTGCAGTCCGACCGGGTCAGCTTGTGCAGCCGGGGCAGCAGCTCACCCGCGTCGGCGACGTACCGGCGGACCGCCGAGTCGGTCCACTCGCCCCGGCCGTACCCGTAGAACCGCAGGTGCAGCCCGACCAGCGCGACCACCTGCGAGATCACGTCCTTGGGGTAGCGCATCGCCTTCATCCGCTGCTTGGTCAGCTTGGCCCCGACCACCTCGTGGTGGTGGAAGCTGACCCGCCCGTCGGATCCGACCGCCTTCGTCGCCGGCTTGCCCACGTCGTGCATGAGCGCGGCCATCCGCAGGATGAAGTCGCAGCCCTGCTCCTCCAACCCGACCGCGTTGCTCACCACGATCAGGGTGTGCTCGTACACGTCCTTGTGCTGGGCGTGCTCGTCGATCTCCAGCTTCAGTCCGGACAGCTCCGGCAGGAACCGGTCGGCCAACCCGGTGTCGACCAGCAGCCGCAGCCCGGTGATCGGATCCGCGCCGCAGAGCAGCTTGGTGAACTCGTCCCGGATCCGCTCGGCGGTGATCCGGTCCAGGTCGGCCACCATCTCGACCATCGCGGCGTGCACCTGCGGCTGCACGGTGAAGCCCAGTTGGGCCGCGAACCGGGCCGCGCGCAGCATCCGCAACGGATCGTCACCGAAGGACTCCCGGGGCGTGCCCGGCGTACGGATCGTCCGCGCGGCCAGGTCGGCCAGCCCGCCGTACGGGTCGGTGAAGACATGTCCGGGCAGGCTGACCGCCATCGCGTTGATGGTGAAGTCGCGCCGCCGCAGATCGTCGATCAGGTTCGTGCCGTACCGCACCACCGGGTTGCGGGTGACCTGGTCGTACGACTCGGCCCGGAAGGTGGTGATCTCCAGCCGCAGGCCCTCGCGCTGGGCGCCGATGGTGCCGAACTCCCGCCCGGTCTCCCAGGTCGCCTCGGCCCAACCCCGCACGATGCGCAACGTGTCGTCCGGGTGGGCGTCGGTGCAGAAGTCCAGATCGTCGCCGAGCCGACCGAGCAGCGCGTCCCGGACCGAGCCGCCGACCAGGTGCAGCTCGTGGCCGGCGCGGGCGAATCGGCGCCCCAGCTCGTCGGCGACGGGGGAAACCCGCAGCAGCTCGGCGACGGCGTTGCGTTGGGCGGCGGTCAACCCGGCCTCGGAGGGCGGGGGCGCGGCTGGTCCGGCGGCGGGTGCGGCGGCTGGTCCAGCGGCGTCGGGAGCGGAGGTTTCGGACATGGGAACGCCAGCCTATCGGTCCGCACCCGGCCGTTCCCCGGCGGGCGGACCAGCCGGATCGGACTCGGCGCGGCAGCCGGCTGCGCCGGTTGACTAAGGTCTGAGCAGTATCGGCGGGCACACCTGCCCGCCGTACCGGTTGGGGAGGCGCTGATGGGCGACGGGCTGTACCGCAGCGCGAACGCCATGCCGCACGGGGTTCCGCCGCCGGCCGACGGGGCGACCCTGATCTCGATCGAGTCACTCGACCAGCCCATGGTCGAAACCACCGCACCGGCCCCGGAGCCGCCGGGCGAGGGGACCGCCGCGGGTAACAGCGCGGTGATGGCGATCGGCAGCCTGGTCAGCCGGGGTACCGGCTTCCTGCGTACGGTCGCGCTCGGCTCGGCGCTGGGCTCGCTCGCGGTCGGCAACGCCTACACCACCGCGCAGATCTTCCCGGGCATGGTCTACGAGTTCCTGCTCGGCGGCATCCTGACCAGCGTGCTGATCCCGGTGCTGGTCCGCCGCCGCAAGGCCGACCCGGACCAGGGCCAGGCGTACGCCCAGCGCCTGCTCACCCTGGCGGTGCTCGCCCTGGGGGTGGCGGCGGTCATCGCGGTGATCCTGGCCCCGGCGCTGACCGCGCTCTACGGCAGCGACAGGACCAGCGAGGATTTCCAACGGCTGGTCACCCTCCTGTCGTACCTGATGCTGCCGATGATCTTCTTCACCGGCCTCTCCGCGCTGATCAGCGCGGTGCTCAACGTCCGGGGTCACTTCGCCGCCCCGATGTGGACGCCGATCCTGAACAACGTGGTGGTGATCGCCACCTTCGGGCTCTACATCGCGATCTTCGGGGCGGAGGTGATCCCGGCGAACGAGATGACGCCCGGCCGGATCGCCCTGCTCGGCGGCGGCACCCTGCTCGGGGTGGTCGTCCAGGCCGCCGGCCTGGTGCCGGCCCTGCGCAAGGTCGGGTTCCGGTGGCGCTGGCGGTTCGACTTCCGCGCCCTGGGCCTGCGGGAGCTGGCCCGGCTCGGCGGCTGGATGTTCTGTTACGTCGCGGTCAGCCAGATCGGCCTGGCCGTCCTGTTCAACCTGCTGAACCGGGCCGGCGACGCCGACGAGGCCGGGCCGCTGATCTACAACAACGTCTTCCTGCTGGTGATGATGGCGCACGGCATCGTGGCGGTGTCGATCCTCACCGCGCTGATGCCTCGGATGAGCGCGGCCGCCGCCGAGGGCCGGTACGCCGATGTCGTCGCCGACCTGTCCCGGGGAACCCGGGTGGTCACCGCGGTCCTCGCGCCGATCGCGGTCTGTTACGCCGTGCTGGCCAGCCCGATAGCGGTCGTCCTGTTCCGGTACGGCGCGTTCAGCGCCAAGAGCGCCACCGCGACCTCGGTGGTGCTGCTGGTCGGTGCGCTGGCGCTGATCCCGTTCGCGATCAGCCAGCTGTTCACCTTCGCCTTCTACGCGCTGCCGGACACCAGGACCCCGGCACTGATCAACATTCCGGTGGTGGGGATCCGGGTGGTGGTGCAGATCGGGCTCTTCGCCGCGTTCAGCGCCTCGTTCGCCGCCGCCGGGCTGATGCTCGGCAACGCGGTGTCGTACCTGGCGGCAGTGGTGATCACGGCGATGCTGCTGCGCCGCCGGATCGGCCGGCTCGGCCTCGGCGAGATCATGAAGACGGTCGGCAGGGTGGTGGTCGCCGCGCTCGGCTCGGCCCTGATCGGTTGGCTCGTCCTGCAACTGCTTCCGGGCGACTCGACACCGAGTCGGCTGGAGGCGATCGTCCGGCTGGTGGTCGGCGGCGGGTTGATCGGCGCCAGTTACCTCGGGCTCGCCATGTTGCTGCGGATCCGCGAGATCAGCGAGGTCGTCCAGCTCGTACGGCGCAAGGTCGGTCGTTGATCGGCACGTCATGGCCGGGACTGGGGACGACCTGTGGATAACCGAGGCATATCCGTGGATGAGCGGCCGTCGGGCTGTGGACAACGGCAGGTCCCCACCGACGGTGGGAGCGGCGGGTGGGCCACACCGGTGACCCTCGCGCAAGTAGTTGAAATGAACCGATAGATTAGGAATTGCCGGTGCCATCAAGGCGGATGACACCGGTCGTACTTGGACTGTTCGGCATACTCCCGGCACCGGGTCGGGTACGCCCGCAAGATGACATGTCGGGGATGAGTCCATCCCAGGTAAGGTCGCTCTCGACAGGTGCGGAGAGCGCCTACGCTATGGAATGGCGCCCAGCGTCCGGTCCACCGGCGATAGAGCGGAAAACCAATGCCCAGCAGCACGGGTCCATCGATCGCGACAATCATCGAGGGAGGACGGGTGACCCAGGTCGGCGAAGGTCAGGAGGCGGACGAGGTCACTCCGCCCGTTATGGCCTTCGGTGCACCCGCCGTCGGTGAGGTCCTCGCCGAACGGTACGAGCTGGCCGAGCACATCAACGACGACAGCGCCGGCCGTCAGGTCTGGCGGGGTGTCGACGTGGTGCTCCGCCGACCCGTGGCCGTGGTACTCCGTTACCCCGGCGGCGACTCGGCGATGGAGATGCTCCAGGCCGCGGTGACCGCGAGCCGGGTAATCCATCCCAACCTGGTCGGCGTCTACGACGCCATCGACGAAGACGAGCGGGCGTACGTCGTACGTGAGTGGGTGGACGGTCACTCGCTGCGGGAACTGGTCGCCGACGGCCCCCTCGAACCGGCCCGCGCCACCAGCATCGCGCACGCCGTCGCCGGTGCCATCGCCGCCGTGCACGCCACCGGGATGGTGCACGGCAACGTCCACCCCGGCACCGTCATGGTCGGCGACGACGGTCGGGTGGTGCTCGCCGACGCCCGCGCCGACGGCAACGACACGATCGAGACCGACGCCCGCGCGGTCGGCGGCGTGCTCTACTTCGCCCTCACCGGGGCCTGGCCGCACGTCGAGGCGAACCTCTCCGGCGGCCGGGGCCGTTCCGCGCTGCCGGACGGGGTCCGGGACGCCAACGGCGCCCTCGCCGCCCCCCGGCAGGTCCGGGCCGGCGTGCCGGCGTACCTCGACGACCTGACCATGGATCTGCTCGACCCGCAGCTCGCGGTCCCCTCGGTCGACGTGCTCGCCGCCGAACTCGGCCGGCTGAACGCCGCCGCCGAGGAGCAGTACCTCGACAACAGCGGCCCGCTGCGGTTCACCAGCCACGACGAGGAGAACGTCGGCGCACCGGCCGCCCCGGCCGGCACGCGCAAGATCGTCGCCGGGGTGGCCGGGCTGCTGGTGATCGCCCTGATCGGCCTCTACTTCGGCATCAACGCGCTCTCCGACAACGGCAGCTCCGGCACCGCCTCGCCGACCACCCCGCCCGGCGCCACCGCGCCGGTCGGTGGCGCCGACGCACCGACCACCCAGCCGAAGAAGATCCCGATCGACGGCAACAGCGTCCGGATCGTCAGCACCGGCACCGACCGGGGCCAGGAGCTGGACGGCGCGGCGGCGGTGGTGGACGGCGACGTCAACAAGGGCTGGGAGTCCGACTCCTACGACGGCCCGAAGTTCGCCAACCTGAAGTCCGGTATGGGCGTCCTGATCGACCTGAAGGAGCCCCGGGCCATCAAGGATGTGCAGGTGACCCTGGCCAACTCCGGCGCCACCGCCGAGTTGAAGACCGGCACCACCACCCTGCCGTCGAGCAAGGCCTCGGACACCCAGCTCGTCACGACGTACCAGATCATCGGCGAGCCGCTCGAACGAGCCGGAACGGTGATGACCTTCAGCGCGTTCGACGCCGAGAAGAAGTACCAGTACCTGCTCTTCTGGGTCACCGACATCATCAAGAACGACAAGGGTGACTACCGGCTCGGTATCCAGGAAATCACGGTCCGGGAACCGTGATCGGCCGGCCGGCGTGCTGCACCCGTCCACCGGACCGGGCCGGATCATGACCAGCCCCCCGGTGCCGGACGAGACGAGCGGCGCCCCGGCCGACCCCGCCGGGGCCCCGGACCGGCTGGCCGGACTCAGCGACGCGGAACTGCTCCGCGCGCACGTCGACGGCGACCGGGACGCCTTCACCCAGCTCTTCCACCGCCACCGGGACCGACTCTGGGCGGTGGCCCTGCGCACCCTCGCCGACCGGGAGGACGCGGCCGACGCCCTCCAGGACGCGCTGCTCTCCGCCCACCGTGCCGCCGCCCGATTCCGGGGCGACGCCGCGGTCACCACCTGGCTGCACCGCATCGTGGTCAACGCGTGCCTGGACCGGATCCGGCGCCGTCAGGCGCACCCCACGGTTCCGCTGCCCGACGGTTCGCGGACCGACGAGACCGGCCGGTGGTCCGGCGTAGAACCCGCCGCCCCGGCACCCGACCACGACACCGCCCTGGTCGTGCAGCAGGCGCTGACCAGGCTCCCGGCCGAGCAACGCGCGGCGATCATCCTGGTCGACGTGCAGGGCTACCCGATCGCCGAGGTCGCGATCATGCTCGGGGTCGCCGAGGGCACGGTCAAGAGCCGCTGCGCCCGGGGCCGGGCCCGGCTCGCCCTGATCCTCGGCCACCTACGTCCCCGTGGACCGGCCGTACCGGCACCGAACAGGGCCGGCAAGGACGTGCCGTCGGTCACCCGGGGGAACCCGGTGCCCGGCGGCGGCGTCCGATCGGGGTCGAGTCAATCCGGGCGCGACGGCATGCAGGAGGAACAGTGACCGCGGGCCAGTCCAGCGAGGTCGACCTCGACCTGCTGGCCGACTATCTCGAGGGGGTCCTTGCGGACACCCCGGAAGAGGCTGCGGTCGCCCGCCTGATCGAGGTGGACCCCGAGTGGGCGGCGGCGTACGCGGCGCTGGGCCGGGCGTTCGACTCGGTCCGGCAGGACCTGGCCGGCTGGGCGGCGGACACCGAACCGATGCCGGCCGAGATCAGCGACCGGCTCACCGCCGTACTCGCCGACGCGGGGCCACTCGGCCAGCCCACCATCCCGACCCAGTTCACCGAACAAGCCCGGCTCACCGCCGTACCCGGAACGGACAAGCCGGTGCCCGGCGGCCGGGACCGCGCCACCAGGGCGGCCCGGCGACGCTGGTCGCGCCTGGCCGGGGCGGTGGCGGTCGCCGCCGCCGTGGTCACCTTCGCCGGCTTCGGACTCAGCCGCCTCGGTGTTCAGGACGCCGTCACCTCGGGTGGTAGCGCCGACCGGCCGGCCGCCACCTCCGACCTGGCCGCGCCGGCCGCGCTGCCCCCCGCCCGCCTGATCGCCAGCGGTACGGACTACCTGCCCACCACCCTGTCCGGGGCGCTGGCGAGCCGCCTGCCGGGCAGCACCGAGGAGCGCAGCGGCACCGACTCGGCGAGCCCGCCCAGCGCCGGTCCACCGGGCACCCTCAGCGCCCCGCTTGAGTCCGACCGGGGCCCACTCGCCGCCGGCCTGGCCCGGCTGGCCGACCGGAACGCACTCGCCGCCTGCCTCGAAGCGATCGCCCTCGCCCACAGCCGCCGCCCGGTCACGTTCGACCTGGTCGACTACGCCGCCTTCGAGGGAGTTCCCGCACTCGTGATCAGCCTCACCGACGGCACCGGTGGCCGCTGGTTCTGGGTCAGCGGCGCCGACTGCGGACTGGCCGCCTCGGGTGCGGACACCCGCTACCAGGCCCAGGTAGGGTGAATCGACTCCGCACGACTGTTTGGCCGGCGGCGTGACGTGACCCACCGGATGCCCGGTCGGGGAATTTCCCCTTCGTAGGATGACGTTCTGCTCAACAGTTGCCGGTCGTCGAATCGTCGGCCGGCCACTGGTCGGCATCGATGGACCACACCGGTTGGCGACACACAGACTCTCGGGAGACGGCAGTGGACGAGGTCCGCAACCTCATCATCATCGGTTCTGGGCCGGCCGGTTACACGGCCGCCGTGTACGCCGCCCGGGCCAACCTCAAACCGTTGATCATCGAGGGTGTGCAGTCGGGTGGCGCCCTGATGACCACCACCGAGGTGGAGAACTTCCCCGGCTTCCCGGACGGCATCCTCGGCCCCGAACTGATGGACTCGATGCGCAAGCAGGCCGAGCGGTTCGGCGCCGAGTTCCTCACCGACGACGTCAGCCGGGTCGAGCTGACCGACACCGGCGAACCGGGCTCCGCCGCCGTCAGCACCGTGTACGTCGGCGAGACCGCGTACCGGGCCAAGGCGGTCATCCTCACCACCGGCTCCGCCTGGCGGCCGCTCGGCGTCCCCGGCGAACAGGAATACCTCGGCCACGGTGTCTCGTCCTGTGCCACCTGTGACGGCTTCTTCTTCCGGGGCCAGGAGATCGTGGTGGTCGGCGGTGGCGACTCCGCGATGGAGGAGGCCAGCTTCCTCACCAAGTTCGCGTCCAAGGTGACGATCGTGCACCGGCGGGACAGCTTCCGGGCAAGCAAGATCATGGCCGAGCGGGCGCTGGGCAACGAGAAAATCCAGGTGGAGTGGAACAGCGTCGTCGAGGAGGTCCTCGGCGCGGACGGCAAGGTCACCGGGGTACGGCTGCGTAACGTACACACCGGCGAGGCCAAGGTGCTCGACGTCGCCGGCGTCTTCGTGGCGATCGGCCACGACCCGCGCAGCCAGCTCTTCCAGGGCCAGGTGGACATGGACGAGAACGGCTACGTACGGGTGAACGCGCCCGGCACCACGACCAACGTACCGGGCGTCTTCGCGGCCGGGGACCTGGTCGACCACACCTACCGCCAGGCGATCACCGCCGCCGGCACCGGCTGCGCCGCGGCGCTGGACGCCGAGCGCTTCCTGGCCACGTTGGAAGCCTGAGACAACCGAAAGCGCACGCCCGGAGGAGGGTCTTTTCATGGGAACAACCAAGGCGGTCACCGACAAGAATTTCGTCAGTGACGTGCTCCAGTCGGAGAAGCCGGTGCTGGTCGACTTCTGGGCCGAGTGGTGCGGACCGTGCCGAAAGGTCTCCCCGCTGCTGGAGGAGATCGCCCGCGAGATGGGCGACAAGGTCACCATCGTGAAGCTCAACATCGACGAGAACCCGGAGACCGCCATGGCCTACCGGGTGATGTCGGTGCCGACCCTCACCATCTTCAAGGGCGGCCAGCCGGTGCAGTCGGTGGCCGGTGCCCGTCCCAAGAGCGACCTGGTCAAGCTGATCGAGGCCGCGCTCTAGGCAACCTGATCACGGCGGGGTCACCCCCGAATCCGCTCGTCCGCGCCCGTCACCGGTCCACCGGTGACGGGCGCGTTTCCGTACCCGCAGGGGCGACCCCGGCGCCGACGGGCCCCGCCGGCACGGACACCCGTCGACGGGTCCGCATCCGGTCAAGTCAGGGCGGTGACCACCGCGTCACGGTACGCTCCGGAAGCGTTATCAGGAGCAGTCGGTGGCCGGCGAACAGGACACCGCCGGACGATCCGGCCCGACTGTCCCGCCGGCAGGCCGACCGAACACAGCACCCGCAGAGGGAGGTCGTTTGTGCGTCCGGTTCGACGTGGTGACCGTGGCCCTGCGGTCAGCGAGATCAGAGGCGTCCTGCTCGGCCTCGACCTGCTCACCGCCGACCCCTCCGCCGCTACCGACGAATTCGGGCCGGACATCGAACACGCCGTACGCGCCTTCCAGCAGAGCCGTGGGCTGAGCGTCGACGGCCAGGTCGGCGCCGAGACGTGGCGGGCCCTGGACGCCGCCCGTTGGCGACTCGGCGCCCGCACCCTGTACCACGCGATTCCCGAACCGCTCACCGGCGAGGACGTACGCACACTCCAGGAACGGCTGCTCGAAATGGGCTACGACGTCGGCCGGGCGGACAGCATCTACGGCAGCCAGACCGCCCGTGCCGTCGCCCAGTTCCAGCGTGAGGTCGGGCTCTCCCCGGACGGCACCTGCGGGCCACACACCATGCACGCGCTCCGCCGGCTGGGTCGCAAGGTGGTCGGCGGACGGCCGCAGCTGCTGCGCGAGTCCGACGCGATCCAGCAGTCCGGCCCCAACCTGATGGGCAAGGTCATCGTCATCGACCCCGGTCACGGCGGCTCCGATCCGGGCTTCGAGGTGCCCGCCGGTGGGATGCGCTGGACCGAGGCGGAACTCGCCTACGACCTGGCCAACCGGCTGCGCGGACGGCTCGTCGCCGCCGGTATGCGGGTGCACCTCACCCGCGGCCCGGCGCCGGCCGCCGCCCTGCCCGACCTGGCCCGCGCGGAACTCGCCAACGAACTCGGCAGCGACCTGTTCATCTCGCTGCACGTCGACGGCCACGCCAACCCGGAGGCGGACGGGGTCGCCACCTACCACTACGGCACCGACAACGGGGTCACCTCGACCGTCGGGGAGCGGCTGGCCGGCCTGGTCCAGCGGGAGATCGTGGCCCGGACCGGCATGCGCGACTGCCAGGTGCACGCGAAGACCTGGGAACTGCTCCGGCTCACCCGGATGCCGGCCGTACGGGTCGAGGTCGGTTACCTCACCTCACCCACCGACCTGGCCCGACTGACCAACCCCGGGTTCCGGGACCGCGTGGTCGAGGCGATCGTCGCCGCCGTACAGCGGATGTACTTCCCGGTGGAGCGGGACGTGCCGACCGGCTCGATCGACGTCAGCGAACTGCGCGCGGCGGTGGCCGCCGGCGTGGTCAAGTAGGCGCGACGCTGCCGCCGGTGCCCTCAGCCCGCTGTGGTGGTGGTACGCGTCGCCGGGCGGACCGGCCGGAGCAGGCTCTCCGGGCTCATCGAGCCGAGCAGCTTCTCCAGCGCGTACTCGACGTCGGACTTCCAGGAGAGCGCGGTCCGCAACTCCAGCCGCAGCCGGGGGTAGCGGGGGTGCTGACGTACCGTCTTGAAGCCCACGGAGAGGAAGTAGTCCGCCGGGGCGACGCAGCTCCCGGCCTCGTCACCGGCCTCGCCGAACTTCGCGTCCCCGAACGCCTCGATCGCCTTGATGCCGCGCTTGGTGAGGTCACGGGCGACGCCCTGGACGAGCATCCGGCCCAGGCCGCCACCGGCGAACGCGGCCACCACGTGCGCGGTGGTCAGCAACGCGGCGTCAGCCGACACCGGCGAGGTGGGGAACGCCATCGACCGGGGCACGTACGCCGGGGGCGCGTACATGGCGAAGCCGGCCGGCATCCCGTCCACGTAGACGAGCTTGCCGCAGGAACCCCACTCCAGCAGGGTCTGCGAGACCCAGGCTTCCTTCTCCAGGCCCGGATCACCCGCCGCACAGGCCCGGTCGGCGGCCACCGGGTCGAGCTCCCAGTAGACGCACTGCCGGCACGGGCGCGGCAGATCTTCGAGCGTATCGAGGGTCAGACTGACCAGACGTCGCGACATCGCCGTATCCCCAAAAATCCGGTCGGAGGCCCAAAGACCGCGAAATATCGCCACAGCCGCGCCTTGCCCCCAACGAGCGATCGTACGCCGTAACTTCGCGGCACGGGAGAGGTCGGGCTGACCAGTACGACCCGGGTCGCGGGTCGGGCCGTCGCACGCTGTCCGGGATGTGGACCACGGGTCGGCTGTACGGCCGTAACGATCGACCGCGGATTACGATCGAATTAACGGTGCCGTGTAGCTAGGGTTGCCCGGCACCCTGCGATCAGGTGTGTCATGACCGAGGGACGGATGTCATGACCGAGCGCAGCGAGGGAGAGGCCATGACCGGCACGACGCTCGACGACTATACCGACCGCTACGCCCGCCGGGTCCGGGGCATGACGGCATCGGAAATCCGAGCGCTCTTCGCCGTGGCCAGTCGACCCGAGGTGGTGTCACTCGCCGGTGGCGCCCCCTACATCGCCGCCCTGCCGCTCGACGCCGTCGGCGAGATGCTCGGCCGGCTCGGTGCCGAACACGGCACCACCACCCTCCAGTACGGCATCGGCCAGGGCATGCTCGACCTGCGGGAACGCATCTGCGAGGTGATGGCGCTCTCCGGCATCGACGTCGGCTGCGGCGCCTCCCCGGAGGACGTCGTCGTCACCGTCGGCGGCCAGCAGGCCCTCGACCTGATCGCCCGGCTCTTCCTCGACCCCGGCGACGTGGTGCTCGCCGAGGGCCCCACCTACGTCGGCGCGCTCGGTGTCTTCCAGGCCGCCCAGGCCCAGGTCGTGCACGTACCGATGGACGGCGACGGGCTCATCCCGGAGGCGCTGGAGCTGGCCATCGCCGAGGTGGCCCGGAGCGGCCGGCGGGCGAAGTTCCTCTACACCATCCCGACGTTCCAGAACCCGACCGGCGTGACCCTGACCGACGAGCGGCGGGAGCGGGTGCTCGACATCTGCGAACGCGCCGGACTGCTGGTCGTCGAGGACGACCCGTACGGCCAGCTCAGCTTCGACGGGGACGCACCCGCGCCGCTGCGGGCCCGCCGCCGCGACGGTGTCTTCTACCTGAGCACCTTCTCCAAGACCTTCGCGCCGGGCCTGCGGGTGGGCTGGATCCTCGCCCCGCACGCCGTACGCGACAAGCTGGTGATCGCCACGGAGGCGCAGATCCTCTGCCCGAGCGCGTTCGCCCAGTCCGCGGTCACCAGCTACCTGACCACCATGCCGTGGCGGGAACAGCTCAAGACGTACCGCGAGGTCTACCGGGAACGCCGGGACGCGCTGCTCGACGCGCTCGGCGACCTGATGCCGGCCGGCACCACGTGGACCGAGCCGGGCGGCGGGCTCTTCGTCTGGGCGACGCTCCCCGACGGCCTGGACTCCAAGGCGATGATGCCGCGCGCCATCGCCGCCCGGGTCGCGTACGTGCCGGGTACCGGTTTCTACGCGGACGGGACCGGCACCGGTCACATGCGGCTCAACTTCTCCTTCCCGCCGCCGGACCGGATCCGCGAGGGTGTCCGGCGGCTGGCCAGCGTGATGGAACAGGAGATGGCGATGCGCCAGGTGTTCGGCACGGTCAGCCGTCCGGTGGCGGGTCGCCGTCGCGGGCAGGCCGGCGCCGACGCCCCGGGTCCCGACTTGGCATGATCTCCGGCATGAGTACGCCGCCTGCCGATTCCGGTCCGCCCACGAACGAGCCGCTGTACCCCACCGCGCACGCCGTCACCGACCTGCGCGTACTGGTGCTGGCCGGCGGTCTGTCCTACGAACGCGACGTGTCGTTGCGCTCGGGCCGGCGGGTGCTGGACGCACTGCGTACCGTCGGGGTCGAGGTCGAACTCCGCGACGCCGACGTGGCGCTGCTGCCCGCGTTACAGGTCGACCCGCCGGACGCGGTGGTGATCGCGCTGCACGGGGCGACCGGCGAGGACGGCTCCCTGCGCGGTGTGCTCGACCTCTGCGACGTCCCGTACGTCGGCTGCGACGCCCGCTCCTCCCGGCTCGCCTGGGACAAGCCGTCGGCGAAGGCGGTACTGCGCGAGGCGGGCATCCCGACCCCGGACTGGGTGGCGTTGCCGCACGACCGTTTCTCCGAACTCGGTGCGGTCGCGGTGCTGGACCGGATCGCCGACCGGCTGGGGCTGCCGCTGATGGTCAAGCCGGCGCAGGGCGGTTCGGGCCTGGGGGCCGCCGTGGTCCGGGACGCCGGCGCGCTGCCGGCCGCGATGGTCGGTTGTTTCGCGTACGACTCGACGGCGCTGGTCGAACGCTACGTGCCCGGCATGGACGTGGCGGTCTCGATCGTCGACCTGGGCGACGGGCCCCGTGCCCTGCCGGCGGTCGAGATCGTGCCCCGCAACGGCGTGTACGACTACGCGGCCCGCTACACGGCCGGTCTGACCACCTGGCACGCGCCGGCCCGACTGACACCCGTGGTCGCCGCCGAGGTCGCCGACGCCGCTCTCGCCGCCCACACGGCACTCGGTCTGCGTGACCTGTCCCGGGTGGATCTGATCGTCGACGAGGCCGGACGGCCGCACGTCCTGGAAGTCAACGTCTCACCGGGGATGACCGAAACCTCGCTGCTTCCGCTCGCGGTGCAGGCCGCCGGTCTCGACTTCGGCAAGCTGCTCGGCTCGCTCGTCGCCCGCGCGGTGGCCCGGCGACGCTAGAGCGTCCGGTTCCGTCCCGGCGTCGACCAGCGGTGCCCGGTAGCCACCCGGCCCGTCCAGGCCGGTCCCGACCCGTTCGCCGCGTCCGGCGGTCGCTGCCGGTCCCGTCCCGGCCGATCCTGTCCTGCCCCGGACCGATCTGCTCCGCACGGGAACACTCTGACGTTCGTGCGTCCCGGTCAGCTTCGTTCCGGTCAGTGCGTCCCGGCCAGCTTCGTTCCGGTCAGTTCGTTCGTTCCGGTCAGCCGGGTACGGGACCGTGTCCCGTACTGTCCGGTACTGCTCCGAGGGGCCCCGCCCCGTTGCATCGGGGAGCGGGCGGCACCGGCTGCCCGATGCCCCGCCCGTTCCCCATCGCCCTGTCCGCCACGGATCAACCGGTCGGACGATCAGCCGACTGCTCGGTCGGGTCGCTCTGCTCCGGCGGCGCCTCGGCGTACGCGACCAGGGACTCGTCCGTCACCGATCGGCTCGCCGGAGCGTTGTCCGAGATAGCTCCGTCCGGAGCGGTGCCGGTCGGGGCACCGGCCGCGTCACTTGAGCTTGCCGGCTCCAGTTCGAGGTCTTCCAGCCCCAGTCCGGCTGCCGCCTGCTGGGTCAGATTCGACGGCGCCTGCCACTGGATACGCGGCGGCTCCGCCAACGGCCGCCCGCCGAACTCGGCCAGCCAGGCCGCGACGTGTGCGAGATTGTTCCGCCAGGTCGCCTCCGGAATCGCCGGCAGGATGGCATCCCACAGCGACAGGAAGGTGCCCCGCAACTGCAGCCGTCCGTACGGCCGCGCCAGGAACCACATGTGCAGGTGAGCCGAGCCGTCACCCCACCGGTTGACGTGCACCCGGGCGACGCCGTCGAGGGATCGGATGGCTCGCTCCAGCCGTACGGTCATCACACCGAGCTCGGCCGCGAGCAGATTAGGTAGGTCACCCAGGTCGAGGTGCGACCGGGATTCGAGGATGAGCACCATCGGCAGTCCGGTCGGACGGTCCATGGCGCGTACCCGCCAACGCTCACTGACCCAGATGTAGGCGTCATCCGGTGCGTTGCAGGAGAGGCATTCGGCCGAACCTTCGCCCTTGCGAGCCGGCTCGACGTCGACCGGGTCGTCGAGATGCTTGACGCTGAGATCGCCTTCGAAGGGAAACGAAGGCCACTTGGCGAAGTCTGGAACAGAAAGAGGGGTGTGGGGCACGACGCTGACCCTAACCGAGTTGCAGACGACTGTCCCTCCCCATCTTGGCCCGCGCCGGTACGCGTACCCGGCTGATCACGGGCTCGCTCCGGTGCCACCCGGCTCCCCATGAACACCTCGACGGTACGCCCGCCCGAGATGGGCACGAGCCCGGCGGAAGACGCTGATCAGGACCGGCTCACCCCCGGAACCAAGCGCCCGCAGACCCGGTTTTCGGTCCGTCATCCACAGGCCCGCACCCCGGTTTACGCGCGGTTTCACGTGAAACGGGGGCAGGCTGTGGACAAACCCTGTGGATTACTTCGCGGACCCTGTCGATCGGTACCCGCAGGCGCCCCGAACCTCGGTTCCGGCCGCTCTTCGCGGCCGCGTTCGTGCCCTCTGCCGCCCCTCGGAGCCGCAGACCCGCCGCGCCTCTCGCCACCGCCCACAGAACTCCCCACCGCCACGGTTCGCCCGCCGGTTGCTCCTCTGCCGCCAGCTGGTGTCGTCCTGTCCCGCCCCGTCCCGCCCCGATCTGCGGTCCTGTCCTCCGGGCGATGAAGCGGGACGGGACGGAACATGTGTCTGTTCTAGATCCTGCTCAGGATCCGGCGACTGCCTCCCGACACGGCACTGCCCGACGTAGTCGTCGGCGGCACCAACGGCTGCCGGCGCTCGCCTCAGACGACTGGCGTGCGGAGTGCGGCCAACGATCGGCACCGGGGACGAGGCCTCGTCGTCGGCGATCCGCCTGCGGTGTGGTCGACCATCTCGCCGGTCGCGGCTGCCCCGCACATTCCGCCGCCGTTGACACCACCGACGACACCCGGGCGTGTTCCAGCAAACCGGGCCGGATGGGCCCGAGCCCGTCTCGGTTCTCCCGAGCCGGCCGTCGTGAAGCACGCGAAAGCCGGAGTAGAGGCAGGCTCGACATCACGCGAGGGCGAATGCACCGGTACGCGGCCCCGCTCGCGGCCAGGTTGCGCTCCGGTGGCGTGGCCGGGGGGAGGGGCCGGCCGACGATCGCGCTCCGCTCGGACCCGGCGTCACCGACCCGGTGTGACTCACCACCTCGACCTGGCCGCCGACACCGCCCGTGGAACAGACGAATTTCACCGCACTGTTTCACGTGAAACAGGCCGACGATCTCAGGCCGCTCTGCCGGGACCGCACATCATCGAGTCCGGCCGCGCAGTCGGTCGCGACGGTGCTCGGCCGGACCGGTGCTCGGAGTCCGCAACAGCCGACCGCTGGCGAGACGCGCGGGGGGTCTGTGTGCCTGCTGATCGGAAGACGTACCGAGAGCGGGTGCGTACCGGGGGCGGGAGCGTACCCGGAAAACAGCGATGGCCGCGGCCCGTCGGGACGGGCGGGCGCGGCCATCGGCTCAGCTTGCGCAACGGTCAGCCGGGAGCGTCCTGCTCCTCCATGCCGATGATGCCCACGATGCGTTCCAGATCGTCGACCGAGGCGAACTCAATCGTGATCTTGCCCTTGCTCCGCCCGATGTCCACCTTGACCCGGGTGTCGAAGCGATCGGACAGGCGGTCGGCGAGATCCGTCAGTGCCGGTGCGTGCGGCTTGGCCCGCCGGGTCGCGGGCGTGCTCTTGGTCGCCGCTCCCTCGGAGATCGCCAGTTGCACGAGCTCCTCGGTCGTACGCACCGAGAGCCCCTCGGCGACCACCCGGAGCGCGAGCGCCTCCTGCGCCTCGGCCTCGTCCAGTCCCAGCAGAGCACGGGCGTGACCGGCGGAGATGATGCCTGCGGCGACTCGCCGCTGCACCTGCGCCGGGAGGTTCAGCAGCCGGATCGTGTTGGAGATCTGCGGCCGGCTACGGCCGATCCGTCGGGCGAGTTCCTCGTGCGTCGCCCCGAACTCCTCCAGCAACTGCTGGTACGCGGCCGCCTCTTCCAGCGGGTTCAGGTTCGCCCGGTGGATGTTCTCCAGCAGTGCGTCCCGCAGCATCGCATCGTCGCGGGTGTCTCGGACGATCGCCGGGATGACCTCCCGGCCAACCGCCTGCGCCGCCCGCCACCGCCGCTCGCCCATGACGAGCTCGTACTGCTCGCCGTCGAGGCGGCGTACGACGATTGGCTGGAGGAAGCCGACCTCCTGGATCGAGATCTTGAGCTCCTCCAGCGCTTCCTCGTCGAAGACCTGCCGAGGCTGCTTCGGGTTCGGCACGATCGACCCGACGGGGATCTCCGCGAAGTGTGCCCCCGGCACCGGCGCCAACTCGGGCCCGGACTCGACAACCGGCTCCGGCTCGTACGGTTCGGAGGCGGTGGCGGTGGAAAAGGCGCTGTCGTCGGCGATCGGCTCGGTGGCCTCGATCCGGCTCGGGACGTCCTCGGCCGTCGCCACTCCCGACGACGCCGGTACCGGGGCAGTGGGGATCAGTGCCCCAAGACCCCGGCCAAGCCCGCCCCGCGGACGGTTCTTCATGCCACGCCTCCCACCGAATCAACCGACCTAGGCATTCCGGCCGGCGGGGTCCTTGACCCCCCGCTCCGCAATCTCCTGGGCCGCCTCGAAATAACTCGTCGCACCCCGCGAACCGGGATCGTAGGTCATCACCGACTGACCGTAACTAGGAGCCTCCGAAACCCGCACGTTACGCGGGATCACCGCCTGGAGGACCTTGTCGCCGAAGTGGTTGCGGACGTCCTGCTCCACGGCGTCGGCGAGTCGGGTCCGCCGGTCGTACATCGTGAGCAGGATGGTCGAGACGTCGAGGGTGGGGTTCAGGTGCTGCTTCACCAGGTTGATGTTGTTGATCAGCTGGTTGAGCCCTTCCAGCGCGTAGTACTCGCACTGGATCGGAATCAGCACCTCCTGGGCGGCAACCAGGGCGTTGACCGTCAGCAGACCGAGCGACGGCGGGCAGTCGATGAACACGTAGTCGAACTGACCGGGGTAGGCGTTGATGGCTCGCCCCAGACGGGACTCGCGGGCCACCACGGAGACCAGTTCGATCTCGGCGCCGGCAAGGTCGATGGTCGCCGGTACGCACCAGAGGTTCGGAATCCCCTCGACCGCCTGAGCCACCTCCGCCAGGGGCACGTTCTCGATCAGGCAGTCGTAGACATCGGGGATGCCGGCGTGGTGCGGAACGTTGAGGCCGGTCGAGGCATTGCCCTGGGGGTCGAGATCCACCACCAGTACCCGGTTACCGTGCAGCGCCAGCGCGACCGCCAGGTTGACCGTGGTCGTGGTCTTGCCGACACCGCCCTTCTGGTTCGCGACACACATGATCCGGGTCCGGGTGGGGCGGGGCATGCTCACCTCGCCACTCGGGTTCAGGATTTGCACGGCGCGCATAGCCTCCATAGCCAACGGGGGATCATCCTCTTCCCGAGACGAAGTTTCACGTGAAACGTACGCGTCCCTTCCCGGATCTTCCGGGAAGGGTCCGGTGCCGGGCGGGGGCGTGTCCGACGGGGCGACCGGCGGCGGCTCCGGCGCAACGGGCACGCCGACGTCGGGCTGCACCACGGGACCACCCACTCCCGGCGACTGGTACGACGAACCGGCCGAGACCGGTACGGGTTGTTCCGGTAAAACGGGCACCTGCCGTGCTGTCCCACCCACCTCGACCGCCGGCCCGTCGGCCCGGTGCCGCTCCGCCACCAGCCGCCCCTGTGTCGACGTGTCCGCTGCCGCCGTTCCGGTCGCGAAGCGAGCGGTCACCCGATCGACTTCTGGTGAGACGGGGCCGTATTCCTCGGCCGGGCTCGCCGTCGAGTCGGTCCCGTGGGGTAACCGGGCTCGACTTCCGGCCGACCAGCCCTCGTACTCGGTTTCACGTGAAACATCGCGGCCATCGGGGTGATAGAGCCGGGCTTCGGTTATCGCTTGATCGTCGTACCTACCGTTGTCATGCACCGTGTCATCCCTGCCAGCTTCGGATGGGTCGGCACCGCCAGCGCCCAATAACTTCGCGCTTCCGGGTTGTAGCCTACGGCCCGGTAAGAAACGGCAGGGGCCCACAGGTCCGCCGGCCGCCGCCCGGTCCACACTATCGACGCGCGGCCAGCCTACGGCCGATGGGCCAACGAGACCATGGCTGACAACAAGGTCCACCCGCCGAGGCCGCCAGAAACAACCCTCCGAACGAGGCAACCACACTAGGAACGAGCCAACCCGGCAGAAGTGCCGGCCTGGCCGCCCGCCTCGGTCGCGCCCGACAGCTCCTGCCCGCCCGGTTCGGCGTCGTCGCGACCCCACTGCCGCGCATCGCGCTCTATCGGAACCCGGCTTCCGGGTCGCGGAGGTCCGAACGATCCCTCGTCCGGACAACGGCCGCACCCGGGCCGCTACCCGCCTCGCCGAGCCGCTCGGCCAGCCACACGCTAACGGCGCTCGCCGTCACCCGACGGGCTGCCTCCCGACCGGACCCAGCCGGCCGCCATCCGACCGGACCCAGCCGGCCGCCATCCGAGCGGAGCCAGCCGGCCGCCATCCAAGCGGACCCAGCCGGCCGCCATCCGAGCGGAGCCAACAGGCCGCCGCCTCGATGCCGACACCTCCGGCACCGAACCGATCTCCGTACCCGTGGCACCCGGCCGGTCGCTCGTCCACGGAGACCACCGACGGCACCCGCTTCCGGCACGGGTGCCAATCCGGCCCGGCTCCGGTTCATGACGAACCAGAGCCGGGCCGGACGGAGTGCGAGAATACGCGGGTCAGCGGCCTCGGGCCCGACCGCCACCGCGCCGGCCCGACTCGGCTCGGGCCGCCGCGCGACGCTCGGCCAGGGCGGCACGCGCCGCCGGGCCGACCAGGCGCTCGCGCACGATCTCCACCACGGTGGTCGGCGGGTCGATCAGCCCGACCCCGCAGTGCTTCACCTCGGGAGCCGCACCACCGAGCCGCGCGACGGCCTTGCCGTACTCCGTGACCTCCTCGGCAGCCGAGGAGCCCTTCAGTGCGAGCACCCGTCCCTTGAGCGCGGTGAGCGGCAGGCACCAACCCGCCAGCCGATCGAGCGGAGCCACGGCACGAGCGGTGACGATGTCGGCCGGCACACCGTCGGGCCCGCCGCCGGCCAACTCCTCCGCCCGCGCTCGGAGCACCGTCACGGACGAATCCAGGCCGAGAGCGGTCACCGCCTCGGTCAGGAACGCGGTCCGTCGGGCCAACGGCTCGACGAGTACGACCGACAGGTCCGGACGTGCGATGGCGAGCACGATGCCGGGCAGGCCGGCCCCGGAACCGACGTCCAGCACCGAGCAGCCGGTGGGGATGAGTTCGGCGACGGCCGCGCAGTTGAGCAGGTGCCGCGCCCAGATCCGGGGTGCCTCGCGTGGCCCGATCAGGCCCCGGAGCACCCCGTCGGTGGCGAGCAGTTCCGCGTACGCGGTGGCGAGGTCGAGCCGGTCGCCGAAGAGTGTACGAGCGGCGTCGACCAGTTCGTCCGGGAGTGACACGTCGGGGGCGACGGAAGGGTCCACCCCGTCCGGGGCGGCGGCATGCAACGGCCCGGGCGGTGTGTCACCCCCCGGGCCGGCGGCGGCGTGAGCCGCAGAGTCGTACGACATCACCCGGTCAGGCAACCGGGCGGACGATGATGCGACGGTTGGGCTCGACGCCCTCCGACTCGCTCTCGACACCGTTGATCGCGTTGACCACGTCGTGTACGCACTTGCGCTCGAACGCGGACATCGGCTCCAGGCGTACCGGCTCGCCGTGCTCCTTGACCTTCTCCACCGCGTTCTTCGCCACCGCGGCAAGCTCCTTGCGCCGGTTGGCGCGGTAGCCGCCGACGTCGAGCAGCAAACGGCTCGGCGTACCGGTCTGCCGGAAGACGGCGAGCCGGGTCAGCTCCTGGAGCGCCTCCAGCGTGGCCCCGCGCTGGCCCACCAGCGGTTGCAGTCGGCCGCCCACCACCTCGACGACCGGACGGCCGGCCGACACCAGCTCGTCGATGTCACCGTCGTAGTCGAGGATGTCCAGCAGCCCTTCGACGTAGTCCGCGGCGATCTCGCTCTGCCGGAACAGGTCGGCGTCCGTGGTCGCGGCCTTGGTCGCCGTCTCCGCGCGCACCTCGGTGGCGCCCTCGGCGGCCTCGTCGTCGGTGTCGTCGAGGTCGTCGTCGGACTCGACCGTGATCGGATCCGTCTCCTCGTCGAGGGTCTGCTGATCGGCGCGCGGAATGCTGGTGTCGGTCACGGTCTCATCTCCGTACTCGCTCGGCCGGACCTGTACGGTCCGCTGATTCCCGGGCCCGGCGGGAGGTCGCCGAGTGCCACGGGCACGTCTTCTCGGGCGGTTCGCCCGCTACCGCGACGGCGCGCGGTGGAATCCGGTTCCGGCGCCGGGCGCGCTGGCGGCTGCCTGGAACTCCGGATTCCTGCGGGCTGCCGGCGGGATGGGTACCGCCGGCAGCCCGGTAGCTCAGCCCTGGCGCTTGGCCGGGCGCCCCTTCTTCGGGTTGACCGGCTTGGCGCCCGGCTTCGGTGCCAGCGCCTTGGTGTCGATGGCGGGCTTGGGGGCCGGCTGGGCGGCACCGTTGGCCTTGGTACGGCCGAAGAGACCGCTCGGCTTGGCCGCGGGTGTCGCCTTGCCGCCGGTGCCCGGCCGGTTGCCCGTGCCCTGGCGGTTACCGGTGCCGCTGGTCCGCGAACCGGAGCCGGGCAGGCCGGGCAGGCTTGCGGTGGGCGGCGGCGGGTACTTGCGGAGCACCCACTGCTGCTGGCCGAGGGTGAAGAGGTTGTTGGTGACCCAGTAGATGATCACGCCGATCGGGAAGATCGCGCCGGAGATGAGCAGCGAGGCCGGGATGCCGTAGAGCATCAACCGCTGGATCATGCGCTGCTGCGGGTCCTGCGCCCAGCCGGTCTTGAGGATCATCTGACGGCTGGTCAGGTAGGTGGTCGCGATCATGATGAGGACCAGGATGCCCGCCATGATCTTCACCGTGGTCGGGTTGGCGCCCAGGGCGCTCATCTCGGCCGCGGTCGAGCCGAATCGGCCGGAGATCGGGGCGGTGAAGAGTTTCGCGTTGGACGCGCTGGTGAACTGGTCCAGACTCCAGCCGTAGATCGTCGGCTGCGGGTTGTCCGGGTTGAGCCGCCGGAGCACGTGGAAGAGGCCGAGGAAGACCGGGATCTGCAGGAACATCGGAAGGCAACCCATCAGCGGGTTGGCCTTCTCCTTCCGGTACAGCTCCATCGTTTCCTTCTGGAGCGTCTCCCGGTCACCCTTGTGCTTTTCCTGCAACGCCTTGATCTGGGGGGCGAGGGCTTGCATCGCCCGCTGGGACTTGATCTGCTTGACGAAGACCGGGAAGAGGATCACCCGGACGGTGATCACCAGGAAGATGATCGAGAGGATCCAGGCCCAGTTCGTACCGAGGGCCGCTGCCGCCGGGACCCCGATCGCGTCCCACGCGGAGTGCCAGATCAGCAGGATCCACGAGATCGCCCAGTAGATCCAGTCGAGACTCAATTCGGGGCTCCAGTCACATCGGCATGTCGGCGGCCGCCCGGCTCCGGTACCGGGTCATATCCACCTGGGTGGAAAGGGTGGCAGCGCGACAGCCGCCAGACCGCGAGGCCGGTTCCCCGGAGGGCACCGTGCCGCATCACCGCCTCCAGGGCGTATGCGCTGCACGACGGGTAGAACCGACAGCGGGCCGGCAGCGCCGGGCTTATCCAACGACGGTACGCGACGATGGCTCCTGCCAGCACACGGGCACCGAGTGTGGTGGGCCGGGACCTCCCGGTAGTGCCACTCATTCGGCTCGCCGCCCCGAGCGCCGGGGCCGTCGGGCCGCGGCGATGGCCGCGTCCAGGTCGGCTCCGAGCCGGTCGTACGTCAGCTCGCCGGCACCGGGCAGCGCCCGTACGACGAGGGTTGTCCCCTCCGGCAGCGTGGCCAGCCGTTCCCGGACCAGATGCCGCAACCGGCGACGGACGACGTTGCGGACCACCGCGCCGCCAACCGCCTTGGAGACGACAAAGCCGGCGCGTGCCGGCGTGGAGTCGTGCTCCGCGCCGGCCGG
This sequence comes from Micromonospora sp. NPDC049529, assembly GCF_055586685.1. Classification (NCBI taxonomy): domain Bacteria; kingdom Bacillati; phylum Actinomycetota; class Actinomycetes; order Micromonosporales; family Micromonosporaceae; genus Micromonospora; species Micromonospora sp. NPDC049529. The sequence goes on from NZ_JBVJHT010000001.1 coordinate 197,514, forward strand.
ACGCACCGGCTCTGGCGTTGCTGTTTCGGGCCCGACGGACGGGAGGTCGAGGTGGACCACGACGGCGCCCCGACCGGCACGCCGTCCGCCACGGATCGCAACGGCGAACTCGCCGCTACGCCGCAGTCGGTGCGCGGCCGCCAGCACGACGTCTACATCCCCGGGGCCGGGCCGATCGGCCCTCAGGCCGACAGGCGGTCACGGCCCTTGGCGCGACGGGTCGAAAGGATGGCGCGGCCGGCGCGGGTACGCATGCGCAGCCGGAAGCCGTGGGTCTTCGCGCGCCGGCGGTTGTTCGGCTGGTAGGTGCGCTTGCTCACGTCAGGCTCTCCGTCTTCGTACGAGCCCCGGTCGGTCGACTACGGGGTCGGATGGTGGTCCGCCCGTCGACCACCGCAACGGGTGGCCCACGGTCGATGCTGCCCGCTGGTGCACGGACCGGCGAGGCGCGGGGTGGCGACCGCGGACAGCAAGCACCCATCACCCTAGCAGAGGGCGAGAGAGCAGCCGCTAAAGCCTACGCACGGGCGCAATGGGCGTCAAACACCGCCGGATCCGTGCCAAAAATTCGGTCAGCAAGGGACGACAAGGCAGGAAGGGGCAGTTTTCGCCGATGTTCGGCCTGCCCGCACCGGTCCGACGGTTGAAGCGTTGTGGAGAACGCTGTTAGCGTGCCCGTTTGCCGGTGAGCGTCAGGGGGCTGTGGCCGCGACCGTGCAAAACTGGACAAGCTAGTCGATCGTTCGACAGGTGAACCCGCGTCAGCGCTGATTCAGCCGGGGGCAGGTAGGACAGGGGTCCGGCGGGAAGCCACAATCAGTCGATACACAGGTTGTGGATAACTTGTGGACGACGGTGCGGTCAACCGCCGGGCATGCCATGTCGTGCCTGTTCGAGAGCGGTAGCAGGCCCGGAACGCGTCGACTGGCAAGACAGCAGCGGCGACCGGGGACGCAGAGGCGATGGGGGTGGCGCGACGGTGGCCGACACGATCGACCTTGCCGCGGTGTGGCTGGCCGCAACCGATGATCTTGCCGACGAAATTATCTCGGCGCAACAGCGCGCGTACCTCCGACTCACCCGCCTGCGCGCCATCGTCGAGGACACGGCACTGCTCTCGGTACCGGACGCGTTCACCCGCGACGTCATCGAGTCCCGGCTCCGCCCGGCCATCACCGACGCGCTCTCCCGCCACCTCGGCCGGGCCATCCAGGTCGCGGTCACGGTCCGACCGCCCGAGGACGGGCAGGGACGGCCGACCGGCACCCTGTACGGCAGCGGCACCCCGAACCCGCCCCCGAGCGGGTACGCCCCGGCGCCCCTCCCGGGTAGCTACGGCCCACCGCCGGAGAGCCCCCGCGACACCGGCCCGATCGACCGGGTGCCCACCGGCTCCGCCCAGTACCCCGCCGCCCCGGTCGAGCCACCCCGGATCGGCCTGATCCCGAGCAGTCGCGACGGCGGTCAGGACACGCTGTTCGGGCCCGGCTACCCGGACCACTCGGGCTACTCCGAGCAGGCGTACCCCGATCCGGCCTACCAGGACGGCTCCTATCCCGATCCGGGCCGGCCCCCGACCCCGCACCAGGAACGGCGCAACCTCGACGACCGGGGTGTCGACCGGAACGCGGGCGGTCCGCACGGCCTCGACCCCCGGCAGCTGGAGCACCGCTACCGGGACGACTCGATCGGTGACTCCGGACCGCGGGTCCTGCCCCGCGACAACGGCACGGACAGCGGACCCGGCCGGGGCAGCGCGCCGATCGACCACCGGCCGGGGGTCCGGGACGACCGCCGACTCGGCGGTGGCATGGACAGCGGAAGCTCCGGTGGCAACCGGCTGAACCCGAAGTACATGTTCGAGACCTTCGTCATCGGTTCGTCGAACCGGTTCGCCCACGCCGCGTCCGTCGCGGTCGCCGAGTCGCCGGCCAAGGCGTACAACCCGCTGTTCATCTACGGCAGCTCGGGGCTGGGCAAGACCCACCTGTTGCACGCCATCGGGCACTACGCCACGACGCTGGGCAACGCCCGCTCGGTGCGGTACGTCTCCACCGAAGAGTTCACCAACGACTTCATCAACTCCCTGCGCGACGACAAGACCAGCGCGTTCCAGCGCCGCTACCGCGACGTCGACATCCTGTTGATCGACGACATCCAGTTCCTGGAGAACCGCGAGCGGACCCAGGAGGAGTTCTTCCACACCTTCAACACGCTGCACAACGCGAACAAGCAGATCGTGATCAGCTCCGACCGCTCGCCCCGGGACCTGGCCACCCTGGAGGACCGGATGCGGACCCGGTTCGAGTGGGGCCTGCTCGCCGACATCCAGCCGCCGGACCTGGAGACGCGGATCGCGATCCTCCAGAAGAAGGCCGCCCAGGAGCGGATGTACGCCCCGCCGGACGTACTGGAGTTCATCGCGTCGCGGGTCTCGAACTCGATCCGGGAGCTTGAGGGCGCCCTGATCCGGGTGACCGCGTTCGCCAGCCTGACCCGGGCCACGGTCGAGCTGTCGCTGGCCGAGGAGGTCCTGCGGGACTTCATCCCGGACGGATCCGGCCCGGAGATCAACGCCGACCAGATCATGGTGTCCACCGCCGACTACTTCGGGGTGAGCCTGGAGGACCTGCGCGGTCAGTCCCGGTCCCGGGTGCTGGTCAACGCCCGCCAGGTGGCCATGTACCTGTGTCGCGAACTGACCGAGCTGTCGCTGCCCCGGATCGGTCAGGCCTTCGGTGGCCGGGACCACACCACGGTGATGCACGCCGACCGCAAGATTCGCCAGCAGATGGCCGAGCGGCGTTCGCTCTACAACCAGATCGCCGAGCTGACGAACCGGATCAAGCAGAGCACCTGAGCGCGTCCGGCGTACCCACGGCAGATGCCTGGACGGGTGTAGCGCGCGTCGCCGGAGGCTGACCGACCCCGTAGGACCGCGTGACCGACCCCACGACAGGTGGGTGGTCCGCCGTGCGCTCGTCCCTCGGGCGGGTACGCCACCGGGTGCGGATCGCCACGCTTATATCGCCACCGAGCCCGCCCGGCCGCGTACGGCTCGGTCTTCCGGGGTGTACGCCGCCGACGAGACGGGCCTGGATCGTGTCGCACGGCGGCCCCGACCGACTCGCCCGACCCCGTACGGCCGGCTCGTCACGCCCGCCGACGACGATCCGGCGGTGGACGGGCGGAAGTTGTCCACACCTTGTTATCCACCGACGGTGGACAACCGGTAGTGCCGGCCCTCCCCGTCGTCCACAACCTGTGGACAACTTCTGGGGAAACCGCTGTGGACAGACACGCTCCGTAGTCGAGTTATCCACGGTTTCCCGAAGCCTGTGGATCGGCTGTTGAAGGTTCTGGGGACGGTGACGATCGATGAGGATTCGGCTGTCCCCAACCCTGGGGAGAAACCCTGGGGAGAACCGGTGGACAACCGGTGGACAACCGTGGACAACTGAGGACGAGCGCCGGGCTGTGGATCGCGGGCCGGGTTTTACCCCAGGTTTTCCCCAGCTAACCCACCGGTGGATAATCCTCTGGCCAGGCCAAACGCCGCCCATCCACAGTTTGCACAACACCGATGAAGACGATGAGTTTTATCTCTAAGACAACAAAAACCAATCATCACCGTTGGGCATTCTGTGGATTCAGCTTCTCGACCGCACCAGAGCCCGGCATCGACCCCGGAACCACCGGGGTCGGACGCACAGCCGATGACATCGCGGCCTAAGGTGCGATGGGGATCCGCACGGTTGGCCGGGCGGGCAGGCAACACCCGGCATGAGACAGTGGTCGCTGACGTCGACGCGGAGGCAATGGCATGAAGTTCCGAGTGGAGCGCGACGCGCTCGCCGACGCCGTGGCCTGGACGGCCAAGAGTCTGCCGAACCGGCCGTCGGTCCCGGTGCTCGCCGGTGTGATGCTGCGGGTTGCCGAGGGCAGCCTGCACGTGTCCGGCTTTGACTACGAGGTGTCCAGCCAGGTGACGGTGGACGTGCAGGCCGACGCCGATGGGGCGGCCCTCGTCTCCGGCCGGCTGCTCGCCGAGATCACCAAGGCGCTGCCGGCCAAGCCGGTGGACATCGCCGCCGTCGGCTCGCACCTGGAACTGGTCTGCGGCAGCGCCCGGTTCACGCTGCCGACGATGCCGGTCGAGGACTACCCCACGCTGCCGGAGATGCCCGCCAGCGCCGGCACCATCGACGCCGCCGCGTTCGCCGCGGCGGTCAGCCAGGTCGCGATCGCCGCCGGCCGGGACGAGACGCTGCCGATGATGACCGGCGTACGGATCGAGCTCAACGGCAGCACGCTGGCGATGCTGGCGACCGACCGTTACCGGCTCGCGCTGCGCGAGATGCAGTGGCAGCCGGACGACCCGGAGATCAGCCTCAACGCGCTGGTGCCGGCCAAGACGCTGCACGACACCGCGAAGACGCTCGGCCCGATCGGCGGCCAGGTGACCATGGCGCTGGCCCAGGGCGCGGCCGGCGAGGGGATGATCGGCTTCGCCGGTGGCACCCGGCGGACCACCAGCCGGCTGCTCGACGGCGCCAACTACCCGCCGGTCCGGTCGCTCTTCCCGAGCAGCCACAACGCCGAGGCGCGGGTCGCGGTGAGCGGGCTGATCGAGGTCGTCAAGCGCGTGTCGCTGGTGGCCGAGCGGACCACGCCGGTGCTGCTGAGCTTCAGCTCGGACGGCCTGGTGGTCGAGGCCGGCGGCACCGAGGACGCGCGGGCGAGCGAGGCGATGGAGGCGACCTTCACCGGTGAGCCACTGACCATCGGCTTCAACCCCGGCTACCTGATCGACGGGCTGCAGAACCTGGGTGCGGCGACGGCGGTGTTCTCCTTCGTCGACGCTTTCAAACCTGCGGTGATCTCTCCTTCGGGAGACGACGGGGAGGTCATCCCCGGCTATCGCTATTTGATCATGCCGATCCGGGTCACTCGCTGACCGGGAACGGTAGAACGTAACTCATAAGGGGACACGGAAATGCAAATCGGCCTGGTAGGGCTCGGTCGGATGGGCGGCAACATGCGCGAACGGTTGCGCGCCGCCGGACACGAGGTGGTCGGTTTCGACCGTGACCCCGGGGTCACCGATGTCGCCGGTCTGGCAGAGCTGGCCGAGAAACTGGCCGCCCCCCGGGTGGTCTGGGTGATGGTCCCGGCTGCGGTGACCGAGGCCACGATCGACGAACTGTCCGGGGTGCTGGCCGCGGGCGACATCGTGGTCGACGGCGGCAACTCGCGGTTCAGCGACGACGCCCCGCGCGCGGAGAAGCTCGACCGGTTCGGTATCGGCTACGTCGACGTCGGCGTCTCCGGCGGCGTCTGGGGCCGGCAGAACGGCTACGGGCTGATGGTCGGCGGCGCGCAGGAACATGTCGACCGGTTGATGCCGATCTTCGAGGCGCTCAAGCCGGCCGGCGAGTTCGGCTTCGTGCACGCCGGCCCGGTCGGCGCCGGTCACTACAGCAAGATGGTGCACAACGGCATCGAGTACGGCCTGATGCACGCGTACGCCGAGGGCTACGAGCTGATGTCCGCCTCCGAACTGGTCACCAACGTGCCGGGCGTGATCAAGTCCTGGCGTGAGGGCACCGTGGTCCGCTCCTGGCTGCTCGACCTGCTCGACCGGGCACTCGACGAGGATCCGGAGCTGGCCCACCTGCGGGGCTACGCCGAGGACACCGGCGAGGGACGGTGGACCGTCGAGGAGGCGATCCGGCTCGGGGTCCCGCTCAACGTGATCACCGCGTCGCTGTTCGCCCGCTTCGTGTCCCGCCAGGACGACTCGCCCGCGATCAAGGCGGTGGCCGCCCTGCGCAACCAGTTCGGCGGCCACGCCATCCACAAGAGCTAGCGTCCGTGTACGTCCGCCGGCTCGAACTGGTCGACTTCCGTTCGTACGAGCGGGTCGAGTTGGATCTGGAGCCGGGCGGGAACGTCTTCGTCGGCCCCAACGGGGTGGGCAAGACGAACCTCATCGAGGCACTGGGCTACGTGGCGACCCTGGCCAGTCACCGGGTCGCCACGGACGCCCCGCTGGTCCGGGTCGGCGCGGGTGCCGCAGTGCTCCGCTGCGCCATCGTGCACGACGGTCGGGAGCTGCTGGTCGAGCTGGAGATCGTTCCGGGCAAGGCCAACCGGGCCCGGTTGGGGCGCTCGCCGGTCCGGCGGGCCCGGGACGTGCTCGGTGCCCTGCGGCTGGTGCTCTTCGCGCCGGAGGATCTGGAACTGGTCCGGGGCGACCCGGCGGAGCGGCGGCGCTACCTGGACGACCTGCTGGTGCTCCGGCAGCCCCGGTACGCCGGGGTCCGGGCCGACTACGAGCGGGTGGTCAAGCAGCGCAACGCGTTGCTGCGGACGTCGTACCTGGCCCGTAAGACCGGCGGGTCGCGGGGCGGGGACCTCTCCACCCTCGACGTCTGGGACGCCCAACTCGCCCGGCACGGCGCGGAACTGCTCGCGGGTCGGCTCGATCTGGTCGCCACCCTGGCGCCGCACGTCACCAAGGCGTACGACGCGGTGGCCGCCGGTCGCGGGGCGGCCGGGATCGCGTACCGGCCCTCGGTCGAGCTGACCGATCCGGTGCCGGACCGGTCGACGCTGGAGGCGGCGTTGGCGGCCGCGCTGGCCGAGTCCCGACCCGGCGAGGTGGAGCGGGGGGTCACCCTGGTCGGCCCGCACCGGGACGAGTTGACTCTCACCCTCGGCCCACTACCGGCCAAGGGGTACGCCAGCCACGGCGAGTCCTGGTCGTACGCGTTGGCGCTGCGGCTGGCCGCGTACGACCTGTTGCGGGCGGACGGCATCGAGCCGGTGCTGGCGCTGGACGACGTGTTCGCCGAGTTGGACGCCGGACGGCGCGAGCGGCTGGCCGAACTCGTCGGCGGGGCCAGTCAGTTGCTGGTCACCTGCGCGGTCGACGACGACGTGCCGAGCCTGCTGCGGGGATCCAGGTACGCGGTGACCGATGGGACGGTCCGACGTGCCGGCTGACCCGAAACCGGACCCTGCTCCGGGGACCGCGCCGAAGGCGAAACCGGCAACGAGGTCGACTCCGGCCAGGACCACTGCCGCCGGGGGCCCCGCGCCCCGTCCCGTTGACGCGCCCCGTCCCGTTGACGCGGCCGGTCCTGCCGAGGTGGCCGGGCAGAGTGGGCCGGAGTTGGCTCGGGCCGTACTCGATGCGGCGCGGGCCCGCCGGGAGACGAACCGGGCTCCGCGTGCGCGCCGGATCGGCGCGGACGCCGACGGGGTGACCGGCGACGACCGGGGCCTGGGCCGCGACGGGCAACCCCGACGGCGGCTGCGGGGTTACTCGGGGCCGGGCCCGGACCCGCGCGACCCGCAACTTCTCGGTACGGTGCTGGCCCGGTTGGTCAAGGCCCGTGGCTGGCAGCAGCCCACGGCGGAGGCGACGGTCTTCGGCGCGTGGGAGAAGGTCGTCGGCCCGGACGTGGCCAAGCACAGCCGTCCGATCAAGCTGGAGAACGGCGAGCTGACGGTGGAGGCGGAGTCGACGGCGTGGGCGACCCAGCTCCGGTTGCTGGCCGGCTCGCTGCTGAAGCGGATCGCCGGCGAGGTCGGCCATAACGTGGTCCGGAAGCTGCATATCCACGGGCCGACGGCACCGTCGTGGTCGCGTGGGCCGCGACGGGTACGGGGGCGTGGCCCACGGGACACATACGGCTGACCGCCGCCGCGCCGCGCCGCCGGGCGGCCGCCCGACCGATGGTCACCGCCGCCGGTGGGCTCGACGCGACCGGTACGGTCCGGTCCCGTTGCCGGGCGAGCGCCAGCCCGGCCGCCACCGAGGCGACCGCCGCGACCGCCCCGGCCAGTACCAGTGTCTGGCGTGGCCCGACGTGTTCGGAGAGCCAGCCGAGCAGCGGTGCCCCGACGGCGGCGGAGATGGCACCGGTGACGCCGACCGCGGCCAGCACCCGGCCCCGCATGATGCCGTCGGTGTCGAGTTGGGCCCGGGTGCCGACGGTGGTGTCGATGATGACGGCGGTCGCCGCGATCGGCAGGATGAACGCGGCGAAGGTCCAGGTGCCGGGTGCCAGGCCGGCGAGGATCTGCAGCAGGCTGGCGAGCACCCCGGCGCCGATCAGGATGCCGTAGCCGAGTTCGCGTCGCTGGGCGGCGACCAGCGCACCGACCACGGTGCCGACGGCGAAGACGGTCGAGAGCATGCCGTAGCCGGAGGCGCCGGCACCGAGTGGACCGTCGCTCATGGCGGCCATGGTCACCTGGTAGTTGCGCCCGAGGCTGCCGAGCACGAAGGCGAGCGCGAGCATGGTCAGCACCAGCGGCTGCCCGCGCAGGTACGCGAAGCCGGCCCGTACGCCCCCGGTGTCGGCCGGTGCCGCGATGTCGGGCGACCGCGGTTCGGGGGTGTGCAGGTCCCGTTGCCGGATGGCGAGCAGGGCGAGCACCACGGCGGCGAAGCTGACGGCGTTGATGGCGAACAGCGGGGCGGGGCCGGCGGCGGCGACCACCACGGCACCGACGCTCATGCCCAGGATCCGGCCGGCCGAGTTGGTCAGCGAGCCGAGCGCGAGGGCGTTGCCGAGGGTGGCGCGGTCGACCAGGGTGGAGCCCCAGCGGCCCATCACCGGCCCCTCGACGGCCGAGACCGCGCCGCTGACCAGCGAGATCGCGTAGATGACCGGTAGTCCGCCGGTGTGCGACCAGGCCACGGTCGCCAGACCCAGGGCGAGCGCGGTGTGCATGATCTGGGTGCCGATCAGCAGCGGCCGGGCCGGCAGCCGGTCGGCGAGCGCCCCGCCCCAGGTGCTGAGCAGCAGGGTCGGTACGGCCTGGAGCAGCACCGCCCAGCCCATCGAGGTCACCGAACCGGTCGCCTGGAGCACGAACCAGTTGATGCCGAGTACCTGCATCCAGGTGCCGATGATCGACACGAAGCCGGCACCGGCCCAGATGCGGTAGTTGCGGTGGCGCAGAGCAGCGAATGTGGCGCGCATGGCCGCGAGCCGACCCCCCTCGAACGGCGGCGACGGACGCGCACCAGATCCGAACTGTCGCCGGCTCTCGGCGACAACGCGCAATCCTGACTCAGGAGGTAGCGGATCGTTTACTTCCAGTGATGGAGTTCATGCCCCGTGGAGGCCCGCGCCGACCTGGGCGAACGCGGACCGGGGCGCGGTGGCTCAGGAGTCGGGGTAGGGCTCAGGAGTCGGCGTACACGGCGAAGCCGCGGTCGGCGCAGCGCCGGTAGAAGCCGGCGAGCACGCTCAGCTCGGACCGGACGAAGCTCCACTGCGGGGCCGCGCCGGACTCGTCGCGCAGGGCGTCGAGCCGGCCGTCCAGCCAGCGCAACTGCTGCTCGGCGAGCCGCCCGTCGGCCAGCGCCGACCGAAGCACCGCACCGACCGTGTCGAAGGTCACCAGATCGCCGTACCGGCGGTGGCCGTCGACGAAGCGTTCGAGGCCGCCGGCGATCCAGGCGCAGCCGTCCGGATCGATCACCGGGTCCTCGTCCTCGGCCGCGGCCTCTGTGGCGTACAGCACACCGTTGAGTCCGAGCAGAAGATCGACAAGCTCGGTGTACGCGGTCGCGCGTACCGTTCCGGTCTTGGCGATGTGCCCGGCCAGGGCGGCGGTCGGGGCGGCCACCTCGGGGGCGTCGGCGAGGTCGCCGAAGTCGACGAAATCGGCCGGGGCCACCGGATCGTAGAAGCGGCCGGTACGCGGCCAATGCACCGCGACGTTGTCCAGCCCCATCGGGCGTCACCTTCCTGAGCACGTACCGAACCGGCCGTCCGAGGCGCGGCGACAGCGACGCAAAGTTACGGCACGGCGAGCCGTTCGCGCGACCCCCGCGCCCAAGATCCGGCTGCGGGTCGAGCGCGGCGGCGCGGAGCGGCCTTGATCCGACCGCTGGCGTGTGGGGGAGGTCGCGGTAGGCGGGGTGCGGCCGGCTACGGAGGTCTGAGGTGGGTCCGCAGGGGTGCCGCGTACTGGTTCTGTCGTCTCGGCACAGTAGGATTGACATCGAGACGAGGACACGGTGTGGAGCGACGACGCGGGCCAGAGCGGCCTGGGCCACCAGTCCGCACCGGGTCTGAGCCGATCGCGATCCGCGGGCATCCGCGGCGACCGGCGCTTTCGGCCGTATCCGCAGATCAATCGTGGTGCCGGCCTGTGCGCTGAGTCGCGTGCCCGCCAAACCCGCGCCCGCCGCGCCCTGGTGCCCGGATGGTGCGAGAAAGTGGCCAAGGTGGCAACGCAGGACAAGCAGGAATACGGTGCCGGGTCGATCCAGGTGCTCGAGGGCCTGGAGGCGGTTCGCAAGCGGCCCGGTATGTACATCGGATCGACCGGCGAGCGCGGTCTGCACCACCTGGTCTGGGAGGTCGTCGACAACGCGGTCGACGAGGCCCTCGCCGGATACTGCGACACCATCGAGGTGACGCTGCTCGCCGACGGCGGCGTGCGGGTGGTCGACAACGGCCGTGGTTTCCCGGTCGACCTCCACCCCACGCTGAAAAAGCCGGGCGTCGAGGTGGCGCTGACCATCCTGCACGCGGGCGGCAAGTTCGACGGCAAGGCGTACGCGGTCTCCGGTGGTCTGCACGGCGTGGGTGTCTCGGTGGTCAACGCGCTCTCCGTCCGGATGGCGCTGGAGATCCACAAGGACGGCTTCGTCTGGCGGCAGCAGTACCACAACTCCAAGCCGACGCCGCTGGAGAAGGGTGAGAGCACCAACCTCACCGGCTCCTCGGTGGCGTTCTGGCCGGACCCGACGATCTTCGAGACGATCGAGTTCACCTTCGAGACCATCTACCGCCGGCTCCAGGAGATGGCGTTCCTCAACCGGGGCCTGACCATCCAGCTGCGCGACGAGCGGGTCCAGGAGGACGACGGCAAGCCGCGTGAGGTGACCTTCTGCTACAAGGGCGGTATCTCCGACTTCGTCCGGCACCTGAACGCCTCGAAGAGCCCGATCCACAAGACGGTGGTCGAGTTCGGGGCCGAGGAAGAGGGCATGTCGGTCGAGATCGCCATGCAGTGGAACGAGTCCTACGGCGAGTCGGTCTACACCTTCGCCAACACGATCAACACCCACGAGGGCGGTACCCACGAGGAGGGCTTCCGGGCCGCGTTGACCGGTGTGGTCAACAAGTACGGCCTGGAGAAGAAGTTCCTCAAGGGTGACGAGAAGCTCTCCGGCGAGGACGTACGCGAGGGGCTGGCCGCGATCATCTCGGTCAAGCTGTCGAACCCGCAGTTCGAGGGGCAGACCAAGACCAAGCTGGGCAACACCCCGGTGAAGAGCTTCGTGCTGCGGGTCTGCAACGAGTGGCTGGTGGACTGGTTCGAGCGCAACCCGGCCGAGGCCAAGCTGATCATCACCAAGGCGACCCAGGCGTCGCGGGCCCGGATCGCCGCGCAGCAGGCGCGCAAGCTGGCCCGGCGCAAGTCGCTGCTGGAGTCCGGCTCGATGCCGGGCAAGCTGGCCGACTGCCAGTCGACCGACCCGCGCGAGTCCGAGGTGTTCATCGTCGAGGGTGACTCCGCCGGTGGTTCGGCCAAGCAGGGGCGCGATCCGCGTACCCAGGCGATCCTGCCGATCCGCGGCAAGATCCTCAACGTGGAGAAGGCCCGGATCGACCGGGTGCTGAAGAACAACGAGGTCCAGGCGCTGATCACGGCGCTGGGCACTGGCATCCACGACGACTTCGACATGGAGAAGCTGCGCTACCACAAGGTCGTGCTGATGGCCGACGCGGACGTGGACGGCCAGCACATCCAGACCCTGCTGCTGACGCTGCTGTTCCGCTTCATGCGGCCGCTGGTCGAGATGGGGCACGTCTACCTGGCCGCCCCGCCGCTCTACAAGATCAAGTGGAACAAGAAGGGCGACGACGCCCAGTACGCCTACTCCGACCGGGAACGGGACGGGCTGATCGCGCTGCGGCAGCAGAAGAAGCCCAACGCGCGGCCGGACGACATCCAGCGGTTCAAGGGTCTGGGCGAGATGAACTACCCGGAACTCTGGGAGACCACGATGAACCCGGCAACGCGTACGCTGCGTCAGGTCACGCTCGACGACGCTGCAACCGCTGACGAGTTGTTCAGCGTCCTGATGGGTGAGGACGTGGAGGCACGACGGTCGTTCATCCAGCGAAATGCGAAGGATGTCCGGTTCCTTGACATTTAGGGTCTGACCCCGTACATCGGGGTCTTCCCGGTTGTGTCCTGGTTTCCGGGTGACCGACGGTGGACATCAGGGTGACCGGTGGGTGTATGGAGACTTGAATCCACATGGTTATCCACAGCTTCGACGGTTTCCACAGCCGTTATCCACAGGTAAAGCGGCTAATTAGTCTGATAAGGGTTGACAGTGACGGATACTCCCGAGTCCTTCGATAGCGAGCCGGTCGATCCGGCTGCCGCCGTCGCGGCGGTGGTCCAGCACGACCGCATCGAGCCGGTGGGGCTCGAGGTGGAGATGCAGCGGTCCTACCTCGACTACGCGATGAGCGTGATCGTCGGTCGCGCGCTGCCGGACGTACGGGACGGACTCAAGCCCGTACACCGCAAGATCCTCTACGCGATGTTCGACTCCGGCTACCGCCCCGACCGCGGGTACGTGAAGTGCTCCCGGGTCGTCGGCGACGTGATGGGTCAGTTCCACCCGCACGGGGACTCCTCCATCTACGACGCGCTGGTCCGGATGGCCCAGCCCTGGTCGCTGCGCTACCCGCTGGTCGACGGCAACGGCAACTTCGGCTCGCCCGGCAACGACCCCGCCGCCGCCATGCGGTACACCGAGTGCAAGCTCGACCCGCTGGCGATGGAGATGCTCCGGGACATCGACGAGGACACCGTCGACCTCCAGGACAACTACGACGGCCGGGCCAAGGAACCGACAATCCTGCCGTCCCGGATCCCGAACCTGCTGCTCAACGGCTCCGAGGGCATCGCGGTCGGGATGGCCACCAAGATCCCGCCGCACAACCTGCGGGAGATCGGCGCCGCGGTGCAGTGGTGCCTGGAGAACCCGGACGTCGACGAGGCGACCACGCTCGACGCGCTGATCGAGATCGTCAAGGGGCCGGACTTCCCCACCCACGGGCTGATCGTCGGGCACCAGCCGATCCAGGACGCGTACCGGACCGGGCGTGGCTCGATCCGGATGCGCGCCGTGGTCGACGTGGAGGAGGACAAGAAGGGGCGGGCCTGCCTGGTCGTCACCGAGCTGCCCTACCAGGTCAACCCGGACAACCTGGCCGAGCGGATCGCCGAGCTGGTCAAGGAGGGCAAGCTCGCCGGCATCGCCGACATCCGGGACGAGTCCTCCGGGCGTACCGGTATGCGGATCGTGCTGGTGCTCAAGCGCGACGCGGTCGCCAAGGTGGTGCTGAACAACCTCTACAAGCACACCCAGCTCCAGGAGACCTTCGGCGCCAACATGCTGGCGCTGGTCGACGGGGTGCCGCGCACGCTGAACCTGGCCCAGTTCATCCGGTACTACGTCGAGCACCAGGTCGAGGTGATCCGCAGGCGGACCGCGTACCGGCTGCGCAAGGCCGAGGAGCGGGCACACATCCTGCGCGGTCTGGTCAAGGCGCTCGACGCGCTCGACGACGTGATCGCGCTGATCCGGCGCTCGCCCACCGTCGAGGAGGCCCGGCAGGGCCTGGTCGCGCTGCTGACGATCGACGAGATCCAGGCGACCGCGATCCTCGACATGCAGCTGCGTCGGCTCGCCGCGCTGGAGCGTCAGAAGATCATCGACGAGTTGGCGAAGATCGAGATCGAGATCGCCGACTACAAGGACATCCTGGCCAAGCCGGAGCGGCAGCGGAAGATCGTTTCCGAGGAGCTCGGCGAGATCGTGGCGAAGTGGGGCGACGAGCGGCGTACCAAGATCCTGCCGTTCGACGGCGAGGTCTCGATGGAGGACCTGATCGCCCGCGAGGACGTCGTGGTCACCATCACCCGTACCGGTTACGCCAAGCGCACCAAGGTCGACCTGTACCGGTCGCAGCGCCGGGGCGGTAAGGGTGTCAGTGGTGCGACCCTGCGCCAGGACGACATCGTCAGCCACTTCTTCGTCTGCTCGACGCACAACTGGATGCTCTTCTTCACCAACAAGGGCCGGGTCTACCGGGCCAAGGCGTACGAGCTGCCGGAGGCGAGCCGTACGGCAAAGGGCCAGCACGTGGCCAACCTGCTCGCCTTCCAGCCGGACGAGCAGATCGCCCAGGTCATCCAGATCCCGGACTACCAGGTCGCGCCCTACCTGGTGCTGGCGACGCAGAAGGGCCTGGTCAAGAAGACCAAGCTGGAGGAGTTCGACTCCAACCGCTCCGGCGGCATCATCGCGATCAACCTGCGCGACGAGGACGAGCTGGTCGGCGCGGCGCTTGCCGGACCCGAGGACGATCTCCTGCTGGTGTCCAAAAAGGCACAGGCGATCCGGTTCAACGCCACCGACGAGGCACTGCGGCCGATGGGCCGGGCCACCTCGGGCGTGATCGGGATGCGCTTCACCGACGACGACGTCCTGTTGGCCATGGAGGTGGTCACCGACGGGATGGACGTCCTGGTGGCAACGAACGGCGGGTACGCAAAACGTACGCCGATCGAGGAATATCCGGTCCAGGGCCGGGGAGGAAAGGGTGTGCTGACCGCGAAGATCACCGAGCGACGTGGTGGACTGGTCGGCGCAGTGGTGATCAGTCCGGACGACGAGTTGTTCGCGATCACCAGTAACGGCGGCGTCATCCGGACTCCGGTGAAGCCTGTACGCCGTACACGCGATCGGAACACAATGGGGGTCAAGCTTATGGACCTCCCGGATGGTGTGACGATCGTGGCCATTGCTCGCAATGCCGACGAGCCTGACGAACAGGACTAGTTGATGACGGAGACACAGGCGAAGTCGGGGAGTGCGGGGACCTCGGCCAACCCGGTCGACGAGGAGGCCGCCGCAGGCGGCGCACCAGCGACCGGCCGCGCGGCCGTCGGCCGGGCGGTAGTCCCCGCCGACGCACCGTCGCCGAAGTTCACCCGGGCCCCCGGCATGCCACCCCCGCCGGACCAGCCCGGCGGGGAATCGGGCAGCCGTCCGGCCGAGGCATCCGGCACCGAGGGCGGCTCGCCCTCGACCCCGGCGTCCGGACCGACAGCCGACGCGACGGCGCCGGCCAGCGGCCCGCCGTCCGTCGATCGATCGAGCCAGAGTCGGCCGAGTGGTCAGAGCCGGCCGGGCGCGCAGACCAGACCGTCGATGCCGGACCGCTCCGGCGGCCCGACATCGGGACAGACCGCCGGGGGGCAGAGTATGCCGGGTATGTCCGTGCTGGGTCAGCCGGCGTCCGGCGTACCCACGGGTGGATCGGGTGGTTCCGACGAGACACGGGCGACCGGAACGGCCCGCCCCAATCCGGGCGGCGGCCCGGCCCGTACGTTCGGTGGCGCCGCCGCCGTCGGTGCGGCCCGGGTCAGCGAGGCCGTACGGTCGGCCCGCAGTGCGGTCGGCTCCGCCGCCTCGCGGGGGCCGCGACGGGCCCGGCTGAACCTCAAGCGGATCGACCCGTGGTCGGTCATGAAGTTCTCGTTCGCGGTGTCGCTGGTGCTCTTCGTCGTCGTGATCGTGGCAACCTCGGTGCTCTACCTCGCGCTGGACGCGATGGGCGTGTTCGAGAGCGTCAACAGCAGCCTGACCGACCTGATCAACGCCGGTGGCGGGCAGAGCGACAACGCCCTGAAGATCACTGCCAAGGGCGTGATCCTCAGCTCGGCGCTGATCGGGCTGGTGAACGTGGTGCTCTTCACCGCGCTCGCCACGCTCGGCGCGTTCGTCTACAACGTCTGCGCCGACCTGGTCGGCGGGATCGAGTTGACCCTCGCCGAGCGCGACTGACAACGTGCTGACGCCGGGGCGCCGCAGGTATTGCGGTGGCCCCGGCGTTTCGTTTTCGGTAGCGTCTGCGACGACCGCAGGGTTGCCGGTAACAGTTGTTACCGCAGGTCAGCATGGGGGTCAGCCCCCGAGTTGGGACATGGCCCGCAGGTACGGTAACCTTGCTCGTCGCAAGGGGCTATAGCTCAGTCGGTTAGAGCGCAGAGCTGATAACTCTGAGGTCGCTGGTTCGATTCCAGCTAGCCCCACTTTCAGATCCGACAGCAGTCGAGCGTGAGGGACTGTCATGTTCAAGAAGCTTCTGATCCTCGCCAGCGTTGTCGGTGTGGCGGCCCTGATCGTCAAGAAGGTCAAGGAATCCAACGACGAGCGGGCCCTGTGGCACGAGGCCACCACCGCGCCCGACCTGCGATAGTCGTTCGATCGGGGTTGCCCGACCCGGCGGCTCACCGCCGCCCCCCAGGGGCCATAGCTCAACTGGCAGAGCACTGCCTTTGCAAGGCAGGGGTTAGGGGTTCGAGTCCCCTTGGCTCCACCAGCACTTCCACGCGTCGACCCTGGGTACGAGTACGACCAGGGCCCGCTTTCCTGACGGCAATACCGATTCCCCGACCACGCCGAATTCGATAGCGGGAACCAGTCGGAGACAGCCGCCTTTCCGGACCTGCCGCTGGTGAAGTGTCTTCGACGCGGGTCAGCCGGACGGGGTGCCGACGCGGGCCAGATCGAGCAGTTCGTCCACCGACCACTGGTCGTAGGCGTGGTCGCCGTACTTGGCGGCGAGCACCCGACCGTCGCCGTCGAGCAGGAAATCGGCCGGCAGACCGATCCGGCCGCCGGTCGGATCGGTCGAGGGCAGCGGCTGCCCGCGCCGGGCGACCCTCACCAGGTCGAGTGCGATCGAGCCGACGATGGGTCCCCAGGCCCTCGGGTCGAGCAGTGCCCGGCGCGCGGCCTCCACCCCGAACATGCGGTACCACCGCCGGTCCGGGTCGGCGATCACCGCGAACGGAAGGTCGACGGTGTGCTGCCGCAGTTCGTCCGTCTCGGAGTGGAAGAAGACCACCTCGCGTACGCCGGCCGCCTCGATCTCCGCGTGCCGGCGGGCCACCGAACGCAGGTGCAGGTTGCAGACCGGGCAACCGGCGAACCGCCGGAACTGGAGGTGGACGAGCCGGTCCGGGGCGGGTACGGCGATCGGCTCACCGTCGACCGTGACCAGTTCGAGTGGTGCGACGAGGTGTCCGGGCGGTAGTCGACGGGCGTTGTCCCTGGACATGGTCGTTCCTCTCGTAGGCGTACGGCGTACTCCTACGAGCGTAAGCGTATGGCGTACGCTGTCAAGGCCATGCCTCGTCCGAAGTCCCTCACCCACGAGCGGATCGCCGCCGCCGCGCTCGCCGTGATCGACCGCGCCGGTCTGGACACCCTGTCGATGCGTACGGTCGCGCTCGAACTCGGCACCGGCACCATGTCGCTCTACCGCTACGTCGAGGACCGCGAGCAACTCGAACAACTCGTCGTCGACCTGGTGCTGCGCGACCTCGACCCGGTTCCGCCGGCCGGTCCGTGGGCCGGGCGGGTCACCGTACTGTTCGAGCGGATCCGGGAGGCGGTCGGCGCACACCCCGCCGTCGTACCGCTGTTCCTCACCCACCGGCACCGCAACCCGCGCGTCATGGCCTGCGGCGAGGCGCTGCTCGGCATCCTGACCGACGCGGGCTTCCACGACCGGCAGCGGGTCATCGCCTTCCGTACGTTGATCGGTTACCTGGTCGGCGCGCTCAGCGCCGCACGGTTCGGCCCGCTCTCCGGGCCGGGCACCGTCGTGCTGGCGGAGTTGCCGCCGACCCCGTTCCCGCTGCTCGCCGAGACCGCCCGCACCGCCCGCGAGATCCCCGTCGCGGAGGAGTTCGGCGGCGGGCTCGCCATCGTGCTGGCCGGACTCGGGGCGCTCACCGCGCCCTGACCGGCTACCCGGTCACTGCGGACTCTCGGCCGGCCACTGCGGCATCCGGTCCTCACCGACGGCGGTGAACAGGGCCCGGACCCCGACCGGGTCGAGTTTGCGCCCACTTCAGGCGTCGAACATCTGATCTCCCGCTGACAAATGTCATGGTCAGGTGATGACGCGCGGCCGATCGGGACCGCCGCCCGACGGCGCAGCCTTGTCGCATGACGCGATCAACCACCGCCGTGCCGACCGCCCGGTCGGCGGCGACCGGTGCCGACAGCCCCGCCGTGGAGCTGACCGGACTGACCAAGACCTTCGGCCCGGTCACCGCCGTCAACGGCCTCAGCCTGCGCATCGAGCCCGGCGAGGTGGTGGCCTTCCTCGGCCCGAACGGCGCCGGCAAGACGACCACCATCGACCTGCTGCTCGGCCTCGCCCGGCCGACCTCGGGCAGCGTACGGGTCTACGGGCAGGCCCCCGCCGACGCGATCGGGCAGGGCCGGATCGCCGCGGTGATGCAGACCGGTGGGCTGCTCAAGGACCTGACCGTGGCCGAGACGGTACGGATGACCGCCACCTTCTTCACCCACGCCCGCCCGGTCTCCGAGGTGCTCGACCGGGCCGGGATCGCCGGCATCGCCGACCGGCGGGTCGGCAAGTGCTCGGGCGGCCAGCAACAGCGGCTCCGGTTCGCCCTGGCGCTGCTCTCCGACCCGGACCTGATGGTGCTGGACGAGCCGACCACCGGGATGGACGTCGAGGGGCGGCGGGACTTCTGGGCCGCCATCCGGCAGGACGCGCGAGCGGGCCGGACGATCCTGTTCGCCACCCACTACCTGGAGGAGGCGGACGCGTACGCCGACCGGATCGTGCTGATCCGGCAGGGGCGGATCGTGGCCGACGGCACCAGTGCCGAGATCAAGAACCTGGCCGCCGGCCGGCTGGTCCGGGCCACGCTGCCCGGTGCCGACCAGGTACGGCTCGCCGCGCTGCCGGGCGTCGACTCGGTGGAGGTACGCGGCGACACCGTACTGCTGCACGCCACCGACTCGGACGCGGTCGCCCGGTACCTGCTCGGCAGCACCGACGCGCGGGACCTGGAGATCACCTCGCGCAACCTGGAGGACGCGTTCATCGCCCTCACCGCCGCCGGGACCGCTCCGGCCCGAGCCGCGAACGCGGTGCCGGAGCCCGGCGCGGCGTCCACCGCCACCACTGAAGCCGGGAGGAACCGATGACCAGCACCGCCACCCCGCCCCTGCGGGCCGTACCCCGGCAGCGTCCGGCACTCGGCGGCTTCACGACGACGTTCCTGCTGCTGGAGATTCGTCGGGTGCTGCGCAACCGCCGTACGATGATCTTCGTCCTGGTGATGCCGGCGGTCTTCTTCCTCCTGCTCGGCCTGCCGCAACGCGGACAGACGCTGGACAGCGGATCCCCGGTCACCGGCTACATCATGATCAGCCTGGCGGTGTACGGCGCCATGGTCGCCACGACCAGCAGCGGCGGCATGGTCGCGGTCGAACGCGCACTGGGCTGGAGCCGGCAACTGCGGCTCACCCCGCTGCGCCCGGCCGCGTACGTGACCACGAAGGTGCTCACCGCGATGGCGCTCGGCCTGGTCGCGGTCGTGGTCGAGTTCGCCGTCGGCAGCCTGTCCGGCGTACGGATGCCGCTGCACGTATGGCTCCTCGCCGGGCTCGCCGCCTGGCTCGGCTCACTGGTCTTCGCCGCCTTCGGACTCTTCGTCGGCTACCTCGCCCCGGCCGAGAACGTGATGCAGTTCCTCGGCCCGATCCTCGCCATCCTCGCCCTGTTCGGCGGCCTCTTCGTGCCGCTGGAGGTGCTGCCGCAGGCCATGCAGGAGATCGCCAAGTTCACCCCCGTGTACGGCGTCGGCGAGATCGCCCGCAGCCCACTGACCGGCTCCGGCTTCACCCTGGCCGCCGTCGGGAACGTCCTGGCCTGGACCGTCGCCTTCGGCTTCGGCGCGGCCCGTCTGTTCCGCCGGGACACCCAGCGGGTATGACCGGCGATCCGGCGGCCCGCGCCACCGCCGTGGCTAGGGTGGGCTGGTGACCTCCCCGCCCCACTCGGCCCGGTGGTGGCCCGGCCGCAAGGCCCGGCGGGACCTCGGCTGGGTGGTCGGCGCGATCTGGCTCGTCTACCTGGGCCAGCCGATCGGTTCCGCCTGGCACCACCCGCCGGGAGTCGCCCGGGACCTGGCGGTCGGCGCGCTCGCCGGGTTCGGCCTCGGCTACGTGCTCATCTTCGTGCTGGTGGTCCAGGCCCGGCACCGCCTCCGGGGCGCCGGCACCCCGGACACCTGGGGACTGCTCTCTCCCCGGCTGAGCTGGGCACTGCTCGCCCTGCTGCTCTGCCTCGGCCTGCTCGCCATCCCCGGTGCCGGAGCGGACTGGCTGGTCACGATCGTCTACCTGGCCACCGCGACGGTGCTGCTGCTGCCCCGGCGTACCGCCCTGCTGGTGGTCGCCGTACTGGCGGCGGTCGCGGCCGCCGCCCCGCTGGCCGTACCGGCCTGGCGCAGCCAGTCCGACCTGGTCTTCGCCGTTCTGCTGGCCGCGTTCGCCACCTTCGGGGTGACCCGGCTGGCCGAGCGGAACACCGACCTGCTCAACGCGCAACGGGAGATCCACCGGCTGGCGGTCGCCGGGGAACGGGCCCGCGCCGCCCGCGACCTGCACGACATCCTCGGCCACTCGCTGACCGTGGTCGCGGTCAAGGCCGAACTCGCCGGCCGACTGCTGGAGGTCGACCCGGCCCGGGCGGCCGTCGAGATCGCCGACGTGGAGCGGCTGGCCCGCGAGGCGCTGGCCGACGTACGCAGCACCGTCGGGGCGTACCGTGAGGTCACCCTGGCCGGCGAACTGGCCGGCGCCCGTGCGGCGCTGGACGCGGCGGACATCCGGGCCGACCTGCCGGTCACGGTTCCCGAACTGCCACCCGGCCGGGCCGAGTTGTTCGGCTGGGCGGTCCGGGAAGGGGTGACCAACGTGGTACGACACAGCGGCGCCCGGCGCTGCACCATCCGGCTCGGCCCGGACCACGTCGAGGTGCTCGACGACGGCCGGGGCCCGGTCACCGGCACCGACCCGGACCGACCGGCCACCGGACCGGACCCCGCGTACGGCGGCCACGGCCTGGTCGGGCTCCGCGAACGCGCCGACCAGGCCGGCGGACGGGTCACCATCGGCCGGGGTACGGGTGGCCGGGGCTTCCGCCTCCGCGTCGACCTCGACGGATCCGGGGTGGGTCGTGACTGAGCCGACAAGGATTCGGGGTGGGTCGTGACCGAGCCGATCCGGTTGCTGCTCGCCGACGATCAGGCGCTGGTCCGGGGCGCCCTGGCCGCGCTGCTCTCCCTCGAACCCGACCTGACCGTGGTCGCCGAGGTCGGGCGCGGTGACGAGGTGCTCGACGCGGCCCGGCGTACCGGCCCCGACGTGGCGCTGCTCGACGTGGAGATGCCCGGACTCGACGGGATCGCCGCCACCGCCGCCCTGCGGACCGGCGTTCCCGGCTGCCGGGTGCTGGTGGTCACCACCTTCGGTCGGCCCGGCTACCTGCGCCGGGCGATGGAGGCCGGGGCGGACGGATTCGTGGTCAAGGACACCCCGGCCCGGCAACTCGCCGACGCCGTCCGCCGGGTGCACGCCGGGCTGCGCGTGGTCGACCCGACGCTGGCCGCGGAAACCCTGGCCAGCGGCGTCAGTCCGCTCACGGAACGGGAGACCGAGGTGTTGCGGGCGGCCAGGGGCGGTGGTGCGGTGGCCGTACTCGCGGCGACGCTGCACCTGTCCGAGGGGACCGTACGCAACCACCTCTCCGCCGCGATCGGCAAGACCGGGGCGCACAACCGGACCGAGGCGGTCCGGATCGCCGAGCAGAACGGCTGGCTGCTCGGCGACTGAGCGCCGTCCACCGGCGTCGCAGCTCTGGCCCTCGATTCATGCACATGGTGTGATACGTCGAGTTCAGGACCGGGATCGAACGCGGCGGAAGCGAGGCGGACCAGTGGGTCAGGAAGTACGCGGGGTCATCTCCAGGGCCAAGGGCATGCCGGTGGAGGTCGCCACGATCGTGGTGCCCGACCCCGGACCGGGTGAGGCGGTGGTCCGGGTACAGAGCTGCGGGGTCTGCCACACCGATCTGCACTACCGCGAGGGCGCCATCAACGACGACTACCCGTTCCTGCTCGGCCACGAGGCGGCCGGGATCGTGGAGCAGGTCGGCGCGGGGGTCACCGACGTGGCGCCGGGCGACTTCGTCGTGCTGAACTGGCGGGCGGTCTGCGGCGACTGCCGGGCCTGCAACAAGGGCAAGCCCTGGTACTGCTTCAACACCCACAACGCCAAGCAGAAGATGACCCTCACCGACGGCACCGAACTGTCGCCGGCCCTGGGCATCGGCGCGTTCGTGGAGAAGACCCTGGTCCACGCCGGACAGTGCACGAAGGTCAACCCGGCGGCCCGACCGGCCGCCGTCGGCCTGCTCGGCTGCGGGGTGATGGCCGGTCTCGGCGCGGCGATGAACACCGGCGGGGTGACCCGCGGCGACTCCGTCGCGGTGATCGGCTGCGGTGGCGTCGGCGACGGTGCGGTGGCCGGTGCGGTACTGGCCGGCGCGACCACGATCATCGCGGTCGACACCGACCCCCGGAAGCTGGAATGGGCGCGCGGATTCGGCGCCACCCACACCGTCAACGCGCGCGAGACCGACCCGGTCGAGGCGATCAAGGCTCTGACCGGCGGGTTCGGTGCCGACGTGGTGGTCGACGCGGTCGGCCGCCCGGAAACCTGGCAACAGGCGTTCTACGCCCGCGACCTGGCCGGCACGGTGGTCCTGGTCGGGGTGCCGACACCGGAGATGAAGGTGCCCGAGCTGCCGCTGCTGGACGTCTTCGGGCGCGGTGGCGCGCTGAAGTCGAGCTGGTACGGCGACTGCCTGCCCAGCCGCGACTTCCCCCTGCTCACCGAGCTGTACCTACAGGGCCGGCTCGACCTGGACAGCTTCGTCACCGAGGAGATCGCGCTCGACCGGGTCGAGGAGGCGTTCACCCGGATGCACCGGGGCGACGTACTCCGTTCGGTGGTGGTCTTCTGAGACGAGCACGAGTGCGTGATCATCGACGCCCCGCACGACGTGGCGGCGATCGTACGCGCGGTCGGCGACCGCCGGGTACGGGCGATCCTCGCCAGCCATGCCCACGGCGACCACGTACGGGTGGCGCCGGACCTGGCCGAGGCGACCGGTGCACCGGTGCTGCTGCACCCCGCCGACCGGGTGCTCTGGGTCGCCCCGATCCGGGACCGGCTGCTCGGGCTGCCATCGGAGACGGTGGTGCACACCGGCCACGGCGACTCCACGACGATCGGCGCCGAGGCGCCGCACCTGGAGGAGTGGCTGGCCTGAGGGCACTGACCCGCGTGCTGTCGCCGACCGGTGCCGCTCAGGCGTTGAGGTAGGTGAGCACGGCCAGCACCCGCCGGTTGTCGTCGTCGGAGGGCGGCAGGCCGAGCTTGCCGAAGATGCTGTTGATGTGTTTGCTGATCGCCTTCTCGGTGACGAAGAGTCGGCTGGCGACGGCGGCGTTCGAGCGTCCCTCGGCCATCAGGCCGAGGACCTCGCGCTCGCGCGGGGTCAGCTCGGCGAGCGGTTCGTCACCGGTGTGCCGGGCCATCAACTGGGCGACCACCTCGGGGTCCATGACGGTGCCGCCGGCCGCGACCCGACGTACCGCGTCGACGAACTGCCCCACATTGGACACCCGGTCCTTCAGCAGGTAACCCACCCCGCCGCCACGGTCGGAGAGCAGTTCGCGGGCGTAGAGCTGCTCGACGTGCTGGGACAGGACCAGCACCGGCAGTCCGGGCAGCTGCGCACGGGCCTGGATCGCGGCCTGCAACCCCTCGTCGGTGAAGGTCGGCGGCAGCCGTACGTCGATCACCGCCACGTCGGGCCGGTGGGTGGTCAGCGCCGGCAGCAGGGCCGGACCGTTGTCGACCGCCGCGACCACCTCGAACTCGAACGCGGTGAGCAGCCGGGTCAGGCCGTCCCGGAGAAGGGCAAGGTCTTCGGCGATGACAACTCGCACGTGAGCTCCATGGTGACGACGGTGGGTCCACCGGGCGGGCTGGTGACGCTCATCGTGCCATCGAACGCCGCCAGCCGACGCCCGATACCGCTCAGGCCGGTGCCCCGAACGGGGTCGGCGCCACCGGCCCCGTCGTCGCCCACCACGACGACGAGCCGGCCGTCGCTGTAGGTCAGCTCGATCCACGCCGTCCGGGCCCGGCTGTGCTTGGTCACGTTGGCGAGCGCCTCGGCGACGGCGAAGTACATCGCCGACTCGACCGGTGCCGCCGTTCGTCCGGGCAGGTCGGCCCGGACCCGTACGGGCATCGGCACGGCAAGGGCGAGTGCCTGTACGGCACCGCTCAGGCCGCGCTCGGCGAGCACCGGCGGGTGGATGCCGCGTACCAGGTCGCGAAGCTCCACCAGGGCCCGGCCGCTGGCCTCCCGGGCCTCTCCCAGCAGCCGTTGGGCGGCCTGCGGGTCCCTCCCGACCAGCTCCTCAGCCAACCCGATCGTCATGCCGACCGCCACCATCCGGGCCTGGGCGCCGTCGTGCAGGTCCCGTTCGATCCGGCGCAGCTCGGCGGCCTGCGCGTCGACCGTGTCCGCGCGGCTGTCGGTCAGGTCCCGTACCCGTCGGGTCAGCGCGGCGGCCCGGGTCGGAGCGAGCAGCCAGCGGGCGAACAGGGCGTGTGCGCGCAGCGCCAGCGGTGCCACCGCCAACCCGGTGGCCAGGATGAGCACCCCCTGCGGGAAGACGAGCAGCCTCGTGGCCGGGTCGTCGACGGGCCAGGTGGCGCCGTAGCCGAACGGGCCGAGCACCACCCCGAGCAGGACCGGTTCGAGTACGACGCCGAGCAGGCCGTACAGGACGAGGAGGGTGGGAACGAGCCCGAGCACCACGCCCACCGGGATCTCCAGCAGCAGCCAGAGCAGGTCACGCCAGGTCGCCGGGTCGGTGACCGTGAACCGGTAACGCTGCCGGATGTTCTGTCGCCCGGTCGGCACCGGCCGGTAGGGGACCGGGATCGGGACCTGCGCCCAGGTGCCGGCGCGGTGACGTCGCAGGTTGGCGACCCGGCGTACGGCGGCCGTGACCACCGGTACGGCGACCAACCCGACGCCGAGCACCGTGGTGACGATCGACAGCACCGAGAGCACGAACAGGAGGATGTTCGCGGTGACGGCGAGGACGGCGTGGGGTAGCCCGCGCAGGGCGGCGAGGAGTCCGTGTCGCCCCCACGGCCGCAGCGACCGGATCCACGAATGCAGAGTCTGAGTGGCCATGTGGCCAGTGTGGACGGTACCGGTCGGGAGATCAGTGGTGTTAGCACCACCGGGCTTCGGGAGGTGTCACCCCTGTGTCCGCCGGCCGGATCGGATTGGCTCGAAGCCATGAACGTAACGAGTGTTCTCCGCCGGGCCGTACGCGGCCTGGCCGCCATCTCCATCGTCCTCACCAGCACGGCCATCGGCGTCGGTACCGCCTCGGCGGGATCAGCGGACGCCGGGCGGGACCCGGCCGTGGTCCGTACCGACAGCGGTCCGGTGCGCGGGGTGGTCAGCGCGGACCACCGCTCCTTCCTGGGCATCCCGTACGCGGCACCGCCGGTGGGCGAGCTGCGTTGGTCCTCGCCGCGACCACCGGCGACCTGGTCCGGGGTACGAGACGCGACCGTTGCCGGTGCCGCCTGCGCCCAACCCGCCGGGGTCCCGATGGGCCGCCCGAGCACCGCCGAGGACTGCCTCTTCGTCAACGTGACCACACCCGCCCGGACCACGGGCAAGCGGCTGCCGGTGATGGTCTGGCTGCACGGCGGCAGCCTGAAGTACGGTGCCGGCGACGTCTACGGCGCCCGGTCCCTGGCGGTACGGGGCGACGTGATCGTCGTATCGGTCAACTACCGGCTGGGCATGCTGGGGTTCCTGGCCCATCCGGCCCTCGACGCCGGTACGGCCGCTTCCGGCAACTTCGGCCTGGAGGACCAGCAGGCGGCGCTGCGTTGGGTACGCCGCAACGCAGCCGCATTCGGGGGCGACCCGCGCAACGTCACCCTGTTCGGCGAGTCGGCCGGCAGCTTCAGCATCTGCGCCCACCTGGCCTCCCCCGCCTCGGCCGGGCTGATGCACCGGGTGATCATGCAGAGCGGTCCGTGCACCACGGGCTGGTCGCCGTCGACGCCGTCGTCGCCCCGGCCACGGCAGACCGCCGAGCGGGAAGGGCTCTCGGTGGCGCAGGACCTCGGCTGCTCCGATCCGGCCACCGCCGCGGCCTGTCTGCGCCGTACGGATGTGACCGAGGTGCTGGAGAAGGGCGACCGGATCGAGTTCGGTCCGGTGCTCGGCGGTCCGGTGCTGCCCGTCGACCCGGCCCGCGCGCTGGAGAGTGGGCACTTCAACCGGGTGCCGGTGATGCACGGAAGCAACCGGGACGAGGAGCGCCTGCGGGTGTGGGGCATGGAGGTGTCCGGCGACAACTGCGCACGAGGGGTGCCGTCGATTCCCGGTCGGCCCGAAGAGTGCCCGCTGACGGTGGACCAGTACCACGCCCAGTTGGACGAGCTGTTCGCCGACGACGCGCAGCGGGTGCGGGACCGCTACCCGAGCGGGTCGTACGCCTCACCGAGCCTCGCGCTGGGTGCCGTGTTGACCGACTCGATCTGGTCCCGGCCGGCTCTCGACACGGCGAAGACCCTGGCCCGGCACACCCCCACGTACGCCTACGAGTTCGCCGACGACCGGGCACCCTTCTTCGTCGGTGCGAACCCGCCCAGCTTCCCCCTCGGCGCGTTCCACACCGCCGAACTGCCCTACCTGTTCGACGTCGACTACGCGGAGCCGCTCGGCGACGTACAGGCCCGGTTGGGTGAGCAGATGATCGGCTACTGGACGCGGTTCGCGCGTACCGGTAACCCGAACGGCGGGGGTGCACCGCACTGGTCGGAGTTCTCCGGTCGGTGGGTGCAGTCCCTGGCGCCGGACGTCATCCGGCCGGTCGACTTCGGCCAGGCGCACCGGTACGACTTCTGGCGCTCGCTCGACGACTGAGTCGTCCCGTCTCCGGCGCTACGCCTCCCGGTGGTCGTCATCGGGAGGCGTAGCGCCGTCGGCGGGTGACTCGTGGTCGTCGGCGGCGCGGGTCAGGAGGCGGCCGAGGGTGGTGCTGGCGAAGGTGGCGCCGAGCGCGCTGCCGGCGGCGATACCCCAGCCGAGCGGGCCGAGCGGGGTGCAGCCGAAGAACTGGCTCACGCCGGGGGTCTGGATCACGCCGGCCAGCACCGCCAGCGAGCCCGCCGTCGAGGCGAGTACGGCCGGGCTGGCGCCACCGTCCACCACGGTCTGCCCGAGTTGGGTGCCGACCAGCGAGGCGAGGGCGATTGTGCCCGCCCGCCGCTGCCGACCGGTGTACCGGGCCATGGTCCAGCCGGCGGTGGCACCGAGGGTCGTGGTCGCGGCCCGTACCGCGATCTCCCGGTTCAGGCTTCCGCCGAGGGAGCTGTCCGGTCCTTCGAGCAGCAGGCCGTCGGTGGCGTCCGGGTTGGGTGCCCGGATCGCGATCGCCATCGCCGGGGCCAGGTCGGTGAGGAGGTTGACCAGGAGCAGCTGGCGACCGTTGAGGGCGGAGCGGCCGGTGGCGGCGGCGGTCAGCACGCTGAACGCGATCTCGCCGAGGTTGCCGCCGACGAGGATGCTCAGCGCGTGGCGTACCGAGGACCACATGGCCCGGCCCTCGACCAGGGTCGCGATGATCGTTTCGAGCCGGTCGTCGGTCACCACCAGGTCGGCGGCGGCCCGGGCGGCGGGGGTGCCGCGCTGCCCGAGCGCGATGCCGACGTCGGCGAGCCGGATCGCGGGGGCGTCGTTGGCGCCGTCCCCGGTCATCGCGACCACCCGCCCGGCCTGTTGCAGCGCCTGGATGATCCGTACCTTGTGGGCCGGCGTGCACCGGGCGACGACGTCGGTACGGGCCAGCCGCTCGGCGAGCGCCGCGTCGTCGAGCCGGTCGAGTTCGGTACCGGTGGCGACGCGCTGCTCGGCGTCGTCGGTGCTGATGATCGAGGCGATCGCGGCGGCGGTACCCGGATGGTCACCGGTGATCATGATGGTGTGCACCCCGGCCTGCCGGATCCGGGCGACCGCCGGCGCGGCGCTGGCCCGCACCCCGTCGGCCAGGGTCAGGCAGCCGACGAAGGTCAGGTCGGTGACGTCGGCGTCGGCGACCCGGTCGGCGTCGACCACCCGTTCGGCGACCGCCAGCACCCGCTGTCCGGCCCCCGCGTGCTGGTTCATCATCTGCTGGAGCGCCTCCCGGCCGGCGTCGTCCAGCGGCTGCTCCCCGTCGCGGGTCCGCTTCCGCGCGCACCGGGGAAGGATCGTCTCCGGCGCGCCCTTCACGCTGAGCAGGTACGTTTCGTGCCGGCTGCCGACGGTGGCGTGGTAACCCCGGGACGGCTCGAACGGCAGCGCGGACGCGAAGCGCCAACTGCGGCAGCCGGTGGTCGGCTCGACCTCGGCCGTCTGCGCGCCGATCAGCACCGACCGGTCGGTCTGCCCGCTGAGCTGCTCCGGCTGCTCCGCCTGCGGGGTGGCCCGCAGGGCTGCCGCGAGGACCCGGCGCAGCGTACGGTCGAGCGCGTCGACCTCGGCGTACCGCTCGCTGTCGCCGACCCCGGCGAGCCGCAGGTGGCCCTCGGTCAGGGTGCCGGTCTTGTCGAAGCAGAGCACGTCCACCCGGCCGAGCGCCTCGATCGTGCGCGGGTTGCGGACCAGGGCGCCGTGCTCGGCGAGCCGCCGGGCGGCGGCCAACTGGGCCGCGCTCACCAGGAACGGCAGCCCCTCCGGCACCGACGCCACGGCGAGGTTCGCCGCCGTCGCCGCCGTCTCGGCCAGCGGTACGCCACGGAACAGTCCCGCCCCGGCGACCGCCATCGCGGCACCGGTGGCGACCGGGATGGTGGCCTTGGTCAGCTTGGTCAGCCGCGCCTCGACGCCGCTGCTCGGCGGTGCCTGGCGGGCCAGCGCCATCCCGCGTCCCACCTCGGTGTCGGCGCCGGTGGCGACCACCACCGCGACGCCCCGGCCGGCGGCGACCGTGGTTCCCTCGTAGAGCATCGAGTGCCGGTCGGCGACGGCGGCGGCGACCACCGGCGGGCTGTTCTTCGTCACCGGCAGCGACTCGCCGGTCAGCGACGACTCGTCCGCCTCCAGCCCAGCGGCCTCCAGCACCCGGCAGTCGGCCGGGATGGCGTCGCCCGGCCCGACCAGGACGACGTCACCGGGGACCAGGTCGGTGGCGGCGACGACCCGTTCCTCGCCGTCGCGCCGCACCCGGGCGGTGACCGCCGACCGGGACAACAACTCGGCCAGCGACTTCTCGGTGTTGATCTGGTGGATGGCGCCGATCAGCGCGGAGAGCCCGACCACGCCGCCGACCAGTGCGGCGTCGACCACCGAGCCGACCGCCGCGGAGAGGCTGGCCCCGGCGGCCAGGACCGGGGTGAGCGGGTTGGCGAGTTCGTCGACGAAGGCCCGGCCGAGGTTCATACCGGGCTGGTCGTCCGCGCCGGTGTCGTGCCCACGCCGCTGCGCCTCCTCGCCGCTCAACCCGTCCGAGCTGGTGTTCAGGCGGGCGAGCACGGTCGGCACCGGCATCAGGTGCCACGGTGTGGCGACCCCGGTCGGCGGGACGGTGGTGTGCGTCGGCAGGCGCTTGGCCCGCCAGACGCCGTTGGCCAGCGCCATCGCCCCGGTCACGTTGACCGCGTTCATCGTCCGGCGGGGCAGCATGGTGACCGGTGCGGTGAAGGCGGTGAGGGCGCCGAGGCCGGTGCCGGCCGCCGCGAGGGCGATGTTCTGCCGGGTCAGCGTCTTGGCCACGCCGACCGCCTCGACGATCAGCGCGGGCACCTCCAGGTTCGGGCCGACCAGCAGGTGCGCACCCCACGGCGGCGCCTCACCCGGGTGCCAGATGCCCAGTCCGCAGTCGCTGGCGCCGAGTGCCCGCCGGTCACCGGAGACGAGCATGACCATCGCCCCTTCGGCCTGGAGCTTCCGGATCGACGCGGTCAGTTCGGGGCCGCCCGGCACCAGGGCGTCGGCGAAGTCGTACCGGTCGGCGTCGGTGCTCGCCACGATCAGTCGTACGCCGACCCGGCGGGTGGTCGACGGCAGCGCGTCCACGCCCGGCGCCGGCTCCGGTTCGTACTTGACGACGGCGGCGAGTTCGTCGCCCCGGGCCAGCCCGAGCACGCTGCCACCGGAGCCGAAGAGCCGGCTGGCCTCCGGGTGCCCGGTCGGCGCGGGCAGGCCCAGGTCGGCGAAGGGGCCGAGGCGCCAGCCGTCCGCCTGGCGCAGTTGCGCCGGGCAGGTCGGGTCGAACAGGGCGAAGGCCTGGCCGGCGACCTCCTCCTGGTCGTCGGTGAGCGGCACCAGGTCGGTCAGTGTGCCCCGGTTCGAGTGCAGCACCGACTCGTCCAGCACCAGCGTGTCGACCCGGTCCAGTTCGCGCAGGACCGACCGGTCCATGGCGATCACCCCCCGGGCGGCCAGCGATCGGCCGAGTTGGGCGGCGTAGCCCTCGCGCCCGTCGAACGGCGCCATGGAGAGGCTGGACATCGCCAGGGCGGCGGCCCGCTTGGGGCCGGCGAACGGCAGCGCGGTCGCCCCGGCGAGGGCTCCGGCGGTGAGCGTACGGCCGACGTAGCGCTCCAGCGGGCCGTCCGGCTTCGGTCGGGGACGGCCGTCGAGCAGTGGGGCCGCCGAGGCCAGTTCGGGCGTACCGGCGAGTTTCGGTTCCACGTCCTGCCAGGCGGCGAGCTGGGCGCGGGCCTCCTGCCACTGGAGCACCCGCTGCGCGCCGTCGAGCAGGATGCCCGCCCAGCCGCCGGTCAGGCCGAGGGCCACCGCCTCGGCGAGCGGCAGGAACGAGTCCGCGCGGTGGTCGCCGCGCAGGCCCTGGCCGACCAGCGCGTGCAGCCGGGGTTGCATGTCGATCGCCTTGAGCAGGCCGGCGAACTCACCCGGCAACGGGGCGAAGGGCAGGATCCGGGTGGCCACGGTCAGCCCCAGGCCGAAGGCGTCCGCGGCCAGGGTGGAAACGGCGCGCCGGGTCCGTGGGCCTTCCTCGGGCGGGTGCGGCGGCCGGTCGTCGGGGTGGTGCTCACAGCCGTCGGTACGTTCCACCGCGGCGATCGTGGCGATCAGGTCCCGCAGCCGGGGCGCGGGTTCGCCGACCGCCACCACCACCCGACCGGTGGGCGCGTTGACGCGCGCCCAGCGCACGCCGGGGATCCGTTCGAGGGCTTCCTCGACCCGCCGGGCGAGCGGTTCGCTGCCGGGCTGGGCCACGCCGCGTACCTCGATGTGGTGCCGGCCGGGTCGGGACCGCACCCCGCGCTGGGTCAGCCCGGCGGCGCGCGCACCCCGGTCGGCCAGGGTGCCGGCCCGGTTGACGAGTTCGTGGGCGCCTCGGGAGACCCCACCGAGCAGGGTCGAGATGGTTGGCGCCGGCAGGGCTCCGGTGAGGTTGAGGCCGAAGGGCGTCATCGAGCCGCGCGGATGACGGCTTCGTGCCGTGGTGACTGCTGTCGACTCGTCATGCTCGTGTACGCCATTTCGCCCCCCGATCCACGGTCGGCCCTGCCTTCCCAGAGGTGGATGGGTTATGCGTGCCGGGGTGGCGAGCTTTCCGGGTTTTCGGCTCGGCCGCAGGCATGGACGACGCCGACCGTGGAACGCCAACGGCACACGTCGACCCTGGGAGGAAACGCATGAACGCCAGCGTGCTGCACGATCCGCGCAAGGTGGTCGAGTCGTACGCCGGGAGGGTACGGATCCCCGGACTGGGTGAGTTCGCGGTCCCGCCACCGGACAAGATCGCCTATTACGCCGGTCTCGGGGTGCTCGCCGCCCTCCAGATCATCGAGTGGCCGCTGGCGCTGGTGATCACCGCCGGCCATCTCATCGCCGACCAGCGTTTTTCCGGGTTGGCACGAGGGTTGGGTGAGGCGTTGCAGCAGGCGTAACGATCATTCGGGTTGACCTGAACCTCGGTTCATGTCTGATGCTGGTGCCTCGGGGCCGGTCCACCGCCGGCCGTACGGAAAGGGGCGCCGAGCCATGATCGAGTTGTCCCGGTGACCGCCGCGCTGGTGGCACCGACTCCGTCGGTCGGCGGGCTGTTCGACCGGCGGTACCGAGCGCTGACCGTGGGCATGGTGGCGCTCATCTCGCTGCTCGCGTTCGAGGCGTTGGCGGTCGCCACCGCGATGCCGACGATCGCGGACGCGCTGGACGGGTTGCGCCTGTACGCGCTCGCGTTCGGCGGGCCGGCCGCCGCCGGTGTGGTGACCATGGTCCTCGCCGGCATGTGGAGCGACGCCCGAGGCCCGGCCGCGCCGGTGTGGCACGGCGTCGGCTGGTTCGTCGTCGGCCTGGTGGTCGCCGGTACCGCCCCGAACATGGTGCAGTTCGTGATCGGGCGGGTGCTCCAGGGACTCGGCTCGGGCCTGCTCATCGTGGCGCTCTACGTGGTGGTCGCGCGCGCGTACCCGGAGGTGCTGCACCGGCGGGTCTTCGCCGCGTTCGCCGCTGCCTGGGTGGTGCCGTCGCTGGTCGGACCGGCGATCGCCGGACTGATCGTGCAGTACGTCGGCTGGCGCTGGGTCTTCCTCGCGGTACCGGCCCTGGCCGTCCCGGCGGTGCTGCTGATCCGCCCCGCCCTGCGCCGGGTCGGCGACCAACCCGCTGCCGAGGGCGACGACCAACCTGCCGAAGAGGGCGACGACCAACCCGCCGACGAGAGCGGTGAGCGGGCGGTGCGGCGTGGGCTCGCGCCCGGCTCGGTCGCCCGGATCGGCTGGGCGGGCGGGGCCGCGGTGAGTGCCGGACTGCTGCACATCGGGGGTCAGCAGTCCGGCACCACGGCGGTCGTACCGGTGGTGCTGGCGCTCGGTGGGCTGGCGCTGTGCGTACCCCGGTTGTTGCCGGCCGGGGTGCTCCGGGCCGCGCGCGGCCTGCCGACGGTGATCGCCTTGCGCGGGCTGGCCGCGGCGGCGTTCCTCGGGGCGGAGGTGTTCATCCCGTTGCTGCTCACCCGGGAACGGGACCTCGCCCCGGCGCTGGCCGGTGCCGCGCTCGCGGCCGGCGCGGTCTCCTGGTCGCTCGGCTCCTGGGTGCAGGGCCGGGTCCGGCAGCCGAAGTCGCGGGCCACCCTGCCCCGGGTCGGGCTGCTGCTGCTGGCCCTCGGTATCGGTGCCGCCGCGCCGCTGATGCTGGCCACGGCGGTGCCGGTGGTGGTCGGCATGGTTGCCTGGGCGGTGGCGGGCGTCGGCATCGGGCTGGCCTACCCGTCGATCTCGGTGCTGACCCTGGAGCTGTCCGCGCCGGGGGAACAGGGGCGCAGCAGTTCGGCGCTCCAGCTCAGCGACTCGCTGTCCGGGGCGACCGTACTGGCGTTCACCGGGGCGTTGCTCGCCGCGACCGCCGCACCGGGGCCGGGCACCTACCTGACCGGGTTCGGGGTCGCCACCGGCCTGGCGGTGCTCGGCGGGCTGGTCGCCGGCCGGGTCAATCCCCGTACGTGAACCGGACCCGGCCCGCTCAGTCCTCGGGCCAGGTGCGCAACGCCCGGTCGAGCGCCTCGACCAGCAGGTCGTAGGAGCGGTCCAGGTCGCGGGGCAATCCGAAGCCGTGGGCCGCCTCCAGGGTGACGAATCCGTGCAGGGCGCTGCGCAGCGTCCGGGTCGCGTCGATCGCCCGGTCACCGTCCAGGCCGTACGCGGCCAGCACCGCGTAGACCACGCGTACGCTCCGTTCGGCGGCGGCCACGTGTGCCGGGTCGCCGGGCTCCGGTGCCCGGAGCGTGGCCGCGTAGCTGCCCGGATGGGTACGGGCGTAGTCCCGGTACGCCGAGGCCATCGCCCGTACGGCGGCGGTGCCGGAGAGCCCGATCGTGGCCTCGGTGAGCCGTTCGGTCAGTTCGCCCAGCGCCCGGATGGCGAGCTGCTGGGCGAGCCCGTCCAGACCCCGTACGTGCTTGTAGAGGCTGGGCAGGGTGACGCCGAGTTGCTGCGCGACGGCGGCCAGGGTGAGCCGGTCGAGTCCCTGTTCGTCGGCGACCCGGGCCGCTTCGGCGACGACGATCGCCGGGGTGAGGCCGGCTCTAGGCATTGCCGTGGACCCGGTCGGCGAAGGCGATCAGTGCGGGGTTGACCAGTTCGGGGTACTCGGTCATCGGGTAGTGGCCGCTCTTCGGCACCAGCAGCAGTTCGCCGGAGAGTCGCTGTGCCGTGTACCGGGCCTCGGCCGCCGGGTCGGAGAAGTCCGGGTCCTTCTCGCCCATCACCACGAGGGTGGGGGCCCGGACCGCGTCGAGCCGCCCCTCGACCACGGCGTGCGAGAGCTTGGTGGTCTTGACGAACGAGCGCCAGTGGTCGCCCCGGCGCATGTTCGCCGCGATCTCGGCCAGGTGTTCGGCCTGGTCCGCCGGGGGTCGGCCGGGGTAGAGCGTCTTGAGGTACATCCGCCAGGCGGCCGGGCCCCAGGGCTTGGCCAGCAGCAGCCGCATCGCGAGACCCATGACCGGGTTCAGCTTGGGGTCCCGGACGAACGCACCGATCAGCACGGTTGCGGTGACCTTGGACGGTTGCGCCGCCGCGGCGAGGACCGCCGCGCTGCCACCCATGGAGTTGCCGACCAGGAACGCCGGGCCGCCGAGGTGGTCGATCAGGGCCAGAGCGTCGCCGGCCAGCGCCTCGTCGTCGTGGTCGCGGAAGCCGTCGTCGCTGTCCCCGTGCCCGCGCAGGTCGAGCACGGCGACCCGGTAACCGGCGTCGAGCAGGGCGGGAACGGTGAACCGGTATACCGAGCGCAGCTCGCCCATGCCGGGTAGGCAGATGACCAGGGGGCCTTCCCCCTGGACCGTGTACGCGATCCGGCCTTCGCCGCGATCAAGGAAGTTAATCGTCATAGCCGTAAAGCTAACATCATTAGCCAGCGAGTCGAGCGTGACCTGTGCCACCGTTACCCGTGCAGCGGTTACCCGTCCGATGAACCGGAAGGAACTACACGATGAGGGTTCTGGTCACCGGTGCCAGTGGCACGCTCGGTCGGGTGCTCGTACCGCGCCTGCTCGCGGCCGGGCACGACGTACGGGCGATGAGCCGACGGCCGCGACCGACCGCCGACGGGGTCGACTGGGTGGTCGCCGACCTGGCCGCCGGCACCGGCGTGGACCTGGCGGTCAGCGGCGTCGACGCCGTGGTCCACCTGGCCTCCGCGACCCGGTCGACCAGCGCGCGGGTCGACGTGGCCGGCACCCGCCGGCTGGTCACCGACGCCACCGAGGCCGGGATCCAACATTTGCTGTACGTCTCGATCGTCGGCATCGACCGGGTGCCGATGCGGTACTTCCGACTCAAATTCGCCGCGGAGCAGGTGGTGGCGGCGGGCGGGGTGCCCTGGAGCATCCTGCGGGCCACCCAGTTCCCCCAGTTCCTGGACGACATGCTGGCCAGCGCCAGCCGCCTCGGGCCGGTGCTCGGCGACCGCGCCATGCTGGCCCAACCGGTCGACCCGGGCGACGTGGCCGGGCGGCTCGCGGACCGGCTGGCCGCCGGCCCGAGCCGGGCCATCGAGGAGTACGGCGGCCCGCAGGTGCTCCGGTACGACGAGGCGGCCGCCGCCTGGCTGACCGCACGACGCCGACGCCGACCGATCCTGCCGATCCGGTTACCGGGCAAGTTCGGCCGGACCGTACGCGAGGGCGGGTTGACCACCACCGCGACCCCGACCGGCACCCGTACCTGGGCGGACTACCTTGCCGACACGTACGGGGGACCGGGCAATAAATGAGGGCTTCTCGGACAATCCGTCGCCCTAACGTGAATCCATGCTTGAAGTCGCTGCCGCAGTGCTGCTGTACGTCGCCGGATTCCCCTGCCTCTACGGCGTGATGCGCCTTGCCGTGCGCCACGGTCTACAGGACGTGGCCCAGTCCCGGCAGGAGAACGCCGAGCAGGCCCGTGAGCGGGCCCGGCTGGAGGAGCGCACCTTCGCCCGCGAGAACGCCTTCCTCACCGGAAGCTGACCGTCGGTCCGTGCCCCTCGTCGCCACGAGCCCTTCTACGCGCCGATCTAGGGCAAATGGTGGTGGCTGGAGATCAACAAGCACGTATTTGCCCTAGATCGCTGAGGCGGGGGTGGGCGGGGCGGGGGCGGGTGGGGTGGGGTGGGGTGGGCGGTCGGGCGTCGGCGGTGCGAGGATCGGGCCGTGATGGGGACCTTGCAGATGGGACCGGCCCGTAGTCGCCTCGACCTGCTCGCCCCGCCGGTGGTTACGGCGGTGCAGGGCTGGCCGGTCGAGTCCCCGGTGCCGGTGGACGACATCCTGGTGGCACCGATCGACGCCACACTCGCCGACACCGCCGCCTTCTGCGCGGCCTACGAGGTGGGGCTGGACGTGTCGGCGAACTGTGTGGTGGTGGCCGGTAAGCGGGAGGGGCTGACCCGCTACGCCGCCTGCATCATCCTTGCCACCACCAGGGCAGACGTGAACGGTGTGGTACGCCGCCAACTCGACGTACGCAAGGCGAGCTTCGCCCCGATGGACGAGGCGGTCAGCCTCACCGGGATGGAGTACGGCGGAATCACGCCGATCGGGTTGCCGACGGAGTGGCCGATCCTGGTCGACGAACGCGTGATCGACACCAAGTACGTCATCATCGGCTCCGGCGTACGGCACAGCAAGATCGCGGTGCCGGGCCGGGCCCTGGCCACCCTGCCCAACGCGCACGTGGTCACCGACCTGGCCCGGCCAGCCGCCTGACTTCCGTCACCAGCGTCCGGGCCGTACAACTATTCGAAGCAGATCAAT
Organism: Micromonospora sp. NPDC049529; assembly: GCF_055586685.1. Classification (NCBI taxonomy): domain Bacteria; kingdom Bacillati; phylum Actinomycetota; class Actinomycetes; order Micromonosporales; family Micromonosporaceae; genus Micromonospora; species Micromonospora sp. NPDC049529. The sequence goes on from NZ_JBVJHT010000001.1 coordinate 234,351, forward strand.
ACTGTTTCACGTGCAACAGTCGAATGTGCTGCTCAGGCGGTTGCTTCGCGTCGGTCAACCTCATGCAGGGCCGCGAGCAGGGTCTCCGGCTCCTGGGCGCCGGCCACCGCGTACTTGCCGGCGAGGATGTAGGTCGGCACGCTGCTGATGCCCAACTGGCGAGCCTTGGTCAGCTCGTCCCGTACCTCTGCGGTGCCGGCGGTGGAGTCGAGGAACTCGCGTACCTCGGTCTCGTCCAGGCCGACCCCGGCGGCGACGCGGGCGAGCGCGGCCGGTGACCCGACGTCGACCCCGTCCACGAAGTGGGCCCGGTAGAGCGCGTCGACCATCGTGCTGTCCAGCCCGCGCTGCCCGGCGAACCAGACCAGCCGGTGCGCGTCGAAGGTGTTCGCGGCCACCGCGTGGTCGTAGTGCAGGGTCAGCCCGGCGCCGGCGGCGACACCCACGACATGGGCGATCATCTGCTCCGCCCGCTGCGTGCCACCGAACTTGGCGCCCAGCGCCTCCAGCACCGGCAGCGGCTCGGGCACCGGCGACGGGTCGAGCTGGAACGGCCGCAGCCGCACCGTCACCTCGCCGTCGTAGCCCTTGAGCGCCTCTTCGAGCCGGGTCTTACCGATGTAGCACCAGGGGCAGACGACGTCCGCGTAGAGATCGATTTCCACGCACAGGTGCAACGCGCCGGGTCAGCCGATCTGTTCCCGTACCTGCCGCTTGAGTCGGGCCAGGATCGCGGTGCCGCCGCGTACGCGCAACGGGCTGATCGCCTGGGCCAGACCCATCCGCTGGTAGAGGTCGTCCGGTACGGCGAGCACCTCCTCGGGGCTCGCCCCGGCCAGCCCCTCGGCGAGGATGCCGGCGAACGCGCGGGTGGTCGGCGCCTCCGGGGGGCAGTCGAACCAGGTGTCGACCGTACGAGCCGGGGTCACCTCGGCGCGGAGGAAGAACGAGGTCTGGCACTCCGGGACCTGTTCCATGCCGGCGTGGTCGGCCAGTTCGGCCGGCAACGGCGGGACCGCGTCGGAGTATTCGAGCAACATCTCCAGCACCAGGTCACGCGGGGCGGAGGCGAACTCCTCGACGATCTCGGCGAGCTTCGGTGGCATGCGGTCCAGGCTACTGCGCCCTTTCTCGATCACTCAGCCCTCCCTCGACGGACTCAACTGCTCGCACTCGCCTCGCTGATCTCGCTCAACGCGGACGACGGGTCGAGCTGCTGGGCCAGGTCACCGAGGGAGATGATGCCGACCAGTTGGCGATCGACGTCACAGACCAGCACCCGGCGTACGGCCCGTTCCCGCATCATCCGGGCGGCCTCGGCCCCGGTCGAACTCTGCTCGATCATCACGATCTCGCGGGTGGCGATCGAGCCGAGTGTCGTCTTCGCCGGGTCCTTGTGTTCGGCCACCGCCCGGACCACGATGTCCCGGTCGGTCACCATCCCGAAGAGGTTCTGCCCGTCGGTCACCACGATGTCGCCGATGTCCGCGTCGGCCATCGCCCTGGCCGCCTCGTCGAGGGTGGTCTGCGCTGACAGATAGACGACCTGTCGGGTCATCAGGTCGGCGACCCGATAGCTGGTCATGGAAGCCTCCGTGAATTGTGTATGTCGATGTCAGTCCGGTACCCCGTGGCCGGATCGTCACACCCGGTTGAGATCCCCGCCTCACCTGGTTGTCCTGGCTCGGCCGGTATCGTGTGCTGTTGCATATCGCGTGAAAGGTGAAAAGGTGAAAGCCACCGAGTTGTCGATCTCCGGTGCCTGGCAGTTCGTGCCCCAACAATTCCCCGACAGCCGTGGCAACTTTCTCGTCTGGTACGACGCCGCCGCGTTCGCCGAGGCGTTGGGTTTCCAGTTGTCCGCCGTACAGATGAACCACAGTGTGTCCAGCCGTGGCGTGGTCCGGGGCATCCACTGGGCCGACGTACCGCCCGGCCAGGGCAAGTATGTCTACTGCCCGCAGGGTTCCCTGCTGGACATTGTGGTCGACCTGCGGGTCGGCTCGCCGACGTTCGGCCAGCACGAGGTGGTCCGGCTGGACACGATCGACTACCGCGCCCTCTACCTCTCCGAGGGTCTGGGCCACGGTTTTGTCGCGCTGGAGGACAACACCGTGCTGAGCTACGTCTGCTCGACCGGGTACGCCCCCCAGCGGGAGCGGATCGTGAACGTGCTGGACGAGGAGCTCGCCCTGCCGATCCCGGCCGACATCACCCCGAAGTTCTCCGAGCGGGACGCCAACGGCCCGAGCCTGGCCGAATTGCTCAAGGCCGGGCTGCTCCCGGAGTACGACGAGTGCCTGCGCTACTACGCGTCGCTGCGCGCCGCCCACCAGGGCTGACCGGTACCACCGCCCGCCCGCCCGTGGCGCTGACCGGGATCACCGGCCAGCGCCGGGGCGGACCCGGCAACCCTCGACCCGGTCGAGTGCCCGGCCGGGCGGGACCGACCGAACGCGGGTCAGGCGACCCGGCCGGGAAGCAAACCCAGGCGACCCGGACGAACGCGGGTCAGGCGACCCGGCCGGTGAGCCGGGCGACGATCTCCGCTACCGGCAGTTCGACCCGTTCACCGCCGGCCCGGTCGCGCAGCTCGGCGTACCCGTCGGCGAGCCGGCGGCCGACCACGACCGTGCGCGGGATGCCGATCAGCTCGGCATCGGCGAACTTGACCCCGGCCGACACCTGCGACCGGTCGTCGACCAGCACCCGCAGGCCGGCGTCGGCCAGCTCCCGGCCGAGTCCGAGCGCCGCCTCGGCCTGCGGGCCACGGCCAGCCGCGACCACGTGTACGTCAACCGGCGCGACCGCCGCCGGCCAGGCCAGACCACGGTCGTCGTGGTGCTGTTCGGCGATGGCGGCGACCGCACGGGACACCCCGATGCCGTAGCTGCCCATGATCGGCCGGACCGGCTTGCCGGCCGGACCGAGCACGTCCACCGCGAAGGCGTCGATGAACCGGCGACCGAGCTGGAAGATGTGCCCGATCTCGATTCCCCGGCGGATCGTCAGCCTCCCGGACCGGCAGGCCGGGCAGGCGTCACCCGCGCGGACCTCGGCCGCCTCGATCGTGCCGTCCGGGGTGAAGTCCCGGCCGCTGACCACGTTGACCGCGTGCCGGCCGGGCTCGTTCGCACCGGTCAGCCAGGCGGTACCGGTCACCACCCGGGGATCCACCAGGTAACGGATGCCGAGTTTCGCCAGCACCTGCGGTCCGATGTAGCCGCGAACCAGGTCGGGCCGGTCGGCGAACCCGTCGAAGAGGGTGGCGGTGTTCGGGTAGAGCGCCACCTCGACCCGCTTCAGGTCCACCTCACGGTCACCCGGCACGCCGATCACCAGCAGTTCCGGCTCGGCGACCCCAACCCGGCGTACGGACAGGACCACGTTCTTCAACGTGTCCGCGGCCGTCCAGTCGTCCCGACCACCCAGTTTGCGGGCGTTCGCGAGCTGCACCAGCGCCTCGATCGTCGGCGTGTCCGGGGTGTCGTACGCCTGCGCCGGCGGGAACGCGTCCACATCACCGGCGGCCGGCGGCGGTGTGGTCACCGCCTCGGTGTTGGCGGCGTAGTGGCAGGCGGTGCAGCCGACGAAGGTGTCCTCGCCGACCGGGGTGGCGGCCAGGAACTCCTCCGACGCCGACCCGCCCATCGCCCCTGACGAGGCGGCGACGATCGTGTAGTCCAGCCCCAGCCGGTCGAAGATCCGCTGGTACGCCATCCGGTGCTGGTCGTACGCCGCCTGCAACCCCGACTGGTCCAGGTCGAACGAGTAGGCGTCCTTCATCAGGAACTCCCGCCCGCGCAACAACCCGGCCCGGGGGCGCGCCTCGTCCCGGAACTTCGTCTGCACCTGGTAGAGGATCGCCGGGAAGTCGCGGTACGAGCTGAACAGGTCCTTGACCAGTAGTGCGGCCATCTCCTCGTGGGTCGGCGCGAGCAGGTGCTCGGCGCCGCGACGATCCTTGAGGGTGAAGATGTCGTCGCCGTACTCGGTCCACCGGCCGCTCGACTCGTAGGGCTCCCGGGGCAGCAGGGCGGGGAAATGGATCTCCTGACCGCCGATCGCGGCCATCTCCTCGCGGACCACCTGCGCCACCCGGTCCAGCACCAGTTTGCCCAGCGGCAGCCAGGTGTAGCCGCCGGACGCGGCGCGCCGGATGTAGCCGGCCCGCAGCAGCAGCCGGTGGCTCGGCACCTCCGCGTCCGCCGGGTCCTCCCGCAGCGTACGAAGGAAGAGCGTGGACATCCGAAGCAGCATCCAGGCAGCCTGGCATGTCGCAAACCCGACGTCCAAGCATTTCGGTACGACCAGCAACCTCGCGTCGCAGGGTCGCGTCTTGGGTGGCATGACTTGCCCACGTTCCACTACCCCAAGGATCGGTTCGGGTGGATCCCTCACTTAGCGAGTTCGACACCTTCGTCCGCACGCGTACCCCCGCGCTGCTGCGCTCGGCGTATCTGCTGACCGGGGACCAGCACCTGGCCGAGGACCTCGTCCAGTCGGCGTTGGCCCGCACCCACCGGGCCTGGCGGGGACTGCACGAGACGGGCAACGCCGAGGCGTACACCCGCAAGACCATGTACCACCTCCAGGTCTCCTGGTGGCGACGCCGCCGGGTGGCCGAGTCGATGACCGGTGACATGCCCGAGCCGCGCCGGGACGCCTCGACGGACCACGCCAGCCAGACCGCGCTCCGGCTCTCCCTGCGGGCCGCACTGCTGAAACTGTCCGCGAAGCAGCGGGCGGTGCTCGTACTGCGGTTCTTCGAGGACCGCAGCGAGGCGGAAGCGGCCGAACTGCTCGGCGTCTCCGCCGGCACGGTCAAGAGCCAGACGTCCCGGGCCCTGGCCCGACTGCGTTCCGTCGCCCCCGAACTCGCCGACATGTACCTCCTGGAAGGGAGCACCCGATGAACCTCGACCGTCTTCGCAGCGACCTGGCCGACCTGGCGGAGGAGGCCGCGCCGGTGGACCTGCGGGACCGCACCCTCCGTACGTCGCGCCGCCTCGGCCTCCAGCGGACCCTGGCCTCCTCGGCCGCAGCCCTGGTGATGCTCGGTGCCGCGACCGGCACCGCGTTCGCCTTCTTCCCCCGTGGCGACGTCGGTCCCACGCCGGCCGCGACGACGCCACCGGCGGTCGAGACCACGACGGCACCCCCGTCGCCGACACCGACGCCGAAGATGACCGTCGAAGCCCCGCCGCCCGCGCCGCTGACCCCCGCCGAGGTCGAGAACGGGTCGTTGACGCTGCCGGCCTGGGGAACCCCCTCCTGCCCGGCCGGAACCTTCCGGTTCAGCAAGGGCAACCACGTCTACCGCCCCCAGCCCGATTCCCCGATGGCGTTCGCCATCCTGGGCAAGCCGGTTCCGGTCGACGTGGACGGCGACGGTTCCAACGAGATGGCCGCGCTGGTCGTGTGCAGTCCCCACGCGGTGCACGCGCAGCAGGTGCTCGTGTTCAAGCGCGGTGTCGACGGTGGGATAGAGACCTTCGGGCAGGTGGTGAAGGTCCAGCCGGGGCCGGACCAGTCCGTACCGGAGGTGTTGCAGGCGGTGGCGGCCGGCCAGTCCGGGACAGTCCGGGCGCAGTGGGCCGACCAGCAGGCATTCTCGCCGGCGGCGCCGCAGTGGCGCGACTACCGCTGGCTCGGAGGCCGCTTCCAGCAGACGGCGGGCCCGACCAGGTTCCCCGACGTGAGCGCCGACGTACGGGTCACCGCCGCGAACCCGACCATGGTCAAGCAGGCAGACGGCTCCTACGAGGGTGAAGTGGCGGTGATCGTACGCAACGTCGGCCCGGCGACCGCAGAACCGCCCGTGGTGCATCTGACGCTGCCGAAGGGCGTGACCCTGGTACGGGCGCAGGGCACGAAGTCCGGTTGCGGCGTCAACGACCAGGGGCCGCCGATGGTCATGATCTGCACCGTGCCCGAGGTCGGCGTGAACAAGAGTGTGACCGCCGTCTTCACCCTGGTCTACCGGGGCGAGATGGTCCCGATGACCGGCGGGGTCGAGGTGTCGGCCAGCCAGGATCGCCGTACCCAGGACAACAAGGCCTCCTTCCAGTTCTTCAAGCAGGCCACCGGATAGTTCCGGAACCCCTCTGAGGCGTCCCGCGTGTGGCGGTGCCGAGCAGTGTTTGTCGGCGCCGCCACTTTCGGCGTACCCGGCGGTAACCTCGCCTCGGCGGGTGTAAGACTCCGATGGACCTGGTGGCAGGCGGCGGATTCAGGAGGATGCGGATGCGCTGGCGCAGCTTCGTGGCGGTGGGGGACAGCTTCACCGAGGGCATGGACGACGCGTACCCGGACGGCACCTACCGCGGGTGGGCGGACCTGGTCGCCGCCCGCCTGGCCGTCGAGGTCGGCCCCGATTTCGGGTACGCGAACCTGGCGATCCGGGGACGCCTGTTCCCGAGTGTGGTGGCCGAGCAGGTGCCCGCCGCCCTGGCCATGCGCCCCGACCTGGTCAGCTTCGCGGCCGGGGGGAACGACGTACTGCGCCGCAACTTCGACGCCGAGGCGCTGACCAGCCGGTTCGACCGGGTGATCCGGGAGTTCCGGGAGACCGGGGCGGATGTGCTGGTGTTCCGGTTCGCCGACGTGATGTCCCGGCTGCCCGGCCAGCGGGTGATGGCGCCCCGGGTGGCGGCGCTGAACCGGGCCGTCGGCGAAACCGCGCAGCGGTACGGCGCCCGACTGGTCGACCTCTTCGCCGACGAGGTGTTCATGCACCCGGAACTGTGGAGTCCCGACCGGCTGCACCTCTCCGCCGCCGGTCACCGACGGGTGGCCGGGCACGTGCTGGGCGCCCTCGGCCTGGCGCCGGACGAGCAGTGGCTGGTCGTACCGCCGCAGCCGGCACCGACACCCTGGCTGGCGGCCCGCGGCGCCGACCTGCGCTGGGCCGGTCAGCACCTGGCCCCGTGGCTCAAGCGCCGCCTCACCGGCCGCTCCTCCGGCGACACCGTCACCGCCAAGCGCCCGCTCCTGAGTCCGTTCACCGACTGACCTTCACGGTCTGGCCGGTCGACGAACGGGCCGCCCGCACCGAGCGGACCGGCGGTCCTGCTCTCGAAGACCGCGCCAGGGTCACCTTCCCAGCCGGCGTGCTCCAGCAATACGTTGCCCACAGTCTGGGGCTTCCCGTACGACGACAGCTGTCGAAGTGACCCAGCAGGCATCCGGTTCCCCAGCTGATCGGCGGAAGGCTGGCGTACGTTGGGCTGCATGTCCGTACCAAGTGATCCCACGCCTGCCCTGCAGGCATACGCCGACCCGCAGCGCCTGGTCACCACCGAGTGGCTGGCCGAGAACCTGGGCACGGAAGGTCTGGTGGTGATCGAATCCGACGAGGACGTGCTGCTCTACGAGACCGGACACATCCCCGGAGCGATCAAGGTCGACTGGCACCTGGAACTGAACGACCAGGTCACCCGGGACTACCTCGGCGCCGAGGCGTTCGCCGAGCTCTGCGCGGCCAAGGGCATCGGCCGGGACGACACGATCGTCTTCTACGGCGACAACTTCAACTGGTGGGCCGCGTACGCCCTCTGGGTCTTCTCGCTCTTCGGCCACGCTGACGTACGGCTGCTCAACGGCGGCCGGCAGAAGTGGGTCGAGGAGGGTCGCGAGCTGACCCGGGAGAAGGTCGAGCGTCCGCGCGCCGAGTACCCGGTGCCGACGCGTGACGACAGCCAGATCCGGGCGTACCGCGACCAGGTGGCGGCGCACATCGCCAGCGCCCGGCCGCTGGTCGACGTCCGTTCGCCGGGCGAGTACAGCGGTGAGCTGCTGCACATGCCCGACTATCCGCAGGAGGGGGCGATGCGCGGTGGGCACATCCCCGGTGCGGTGAACAAGCCGTGGAAGTCCGCCGCGAACGAGGACGGTACGTTCAAGCGCCCCGACCAGCTCCGGGCGATCTACGCCGACGAGTTGGGGCTGTCGACGGCGGACGACATCATCGCGTACTGCCGGATCGGCGAGCGGTCCAGCCACACCTGGTTCGTCCTGCACCACCTGCTCGGCTACCCGCAGGTACGCAACTACGACGGCTCCTGGACCGAATGGGGCAACCTCGTCCGCGCCCCCGTCGTCCAGGGCCCCAACCCCGGCGGCCTCCCCACCTGACCCCGCCGCCCTCCCCGTCCCCGTCCCCGTCCCCGTCAAGATCACCGCACTTGTAGAGAAAGAGTGGCTATCCCAACGCGGGAAGCCACTCTTTCTCTACATGAGGGCAGCGCTTTCTCTGTGTGAGGGGGCGGTGGCGGCTCAGGGGTGGGGGGTGAGGTGTCGGAGTTGGCTGAGGGTGGGGATGGGGAGTCGGCGGGTCTCGCGGCCGGTGGCGAGGTCCAGGCAGGTGATGGTGTCGGTTTGGCCGACGTAGCAGCAGCGGTTGTCGGGGGTGGTGGCGATGCCGCGTACGGGGGTGGGAAGGGTCCAGCGGACGGGGGTGGCGCGGTTCAGCGGGAGGGCGATCAGTTCGTGGCCGGCGCCGATGAGGAGGGTGCCGGGCGGGCCGAGGGTGGCGGCGGCCGAGGTGACCGGTCCGGTCGGCGGGGTGAACGTGAGGGTCCGATTGACCGTCAACTCGGTCGGGTCGATGACCGCCACGGTGCCGCTGGTCGTGTCGACCACGTAGACGCCGCCCCCGTTCGCGTCGAGCGTGATGGCGTGACCGGCGGCGGGATGCTCGCCGAACGGCGACGGCAGGTCGACGCAGTACGCCCACTTCTCGGTCAAACTCAGCGTGTGGACGAACGCGTGCACGTGCGGGGCGTCCGCCCGAGCCCCACCGACCAGGTCCCGGGTGTGCTCATGCTCGGGCTGGTGGGTGTAGAGGGTGAACAGTCGATGGGTACGGGCGTCGTACACGGCCTGCCGTCCCTCGCCCCGCATCTCCTCCTCGGCGCCGGGCGGCACCACCGCCTTCTGCCGGGTGAACAGCGGCTGTAGCTGGCCGGACGCAAGATCGACAATGCGTACCCGGTAGCGGTCCGGGGCCGCCGGCGGAAGATAGTCGAGGACGAAGAGCGCCTGGCCGGCGGTGTCGAACGCCTCCGGTTCGAGGTTGCCCGGCAGTTCCACCCGGTTGCGTTGACCGGCGCTGCCGGCCACCACGATCGTGGTCCGCTCCCGTCCACCCGGCCGGTACGGACCGGTCCCCGGCTCGCCCGGCGTGGCGAGCGCCACCAGGCTGCCGTCCGGGTTGGTGGCCCGCGCGGTGAGCCGTTCGGCGATCGTGCCGCTGCTGACCGACGCGCCGTCGGAGAGCCGGTGACTGGTCAACCGGGTGCCGCCGCCTGCCCCCTCGGTACGCACCAGCCGGGTCCCGTCACCGCTGAGTACGGCCTCGGACCGGTTCACCACGGTCCGGCCGGTGGCGGCGTCGAGGACCGCCAGTTCACCGGCTGCCAGCTCGACGACCAGGGATTCCGTGGGGGACGAGTCGCCCCGTGCCGGCTCGTCCGTCGCGCCGTCCCGGCATCCGCCGCTGCCCGCGACCAGTGCACCACCCGCCGCTCCGGCCGCGATCCCGCCCGCCAGCCGCAGCACCGTACGCCTTGTTGTCATGCCCGGTAGAGGCGTGACCGGTCGGCTGGGTTCCGACCCGTCCGCGCCATATTTTTGCGACGGCCTTTCGGGTACGGCCGAATGGATGGCAGGCGGGTCAGGTGCGGGACGCTTCGGGCTGATCGGTCGAGCCAGCGGCGGCGTCGGCGGCCCGAGGGGTGGCGAAGGGGTGGCGGGACAGGTCACGGGAGAGGTGGGAGCGGCGCAGGCCGAAGGCGCGCAGTCGGCGCAGGTCGGTCGAGCGGTCGTAGCTGAGTTGCCGGTGGAAGTAGTTGACGTGCTCGATGATCGCGAACAGTCCGTAGCCGAGGCCCGGCCAGGACGCGATACCCGGCGAGTCGACCGCCCCGTACGCGGCGATGGCGACACCGACCGCGAGCAGCGGCAGGTTGGCGACCCGGAGCAGCCGGAAGATCCGGATGCCCGGTAGTTCCCGCTGCCGGGTGTTCGCCTGGTGCAACTTGGCCAGCCAGTAGCCGGCGCCCTCGATCAACAGCAGTGAGAAGAGCAGGTAGCCCGCCACGTTGGCGAGGGTGACCGGCGCGTCGAGCAGGGCGATCCACACCACGGCGTGCAGCGGGATGTTGACCAGTTCGCCGTAGGCGAGCGAGCGCAGCCGTCGGCGTACGGGTCTGTTCCTGTCGGCAGCGGAGCGGGAAGTTGATCGCACGCTCCGCATCATTCACCACCGATGCCCGGTCGTGGGCCCCGTGATCCACTGGGGCCGCCGACCGGGGCCGCCCACCGGATCAAGAACCGTCACCGTCCGATCCAACGTCCGCTCGTGCGTCGCGGGAGCACTCGTAACACTTTCCTGAGTATCGATGCGCCGATCTTGCGGCCGGGTCGGGATCTTCACTACATTGACGAATGGTTCTGGCGTTGTCCGTGGTGCGGCGGGCGACGTTGTTCCGCTGGATTGACTCCTCTGCCCCGACCCATCCCACGTCGACAGGAGAAGGATCCCGTGAAGACCAGAACAATCGCGCGACGCGTGGCAGTCGTCTCGGCTATCGCCGCTCTGGCCAGCGTTTTCATGACGGTGCCGGCGCAGGCGTCGAGCGCCCGCGGGTGCATCTACCCCGGTGTCTGTTTTTACCAGACGAAGGCCAGGTGGGACGCGTACAGTCCCAACGCCCGCTACGTCGACACCTACTACCAGACGCTCAGTTCCAGCGCCGCCGGTGCCGACTACATTCTCAACACTCGCAACGACGACGGGGCCCTGATTTACACCAGGTCCACCGACGGATCGAGTCGCACCTTCTGTATCTTCCCCAACACGCACGCCCCACTGGCGAGTTATGAACACGCCTATGCGATAGACATCCACGACGCGTACAACTGCGCGTACCAGTAATTGACACGGCACTGATCGGCTGACGGCAGCAGGGTCGGTCAACCGGCCCTGCTGCCCAGCACCCGCCAAGCCGCCCCGGTGACAACGGCGAAGACGGCGGCTGCCGCATACCCGATCGGCAGGACCCCGTAGGCGTTCGCGGTGAAGCCGGCGAGCAGCGCGCCGACCGGGGCGGCGAGCAGTCCGGCGAAACGCTGGGCGCTGCCGACCCGGCCGAGCAGTTCCGCCGGCACATGCCGCTGGCCGTACGCCGACCAGAGCGCGTTCCACGTCGCCGATCCGGCGGAGAAGACCGCCAACGCGATCCCGCCGGGCACCGGATGCCGGGACATTGCGAGCCCGACCAGGGCGAACGTCTGCACGAGCAACACCCAGCGGAGCCCGGTACGGGTGCCGAGCCGGCTCGCGAGCCGACCGGCACCGAGCCCGCCGGCCAGTCCACCGAGCACCGCCGCTGCCATGAAGACGCCGTAACCTGCCTCGGACACCCGCAGCACCTCCAACGCGTAGAGGACCATCACCGCGATCAGCCCGCTGATCGCGAGGTTGCTGGCGGCGCCGAGCGCGGTGATCCGCAACAGGATCGGATCGCGCCGGATCCACCGCAGCCCGTCCCCGGCCTCCCGCCACGTCGACCGTCGAACCTGGACGGGAGCCCGGGGAACCGGAACCGGCGGCAGGGTCAGGGCCAGCAGTGCGGCGAGCGCGAACGAGGCGGCGTCGACCGCGAACGGCCACCCGGCATCGGCCGCGAAGAGCAGTCCGGCGACCGGGGCGCCGACGAATCCGCCGGCCACCGCCGTACCCGCCGCGAGCCGGCCGTTCGCGGTCGGCAACCGGTCGGCGGGCACCAGTGCCGGCAGCACCGCGAACGCCGCCGCGTCGAAGAGCGCACCGAGCGCCGCCAGCAGGAACGCGGCGACGGCCAGCGAACCGATGCCGACCTGCCCGAACAGCACCAGGACCGCCAGTGCGGCGACCAGCACGCAGCGCAACCCGTCGACCGCCGCCATCGTGCGCCGCCGGTCCCAGCGGTCGGCGTAAACCCCGGCGTGCAGGCCGAACAGCAGTGGCGGGACCTGCCCGGCGGCGACCACGGCCGCGACCAGGCGCGGGTCGCGGGTCAGCGAGACCGCGAGCAGGGCAAGAGCCGGGGTACGCACCGCGTCCCCGAACCGGGACGTCACCGCCGCCACCCAGAGTCGCCCGTACGCGGCACCGAGCGTTCGCCGTACGCCGGTGTGGTCGCGGACCTCGGGTTTCGCGCAGGTCGCCGGTTTGGTCATTGCACGACCGTGGGGGCTCGACCAGGTTGAGGGTCAATTCGGCCCGGATAAGGGCGGCGGGTGTCGCCGGTCACCGGTACGGTGGGCGCCTGCACCTGAACCGGGGAGTAACAAAGCGTGGACCGCACCTTCCAGGTTGACCTTCGCGGCATCGTCGACCTGCTCAGTCACCACCTGTACGCCAGCCCCAGGGTCTACCTGCGGGAGCTGTTGCAGAACGCGGCGGACGCGATCACCGCCCGACGGGCGGGGGATCCGGGCGCCCCTGCCGTGGTGTGGGTCGAGCCGCCGGAGTTGACCGGTGACGGCACCCTGCGGATCCACGACACCGGCATCGGCCTCAGCGAGACGCAGGTGCACGAGTTGCTCGCCACCATCGGCCGCAGCTCCAAAAGGGACGAGCTCGGCTTCGCCCGGCACGAGTTCCTCGGCCAGTTCGGCATCGGCCTGCTCTCCTGTTTCCTCGTCGCCGACGAGATCCGGGTCGTCACCCGGCACGCCGACCAGCCGACCGTGCTCTGGACCGGCCACACCGACGGCCGCTACCGGGTCGAGGTGGCCGCACCCGACGCCGCTCGGGCCGAACCGGGCACCACCGTGACCCTGGTGCCGCGTCCCGGCGCCGAGCAGTGGTTCACCCAACCGACGGTGACCGAACTGGCCCGGCTGTTCGGTTCGCTGCTGCCGGTCACCGTGCGGGTCGGCGAGGTCGAGACGACCAGCGGACCGCCGCCGTGGTCGGCCGCCGCCGGGTCGTCACCGGCCGCCCGCCGTGACGGACTGATCCGGTACGCCCGCGAAACGCTCGGCTTCACCCCGTTCGACGTCATCCCGCTGTCGGTGCCGGAGGCGGGCCTGACCGGGGCGGCCTTCGTGCTGCCGACCCCGGCGAACCCGGCCGCCCGGGTCGGACACCGGGTCTACCTGAAACGGATGCTGCTCACCGAGGGCGCAGAGGGGCTGCTGCCGGAGTGGGCGTTCTTCGCCCGGTGCGTGGTCGACGCCGGTGAGCTGCGCCCGACCGCCAGCCGGGAGGCGCTGTACGAGGACAGCCTGCTCGAATCCACCCGCGAGGCGCTCGGCGACCAACTGCGGGGCTGGCTGGTCCAACTCGCCAGCGGTGACCCGCGTCGGCTCGGCGAGTTCCTCCAGATCCACCACCTCGGGGTGAAGGCGCTCGCGCTGCACGACGACGACATGCTCCGGCTGGTCGAGCAGTGGTGGCCGATGGAGACGAACGCCGGCCGGATGACCCTGGCCGAGTTCCGCGCCCGGCACGGTGTCATCCGGTACGCCGCCACCACCGACGAGTTCCGGCAGCTCGCGGCCGTCGCCGCCGCCCAGGACCTGGCCCTGGTCAACGGCGGTTACACGTACGACAGTGAGATCATCGAGCGGTTGCCGGGGCTGGACCGGTCGGTCCTGATCGAGCGGCTGGAGCCGACCGACCTGACCACCCGGTTCGACACCCTCGACCCGTCGGTGGAGCTGGCGTTGCGGCCGTTCCTGGTCGCCGCCCAGCGCACCCTGGACCGGCTCGGTTGCGAGGTGGCGCTGCGCGCGTACGACCCGGCCTCGTTGCCGGCGTTGTACCTGGTCAGCCGATCGGCGGCGTTCCACGACCAGCTTGAGTCGACCCGTGCGCGGGCCGACGACCTGTGGGCCGGGGTGCTGGACGCGATCGCCTCCTCCGGCCCGCCGGAGCGACCGCAGCTCGTACTCAACCATCGCAACCCGCTGGTCCGCCGGATCACCACCCTCGGTGACCCGGACCTGGTCGGCCTCGCCGTCGAGGCGCTGTACGGGCAGGCGCTGCTGCTCGGCTACCACCCGATCCGACCGGCCGACGCGGCCCTGCTCAACAATTCGTTCCTCGGCCTGCTCGGCCGGGCTGTTCCGGGACAGGAGTGATCCGCGGTGGCCAGCGGTAACGCCGATCTGTGGGCGGTGTACGAACAGACCGCCCACCTGCCGTTCGGCGCCGGGCAGATCGCCGCGGTCGAGCAGCTGATCCGGCAGGTCGACGCCAAGGGTGACCAGGAGCTGGCGTTCGCCGCCCGGATCCTCGGCACCAGCGCCTACACGTACGGCGGCGAGCCGGCGAAGTCGTTCGTCACCTTCTCCTGGTGCCTGGCCGACTACGACCGCAACCCACAGCCCTACCACCAGCGGTACGTACACACGCTGCTCTGGCACTTCAAGCACATGGTCAACGCCCTGCTCGACTTTCCCGAGGTGCCGCTGGAACGCACGTACGCGGTGCTCGACGACATGGAACGCCGCTACCGCGACGGCGGCCACAGCCTCCAGGCGGTCTACAAGTACCGGCACCTCGTCGCCCGGCACCGGGGCGCCGACGAGGAAACCGAGGAGTGGTACCGCAGGTGGGTCACCGCTGCCCGCGACGAGCTGTCCGACTGCGCCGGCTGTGACCCGTCCGGGCAGGTCCGGCACCTCGCCGGAACCGGGCAGGTCGAGGCGGCGGTGGCGCTGGCCGAACCGGTGCTCGCCGGTCGGCTGACCTGCAACGAGCAGCCGCAGGGGATCCTGACCAGCCTGCTGGTGCCGTACCTGCGGTCGGGGCGGCGGGAGCGGGCGCGGGACGCGCACCGGCGGGCGTACCGGCGGTTGCGGGGCAACCTGGCCGACCTCGGCAGCATCGGCGAGCACGTGGAGTTCTGCGCGGTCACCGGTAACGAGTCGCGGGGGCTGGAGATCGTCGAACGGCACCTGGACTGGGTGGACCGGGCCCCGTCGCCGGCGGACGCGATGTCGTTCGCCGCGGCGGCGGCCCTGCTGCTGCGCCGGCTGGACGAAACCGGGCACGGTGAGCTGACCGTGCACCGCCGGGCGTACGCCGACCGACCCGCCGCCGACCTGCCGGTCGGTGCGCTCGCCGCCGACCTGAAGCAGCTCGCCACCGACCTCGCCGCCCGGTTCGACCAGCGCAACGGCACGTCGAGCCAGTCGGGATGGGTCGGGCGCCGGCTGGCGGCCGAACCGATCGGGGAACATCTGCCGCTGTCGGCGACCGCCCGCCGCCGGCCCGCCCCGGCCACCGTTGCCGGCTCACCGGCGGCGGCCCCGGAGCCGTCGCAACCGGCCGTCGGCGCGACGGATCCGGCGCCGACGCAGGTCCCGACACCGCCGGTGCCACCGGTGCCGACCCCGGCCGACATCCCGGTCGAGGCGACCCCGACCGACCTGCTCGACCTCGCCGAACGACACTGGAACACCGAGCGGTACGAGCACCTGCGCGTGCTGCTGCGAGTGCTCGACGAACGCTTCGGCCCGGACCCGGTGAGCTCGGACCCGGTGAGCTCGGACCCGGTGACGGCCGACGACGCCGGGCGGAATCGGGGGCTTGCCCCGGCGGACGAGGCCCGGTGGGTCGAGCTGCGGGCGGTGGAGCGGATGGTGTCCGACGACCGGTCCGCCGCGATCGCACTGCTCCGGCGGGCGGTCGAGCACTACCGGGAACTGGCCGACCAGCGGCGGGAATGGATGGTCGCCGGCCGGCTCGGCGTACTGCTCTGCCACGACGGGAACGAGACCGAGGGCCTGCCGCTGGTCGAGGCGGGAATGGCGTACCTGACCGAGCACGGGGACCGGGCCGAGGCGGCGGGTGCCCGGGACCGGGTCGCACTGGCCCTGGCCGGGTTGCAACGTTGGCCCGAGGCGCTCGAAGCCGTCGAGCTGGCGGCCGATACGGCGGCCGAGGTGGACGATCCGTACCTGGTCGCCCGGATCGGGCTACGACGGGCGATCTGTCTACAGGCGGCCGGTCGGCGCGAGGAGGCGCGGGACGCGGCGGCACTGGTCCGGGAGAGCTACCGGACGCTGGGTGTGCCCGAACGGCTCGCCACCGCCTGCATCTGCCACGCCCAGAGCCTGGACGACCCGACCGAGGTACGCGCCGCGCTGGACGAGGCGTTGCCGCTCGCGACCGGGGAGGCGGCCCTGCACGTACGGATCGGTCGGGCCAGGGCGTCGATGGCGCTGCAACGTCCGGTGGACGCGGTCGACGACTTCGTCGAGGCGGTCGCGATCTGCGCCGAACAGGGCATCGCCGAGGGGGCCGCGTACCTTCGGTTCGAGCTGGCGAACGCGTACCGGCTGACCGGGCGGATGCTGGACGCGGCCGAGGTCGCCGAGGAGGCGGTGCTCGAACTGGACCGGCTGGGCCAGCAGGGCGACGCCGACCGGTGCCGGCACCTGCTCGCCGGGGTGTACCGGGAGCTGGACGAGGACCAGCTCGCGCTGACCCTGCTGGACCAGCTCGCCGAGAACCTGGACGGGCCGGACAATCTCGGCGGCCGGGCGCAGGTGCTGGAGGAGGCCGGTGACCTGCTCTACGCCCAGGACCGGGACGCCCTGGCGGCGCACCGGTTCGCGGCGGCCGCGACCGCGTACGGGCTGGCCAAGATGCCGCTGGACGCGTCCCGGGCCGGTCGGCGCGAGGCGGACGCCTGGCACTGGGCCGGTGAGCCGGAGGCGGCCCTGGCGGCCGTCGAGCGGGCCGAGTCGGGCCTGGCCGCCCTGCCGGCGGAGGTCGCCGACGAACCGGCGGCGCGCTGGGAGTCGTCGATGCTCGCCGACAGTGCCGCTCGGGCGCTGGTCGGCGCCGACCGGCCGGAGGAGGCGTTGCGCCGGGTCGAGGGGGTACCGCAACGGCTGCGGTCGATCGAGGCGTTCGGTGAGGCGCTACAGGTCGAGCTGCTGATCGGGGAGGTGCTGCTGCGGCTGGACCGGGCGGCCGAGGCGGAGCCGATTCTGCGTACGGCGCTCGGTGCCCTGCCCACCGGATCGCCCGCCGTACGCCGCGCGGCGTGGTTGCTCGCCGAGGCGTTGGGGCAGTCGGGGCGGACCGCTGAGGCGGAGGAGCTGCGCCGGGAGCACGATCTGGACGCCGATGGCTGACCGGGGCCGGACTAGGCTGGCCTGGTGACGCTGGAACAGCAGGTGACAGGGGCGACGCCGGGCGGCACCCCGGCGAGTCCGCGGCGCCGGTCGCGCCGTGACGAAATCTTGGAGATCGCGGTCGGGTTGTTCGCGGCCCGTGGCTACCACGGCGTGTCCATGGATGACATCGGGGCAGCTGCGGGCGTCACCGGGCCCGCCCTCTACCACCACTTCGCGGGCAAGGAGGCGATGCTCGCCGCCGCGCTGATCCCGGTCAGCCAGGGGTTGCT
Source organism: Micromonospora sp. NPDC049529 (assembly GCF_055586685.1). Taxonomy (NCBI): domain Bacteria; kingdom Bacillati; phylum Actinomycetota; class Actinomycetes; order Micromonosporales; family Micromonosporaceae; genus Micromonospora; species Micromonospora sp. NPDC049529. The sequence goes on from NZ_JBVJHT010000001.1 coordinate 251,768, forward strand.
CGACGGCGGCCGGCAGCGGGTGGCGGAACATCCGGGCCGACCGCAGGCGATCCTGGAGTCGTTGATCGACTTCCATGTCGACTTCGCGCTCGCCAACCCGGCGGTCATCGCGCTGCACCTGCACGAACTGGACCGGTTGCCGGAGGAACCGCGCCGGCAGATCCGCCGGTTGCAGCGGCTCTACGTCGAGGAGTGGGTGTCGGTTCTCACCGTGCTGCACCCCGGGCTCGCGGCCGGCGAGGCCCGGGTGCTGGCGCACGCGGCCTTCGGCCTGATGAACTCCACCCCGTTCCTCGGCGGCGAGGTCGACCGGCGTCGCCGGGCCGCACTGCTGCGGGCGGCCACCCTCGCCGCCCTGCTCGGGCCGATTTCCTGACCCTCGACGGGTTCGGAGCAACCCCGGATTCGTGATCCGAGGGGTACTCATGGTGTCCTAGCAATGTCAGGACGCCCGGACCCCCGAGGAGAAGGACATGATCGAGTCGCTGCTGGTCGCGAACCGCGGTGAGATCGCCCGCCGGATTATCCGCACTGCCAAGCGGCTCGGCGTACGGACGGTTGCGGTCTACTCGGAGGCTGATGCCGAGATGCCGTTCGTCCGCGAAGCCGACGAGGCAGTCTGTGTCGGCCCGGCCAACCCGGCGCAGAGCTACCGCAACGCCGAGGCGATCCTCGCCGCCGCGAAGTCGACCGGTGCGGTGGCCATCCACCCCGGTTACGGCTTCCTGTCGGAGAACGCGGACTTCGCCCGTACCGTCGAGACCAACGGCCTGATCTGGGTCGGACCGAGCCCGGACGCGATCACCGCGATGGGCGACAAGATCAATGCCCGGAATCTGATGGCCGCCGCCGGAGTGCCGGTGGCCCCCGGTACCACCGACCCGGCCGCCGATGTCGAAGCCGCCCTGGCGGCGGCCGACTCGATCGGGTTCCCGGTGATGGTGAAGGCCGCCGCCGGTGGTGGCGGGATGGGCATGGCGGTCGCGAACGACGCCGAGTCGCTGAACACCGAGTACGACAAGGTCCGCGCGTTCGCCGAGCGGATGTTCGGCGACGGCTCGGTGCTGATCGAGCGTTACTTCCCCCGGGTACGCCACGTCGAGGTGCAGATCCTCGGTCTGGCCGACGGTCGGGTGGTGGCCCTCGGCGAGCGTGAGTGCTCGGTGCAGCGGCGCAACCAGAAGCTGGCGGAGGAGTCGCCGTCGCCGGCGGTCTCGCCGGAGTTGCGTGAGCGGTTCCTGGCTGCGGCGGTCCGGGCCGGTGAGGCGGTCGGCTACCGCAACGCGGGTACGGTCGAGTGCCTGCTGGACCCGACGACCGGCGAGTTCTTCTTCCTGGAGATGAACACCCGGTTGCAGGTCGAGCACCCGGTGACCGAGCTGGTCTACGGGGTGGACCTGGTCGAGGAGCAGTTGCGGGTGGCCTCCGGGCTGGCGCCGAACTTCGACCCGGACGCGCTGGAGCCGCGCGGGCACGCGATCGAGCTGCGGATCAACGCCGAGGACCCGAAGCGGTTCCTGCCGGGGCCGGGCGCGGTCAAGTCGTGGGTGGAGCCGACCGGCGAGGGTGTCCGGGTCGACTCGGGCTACGCGGCCGGTACGACGGTGACCCCGTTCTACGACTCGCTGATGGCAAAGTTGATCGTGTTCGGGGCGGATCGGGCCGAGGCCATCGCGCGGGCTCGGGAGGCGGTTGCCGGGTTCGTGGTCGAGGGGCCGAAGTGCAATCTGCCGTTCTTCGCTGAGTTGTTGGAAAATGCCGAGTTCATCTCGGGGGATTACGACACGGGGATCGTTTCGCGGATGCGGTGAGTCGTGGGGTGGGGCCCACCGTGCCCACTCTGGGCCGTCAAGCTTGATTCCCGCCGTGGGCACGGTGGGCCCCACCACCTCGGCTCGTCATCGGATGACGTGCGTGGCTTTGCGACGATCGGCGTGTTGTCGACGGTCACGCAGTCCCTGGATGGGAGCCGGCACATGGAGCAAACCCGCGAGTTGGCAAACGATCGGCCGTCCTGGGCAGGTCAAGGCGATTTGAACAACGTCTACCAGGAGATCTGCTCCAACATCAGGGCGACGGACGAGGTCAGTCTCAAGCTCCTGACGGCGATTCCACTGGTGACCGGTGTGGGTATCGTGCTGCTGATGCGGGCTCCCGGGGCGGAGATACCCGACGCCGCCGTTGCGCTGCTGAGTCTCTGCGCTGCGCTGGTTACCTTCGCCGTGTACCGGTGGGAACGAAAGAACATGGCGAACTGTAGGCACTTCCGACGGTGGGCTGCGACCCTGGAACGGGACTTCTACGGACTGCGGCTGGAAGATCTGGAGTCCGCGCCGGCTGTCCTTCCCCACGCGCGCATACAGACGCCACGCTTTCTCGGAAGAGTGTGGACCAAGAAGGAGGCGCTTCAACTGCTGTACTGGGCGGCGATTCTGGGATGGCTGTCTGCCGGCTCCTACTCCATGACCGTGTAGCAACCCCGTACACCCTCGGTTCCGAGTCGGCGCCGCAACCGCCTAGGCAGCGGCTCGCGGAACTTCCGACAGGCGCTCCGACGACCGTGAAGATTATGAGGGGCAGCAAACGCGGGACCAGCGCCGGGTCATCAGAGCCGGGTCATCGGTCGTCACGGCTCGGGATCGGGTGGGCGATTGTAGCGCTCCAGGGTGGCCTTGTTCGTGGAGGCGTCCTGGAAGATCAGTTCCCAGGGACCGGTGTTGATGTCCATGTTCTTGCCGAACCCGACCCACTTGCCGGCCATCCTGCGCCCGGTCGGCTCGGCGAGCATCTGGATCGAGCCGTGATACCGCGCACCCCGGTAGTAGCTCTTCGGGTCCGTCTGTTCGACCCAGGTGCCGGTCAGGACGTTGCCGTCGACCGTCAGGTCCAGGGTCAGCGAAGAGTCTGCCGAACCGGGCAGGCTGCGTACGGTCAGTCGGTCGCCGTGCTGGAGCAGCGTGACGTAGTGCTGGCCGGTGAAGGTGGCGTTCCGGCCACTGGAGAAGTACTCGTAGCGACTCAGCCACACCCCGGAGTAGTCACCCTGCGGGCGTGCCCGACCTGCCTGAATGCCGGTCGTCGGGACAACCATTTCGGTGGGTGAAGTGGTGTCGTGCCCGCCGCGACCGTCGTCGGTCACGCGGGCGTGTGCTGCGGGCGCGAATCCGAGGACCTCGATCGGCAGGCCGGTGAGAGCTTCCAGGGCGCATGCGTAGGTCGGTCTGGGTGAGGTGATGGCGCCGGATTCCCAGCGCTGCACGAGCCGCTTGTTTGCGTCGTTGGGCCGCCCGGCACGCTGACCGGCGGCTTGGAGTGCGCGAGCGAAATCGTCCTGGCTCATCAGCAGGTTCATGCGGGCGGCCCGGAGCGCGCTGTTGGGTGTCGGCACCCTTCGGATGGTAATGGCAATGACGCCACAATGACGCCCTGCTCGCCGTCGTTGGGCCGCCTCTGTGGTCGTCGCGGAGGGCGACTGCTTGGCGGCATTGTGTGAGTGTGGGTGCCGGACAAGTCGAGCGTTGGGACGAACTCCTCCGCGCCGTAGTTCTGGCCGCTACCCGACGGAGGTGTGCGATGAGATGGAAGTGGTTTGCCGGCAGCAGACACGGATCGGACCCGATCGGTCCGTTCCGGGATCGACCGGCCCGCGAACCGGCACCGCAGCAGAGTCCGGTCGTGGATGTGCCGACCGTGGTCTCCGGTGGGGTACGCGCGCGGACGATGAGTGACCCGGAGCGACGAGCACGCTCCAACTCCCGCGAGGCGAGCTGGTGGCGATCTCGATGAACATCCTGCGCAGCGTGCCTGCTGGAACGCTTCTACACCTCCGACCGGGCGAGTGGTACATCAACGACGAGCCAGCCGCAGAGGAGGTCACGATCCGACTGGTCGCGATCGACCCGGCGGACCCGCGCACCATCGACGGAGAACAGGAGGTGTGGCTGTCTGCGCACTGGTCGACCTGCACCGACCCGAACCGGGCAGGGCACCTGCCGTGCTTCATCGGCTACGTCCGCGCCGCCGCGATCACGAGGGAGGCGACGGCGAGATGAGCCGGCAGGATGAGCCTCTCACTCCGGCGGCGATTTGGTGGGCGGCGGCCCGCACCATCGAGGGCCACGCCGGTGAGCGTCGGTGCCCGCAGTGCCGGCCGGAAGGGTGTTCCCAGCTCGACTGGGCTCGCCGGGGGCGGGCCGGGGGTGGCCAGGCGTCGGCGGCGCCGGTCATGCTGGCCGGTGTCCGTCCGTGACCGAGCCGGCGCAGGAGACCGGGCCGGTCGCCCAACTGGTGAAGCGGACGTACAACCACACGCCGGCTGCCCTCGCCGCACTGGACGAGCTGGCGTCGAACTGGCGGGTGTCCCGTACGGATGCGGTCAATCACGGGCTCCGGATCGCGGCCGTGGTGCTCAGGCTCGCCCCGGATGGGCACCTGGTGGTGACCCGACCCGACGGGACCACCGCCGAGGTGTACCTGGTCTGATTCGGGGCCGGCGGCAACCGGCCCCGGCAGAGCAGGATGCCCGGCCCGGACCTTGGATGGTCCGGGCCGGCTCCGGCCTGTGGGCTCGTACGGGTGGGCGAGTGACAATGGGTGGGTCCAGTGACGTCACAGTGAGGTGGCCGATGAGTCAACTGCCAGGTGCGGTGTCGATCCGCGAGGTGGGACCGCGCGACGGGTTGCAGAACGAGGACCCGATCCCGACCGATGCGAAGGTGCGGCTGCTCGACGCGCTTTCGGGGACCGGCGTGGGGCGGATCGAGGCGGTGTCGTTCGTGCATCCGCGCGCGATTCCGCAGATGGCCGACGCGGACGAGGTCTGGCAGGCGGCGACGCGGGCACCGGAGGTGCGCTACTCGGCGCTGGTGCCGAACTCGCGTGGGGCGCAGCGGGCGCTGGCGGCCGGGTTCACCGAGATCGAGGTGGTGGTGTCGGCGAGCGACACGCACAACCGGCGGAACGTGAACCGGTCGACGGACGAGTCGTTGGACGACATCGCCGGGCTGATCGAGTTGCTGCACGGGGCCGGGGCGACGGTCGAGGTGATCGTGGCGACGAGCTTCGGGTGCCCGTACGAGGGGGATGTCGCTCCGGCGCGGGTGGCGGGGATCGTCGATCGGGTTGTTGCCGATGGCGCTGATCGGGTCGCGTTCGGTGACACCACGGGAATGGGTACGCCGCGTCGGGTGCGCGAGTTGGTGACGGCGGTCCGATCCGCCCAGCCGGATGTGCCGATGTTGCTGCACTTCCACAACACCCGGGGTACGGGCCTGGCGAACATCCTGACGGCGTTGGAGTTGGGGATCACCGAGTTCGACGCCAGCATCGGTGGGCTCGGCGGGTGTCCGTACGCGCCGGGGGCGAGCGGGAACGTGGCCACCGAGGAGGTGGTGCACATGCTGCACGACATGGGTATCGAGACCGGGATCGACCTGGACCGGTTGATCGAGGTGGCGGAGTTGGCGGAGAAGCTGGTCGGGCGGCAGTTGCCGTCGGGGGTGCTGCGGGCGGGGCCGCGTACTCGACTTGTCTGACCCGGTGGGCGTGTGCCGGGTGTTGTTCGGCTCGATGCGCTAGCCTAACGACCGTTAAGTAGACTGTGTGGTGTCCCGACGGACGTCGGGACACCGGGTCGGTTGGTCGGGTGCGGTGTGAGGAGTCGGCGTGACGCTGGACAGTGAGGCGCTGGAACAGCTCCGCAAGCGGGTCCGGGGCGGTGGCGCGGAGAAGTACCACGCGGCGAACGCGGCCAAGGGCAAGCTCTTCGCCCGGGAGCGGGTCGCGCTCCTGGTGGACGAGGGCTCCTTCGTCGAGGACGGCGCGTACGCGAACGCGCTGGCCGAGGGGTTGCCGGCCGACGGTGTGGTCACCGGCCAGGCCACCATCGACGGCCGGCCGGTCTGCCTGATGGCGAACGACTCCACGGTCAAGGCCGGCAGCTGGGGCGCGCGTACGGTCGAGAAGATCATCCGGATCATCGAGCGGGCGTACGCGGCCGGACAGCCGATGGTCTACCTGGTCGACTCGGCCGGGGCCCGGATCACCGACCAGGTGGACCTGTTCCCGGGGCGGCGCGGCGCCGGCAAGATTTTCTGGAACCAGGTGCGCGCCTCCGGTTCGATTCCGCAGGTCTGCGCGTTGTTCGGGCCGAGCGCGGCCGGTGGCGCGTACATCCCGGCGTTCTGCGACGTGGTCGCCATGGTCGAGGGCAACGCCAGCATGTACCTGGGTTCGGATCGCATGGTCGAGATGGTGACCGGCGAGAAGACCACGCTGGAGGAGATGGGCGGGGCGCGGGTGCACTGCGCCGAGTCGGGCGTGGGCCACTTCCTCTGCAAGACGGAGGCGGACGCGCTGAAGGTGGTGCGCGACTACCTGTCGTACCTGCCGGCGAACTGGACGCAGGAGCCGCCGGCCGTACCGGCGGTGCCGGCGCCCGCCTCGGTCGATCTGGCCGCGCTGGTGCCGGCGAGCGAGCGCCAGGCGTTCGACATGCGCCGGTACGTCAAGGGCCTGCTCGACGCCGACTCGTTCCTGGAGATCCAGGCGCTCTGGGCCAAGGAGCTGACGATCGGGTTCGGCCGGCTGAACGGCGAGGTGGTGGGCGTTGTCGCCAACAACTCGATGTTCAAGGGCGGGGTGCTCTTCGTCGACTCGGCAGACAAGGCGACCCGGTTCGTCCAGCTCTGCGACGCGTTCAACGTACCGCTGCTGTTCCTCTCGGACGTGCCCGGATTCATGGTCGGTACGGCGGTGGAGAAGCAGGGCATCATCCGGCACGGCGCGAAGATGATCACGGCGATCTCCGAGGCGACCGTACCCAAGATCTGTGTGGTGGTGCGCAAGGCGTACGGCGCGGGTCTCTACGCGATGGCCGGTCCCGGCTTCGAGCCGGACGCGACGATCGCCCTGCCCACCGCGAAGATCGCGGTGATGGGGGCGGAGGCCGCGGTGAACGCGGTCTACGCCAACAAGATCGCCGCGATCGCCGACCCGGACGAGCGGGCCGCGTTCGTCGCCGCGAAGCGGGCCGAGTACGAGCGCGACATCGACATCGTGCGGCTGGCCAGCGAACTCGTCATCGACGCGATCGTGGAGCCGCACGAGCTGCGGACCGAACTAGTCCGGCGGTATGCCGCCGCCAGGGGCAAGGACCGTGAGTTCTCCCGACGCCGCCACGGCGTCACCCCGGTCTGAACGTTCTCGTTTTTCCCGCCGGTGGTCCGCCACGAGCGATTCGGCCGGCACCCGTGTCCCACGTTGTACCGCCTACGAGGAGGAACCATGGACTTCCGGCTCACCGAGGAGCAGGAGGCGCTCCGGCAGACCGTACGGGAGTTCGCCCGGGAAGTGGTCGCCCCGGTCATCGGCGAACACTACGAGAAGCACACCTTCCCGTACGAGGTCATCCGGGAGATGGGCAAGATGGGCCTGTTCGGGCTCCCCTTCCCGGAGGAACAGGGCGGTATGGGTGGCGACTACTTCGCGCTCTGCCTGACCCTGGAGGAGTTGGCCCGGGTCGACTCCAGTGTGGCGATCACCCTGGAAGCGGCGATCTCGCTCGGCGCGATGCCGATCTTCCGGTTCGGTACGGCGGCGCAGAAGGCGCAGTGGCTGCCGAAGCTGCTCAGCGGTGAGGCGCTGGCCGGGTTCGGGCTCACCGAGCCGGGGACCGGATCCGATGCCGGCGGCACCACCACGCGGGCGGTGCTGGACGGCGACGAGTGGGTGATCAACGGCTCCAAGGCGTTCATCACGAACTCGGGGACGGACATCACCGCGCTGGTGACCGTCACGGCGGTGACCGGGATCAAGGAGGACGGCTCGAAGGAGCTGTCCACCATCATCGTGCCGTCGGGGACCCCCGGTTTCACCGTGGCACCGGGTTACTCGAAGGTCGGTTGGTGCGCCTCCGACACCCACGAGCTGACCTTCGACGACTGCCGGGTGCCGGCGGCGAACCTGCTCGGCACCCGTGGCCGGGGCTACGCCCAGTTCCTCCAGATCCTCGACGAGGGTCGGATCGCCATCGCCGCGCTCGCGGTCGGACTCGCCCAGGGCTGCGTCGACGAGTCGATCCGGTACGCCAAGGAGCGGCACGCGTTCGGTAAGCCGATCGCGAAGAACCAGGCGATCCAGTTCAAGATCGCCGACATGGAGTTGCGGGCGCACATGGCCCGGTTGGCGTACTACGACGCCGCCGCGCGCATGCTGGCCGGCGAGGACTTCAAGCGCCAGGCCGCCATCGCCAAGCTGTACGCGAGCGAGAGCGCGGTGGACAACGCCCGCGAGGCGACCCAGATCCACGGCGGCTACGGCTTCATGAACGAGTTCCCCGTGGCCCGCTTCTGGCGCGACTCGAAGATCCTCGAAATCGGCGAGGGCACCTCCGAGGTCCAACGCATGATCATCGCCCGCGACCTAGGCCTCTAACACCCCGGATCACCTCGTTGATCATGAAGTTAGCGCGGATTTTCGTCCTCGGAGGCGCGCTAACTTCATGATCAACGAGGTGATGGGGCTGGGGCGGGTTAGCGCCAGCGGTTGATTGCGGTGAGCGCCAGGTCGGTGAAGTCGGTGACGAGGGCGGGATCGGAACTCGTGCCCTCCCAGCCCTGGTCGGCGAGGACCGTGACCACGTCGTCGACCCGCACCACCACGATCCGATTGAGCTGCTGGTAGCCCGTGGGCTCCCCGTCGGTGTCGAGCAGCGACTGCTCGGTCTCGAACATGATCGCCCGGTCGCCGACGGTGGGCGGCGGCAGCGTACGGATCGTCTTGGTGATGCCGCCGATTCCGACGAGCACCGTACAGGTGGCCGGCGCGTTGACGACCTGGTCCACGGTCAGGTCGACCAGGTAGTACAGGGCCAGCACCTGCCGTTGCCGGGCCGGCAGTTCGCGTAGGGCCGCCACCAGCAGCGGTCGGAGCGGGATCAGCCGGGCTAACATCGGCCGGAGCGGGATCAGCCCCGGCGAATGCGCCGGCCCGGTTCCGACTCCCGACCGGGTGACGGGTCCGGATGTGCGAATCGGACGTTCGGACTGACCGGTTGCGGGCTGGCGCGAGCCTGCGCCGGGTGCTTGCATCGACGGGACAAACACGCAAAGCGACCGTACGGGTCGCCGGGGAGGTCTCGGTCATGTTCGCTGCACTCGGGCGCTCGATGTGGCGCTGGCGCTGGCCGGTGCTGGGTGCGTGGCTCGTCGTCGTACTCGCCGGTGCTGCCCTCGGCGGTTCCGTCTTCGACCGGCTGACCAGCACGGACAACCTGCGGTCCGATGCCGAGTCGCAGGTCGCCCAGGCGCGGGTGGAGCAGCTCCTGCCCGAGGGCCCGACCGTGGTGGCCGTGGTGCGCGACCGGGACCCGTACGACCCGCCGTTGGTGGAGAGCGTCAACAAGATCTCCGCCGAGCTGCGGGCCCTGCCCGGAGTGGCCGGAGTGGACGATCTCTACAACGCACCGGGCGGCCGGATCGGCGCCGACAACCGCAGCACCCTGGTCCGGGTCGAGCTGGTCGACGGACAGCCGGACGCCGAGCGGGAGCGGGTCGAGGACCGGGTCACCGAGTTGCTGCGCCGCATCGACGCGCCGCAGGTGCTGGTCGGCGGCGAGGAACTGGCCGAGCGGGCGTTCGCCGACCAGGCGGTCCGGGACGCCGCCGTGGGCGAGTCGATCGCGCTGGTGGTGTTGCTGGTGGCGCTCGTGGTCATCCTCGGCGGCCTGCTGGCTGGCGCGATCCCGCTGCTGGCCGCGCTCGGCGCCGTCGCGGTGACGCTGCTCGGCCTGCTCGGGCTCGCCTCGGTGACCGAGGTCGGCGAGTTCACCGTCAACGTGGTCACCCTGCTCGGCATCGGCCTCACCGTCGACTACGCGCTGCTGCTGCTGTTCCGGTTCCGGGAGGAGCGGGCGGCCGATCCGGACGCTGGTCCGGCGGAACTGCTCGGTCGTACCCTGGCCACCGCCGGGCGGGCGGTGCTGATCTCCGGGTTGGCCGTGGCGGCGGCGATGATCGGGCTGTTCGTCTTCGCCGAGCCGCTGCTGGCGGCGATGGCGCTGGGTGGCGCCCTGGTCGTGGCGCTGGCGACGTTGGCCGGGCTGACCGCCGTACCGGCGTTGATCGCGGTCGGCCACCGGCGGATCCCGGCGCCGGGCGCGCGGACCTGGGCAAACCGCGCGGTCGGCGCGGTCACCGGCCTGGCCCGCCGGGTCCGACCGGCCACCCCCACCCCGGGTACGCCGAGCCGCCCGCACCCGCGCACCGCCCCGGCCCCCGCCGGTCTGCTCGTCCGGCTCGCCACGTTCGCCCAGTCCCGGCCGGGGCCGGTGGTCGCGATCGTCTCGGCCGGTCTGCTGCTGCTCTCGGTGCCGTTCCTGTTCGGCGCCAACCTGGCCAACTCGGACGCGCGGGCACTGCCGTCGACGATGGAGGCGCGTCAGGTGCACGACGTGCTGCTGCGCGACTTCGAGTCCGGGCGGGCCCAGCCGGTGGTCGTGGTGGTGACCGCCGACCCGGCCAGCCCGGCCGTACGCGACCTGATGAACCAGCTCAACCGGCTGCCGAACGTGATCCAGATGCAGCCCCGGCCGGATGTGCCGGGTAACGCGCTGGTGATCGACGTGACGCCCGAGGGAGCGACCGGTGGCCCCGAGTCCCGCGAACTGGTCCGTGCCGTACGGGCGCTGGACGCGCCGGTGCCGTTGCTGGTCGGTGGCCCGGCCGCCGAACTGGTCGACTACCGGTCGTCGGTGGCGCAGCGCCTGCCGCTGGCCGTACTGGTGTTGTTGCTGGTCACCGGGGTGCTGTTGTTCGTGTTGACCGGGTCGGTGGTGATCGGGGTCAAGGCGCTGCTGATGAACGCGCTGACCCTGCTCGCCACCCTCGGCATCCTGGTGCTGGTGTTCCAGTGGGGGGTGGGCGCCGCGCTGCTCGGGGTCGAGTCGTGGGGGGCGATCGACCTGACCACGCCGATCCTGCTCTTCGTCTTCGTCTACGGACTCTCGATGGACTACGAGGTCTTCCTGCTGTCCCGGATCCGGGAGGAGTGGCAACGCTGGTCCGGGCAGGTGACACCGGCCGGTCGACGCAGTGCCGGCGACCGTGCGGTGCTGGCCGGGATCGCCCGTACCGGGCCGGTGGTGACGGCCGCCGCGGTCTGCATCGTCATCGTCTTCCTCGGTTTCCTGCTCGGCGACCTGACCGCGGTGAAGGAGATCGGCTTCGGGATGGCGGTCGCGGTGATCCTGGACGTCACGGTCGTACGCGGACTGCTGCTGCCGGCGGTGATGAGCCTGCTCGGTGAGTGGAACTGGTGGGCGCCGGAGCCGCTGCGCCGGTTGCACGAGCGGTGGTCGGGCCGGCGTGGCCCGGTGCCGCCGGCCGTCACGGTGCCGGCGGAGCCGCTCGGGGCCGGTCGCTGACCCACCGGTCAGTATCACGATCCGATGATGTTGACCGATTTCTGACCGGATCCTGACCAGTTCCGGACATCTGCGGCGGTAACTGTCGGGTATTAGGTGCCTCCCCGTCGGTACCTTGACGCATGCCTGCCCCGGCTGCCGCGGTGTGCGTACTCTTCCTGCCCATGACTCCGGATCATGGGTCGGAGCGGGATGCCACCTGCTTCCCCGAGCTGCTGCGCACCCGGCGCCGGGCAGCTGGAATGACCCAGGCCGACCTCGCCGTACGGGCCGGAGTCGGGGTTCGGACCGTACGCGATCTGGAGCGCGGACGGGCGCAGCGCCCACAGCGGACAACCGTCGAGCTGCTCGCCAGCGCGCTCCGTCTGGCCGGCGCCGAACGCGCGGAGTTCATCGCCTCGTCGCGGGGGCAGGGTCCGACCGGGGCGGAGGCCGCACCGGCGACCCCGGCCGGGAGCCCGGCGACCGGGGCGGCGGCGGTGGCCGTCGGCGCCCCACCCGTGGTGCCCGGCGGCCGGCCGGCGGCAACCGGCCTCGGCCTGCCCGCGCCGGGAGCACTGATCGGTCGCGACGTGGAGGTGCCCGAGCTGGCCGGTCTGCTGACCGTCGGCACCGGCGCCGCCCCCTCGGTGGTCAGTCTGGTCGGGCTCGCCGGGGTGGGCAAGACCGCCCTGGCCCTGGCCGTCGCGGACCGGGTCACCGCGCAGCATCCGGGCGGGGTGGCCGGCATCGTGGTCACCGACATGTCCACCGAGAGCGACGTGCTGTCGGCGGTCGCCACCGTCTTCGGCGTCGGCCGGGCCCAGGACCTGGCCGCCCGGCTCTCCACCGGACCGTCACTGTTGCTGGTCGACGCGGTCGAACGGGCCCCCGGCGCGGTCGCCGAGGCGCTGCACCGGTTGGTCGTCGGTGCGCCGACGCTGCGGGTGCTGGCCACCGGGCGGCATCCGGTCGGGCTGGTCGGCGAGCGGGTCTGGCCGGTGGCGCCGCTGGAGGTGCCGCCCGCCGACGCCCCCGCCGAACTGGCCGTGGTCGCCCACTACCCGGCGGTCGAACTCTTCCTCGCCCGGCTGCGCCAGGTCCGGCGGGAGAGCCCGCAGCCGGACGAACTGGCCGCACTGCTCGCCCTGGTCCGCCGGCTCGGCGGTCTGCCGCTCGCGATCGAGCTGGCGGCGGCGCGCGGCGGCGTCCTCGACCTGAACGGGCTCCTCGACCGGTACGGGGACCGGGTGCTCGACCTGGCCCGCCCGGCGGCGGTGCACGAGGCGGTCGCGTTGACGCTGCGCGACGCGGTGGCCGCCTCGTACCGGTTGCTCGACCCGGACGACCGGGCGGCGCTGCGCCGGCTGTCGGCGTTCCGCAACCGGTGGTCGGTCGAGCTGGCCGAGGCGATGCTCGCCGGTGAGTCCGACCGGACCGGGCGCCCGTTGCCGGCGGACCCGGTGCCGCTGCTCGACCGGCTGCTGGCGCTCGGCCTGCTCAGCGCACGGGGCCGGGGACCGTTCCGGTTCCGGCTGGTCGACGTGGTGCGGGACTTCGCCGCCGAGTGCGCGATCACCGAGGGCGAGCAGACGGTGATCCGGCGCCGGCACGCGCAGGTGTTCGCCGGGCTGGCCGCCCGGACTGCGCCGGAGCTGAACGGGGCGAACCCCGGCGGCGCGGTACGCCGGCTGGACGAGATCTCCAGTGATCTCTGGGCCGCGCTGGCGCACGCCACCACCGACGACCCGCACACCGCGTTGCGCCTGGCGGCGAGCCTGGTCCGGTGGTGGCGGTTCCGGGGCAGGGACGTCGCCGGGCGGCAGTGGCTGCGCCGGTTGCTGGACGATCCGCGTACCGCCGGGGCCGATCCGGCCGTACGGGCCTGGGCGCGGGTGGGGGTGGCGCAGCTCGCCGCCGCGCACGGCGCCGGCCCGCAGGAACTCCCATCGGCCCGCGCGGCGCTCGACTGGTTCCACGACAACCGCGACGTGGGGGGTGAACTCGCCGCGCTCGGTGTCCTCTGTGGCCTGTGGACGGCGACCGGCGGGTACGGCGAGGCACGCCGGTTGGGTGAGACGATGCTGACGCTGGCCGGACGCAACGGCCGGCTGCGGGACATGGCGGTGGCGCAGCACTACCTGACCTGGCACGAGATCCGGAGCGCGAACCTGCCGGCGGCGCGGCGGCGGCTGGCCGCGATGGACCTGCTCGGCGCCCAGTGTGGCGACGAGCGGCTGCGGGCGTTGGCGCGGGCGAACCTGGCCGAGGTGGCCCGCCTCGACGGCCGGTACGCCGACGCGGTCAGCCAGGGCTGGCGGGTGGTCGCCGCACTGAGCGAGTACGGCGATCCGACCCACCGCCGGCAGGTTCTCGGCACGGTCGGGCTCGCCCTGGCCCAGGACGGCCGGCTGACCGAGGCAAGTGCGGTCCTGGCCGAGCTGCGGATGAACGCCGTGTCGGCGGTGATGTCGACGGAGGTCCGGTCACCGGCGGAGGCACTGGACACGGGACGACCGTTGGTCGACGACCGGGGTGGTGGTGAGGACGGGACCTGTGCGCTGATCGAGGCGATCCTCGCCGTACAGCGGTCCGACCGGGAGTGGGCGGTCGAGTGGTACGCGGCGGCGGCCAGCGCGTACGCCGTTGGTCGGGACCTGCGGGGTGCGGCGGAGGCGTTGGTCGGTCTGGTCGCGACCACCGACGACCCGGAGCTGCGTACGGTGTTGCTGGCCCGGATCGACCAGGTGTGCCGGGAGGGTGCGGTCACGCTGCTGCCCCGGGAGCGGGCGATGCTGGGTGAGATGCCGGCGCTGCCGGCCGAGCCGGTCGACTGACGCCGCTGCGTTGATGCGTTGGTTCCGGGCGTGGCGCGAGCGAGACTGCCCCCCGACAGCCCCTCACTTCCTCCCGCTCGCGCCACTTCCCCCGGAGCCCCCCGTTCGATGGACACTAGTCCGACCGGACGCGTGTTTCGTCCGGTAACGCGGCTAATGCCGAAGTGTACGGATGACTTCTGCCGGTTTTTCTGCCGGTCTCACGGGTGTTCCGACGGACACCGTCCGGCGGGTGCGGAGCCTCGGGCGGGCGGCGAGGGCCGGGGCTAGGCTGCGGACGCGGTGTCCTCGATCCCGGTGCTGCCGGCGGTGGCGCCCGGGTTCACCGCGTCCCGTACGTCCCGCAGGGCGCCGAGCAGGTTGCGCAGGGCATCCGGGGTGAGCTGCGAGGTGAACCACCGCTCGATCAGCGCCAGGTGGCCGGGGAGGGTTTCCTCCAGGCGGGCCAGTCCGGCGTCGGTCACCACCGCGTAGAGGCTGCGCCGGTCAGACGCGCAGGCGTGGCGGCGGAGCAGGCCGTCGCGCTCCATCCGGTCCACCACGCGGGTGACCCCGCTGGTGGAGAGGGAGGTCTGGGCGGCGAGGTCGCTCATCCGCAGGCGCCGCTCGGGCGAGCGGGTCAGGCGCATCAGCACCTCGAACTCGACCGACGACAGCCCGTGCTCGTCGAACTGGGTGGCGAACCGGGAGGTCAGCCCGGCGTGGACCTCCATCAGCAGCCCGAGGGCGGTGATGCCGGGGTGGTCGAAGAGCTCGTCGGTTGATGCCACCGGCACATCCTAGCAATCCTTGACAACGGGAATATTGCTCAGTCTATAGTTGCTCAGTCAGTCGTTGACGTACTCAATCATTCCTCGGAAGGGTCACGATCATGACCAGCAGCACGAACCCCGCCATCCGCGAGTGGGCCGGCCTGACCATCCCGGCCGCCGGCACCTACCTGCTCGACCAGGCACACAAGCGGGTCGGCTTCGTGGCCCGGCACATGATGGTGAGCAAGGTCCGTGGTGAGTTCACCGAGGCGACCGCCACCATCACCGTCGCCGAGGACCCGTTGCAGTCCTCGGTGACCGCGACCATCTCGGCCGCCAGCATCACCACCGGCCAGGCCGACCGTGACGCCCACCTGAACAGCGGCGACTTCTTCGAGGTGGAGAAGCACCCCAACCTGGAATACCGCAGCACCGGTGTGAAGTCGCACAGCGGCGACGAGTTCGTGCTCGCCGGTGAGCTGACCATCCGTGGCGTCACCAACCCGGTGGACCTGAAGGTCGAGTTCCACGGCGTCGGCAGCAGCCCGTTCGGGCAGGAGATCTTCGGGTTCACCGCGACCACCGAGATCGACCGCGAGGACTGGGGCCTGACCTGGAACGTGGGCCTGGAGACCGGTGGCGTACTGGTCGGCAAGAAGGTCAAGATCGAGATCGAGGGCGAGGCCATCCGCCAGGCCTGACCGACTCTCCATATCGGACAGTCTGCTCCCCTTGTCCGTTGAGCGACACGCCGCCCCGGCGACCGGTCCACCGGTCCCGGGGCGTGCGAATTTGAGACCGAATGCGAGCATCAACTGACTCTGTGCGATGGTTGGCTCCGCGCCGTTGGCCGCCCGCCGGCCGGCACCGTCGCTGATCTGGTCGGATGCGGTCCTTACTCGTACCGTAATAGTTCGGTCGCGGTAAGAATCCGGGCATCGACTCCTCCGGGCTGCGCCGACAGCGCTCTCGCGCCGGGGAGGACACATGGGCACTGAGGTTGGACAAACCGCATTCTCCCGCGCGGATCGCATCCGCTATCGGCAGAAGGTACGCCGCTGCCTGGATGTCTTCGCACTGATGCTGGACGACTTCGGCTTCGACGCCGAACGGCCGACCACCGGCCTCGAAATCGAACTGAACCTGGTCGACGCCGACGCCGAACCGGCGATGCGCAACGAGGAGATCCTGGCCAACCTCGGCGACCCGATGTTCCAGACCGAGCTGGGACAGTTCAATCTGGAATTCAACGCCCGACCGCGCCTGATCGAGGGCACCGGCTTCACCGACTACGAGCGGGACCTGCGCCTCAGCCTGGACCGCGCCGACGACCGGGCGATCAAGGCCGACGCCTCCGTCATCCTCATCGGCATCCTGCCCACCCTCACCGAGCGGCACCTGGTCGCCGACAACCTCTCCACCAACGCGCGCTACCGCGTGCTCAACGACCAGATCGTCGCCGCCCGGGGTGAGGACATCGAGATGGACATCCGGGGAGTCGAACGGCTGCACACCCAGACCGACTCGATCGCCCCCGAGGCCGCCTGCACCAGCATCCAACTCCACCTCCAGGTCGCGCCGGACAACTTCGCCAGCTACTGGAACGCGTCCCAGGCCATCGCCGGTATCCAGGTGGCGATCGGCGCGAACTCGCCGTACCTCTACGAACGGCAACTGTGGGCCGAGACCCGGGTCGCGGTCTTCGAGCAGGCCACCGACACCCGGCCGGACGAGCTCAAAGCCCAGGGCGTACGACCACGGGTCTGGTTCGGTGAACGGTGGATCACCTCGATCTTCGACCTGTTCGAGGAGAACGTCCGCTACTTCCCGCCGTTGCTGCCGATCTGCGAAGAAGAGGACCCGGTCGAGGTGTTGCACCGGGGCGGCGTACCGCGCCTCGGTGAGCTGCGGTTGCACAACGGCACCGTCTACCGGTGGAACCGCCCGGTGTACGACATCATGAACGGCCGCCCGCACCTAAGGGTGGAGAACCGGGTCCTGCCGGCCGGTCCGACCGTGGTCGACATGCTGGCCAACGCCGCCTTCTACTTCGGGCTGGCCCGCGAACTCGCCGAGGCGGAGCGGCCGATCTGGAGCCAGCTCACCTTCAGCGCGGCGGAGGAGAACTTCCACGCCGCCGCCCGACGCGGCATCGACGCCACGGTCTACTGGCCACGGCTCGGCGAGGTACGCGTCACCGACCTGGTGCTCGACGTACTGCTTCCCCGTGCGGCGGTCGGACTGGACCGGTTCGGTGTCGCACCGGCGGAACGGGACCGTCTGCTCGGGATCATCGAGCAGCGCTGCCGTACCCGGCGCAACGGGGCGGTCTGGCAGGCAAAATCGGTGTGGGCCGCCGAGCACAACCACGGCCTGGACCGCTCGGCCGCGCTGCACCGGATGCTCCAGCGGTACGGCGAACTCCAGCGCACCAACGAGCCCGTACACACCTGGCCGATCGAATGACGAGGTGCCCGCGCCGGTCCGGGCGCAACTGGCTGAGGCGGACCGTGGTCGTCAGCGGGTGCGACGACCGAACCGGGCCGCCCTGCTCCTCGGCTTCGCAGCGTCCTCCGGCCGGTCCGGGTCGGTCGACGGCTCCGGGCGCACCGCACCGTCCCCGTCGTCCCGCCGCTCGGCGGCCGGTTCGTCGGCCCATCGCTCGGCGGCCGGCTCGTCGTTCCATTTCCCGGCGTCCGGCCCACTGTCGCGCTGCGACGCCGGGTCGCGCGTTTCGGCACCGGGATCGCGCTGCTCGGTCGCGTCCGCCGGCCACAGCGTCGCAGCCGGTGCGCCCTGTGCGGTCGGTGCGGTCGACCGGTCCCGCAGCGGCTCCGTCGGGTCGAACCGCTCGGTGACCGGGTCGGTGCCGTACGACCGGGTCGAGGGAGAGTTGTCACTGGTCCGGCGGTCGGACCCACCGGCCCGTTGCGCCGGCACCGGACCCGGCTCCGGCGACTCCACCGGGTCCGACCCGGCCGGGCTCGCCGGTACCGGCCGGGTGGTCGCGGCACGCTGTGCCAGCGCCGCCACCAGCGCCGACCCGGCCAGGCCGGCGATCACCGCGTACGGTGCGGCCAGGTGCGCCGAAACCTGCTCGGCCCGGATCCCCACCAACCTCGGCGCGGCCAGGAAGTACGCGGCGGCGACCAGCAGCGGACCGGCCACGCCGGAAACCACCGCGCCGACCCGACGTTCGGGCAACCGTGCCGTGGTACGGGCGGCGAGCGCCCCGATCAGCAGCGCCGAGCCGAGCGACAGAGCCGCACCGGGCCAGTAGAAGTAGTCGCGGAACCAGAACCGTTCGCTGTCCGAGGTGATCTGCCAGACGCCGAGCTGTGCGCTGCCCAGCCCACGTCCGGACACGACGCCGTCGACGACCGCCACGATCGCCAGCAGCCACAACCAGCCGACCGTGGCGATCACGTTGCTGGCGACGGCCGGCGAGGAGAGCGCCCAGATCGCCATCACCAGCCCGAGCATCACACCGATGACCGCGTACCCGGCGGCGATGCTCTGTGGCGAGACACTGTCGGCCCGGATCGCCGCCCTGGCCGGTACGGCAACCAACGCGACGGTGACCAGGCCGCCGACCGCGCTGGCCAGGGCCAGTGCGATCCGCCACAGTCCGGCGGCGAACGTCTGGCCGGTCGGCGTCGAGGCGTTCTCCGGGTTCGAGCGGGTTTCGGGCGCACCGATCCGTTGCGCCGCGAGGGCGCCGGCGACCGTGGAGGTGGCGGCGATCCAGGCGGCCCAGGCGAGACTCGCCACCCAGGAGGCCTCACTCGTACCGCTGGCGGACGGCAGCCAGGCGATGATGCCGAGCCCGTAGCCGAGCCCCAGTTGCGCGGCACCAGCGCCGGCAGCTACGCCGATCGCGATGGCGACCGATCCTCCCCAGCCTCGTACGGCCATGCCGGGCAGCGTAGCGTCCACCCGCCGGCAGGGCGAGTCACGGCGACCGGGGTGCTGGCACCCTTACAGAGGGTGCGTATCGACGCCCGATTGGATCGTGGTTGCCCTCAGCCAGCACACTTCATCAGTCAGATGGTGATTGTCGGCGGGCGGATCGGTGCCCGGATGGTGAGGCAGTGGTCGACATGACGGATGGGAACGCGAGCTGGCAGACCTCGTCGCCGGTCGAGCAACCGGATCGGCCGCGCCGAGGGGCCATGGTCGCCGGTGCGGCGGTGGCGACCGTACTGCTCGCCACCATCGGTGCGATCGGCGGTTGGGCGCTGGCCAACAGCGAGGGCACCGACCCGGGCACCGACGCCGCGCCGGGTGCGACCAGCACCGTCGAGCCGTCCCCGACGAAGACGCCGAAGGCCCGCCCGGCCACCTCGGCACCGAGGACCGCCCCGACATCCGCCGCGCCGGCCGGCCAGTTCCCGCTGCCCGACCTCACCGGCCAGAGCTTCGAACGGGTACGGGAGGACCTGCGCGACCGTGGCCTCGGCTGGCAACTGGTGTTCGGTGACTCCGGCGAGGATCCGACGGTCGAGCGTACGGATCCTCCGGCCGGCGCGAACGTACGCAGGGGCACCACGGTCAAGGTGTACGTGGTCGGGGCGGCGCCGCTGATGGACGTACCGGAGGTGACCGCGCTCAGCTGCACCCAGGCACAGGCACGTCTGGTCGACGCGGGGTTCCAACCGGACTACCGCAGCGGCAAGAGCGGGCTGGTGCTGCGGCAGGACCCCGCACCCGGTACGCAACTGCGGTGGAACGAGAAGGTTGCCATCTACTGCGGCAACCAGCCGAACAATCCGCCCGGGCAGCCGACGCCGGCGGCCACCTGACCGGTGACCCGGCTGCCGGTCGTTCGACGAGCGTCGGGTGGACCGGGCCGGACGGCGGGTGATCCGCTTCCGGTGGTGCGGCGGTTGGCTGACCGGGCAGCCGGATAAATTGGACGGGCGCAGTTTGTCGGGGAGAGGACGTGCCATGGCGAAGGACGGTCATCAGCCACGGGACATGGCCGAGGAGCCTCCGACCGAGCCCGTCAACGACGCGACCGAGCCCGTCAACGACGCGACCGAGCCCGTCAACGACGCGACCGAGCCCGTCAACGACGCGACCGAGCCCGCCGGACCTCCGGAGGGGTCCGCCACGGTGTCGGAGGAGCCTGCCGCCGTCTCGGAAGAGCCCGCCGGGCAGCCAGAGGACGGCGGTGAGTCCGACCGGACACCCGAGCCGGACCCGGCGAACCAGGAGCCTGCGAACCCGGAGCCCGAGCCGGATGCCGTCGACGGCTCGCCAGCAGATGACGAGACGACGGCGCTGCCCGGCCCACCCGCCGGTTCGTCGACCGACGAGACGGTCGCGCTGCCGAATCGACCGCCCATGCCGTCGGCCGACGAGACCCAGGTCCTGCCGGACGGGTCGGCGGTGCCGTCGGCTGACAAGACCCAGGTGTTGCCGTCGGCCGATGACACTCAGGTGTTGCCGGATCGGTCGGCGGTGCCGTCGGCCGATGACACTCAGGTCCTGCCGGATCGGTCGGCGGTGCCGTCGGCCGACGAGACCCAGGTCCTGCCGGACCGATCGCCCGCCCCCGGCATTGACGAGACCCAGGCGCTGCCGTCACCCTCGCCGACACCGATCGCCACGGCCGGCGGTGACGAGACCGTGGCGTTGCCCGGCCCTGCGGCCAACACGGGTGGCGACGAGACCGTGGCGCTGCCGTCGTCCGGCGGGCCGTCGAGCGCTTCGTCCGGCGGGCCGTCGAGCGACGAGACCCAGGCGTTGCCCCGTCCTTCCGCTGCCTCCAGCGTTGACGAGACGGTGGCCTTGCCTCCGTCGGGCGGCCCGTCGAGCGACGCGACGATCGCACTGCCCCGTCCGTCCGCCGGGGCGGGTGGGGACGAGACGACGCCGTTGCCGGGTCGGTCGCCCGGCCCGGAGAGCGATCAGACCATGCCGATCCCGCGTCCGCCGGCCGGTCCGGCGGGCGATGTGACGGCCAGGCTGCCGCGGCGTACGTCGGACGGGTTGAACCGTACGGCGATGTTCCCGGCCGTTCCCGGCGGCGACCAGCCACCGGGCGGAGCCTGGTCGGGGCGGGCGGGAGTGCCCCCGGCGGGGCCTCCCGTCGTACGAGAACCGGCGCCCGCCGAGTGGCCCGGTGACGACGGACAGCCGAGGCGCTGGTGGTTCCCGATTCTGGTGGGGCTGATCGCGCTGATCCTGCTCGGTGTCCTGGCGTTCGGCGTCTGGCTGATCGTGCAGGGAAACCCGGACGACAACGGGCCCGCGCCGGTTCGGCCGTCACCGAGCCCGTCCGCCACGGCCGCGCCTACCACGGCCGTGCCGACCACTCCGGCTGCCACCCCGACCGAGAGCGCCACCGCCATCGTCAGTGTGCCGCCGGTCATCGGGCTGAGTCAGGAGGACGCCCAGATCCTGCTCGACCAGGCGGGGCTGCCGTTCCAGGTGCAGTTCCGCGAGTCGGATCGGCCGGCCGGCACGGTCATCGCCTCCGACCCCCGGCCGAGTACGCCGATCGCGGTCGGAACACAGGTCACGCTGACGGTCGCCGAGCCGCCCGCACCGACGGCGACGCCGAGCCCGTCCCCGAGCTCGTCGTCGACGACCGGTCCCCCGGTCACGCCGGACCCGACCCCGACCGCCTGACCCGGGCCGGAACCCGCCGACGCCTCCCGACCGACGCTGGTCGCCCACGCCGGTCATTCGGGGGAGATCACCAGAGCCGGCGGCGGCGACCGACCATGGTGAGACCGATCGCCGCGATGACCAGCCCGAGCAGGCCGGAATAAACCAGTGAACGCTGGTAGCCCTCGGGTCGTCGGTCCATGGCCCGGTCCGGGTCGGTGCCGTGGGTGCTCGACCGCGTGGCCATCGGATCGGAGCCACCGACACCACCGGCGGGTGTGGTCGGCCCGACCGGGGCGGGGATCGGTTCGACCACGTCCGGTGGTGTGGAACGGTCCGGTACGTGGGTGGGTGGCACCGGTGCCGGCCACCCGTCCGGCGTCGGCGACCGGGCCTGGTCCGGCAGGGGGTACGACGGCCACCCGGTGCTCGGGTCGGTGGGTTGTTCCTTCGGTGCGGGTGCGGGCAGGGCTGCGGGGCCGGCGGACCGGGAAACAGCGTTTCCGCAGCCTGCCACCGTGCCGCAGAGCAGCAGGGCGAGTACGGAAACGAGCGTGACGGGCAGCGTCGGGCGGTGCCGGGCGCCGGATTTCGTGGCCATGGCCACCCCTGCGGTTCGGGCCTCGCTTACGGCGGTCCACCGTCCGACTCGTCTCTTTCCCGAGCCGTACGGTCTCCCCGAGTCTATGGGGGTGGGCCCGGCGTTACCGGCCGAACGACCCGGTTGCCGCGTCCCGCTCCGGGGTGCCGTGGGTGCGATGAGCGGCGGCGACGGCACGGGACGTGGCCGGTGTGTCAGCCGACCCGTACCCGGACCGGTGACGCGTTGCGACTCGGTACCGTCCGTGGCCCGGCGTTGACGTGCCGGGCTGCGGGCGCGGAGAGTCGGATCGCGCGCAGCCCGTCCAGTTGTACGAAGATCGAGCGGCGGGCGACCGCGTCCAGCGCGCCGTTGAGCTCGTACCCGTCGAGCCAGATCCAGCCGTCGTAGGTGGGCCAGTCGTGCGCGCGGATCACCCGGAAGAGGATCGGCTCGGCGAACTGGACGCTCGCCGCGCGGGTCACCTGGAGGACGTCACCTGAGCGGGGAGGTAGCACATCGACTCCTGTCCGAACTGACCTTGGTTGGACGATTGAGCTGGTGAGCTTGGCCGCAGGATCCGGTGCCGCATGCCCTGCGGTATCCCGCCGCCCGCAGCGGTGGGATGGGGCGCTGGCCGGGCCGTGCGCGGACCGGCGTCGGTCCGTACGTCGGCCCGGCCAACACCCGTCGGCTCCGGGACCGCGCCAGCCGCCGTAGTCGTACGACGTACAGCGGCGGGGCCTATTACCCCAGGGCCTGTCCGGCTCGGGTGGTAGCGCGGAGGACGATACCGTCCGTAAAACGGGGAGGGCCGGTGTACGACCTCGCTAGATCGAAACGCTGAGTAACCCGAGCCATACGGACAGGGTGCACGAAGAGCGTGATCAATGCAAGTTGCAGCATGGCTCTTGCGCGTCTGGTGCCGCCTATGCTTGAAGTGTCGCGTGTGGACCCGTCAGACTGGGGCGGTATCCGCCGCCGCGGCCGGCTGACATGCGCGTTTTTCCCGCCGCGAACCTGATCGCCCGTCGCCCCAAAGGTCGCGCACTGCGGCGGGCCGAACTCATGCGCGATCGACCGGAGGTGACCCGGTGTCCGAGCGCCGGAGCCCGACAATCCGCCGCCGCCGACTGGGAGCTGAGTTGCGCCGGCTCCGCGAGGCGGCCGGAGTGACAATCGAGGTGGTCGCGGAGCGACTGGAGTGTTCGCAATCAAAGATCTCACGTATTGAGACAGGCCATACCACTGCCACCGTTCGTGACGTACGCGACATGATCAGCATTTACGGCATCGTCGGTGATGAGAGCGAAGACCTGTTGCAGATCGCCCGGGAGGCTCGGCAGAAGGGTTGGTGGGCCTCCTACAGCACGGTGCTGACCAGTGCATACGTCGGATTCGAGGCGGCCGCCGGCTCGATCCGGGCGTACGAGCAGCAGGTCGTGCCGGGGCTTCTGCAGACCGAGGACTACGCCAAGGCGATGATCCGTTCGGCCCGGCCGGACATCACCGCCGAAGAAGTCGAGCAGCGCGTCCGTGTCCGGTTGAGTCGCCAGTCGTTACTGCACCAAGACGATCCGATCGACGTGTGGGTGGTGCTCGATGAGACAGTGGTGAGTCGGCCGGTCGGTGGCGACGAGGTCATGCGCGACCAACTGAAGCGACTGTTGGAAGCGGCCGATCAGCCGAATGTGACGATCCAGATTCTGCCGTTCGACGTCGGTGCGCATGCTGGCATGGACGGCACCTTCACGATTCTCGACTTTCCGGAACCAGGCGACCCGCCGGTTGTGTACGCCGAAAACGCCACGGGTGGGCTCTTCCTGGAAAAGGCCGACGAATTGCAGAAGTACGCCTTTATTTTCGATCATATTCGAGCAGCGGCCATCCGCCCGGAGGATTCCGTAGCTCTTATCGCGAGGTTGACAGAGGAGCCATTGTGGAAGTGGAGACAAAGGGGTTTCGCGTAGACCTCACCCGCGCAGCGTGGTACAAGAGCTCGCGCAGCGGGCCGAACTGCGACAACTGCGTCGAGGTGGCCTTCGTGAGTGGCGCGATCGCCGTTCGTGACTCGAAGAACGCGGCCGGGCCAGCCTTGATCTTCACGCCGGACGAGTGGGACGCCTTCGTCGGCGGTGCCAAGGACGGCGAGTTCGACCTGGGCTAGTCAGACGCACCATGCGGGCCACTTTGAGCGCGGTCACCCGGTGGGTGCCCGCGCTCTCCATGTCCGGACAACGGTCGGCAGCAACCGCCACCACCGCCCGGAGGTGAGTCCGCCTCGCCGGCCCGGCGCCGCGCTTCAATGCTCAACCGCAGGTCACGGCAGGTGTGGCGGGCTGCTGATCCGTGCCACACCGTCGCCACCGCCGGCCCGCGTCGTTGTACCAGGCGGCGCGGCACCCCGCTGGGCCAACCCGCCGCGCGGGTTCGCGACGGAGCGAGGCAGGCGAGACGGATGACGATCGGGTCGGAAAATCTGGGCAATGGTTCGGTGAAGCCGGATCGGCTCGCGGGTAAGTACCGTGGCGCCCGACGGGACGGGGTGCTGACCGACGACGGCCCTCCCGGCCAGAACCTCGGCTCCCACGATGGCGGGGTGGCCGACCTGGGACCGGCCGGGTCAATCGACCACCTGCCGAAACGTCCGTCGCTGGATCTGGGTGATCTCACCGAACCGGTCTATCCGCCGCCGGACTGGGCCGAGCCGCAACCGGAGTCACTGGTTGACCACCCATTGTTGCGGGGGCTGCTGCTCGAATTGCCGCCGAAAGGCTCACTGCCCCGCCAGGAATGGCTGGACCGGTGGTTCGAGGCCGCGCGAGCAATTCTGGAACTGCTATACGTGCAGGACTCGGGTCGCCCGCGCTGAGGACGACGGCACCGCCGGTCGTACCGCGATCGATCCTTCGGCGAGCCGACTGTGCCGCAGCGCGTGCCGTACGCCGATGATGCTCATCCCGGCCAGGCCGACGGTGAGCGCGACCCCGGTCAGCGCCGGCGCGGTCAGCGGGACGAGTGAACTGGCGGCGGCCACCGCCGGCAGCATCACCAGTCCGGCCACCTGCGGCGGCAACGCGACCATGGGATGCGCCGCGCCGGCCCGGAGCACGGGTGGCACCGGGGCGTCCGGGGCCGCCGCGAAGGCGCCGGCACCGGCCCGCAGCCGGCGCAGCCGCCGTACGGTCAGCATCGCCACGGCGGTGGTCGGCACGGCGGCCAGTACGAGGACGAGCGGCGCCCGGTCGGCCACCGTCGGCCCGGCCGCGATCAGCGCGGCCAGCCCGAGCGCGGCCATCGCCCCGAGGCCGGTCACCGTCAGGGCCAACAACCAGGTGGTACGGCGACGAAGCGCGCGGGGACTGTCCAGTTGCGGCAGTCCGTCCGCGACGATGCCGGCGGTCAGCCACACCAGGGCCACCGCGATCAGCACGGCCAGGTCGATATCCATGAATTCAGGATTGCCCAGATCCGGGCGCCGGGAATCAGGGCCGTGCCCTGGGCCGCCCCCCGAGTTCGTCCAGTAGGGGTGGCCCGGGGCACCCCCCGAGCCGGTCCGGCGCCGAGCGGCGCGGCTGCCGAGCGGCTAGAGCGTACGCAGGTGGAAGCCGCCGTCGACGTCGATCACCTGCCCGGTGCTGAACGGAAGCAGATCGGTGGCGACCGCGACCACCGCCCGACCCACATCGTCGGGCTGTCCCCAACGGCGGATCGGCGTCAGCCCCTGGTTGAAGATCAGATCGTCGTACCGTTCCTTCACACCACCGGTCATGTCGGTCTCGATGACGCCCGGCCGGATCTCGTACACGTTGATCCCGTGTTCGGCCAGCCGGGCGGCGTAGAGCTGGGCGGTCATCGCCAGCCCGGCCTTGCTCACGCAGTAGTCACCGCGGTTCACGCTGGCCGTGTACGCGCTGATCGACGAGACGATCACGATTTTCGGGCTGCTGACGATCCCCGCCACCTGCTGTTCGATCATCGTCCGGGCGGCGAGCTGGACCAGGAAGTACGGCCCCTTGAGGTTGACCTCGATCAACCTGTCGAAGGACTCCTCCTGCGCGTCCAGCAGGTCGGCCCGCACGGTCGGGGCCACGCCGGCGTTGCTGACCAGCAGGTCGAGCCGACCGAAGGTGTTGACGGTCTCGTCCAGCAGGTGCTGCCGGTCGGCCCGCTGGGAGACGTCGGCCCGTACCGGAAGGGCCTGCCCGCCGCGTGCCTCGACCTCCTTGCCGACCTCGCGGGCGGCGTCGGCGTTGCTGGCGTAGTTGACCACCACGTCGTAGCCGGCTCCGGCGAGCGAGAGCACGATGCCCCGCCCGATGCCCCGGGACCCGCCGGTCACGATGGCCACCGGCCGCCGGCTCACCGGGCCACCCCGACCGGCGTCACAACCGACGGTACGGCCGTGGCGACCTGCCCGAAGAAGGTGTAGTACGGCTCGTCCCGGGCCACCCGCTGGACGTAGAGGGCCAGCTCGCGGGCGTGGTAGTCGCCCCACATGCTCGACTCGCCGTTCGGCACCCGCTGCCCGGCCGGTACGTGGTCCCAACCGTTCGGCCGGTGGTACACCGAGTGCAGGATCAGACCCTGGTGCCCAGGGTCGGTGCTCAGGTACGGCTCGTCGAAGAGGGTGTCGCAGACCGTCAGCCCGGCCTGCCAGTAGCGCTGCCCCTCGGCGTCGCGCCTGATCGAGGTGAGGTAGCGGCCGAGCCGGAGCAGCCCCTGCGCCCCGATCGCCGCCGCCGACGAGTCCACCGGCTCGTGCACGTTGTACGGGTCCGCCGGGTGGTCCAGGTAGTCGCCCATCCGGGCCAGACCGGGAGCACCGGTGTCCCAGTACGGGATCCCGTCGACCGGGGTGTGGGCCAGGTAGAAGTCGCAGGTGGCGATCGCGGCCCGGAGCAGCGTCGCCTCGACCCCGGCCCGCCCGCCGTACGGCTCGAACGCCTCGTCCGGCAGGACGGCGAGGAACTCCAACTGCTCGGGGAAGCCGAGCATGGCCCAGGCCAGTCCCCGGGTCCAGGTGCTGAACGGGGAGTAGCCCTGCTGGGTGCTCGGGCACCGGAAGCTGCCGTCGTTCACGTTGAAGATCGACTCGTGTGCGGTACGACCGGAGATGTCGTAACTGTCCCGGCCCTCGCCGTAGAAGATGTTCCACCTGGCGGTGTTGGTCGCGTGCTCGACCAACCGACCGAGCAGCGAGATCCGCTCGTCCCGCTCACCCATCAGCACGTGCCCGAGCAGGTGCGACACGGCGAGCGCCCGGCAGGACCGGATCGTGTCGACGAAGAGCGACTGCGGCCCGTTGAACGAGTAGATGTAACCGGTGCCGTCGATCGTGTCCCGCCACCGGGCCGCCTGCACCGCGCCGGTGAGCTTCAGCGCCAACTCGTAGAAGTGCCGCTCGCCCCGGTCCTCCGGCACCCGCCCCTCGTTCATCAGTCGCCACAGGTTGCCGTACGTGCTGACGTTGTTGAAGCCGTGGTCGTGTACGCCGATGTGGCTGACGTGGCTGGCCATCACCGCCACGGTCTGCTCCCGGCCGATGTCGAGGAACCGCCGCTCGCCGGTGGCGTCGTACTGCAGCAGCGCGGAGCCGTACTGGAAGCCCTGGGTCCATTCGGTCCAGCCCCGCGCGGTGTACCGCCCCCCGACCGTGAACACCGGCGACGGCGAGCCCGCCGGGCAACTCCGCTCGATCGAGTCGATCTTCTCCGCCGACAACTCCCAGAGCCGTTCGATCTTCGGGACCAACCGCCCCGGCGTCAACCCGTCATCGCTCCTCATCATGCCGACAGCATAGGAAAGCGCTTGCCCAACAACCACCCCCCACCCACGCCCCGCCCCGCCCCTCCCACCCCGCTTCCCCCGCCCTAATACAGAGAAAGAGTGCCTACCCGACCCCGGATAGGCACTCTTTCTCTACATCTGCGCGATCCCTACCGCCCGCCTCCGCCGCAACCAACGTCGCGAGTCGACCGAGCGGATTGGGGGCGGGTGACTTCGTCCGAGGACGGCGAGGCGAAGCCTTCGCCGCCCGCAGGACGAAATCACCGCACTGGGCGCCGCGAAGCGGAGCGAGCCAGCGCCAGCGGAACTGGCGCCAGCTACACAGAGAAGGTGGGGGGAGGGTCCGTGGCGGGGGGTGGAGGGGTGGCTCGCCAGAGTTTGGTCTTCTGGGCGGTGAGGCGGGCCAGGTAGGCGGGGTTCAGCACGAGGTAGCGCTGCCACAGGCGCCTCGGCTCCAGGCCGAGCCGCCACAGCCACTCCAGTCCGGCCCGCTGCATCCACGCGGGTGGCTTGCGCAGGAGTCCGGCGTGGTAGTCGAAGGCGGCGCCGACGGCGAGCAGGGGCATGTCCAGCAGTGGGCGCATCGCGTACGCGAAGACCTCCTGGCGGGGGCAGCCGAGCCCGACCAGGACGACCCGCGCGCCCGAGGCGCGGATCCGGTCGGCGATCTCGTTCTCCTCGTGCGGCCGGACCTGGCGGAACTTGGACGGCTCCACCCCGGCGAACTTCAGCGCCGGGAAGCGCCGCTCCAGCGCCGGCACCAGCCGGGACAGGGTCGACTCGGTCGAGCCGTACAGGTAGACCGGCAGGCCGGCGTCGGCGGCGCGGGACAGGACGCGCAGCGTGAGCGTCGGACCGTAGACGCGGTCGGCCAGGCGGGCGCCGTGCAGCAGGTTGAGTGCCCAGCGGACGGGCTGGCCGTCCGGCGTGACCACGTCGAACGAGTTGAGCCTGGCGTTGTGCGGCGGATCCAGCACACCGGTCATCACACCGTGTACGGCCAACGCGGTGAGCGCGAACGGTCGGCGCTCCTGCGCGGCGGTGATCACCTCGGTTGCTGCGGCGTCGTAGTCGATCACGTCCACCAGTACGCCGAGCACGTTCTTCTTACCCTCGGAGATCATCGCGTTCCCTCGCTGCGCCGGGCGGCGCGGTGATCCCCGTGACTGAGCTGACTGATCGAGCCGTGACACGCGCTCATGGCACTACCGCCGAATGCCCGCTCATGAGTCGAGCACCTTGCCATACCTGTTCATGGTGCTGCCTGAACCCGTGCCGTCATGCCTGCGGTATCCACTTGTCCACGTTGGCCTCGTAGATCTCCCGCAGGATCATCGGCACGTCGTAGATCTGCTTCCAGTCCGGGTAGTGGGCCTGGAACGACGCGTTGGAACCGATCCACCACTGGTGGTCACCGACCCGGTTCTCGTCCCGGTACTCGGTGATCATCGCCTGGCCGGAGATCTCCTCGGCCAGCGCGAACGCCTCCAGGTGCGAGCAGTTCGAGTGACGGCCGCCACCGAGGTTGTAGACCGCGGCCGAGCGCGGGTTGCGGTAGAACGCCTCGAACGCGTTCACCACGTCGTGGCTGTGGATCGCGTCGCGCACCATCTTGCCCTTGTACCCGAAGATCTTGTACGTCCGGCGTTCCATGTTGCAGCGCATCACGTACGCGAGGAAGCCGTGCAGTTCGGTGGCGGAGTGCGCCGGGCCGGTGAGGGTGCCGCCACGGAAGCAGGCGGTGCGCATGTCGAAGTAGCGGCCGTACTCCTGCACCATCACGTCGGCGGCGACCTTGGAGGCGCCGAAGACGGAGTGCAGGGTGCCGTCGATCGACATGTCCTCCTTGATCCCGTCCGCGTACGGGTGCTCGGGGTCGATCTCCCAGCGGGTCTCCTGCTCGACCAGCGGCAGGCTGTTCGGCCGGTCGCCGTAGACCTTGTTGGTCGAGCAGTGGATGAACGCCGCCTCCGGGGCGTGCTCGCGCACGTTCTGCAGCACGTTCAGGGTGCCGCCGGCGTTCACGTCGAAGTCGGTGAACGGGTCCCGGACGGCCCAGTCGTGCGACGGCTGCGCCGCGGTGTGGATCACCACCGAGATGTCGCGGCCGTAGCGGCGGAAGATCTCCGCCAGCGCGTCCCGGTCGCGGATGTCGACGTCCCGATGGGTGTACGCACCGCCGAGGTCACTGGTCAGCCGCAGTACGTTCCACGCGGTGGAGGCCTCGGCGCCGAAGAACTGCCGACGCATGTCGTTGTCGATGCCCACTACGTCGAGACCGAGGCCGGCGAAGTGCCGGACCGCCTCGGAGCCGATCAGACCGCCTGATCCGGTCACCAGCGCGACACTCACACGACACTCCAGGATCCTCGGCGACCGTAAACCATCGGAGCATAACGCGACATCCACGCGGCTCGGGCATTCGTACCCGGACATGAACGAAGGGCCCCGCGTGAACGCGGGGCCCTTCGTGTTGGTGGGGAAGGGGGGAGTTGAACCCCCACGCCCTTTCGGGCACACGGACCTGAACCGTGCGCGTCTGCCATTCCGCCACTCCCCCGTGCGCAAAACCCGGGACAGATCGCTCTGTTCCGTGCCGTTGCTCGGGCCCAACCAACTTCAGGTTATCCCAGCCAGTTCTACGACTGACGCCGGGACATATTACGCTGTTCGTACTGCGACCGTAGGCGTTACCGCTTGCGGCGCATGGAACACTAGCACGAGGACTCCGGCCTTCACGTAGGGGCCGGCAGCGGACGGCCGAGCGGCATGCGAGCCGCGTGTGCGACGGCCGGATACCATCATGTCCTCGGGACCCGAGGAGGAGCCGGTGAGCGTGCTGCAACGCTTCGAGAAGCGTCTGGAAGGCCTGGTCGAAGGGGCCTTCGCGAAGGTGTTCAAGGGGGTCGTCCACCCAGTGGAGATCCTCAACGCGATGCAGCGGGAGGCAGAGGCGCACAAGGCGATCCTGGCTGGTGGGCGCACTCTCGTGCCCAACCGCTACGTGATCGATCTCTCGCCGTACGACCACAGCCGGCTCGCGCCGTACGCCGCCGCGCTGGCCCAGGAGCTGGCCCAGTCGCAGGCCGAGTTCATCGGCGAGCAGGCGTGGACGGTCTACGGCGACGTGATCGTCGAGATCGAGCGCGGCGACGGACTGGACACCGGCATGTTCCGGGTCACGGCCGAGGTCTACACCGGCGGCGACGTCGCACCGGTGCAGCAGCAGTCGTACGAGCAGCCCGGCCAGGGTGGCTACCCGCCGTACGAGCAGCAGGGTGGTGGCTACGGCCCGCCGCCCGGCCACGGTGGCGGTCGCAACGTACGCCTGGTCTCCGGCGACGGGCGCAGTTACCCGCTGCAGATGGGCTCGACCGTGATCGGTCGGGGCGACCAGGCCAACCTGCGTCTGCCCGACGTCGGCATCTCCCGCCGACACGCCCGGCTCGACTTCGACGGCGCCCAGGTGGTGCTCACCGATCTGGGCTCCACCAACGGCACGATGGTCAACGGCCAGCGGGTCTCGGCGGTGGCGCTCAACCCAGGTGACATGGTCCAGCTCGGGACGACCACCCTCACGTTCCGAGTGGACGGCTAAAAACTTGGCGCCCTTCGTCATCACCGTCGCCCGGTTCGGGTTCATCGTCCTGCTCTGGGTCTTCGTCTTCACCGTGGTCGGGGTGATCCGTCGCGATCTTTTCGCGGGCGCCCGGTCCAGTCGTCTGGTCGCGGCGCCACGGGGGGTCGGCGCGGTGACCGGGCAGGGCAAACCGGCGAAGGTGAAGCGCGGCAGGGCGGCCCACCAGCTCGTCGTGACCGCAGGTCAGCTCGCCGGCACCCGGATCACTCTGGGTGAAGGTCAAATCACCATCGGCCGTGCGGAGGACTCCACCCTGGTGATTACCGACGACTACGCCTCGGCCCGACACGCCCGGCTGGTGCCCCGCTCGGGCCAGTGGTTCGTCGAAGACCTCGGCTCGACTAACGGCACGTACCTCGATCGCGCTAAGGTCACCGGACCAACCCCCGTCCCCCTCGGCGTGCCGATCCGGATCGGCCGCACTTCTCTCGAGTTACGGCCATGACTCTGACCCTGCGCTATGCGGCCCACAGCGACCGCGGTCTGATCCGAGACGGAAACCAGGACTCCGTCTACGCCGGTCCGCGGCTACTCGCCGTGGCGGACGGCATGGGCGGCATGGCCGCCGGTGACGTCGCCAGCAACATTGTCATCGGTGCGATGGCGCCGCTCGACGAGGACGTCCCCGGGGATGCTCTGGTCGACGCGCTGCGCTCCGCCGTCGATACCGCCAACCAGCAACTCCGCGACACGGTGGACGCCAACCCTCACCTGGAGGGCATGGGCACCACCCTGACCGCGACGCTGTTCTCGGGCAGCAAGATCGGCATGGTGCACATCGGCGACTCCCGCGCGTACCTGTTGCGTGACGGCGAGTTCGGTCAGATCACCAAGGACGACACCTACGTCCAGATGCTCGTCGACGAGGGTCGGATCACCCTGGAGGAGGCGAGCAGCCACCCGCAGCGGTCGCTGCTGACCCGCGCCCTCGACGGCCGCGACATCGACCCGGAATACTCCGTCCGCCAGGTGCTGCCGGGTGACCGTTACCTGATCTGTAGCGACGGCCTCTCCGGCGTGGTGAGCGCCGAGACCATCGGGCAGACGCTGCGCGAGTACACCGACCCGCAGCAGTGCGTGGAGCGGCTGGTCCAACTCGCGCTGCGCGGTGGTGGCCCGGACAACATCACCGTGGTCATCGCCGACGCCACCGACCAGGACATTCTCGAAGCCACGCCGATCGTGGGCGGCGCCGCCGCCCGGGACCGGGGGATGGCGACGTCGGCCGACGACTCGACCCCGGCCGCTCGGGCCTCGGCGCTCACCCCGCCGCGCCCGGCCAGCCCGGAGCCGGTGAACGCCTCGGCCAACGGCGACGACGAGTCCGACCGACCCCGGCGCCGACCGCTGCGTACGGCGGTTCAGTTGATCGTCCTGGCCGGCATCCTCGGCGGCGGTCTCTGGGGCGGCTGGACCTACAGCCAGCGGCAGTTCTACGTCGGCGCCACGGAGACCGGGCAGCTCGCCGTCTTCCGGGGTGTGCCCGGGCAGATCGCCGGGCTGGACCTGTCCAGCGTGCACGCGACCAGCCGGGCCGAGCTCAACGACCTGACCAACGCGGCCCAGGAGCAGGTCAAGCAGGGGATCCAGGCCAAGGACGAGCCGGACGCGGAACGGCTGCTCTCCGAGTTGACCGTCGACGAACCGGGCAACCCGAACCTGAAGCCGACCTGCCCGCCGAGCCCTTCCCCCTCCACCGAGGCGACGACGCCGCCGACCACGCCGGCCGCACCGCCGCCCGTCACGCCGTCGGCGAACGGCACCCCGGGCGCTTCGTCCTCACCCGAGGCCGGAACCGGCGCCAGCCCGAGCGCACCGGCGGCTCCGACCGAGCCCGCCAGCCCCGACCTGCTCCCGTCCGACACCCTGCCGCCGGCCACCCCCGACCCGGCGGGATGCCGGTCGCCCGAGTGACCGTGAGATCGAACGATCCGAGGGACTCATCGTGACTGCCCCAGCCGGACCGCCGCCAGCGCCCGCAGTCACGGGTGAGATGCCGCGCGTCCGGGACACCAAGTCCCGGCGCAACGCCGAGTTGGCGCTACTCCTGCTGGCGATGGCGCTGGTCGCGGTGTACGCGGCCACCGTCGAGGCGAACCTGCTCGACACCGTCACCATGGATTTCTGGGTGCCGACCGCGGCGCTGACCGCGGTCTTCCTCGCCCTGCACCTGGTGATCCGTTACCTGGCGCCGTACGCCGACCCGGTGCTGGTGCCGGCGGTCGCCCTGGTCAACGGGCTGGGCGTGGGCTTCCTGCGCCGGCTCGACCTGGTCGACCCGGACCTGGCGCCGGAGGCGCGTGCCGACTTCCCGATCTTCGCGGGGACCGGTGGCCGGCAGCTGGCCTGGACCCTGGCCGCCGTGATCCTCGCGGCCGGGCTGCTGTTCCTGGTCCGCGACCACCGGGCCATCTCCCGGTACGCGTACACGCTCGGCCTCGCCGGCATCGTGCTGGTGCTGATCCCGGCGGTGCTGCCGGGCCGGTATTCGGAGATCAACGGCGCCAAACTCTGGATCATGATCGGCGGGTTCTCCATCCAGCCCGGCGAGTTCGCCAAGCTGGCTCTGCTGGTCTTCTTCGCCTACTACCTGGTCCGCAAGCGGGAAGTGCTCTCGTTGGCCAGCCACCGGTTCCTCGGCATCGACTTCCCGCGCGGGCGGGACCTCGGGCCGGTGATCGGGGTCTGGCTGGTCAGCCTGATGGTCCTGATCTTCGAGAAGGACCTCGGCACCTCGCTGCTCTACTTCGGCATGTTCGTGGTGACGCTCTACATCGCCACCGAACGGGTCAGTTGGTTGATCATCGGTCTGGTGCTCTTCTTCGGCGGTGCCTTCCTGGCGTACTTCCTGGGGAGCACGGTCGGCGGTCCGTTCGCCAACTTCTACCTGCGCGCCGACATCTGGCTGCACCCGTTCGACGATCCGTACGACGACGGTTACCAGCTGGTCCAAGGCTTACTCGGGCTCGGTACCGGAGGTCTGTTCGGCGCCGGGCCGGGCGGCGGTCAGCCGACCGAGGTGCCCGAGGTGCACAACGACTTCATCTTCGCCGGCATGGGCGAGGAGATCGGGCTGTTCGGGCTCTCCGCCCTGCTGGTGATCTACCTGCTGATCGTCGAGCGCGGGCTGCGGGCGGCGCTGGCCGTACGCGACTCGTTCGGCAAGCTGCTGGCCGGCGGTCTCGCCTTCACCCTCGGGTTGCAGGTCTTCGTGATCGTCGGCGGGATCAGCAAGCTCATCCCGCTCACCGGTCAGACCACCCCGTTCCTCTCCGCCGGTGGCTCGTCGCTGATGGCGAACTGGCTGCTGGTGGCGTTGCTGTTGCGGATCTCCGACGCGGCCCGGCGGCCGGTGGACGGTTCCACGCCCGGGCGTCCGGCGGGCGGGTCCGGGTCACCCCCGGCCCAGCTGCACGGTGCCCCAACGGAGGTGATTCGCCCGTGAACGCGCCACTGCGCCGGGTCGGTGTGGTCGTCATGGTCCTGTTCGGCCTGCTCTTCGTCAATCTGAACTGGGTCCAGGGCTACAAGGCCGACGAGTACCGCACCAGCGAGTACAACGGCCGGGTCCAGGTCGCCCAGTACGACCGCAAGCGCGGCAACATCGAGGCCGGCGGGACCGCCCTGGCCAGCAGCAAGGAGACCAGCGGCAAGCTGAAGTTCCTTCGCTCGTACGTCGACGGGCCGATGTACGCCCACGTGCTCGGCTACCAGCCGGTCAACATCGGTCCGACCGGTATCGAGCGGAGCGAGAACGACTTCCTGAACGGCACCAGCGACCAGCTCTTCGGCGACCGGGTCCGGGACCTGTTCACCGGTGACCAGACGGCCGGCGGCAACGTGCTGCTGAGCCTCTCCCGTCGCGCCCAGCAGACGGCGTTCGACGAGATGACCAAGAACAAGGTCGGTGCGGACAAGGGCGCGGCGATCGCGATCAACCCGGCCACCGGGGCGGTCCAGGCGCTGGTCTCCATGCCCAGCTTCGACCCGAACACGCTGGCCACGCACGACACGACGGCGGCGAGCGCGGCGTACAAGAAGCTGGAGGACGACCCGAACGGGCCGCTGCGCAACCGCGCGCTCTCCGAGACCCAGCCGCCCGGATCGACCTTCAAGGTGATCGACGCCGCCGCCGCGTTGGAGGCCGGCTACAAGAAGGAAACCAAGATCCCGGCGACGTCGAGCTACACCGCGCCGACCTCGGGTTCCGAGATCCGTAACGCCGCGCCGAGCATCTGCCCGGAGGCGGAGGTCACCCTGATCGACGCGCTCACCGAGTCGTGCAACACCGGCTTTGCCCAGCTTGCGGTCAAGCTCGGTGCCGACACGATCAAGGACACGGCCCGGAACTTCGGTTTCGAGGACGAGGACCTCACCGTCGGCCGGCTCGACGAGGGCGGGATCGCCACCGCGGCCAGCCGTACCGGCGACATCCAGAACCCGGACGGCGGGGACGACCCGGCCGCGCTGGCCCAGTCCGCGATCGGGCAGAACAACGTCCGGATGACTCCGCTGGAAGGCGCGATGATCGCGGCGGCGGTGGCGAACAACGGCAAGCAGATGCGGCCGTACCTGGTGCAGCAGTTGCTCGGGCCGGACCGGACCACCGACTACTACACCGCCGACCCGCGCGAGCTGCGCCAGTCGGTCAGCCCGCAGGTCGCCAGTGACCTGCGGGACATGATGTTCAGCGTGGTCGCGAACGGCACCGGTGGCCAGGCCAGGATCAGTGGCTACCAGGTGGGTGGCAAGACCGGCACCGCGCAGTCCGACGCCAGCACCGCCGACCACGGCTGGTTCATCGGCTTCGTGATGAAGGACGGCAAGCCGATATCCGCCGTGGCGGTGCTGCTGGAGGCGGCCGGCAGCGGCGGCAGTTCCGAGGCGGCCCGGATCGCCGGCAAGATCATGCAAGCGGTCATCCAGGACGGGGGAGGCAAGTAATGCTCAGCCCCGGGGTTCTGCTCGGCAACCGCTACCGCCTGGACGAGCGGATCGCCGGTGGTGGCATGGGTGACGTCTGGCGCGGCACGGACGAGGTGCTCGGCCGTACGGTGGCGGTGAAGATCCTGCTGCCGGCGCTGCTGGACGAGCCCGGCTTCGCCGAGCGGTTCCGGGGCGAGGCCCGGACGATGGCGACGATCAACCACCCCGGTGTGGTGGACGTCTACGACTACGGCAGCGACCAGCAGATCGCCTTCCTGGTGATGGAGTACGTCGAGGGCGACGCGCTCTCGACCACCCTGGGTCGGGTCGGCCGGCTCACCCCGGCGCGCACGATGGCGCTGATGGCGCAGGCCGCCGACGCGCTGCACGCGGCCCACGAGAAGGGCATCGTGCACCGCGACGTCAAGCCGGGCAACCTGCTGGTACGCCCGAACGGCACGCTGGTGCTCACCGACTTCGGCATCGCCCGTTCCGCGCTCGTCGGCCAGCTCACCGCGGCGGGTTCGGTGCTCGGCACCGCCTCCTACATCTCGCCGGAGCAGGCGACCGGCTCCACCGCGTCGCCCGCCTCGGACGTCTACGCCCTGGGTGTCGTCGCCTACCAGTGCCTCTCCGGTCGGCGACCGTTCGAGGGCGAGAACCCGCTCGACATCGCCATGCAGCACGTACGGGACACGCCCAGGCCGCTGCCGGCGGACATTCCGCCGGCCGTACGGGCGATCGTCGAGCGGTCGATGGCCAAGGACCCGGCGGCCCGGTGGCCCACGGCGGCCACGCTCGCCGCGGTGGCCCGGCAGGCCGCCACCCCGGCACCGCCGATGCGGCCACCGGCGCACCCCGCGCCGCCCACCCACCCCGTGCCCACCCAGCCCAACCGGGCTGCCGGGCATCCGGCGACTCCCGCACAGCCGGGGCGCCCGGCCGGTTACCCCGGCTCGGTGCCGCCCGGTTCGCCGGTCGCCGGTCCGGTCTCCGGTGCGCCGCCGATGCCGCCGGGCGCGACCAGGGTCGGGCCGGCCTATCCACCGGCGGCTGCGGCCGTTCCGAACCGTCCCGGCTCACCGGCGGCTCCGGGGCAGCCGGCGGGGTACCACCGGGGCGCGGCCTCGGTTCCGACCCCCCGACCCCGGCAGGAGCCGCCCAGTTACGCTCCGCCACCGGCGGCCGTGGCCTTCCGGCCCCCGTCGCCGGCCAACCGGTCGTTGGTGGTGGCCCTCGCGGTGGTGCTGGGGCTGATCGTCCTGATCTGCTCCGGCGTGATTTCCTATTTCCTGACGAAGAACAACAAGCAGGATCCCGCCAGCGATTACAGCTTGCGGACAGTGACGTCTAGCTTGCAGAGAGTCAACGAAGGCGACGTTTCGCAATATGCGCCGTACCGTCGGATAGAGCGGTACGGGTACGGCGCCCGGATGACCCAGATGAGCGAAGGACGACAGACGCGATGACTGCGCAGGCCCGCCTGCTGGGTGGCAGGTACCAGGTCGGCGAGCTGCTCGGCTACGGCGGCATGGCCGAGGTGCACCGGGGGCGCGACCTCCGGCTCGGCCGGGACGTCGCGATCAAGATGCTGCGTACGGACCTCGCCCGCGACGCCACCTTCCAGATGCGCTTCCGTCGGGAGGCGCAGAACGCCGCGTCCCTCAACCACCCGGCCATCGTCGCCGTCTACGACACCGGCGAGGAGATCGCCCCGACCGGCGAGACACTGCCGTTCATCGTGATGGAGTTCGTCAACGGGCGCACCCTCAAGGAGGTGCTCGCCGCCGAGGGGCGGCTGATGCCCCGCCGCGCCTTGGAGATCTCCGCCGACATCTGCGCCGCCCTGGAGTTCAGCCACCGGCACGGGATCATCCACCGGGACATCAAGCCCGGCAACGTGATGCTCACCCTGAACGGCCAGGTCAAGGTCATGGACTTCGGCATCGCGCGGGCCCTGGCCAGCGGTGCCACCAC
This sequence comes from Micromonospora sp. NPDC049529, assembly GCF_055586685.1. Lineage (NCBI taxonomy): Bacteria > Bacillati > Actinomycetota > Actinomycetes > Micromonosporales > Micromonosporaceae > Micromonospora > Micromonospora sp. NPDC049529. The sequence goes on from NZ_JBVJHT010000001.1 coordinate 290,286, forward strand.
GATGACCCAGACCAGCGCCGTCATCGGAACCGCCCAGTACCTCTCGCCCGAGCAGGCCCGTGGCGAGCCGGTCGACGCCCGCTCCGACGTCTACGCGGCCGGCTGCGTGATCTTCGAACTGCTCTGCGGCCACCCCCCGTTCGTCGGCGACAGCCCGGTCAGCGTGGCGTACCAGCACGTCCGGGAGGACCCGCCGGCGCCGAGCGACATCAACCGGGACGTCACCCCGCCGATCGACGCGATCGTGCTCAAGGCGCTCTCGAAGAACCCGCTCAACCGTTACCAGAGTGCCGGCGAGATGCGTGCCGACCTGCTCCGGGCAGCGGCCGGCCGGCCGGTGATGGCCACCCCGGTACTGCGCGAGGACGAGACCAGCGCCCTGCCGGCAGCCGGTGCCGTACGCCCCGGTGGCGGCGGTGCCCGGCCGGCTCCGGCCCGGGTCGGTGACCCGCGTCGCCGCCAAGCCTCGGCCTGGGTGCTCGCCACCCTCAGCGGCCTCGGCGTACTCGCGGTGATCGCGCTCGTCGCCGGTCTGCTGATCTACGGCAACGACAAGCCGAACGCGGTCGAGGTGCAGACGGTGGTCGGGCAGCCGGAGGCGGTGGCCGTCGCCGCCCTCCAGAAGCAGGGCTTCAAGACCGCGATCGGTGATCAGGAGTTCAACGACACCTGCGCCAAGGACACCGTCGCCTCGCAGGATCCGGCTGCCGGGGAGGCGGCCCAGCCGGCCGCCACGGTCACCCTGCGCATCTGTGGCGGCCCGCAGTCGGTGAAGGTGCCGGCCAACCAGGTCGGCAACCCGTACGAGAACGTCGCCGCGGCGTTGAAGCTGGCCGGGCTGGAGCCCGTACGCAAGGACGTGCTGAGCGACAAGCAAGAGGGCACCGTGACCAAGCTCACTCCGGGCTCGGACGCCTCCGTGCCGAAGGGTTCGAAGGTCACCGTCGAGGTCGCCACCGGCAACCTCAAGACCGTCCCCTACGTGGTCGGCGAGTCCCGCGAGGACGCCGAGAACACGCTGGACAACCTCGGGTTCGACGTGCGGATCGCCAACGGCTCGAAGGTCGCGCCGCAGGACGCCGGCCGGGTGGAGAAGCAGAGCATCCAGCAGGGCCAGAAGCGTCCCGCCGGCACCGAGATCGTGCTCACCGTCACCGTCGCCCGGGAAGAGCCGACCGCGAATCCGCCCACCCCGACGCCCACCCCGACACCGACCGGTGGCACCGGCGCGGGCGGTGGCACGCCGGTCGTCCCCAGCCAACTCCCGAGCCTGCGGCCGACCCGGAGCGGCATCCGCTAGGACCCGCCGACCGGCGGCGGCCCACCCCCGAGAACAACCGAGGGGTACGGCCGCCGCCGGCACACGCCGCAGGACGGTACGGAGCAGCCGGAGCTAGACGGTGACGAAGGCCGAGCGGCGGCGGGTGTCGACCTCGGCGGCGAGCGCCGGCGCCCGGTCGAGCGCCTCCGGGTGACCGCAGGAGGCCAGCCAGTTGGCCAGCATCAGGTGCCCGCCCTCGGTCAGCACCGACTCGGGGTGGAACTGCACCCCCTCGATCGGCAGCGTCCGGTGCCGCATCGCCATCACCACGCCGGACTCGGTCCAGCCGGTCACCTCGATCTCGTCCGGCAGCGTTTCCGGCAGGACGGCCAGCGAGTGGTACCTGGTGGCGGTGAACGGGTCCGGCAGACCGGCCAGCACCCCCACCGACTTGTGCTCCACCTGCGAGGTCTTGCCGTGCAGCAATTCCGGTGCGCGGGTGACGGTGGCCCCGAAGGCGACACCGATGGCCTGGTGACCCAGGCAGACACCGAAGATCGGTAGGCGGCCGGCGTACTCCCGGACCACGTCGAGGCAGATGCCGGCGCGTTCGGGCGTACCCGGTCCGGGTGAGAGCAGCACCCCGGCGACGTCGAGCCGGCCGATCTCGGCCAACTCGATCTCGTCGTTGCGGCGTACCTCGCAGTCGACTCCGAGCTGGCCCAGGTACTGGACCAGGTTGAAGACGAACGAGTCGTAGTTGTCGATCACGAGGACGCGCATCGCTTTTACCTGTTCGGACTGGGGGGAGGGGTGTTGTTCTGATCGGTGTCGTACGGCACCGAGTGGTCGTCCTCGGCCGCCGGATCGCCGCCGACGCCGGCGTCGGCGTCGACTCCGTCCGGGCTGCCGCCTTCCTGTGTCACCTGTACGTCATCGAACGGCAGCAGCGGCTCGGCCCACGGAAACACCACGTACCAGAGCAGGGCCACCGTCGCCGCGGTGAGCGCGACCGAGCCGACCAGCTTGCCGACCAGGCCAAATGGTAGCCGTCTCCAGATCCAGGCGTACACGGCTCAGCCCTTCAGCTCGTCCGGCTGCCCGGCCGACTTCGCCTGGGTACGGGCCAGTTGAGCGTGCACGATCAGGCGCTCGTAGTTGTCGAACTTGGGATTGCAGGTGGTCAGCGTGAGCATCGCCTTGGTCGCCTTGGCCCTGGGCTTGCCCGGTACGGCCGCCACCACCTCGGTCTGGGTCGGTTTGACGATGATGTTGTCGGTGACCTTGTAGACGAACCAGTCGCTCTTCGACTCGACCACGATCACGTCACCCTTCTTCAACTCGTCGAGTCGCCAGAAGGTGGCCTTGTTGCGGTGGCCGGCGACCGAGAAGTTGCCCACCCGGCCGGGCAGGGCGGTGTTCGGGTAGTGGCCGGGCGCGTACCGGATGTCCTTCTGGCTGACGCCCTCGACCACGACCCAGCTCTTGTCGAGCTTCGGGATGTAGAGCGAGGCCATCGGCTTTCCGCCGGGCGGGGCCTTGGGCGGGGCGACTCCGGGACCCTGGGTCGGGCCGACCGTCGGGTCCGGGCCGGGCTCGTCCGCCCAGGCCTGTTCGAGTTCCTGGCTCAGGTCGCTCTGGTGGGCGTTGACGATGACCGACTTGCCCCAGATCTCGTACCCGGCGAAGAGCAGGATGACCAGGCCGAATGTGATCATGAGCTCGCCGCTGAACCGGAGCCCGGTACGGATCCGGGAGCCGATGGTCGGGCGGGTCAACTCCGAGTAGACGCTCTTGTAGCCCTCGTCCGTACGCTCCGGGCGAAGTTTCACCACCCGCTCACCCCGCCGTGGTTGGGCCTCCGCCTTGTCGTCTGGCCCGTTGGTGTCGGCGTCCGGCCGCTCGTCGCCGGTTGACTGATCCGGGCTCGTCCGTTTCCCGCCGGCCACGATCGGCAGCAGCGTCGTGACATGTGCCGGCGGCATGACCTTCGGCTTCGGTTTCGGCTTTCCGGCGGCCAACGTCGGCAGCATGGTCGTCGCCGACGTGTCCCCTGCCGGCACCGACGGGATGATCATTGTCGAGTTGTCGGCCCGGGGCGGGGCGGCCGGTGGACGTCTCGGCGGTGAGGTGGGCAGCGGCGGCCGGATCGGGGTCGTGCTCGGCCCGACTCCGGCGGTCGGTGTGCTCGGCGCAGCCGTGTTCCATCCGGTGCCGAGCGCGGACAACTCGGCCGGCCCGGGAATGCGCTGGGTACGGTCGGCCGCCCCGGCGACGGGTTGGACGCGGTCGGCCGCCCCGGCAAAGGACGCCACCCCCGGAATGGGCTGGGTACGGTCGGCCGCCCCAGTCCCGGCCTGGGTGCGGTCGGCCGCCCCGGATCCGGGCTGGGCGCGGTTGGTCGCCTCCGGAACGGTGTGGACACGGTCAGCCGCCGCCGGAATCGGCTCGGTACGGACCGACGACGGCGGACCGGGCTGACCGCGTTCGACCGGGCCGGGTGCGGGTCGGCCGCGCTCGGGCGGGCCGGCCGTGGGGATGGGCTGTGTCCGTTCGGAGGCTTCCGGGTCCGGTGCCTGGACGGTCCGGGGCCGATCGGCTGCTCCGGGTGAGTGTCCGGGGCCGGGCCGGGGCCGCTCGGGTCCTCCAGCGCCGGCTGGGCCGGCGGGCGGGCCGGTTTCACGGGCACCGGCGAACGGGCCGGAGACGGGCGGTGCGGCAGCGAGCGGGGCGGCAGCGAGCGGTGCGGTCGCCGTGGGCACGGTTGCTCCGGTGCCGCCGTCGGCGGTCGGAGCGGCGGCAACCGGGCTGACCGCACCGGCGGCACGAGGGGGCACGTTCAGCGGGGCACCGGTGGGCCCGACCGTACCGGGCCAGACCCTGGCCGGGCCGACGGGCGCCGCAGCGGACGGCTCGGCGGGACCGGTGGTGGGCGCGTACGAGCCGAGGGTCGGGATCGGTGCCGTGGTGTCCGAGGTCGATCCCGGTCCCGGTCCGGGGCCGGTGGTCGGTACGGCCATCGGGCCGATGGTCGACGTGGCCGGTCGGGACGAGCCGGGGCCCGTGGTGGGTCTGCCGTTCGTCGACGGACCGGGGGCGGGTCGGGGGCTGGTCGGCGGGCTCGACCCGGCGGACGGTGGGACCGTCCGGGGAGCGGCCGGGGGCGACACGGCAGCGGGCGCACCGGGATCGGTGAAGCGCGGGATCACCATGGTCTGGTCGTCGGCGTCCGGGGCACGATGGCGGCCATTGCGCTCGTCGTACGGGTCGCCGCTCATCGAACTCACCCCGGCACCTGGGCGGTACGCAGCCCGGTTGACCCTTCGAAGGCCGGCACGGTCACGCTGGACTCCACTGTCTCCTGGTATCCGAGTTGGAAGTGGTCCACGGCGTCCTTGAACAACTGGACGCCCTCGGAGGCGGCGAGGGCCCGCTGCAGAGCGGCGGGGTCACCGATTGCGGTGATCTTGAAGGGTGGGGAATATACCCGCCCGTGTAGTAACAGGGTGTTTCCCACGCAGCGTACCGCGCTGGTGGCCAGTACGCGGACGTTCATGATGGACATGCCCTCGGCCCCACCTGCCCAGAGAGCGTTGACGACCGCCTGCACATCGCCCTGGTGGACCACCAGGTCGTCGTTGCTCGCGTTCGCCGGCCGGCTGCCGTCGCCGAGCCGGGGGGCGTCGTTGAGTTCGACGACGAGGCCCGGCCCGGCCAGGGCGGTGAAGCCGGCGGCCACCCGGCTGGCGGCGGCCCGGTCGCGCTGGGCGGCGACCGGGGCGTCGGAGCCGGCTAGCGACTCGGTCTGCCGCTCCACCTGGGCGCGCAGGGTCGCGGCCTGCTTCTCGGTGGCGACCACCTGGTCCCGGCGGTCCTTCATCAGCTGGGCCAGCTCGGGGCGGCGGTCCTCCCGCAGCGACGTGCCGTTCGCGGTGGTCGCCGAGGTGGTGAAGAGGAGGCCGGCGGCGAGAGCGATCAACGGCACAGCGGCCGACCAGCCGGGTCGGCGCTGCCCCGAGCGGCGTGGCAGTAGCCCGACAACCGCCCGACGGAGCACCTTGCGCCAGGAGATGACACCCGTTGTGTACTCCACCGAGCCCGTCCTCCCCATCGTGTCGATCTCTCGCACTGTGGGCTTCGTGTCCCACCCGGCAGCCGAATCCGCTCACCGGGTGCAACCGGTTGGCCCCGTTCATGGCCTGATCGGGTCATCGCGACTACGCTAGCTGTCGAACATTATTGGCCATGGACCGTCGCCCCTGCGTCCGGTTGTCAGGCCGGACGAGGATCGCCACCCCTCAGGAGGAGCGCCGTGCCGAAGTCGCAGGTCCGCAAGAAAAAGGTCTACACCCCGCCGACCGACGTGCGCCCCTCGGGCACGGCGGCGACCCGCAAGCCTAGCCCGATCTGGCTGCCCATCACCGCGGTCAGCTTGATCGTCTTTGGCATCGCGTGGCTGGTGGTCTACTACCTTTCCGAGACCCTCTACCCGGTGCAGAGCTGGGGTTACTGGAACCTCGCGATCGGCTTCGGGGGCATGGTGGGCTCGTTGGCCCTGCTCTCCCGTTGGCGCTGATCCGGTCGGACCGGATCAGACAGATCTCGCACGACAACCCGCGCTGACCGCCCCGTAGGGGGTTGGGTCAGCCGGTCCGGCCGGCGCCAGCACCGTCCCGCGGGCGCCGGCTCGGCGTACGCGCACCTGACCGGCGCGGCAGGCTCCGACCGGCTCCGCCTAGGGTGTCCGTACGGCGGCGCACCCGGCTGCGAGAAATCCCACGTTACCAGTGGGTAACTTGGCGCGTAGGCTGCAGACACGATCGCACCCCCGCGGTCGTGCCAGTCGCCGGGCACGTCGTACACCGGGAGGCCAGGGCATGGGCAGCGTCCAGATCGTCACCACGGCCGTCGCCGCCGCCATCACCGTGGTGGCGGTGGTGCTCGCGGTACGCGCGGTGCAGCGGATGCTGGCGGTGATCCGGGCGGGTAAGCCCGACCCGACGCGCTCCGGTGACCGGGGCCTGCGTACCCGGACGATGCTGACCGAGACACTCGGACACACCCGGATGCTGCGCTGGAGCGTGGTCGGCGCCGCCCACTGGTTCGTGATGGTCGCCTTCATCGTGCTCTCGCTGCTGGTGATCGAGGCGTACTTCGAGGTGGTCACCCCGACCGGCGCGCTGCCGGTGGTCGGCCACTGGCTGGTGTACGGCCTGGCCACCGAGATCATCGGAATCCTCGGTACGGTCGGCATCCTGGTCCTGATCGCCATCCGGCTGCGCAACCGCCCCGGCAACCCGGAGCGGCGGTCCCGGTTCACCGGCTCGACCATGTGGCAGGGCTACTTCGTCGAGGCCGTGGTGCTGGCGGTGCTCGTCTGCGGCTTCCTGATCCGTGGTTTCAAGGTCGCCACCCACCACTTCGAGTTCCCGGCCTGGGCCACCCCGGTCAGTCACGCCGTCGGCGCGGTGCTGCCGGACTGGTCCGCCGGGACCAGCGTCACCGCCATGGTGAAGATCGCCATCTCGATGACCTGGGTGATCGTCATCGCGCTGAACGTGACCATGGGTGTCGCCTGGCACCGGTTCTTCGCGTTCTTCAACATCTACTTCAAGCGCGATCCGGGCAAGCCCGGCTCCGGCCTCGGCGCGCTGCGCCCGATGATGAGCGAGGGCAAGCTCCTCGACTTCGAGGAGGCCGACCCCGAGTCCGACCAGTTCGGGGTCGCCCAGGTGGAGCAGTTCACCTGGAAGGGACTGCTCGACTTCAGCACCTGCACCGAGTGCGGCCGGTGCCAGTCGCAGTGCCCGGCCTGGAACACCGGCAAGCCGCTGTCGCCGAAGCTGCTCGTACTGAGCCTGCGCGACCACGCGTACGCGAAGGCGCCGTACCTGCTGGCCGGTGGGGGCAAGGACCTGACCGGCGAGGAGAAGGCGACCCAGGCCCAACTCGCCCACCTGGACGTGCTCTCCCTCGCCGAGGGGAACCGGCCGCTGATCGGCGGGGCCGAGGAGGGCGGCGTCATCGACCCGGACGTGCTCTGGTCGTGCACCACCTGCGGGGCGTGCGTCGAGCAGTGCCCGGTCGACATCGAGCACGTGGACCACATCGTCGACATGCGCCGCTACCAGGTGCTGATCGAGTCGAACTTCCCGCCCGAGGCGGGCGTCATGCTGCGCAACCTGGAGAACAAGGGCAACCCGTGGGGCGCCCCGCCGAACACCCGCGAGGACTGGACCAAGGGCCTGGACTTCGAGGTGCCCCGGGTCGGCGAGACCGAGGACTTCGAGTACCTGTTCTGGGTCGGCTGCGCCGGAGCGTTCGAGGACCGGGCGAAGAAGACCACCCGCGCGGTGGCGACCCTGCTGCACGAGGCTGGGGTCAACTTCGCCATCCTCGGCGAGGGCGAGACCTGCACCGGTGACCCGGCCCGGCGGATCGGCAACGAGTTCGTCTTCCAGATGCTCGCCCAGCAGAACGTCGAGACGCTGAACGAGGCGTTCGGCGACCGCGAGCCGGCCAAGCGCAAGATCGTCGCGACCTGCCCGCACTGCTTCAACACCCTCGGCAACGAGTACGGCGAACTCGGCGGTCAGTTCGAGGTGGTGCACCACACCCAACTGCTGGCCCACCTGGTCGCCACCGGCAAGCTGACCCCGGTCGCCCCGATCGACGGCGGCGTCACCTACCACGACCCCTGCTACCTCGGCCGGCACAACCGGGTCTTCACGCCCCCGCGCGAGGTGCTCGGCGCGGCGACCGCCGACGGGCTGACCGAGATGCCGCGCAACAGCGAACGTTCCTTCTGCTGCGGTGCCGGCGGTGCCCGGATGTGGATGGAGGAGCGGATCGGCAAGCGGATCAACGTGGAGCGGGTCGAGGAAGCGATCTCCACCGGGGCGAAGACGATCGCGGTCGGCTGCCCGTTCTGCACCACGATGATCAGCGACGGGGTGAACGGCAAGGGCGTGTCCGAGCAGGTCGAGGTGATCGACGTCGCCACCGTCCTGCTCCGCTCGGTCAAGCCGACCACCCAGGGACAGCCCGAACCGGCCGGCACCGCCAGCTGACCGACACCCGCCCGCCCGGCCCAACCCGGCCGCTCCGGCGCGGGGGCAAACCGCAGCGTACGGGCTGTGGAAAACCGCAACGGTAGCCTCGCCGCTGTGGACAACCCCGTCCGGCGGATCCCGCCGTACCCGCGCGATGAGCCGGGCCGGGATCGTCGAGGCGGTCGACGCCGAGCGGCGGCGGATCGAGCGGGACCTGCACGACGGTCTCCAGCAGCGGCTGGTCGCGCTCGGCATGCTGCTCGGCCGGGCCCGCCGCAGCGACGACGACCCGCAGCGGGCCGGGGTGCCGCCACCATCGCCGGGCAGTTGCACATCTCGCAGAGCGCGGTGGAGAAACACGTGGACGCGATCTTCGAGAAGCTGGGGCTGTCGCACACGACCGGTTACCGCCGGCGGGTGCCCGCGGTGCTCCGCTACCTGGGCAGCTGACTCGCGCACAATCAGCGCTCGTGCCATCCGCATAGTCGTGGAACAATCGGCGCCGAGGTGAGCAGATCATCGATAGCCCGCTGTTGACCACCCTTCTGCCGCTGGTCGCCTTCGTGCTACTGACCGCCGGCAACGCCTTCTTCGTGGTGGCCGAATTCGCCCTCGTGACCGTCGACCGGGCCCAGATCGACCAGCGTGCCGCCGCCGGGGACCGCCGCGCCACCACGGTCCACAAGGCACTGCGGGAGCTTTCCTTCCAGCTTTCCGGGGCGCAGCTCGGCATCACCATCACCGCCCTGCTCACCGGATATCTCGCCGAACCGGCGCTGGCGAAACTCTTCGGGCCGGTGCTGCGGCCGGTGATCGGCGAGCGTACCGAGCTGGTCACCCCGTTGCTGGCGTTGGTGCTGGCGACGCTGCTGTCGATGCTCTTCGGTGAACTGATCCCGAAGAACGCCGCCCTGGCCCGGCCACTGCCGGCGGCGCTGGCCACCGCCGCGCCGATGCGTACGTTCAGCATCGTCTTCAAGTGGCTGATCCGGGCGCTGAACAACTCGGCGAACTGGCTGGTCCGGCGGCTCGGGGTGGAGCCGCAGGAGGAGTTGGCCAGTGCCCGGTCCGCCGACGAGCTGGGTCTGCTCGCCGCTATCTCGGCACAGGCCGGGGCGTTGCCGCCGGACACCGCGATGCTGCTGCGGCGGACCATCCGGTTCGGCGACAAGCGGGCCGCCGAGGCGATGACGCCTCGGGTGGACGTGGTCGCGCTGCGGGCCGGCGCGAGCGTGGCCGAGCTGCTCGAACTGGCCCAGCGCACCGGGCGGACCCGGTTTCCGGTGTACGAGGACACCCTCGACCTGGTGACCGGGGTGGCCGGGGTGCCGGACGCGCTCGGCGTACCGCTGGCCCGGCGGGCCGAGACGACGGTCGCGGCGGTGGCCCGCGAGCCGGTGTACGTACCGGAGAGCCTCGACCTGGACAACGTGCTCGCCGAGCTGCGTCGCGCGGACGCCGACCTGGCCATCGTGGTAGACGAGTACGGCGGCACCGACGGTGTGGTCACGGTCGAGGACCTGGTGGAGGAGCTGGTCGGGGAGATCGCCGACGAGTTCGACCCGGCGGTCGGGCCGGACAGCGGGTGGCTGGAGCTGACCGTGCCGGGCGGCGAACGGACGGTGCTGGTCGACGGGGTGCGGCGCGCGGACGAGCTGGCCGAGCAGACCGGTTTCCGGCTGCCCGACGGTCCGTACGAGACCCTGGCCGGCTTCCTGCTGGCCCGGCTCGGGCACATCCCGGTCGCCGGGGAGAGCGTCACCGAGCAGGGGTACGAGTTCACCGTGGTCGAGGTGGACCGGCACCGGATCGAACAGGTACGGGTGCTGCGCCCGCCGGATCCGGGGGAGCCGGCATGACCCGGCCGCCGACGGGACCTGCCCGGTGACCGAGCTGCTGATCGCCCTCGGGCTGCTGCTCGGCAACGGCTTCTTCGTCGGCAGCGAGTTCGCGCTGATCGCCTCCAGACGTACGGTGATCGAACCGATGGCGGCGGTGCTCCGCCCGGCCCGGTGGGCGCTCGCGGCGATGAACCAGATCCCGCTGATGATCGCCGGGGCGCAGCTCGGCATCACGATTTGTTCGCTGGGTCTCGGTGCGATCGCCGAGCCGGCCCTGGCGCACCTGCTGGAGGGCCCGTTCCACGCGGCCGGGATGCCGGCCGGCGCGGTGCATCCGGTGGCGTTCGTGCTCGCCCTCGGCGTGGTGGTGTTCCTGCACACCGTGGTCGGGGAGATGGTGCCGAAGAACATCACCCTGGCCGGTCCGGAGCGGGCGGCGCTCTGGCTCGGGCCGGCGATGCTGGCCTTCTGCACGGCGACCAAGCCGCTGCTGCTGGCGATGAAGTGGGCGTCCCGGCAGGTGCTGCGGTTGTGGGGGATCGAGGCCGCCGACGCGGTGAAGACGGTGTTCACGGCGGAGGAGTTGGCCGGACTGGTCGCCCAGGCGCGTACCGAGGGGTTGCTCGACCCGGTGGAGCACGCCCGGATCACCGGGGCGCTGGCACTGCACCGGCAGACGGCGGCGGACGCGCTGCGCCCGTGGTCGACGGTGACGACGGTGGCCGAGGACGTGTCACCGGCGTCGCTGGAGGTGCTGGCCACCGGGACCGGCCGGTCGAGGTTCCCGGTGGTGCAGCGCAGTACCCGCCGAGTGCTCGGGTTCGTGCACGTCAAGGACGTACTCGGTTATTCCGGGGCGGCTCGGCGGGCTCCGGTGCCGGCCGACGTGGTGCGTCCGCTGGCGGTGGTGCCGCCGGACCGTACGCTGGCCGAGCTGTTGTTGTCGATGCGCCGGGAGCGTCGGCACATGGTGTTGGTGAGTGACGGCAAGGCACCGCTGGGTGTGGTGACGCTGGACGATGTATTGACTGCGGTCGTTGGTAGGTCGACCGAGACCGTTGTCCGGCAACCGATTGCGCCGGTCTGAATACAGCGAGGAGTATCCGGTCACCGGCCTTGATTCGCGCTCGAACCTTCCCTAATGTGGGGCTCCGACCGCTGTGGGACGTCGGCGCCCATTTCCCCCTCGGGTGGCACCCGGCGGTCGGTAACGAAGGAGTCGGTGCCGGTGGCACGCGTGCCCTCCCATCGCCATTCGACCAATCACGAGCATCCGGGCGGTGGCAATCGCCGCCGCACCTACCGCCTGGTGGCGCTCGCCGCGCTGGTGCTCACCGGACTGCTGCCCGCCACCCAGGCGCAGGCCGCCCCGACGGTCGACGAAATCGAATCGCAGATCGACGCCCAGTGGGTGCAGCTCGAACCGACCATCGAGCAGTACAACAAGGTGCACAGCCAGCTTCTGGCGAACCAGAAGAAGTCGGCGGAACTGCAAAAGAAGATCCAGCCGTTGGCGCTCCAGGCGAACATGGCCCTCGACCGGGTCGGTGACCTGGCCTCGCGCTACTACAAGACCGGCCCGTCCTCGGACCTGAACGCGCTGATCACCACCGGTACGCCGACCCAGCTCGCGGACCAGCTCACCATCCTGGACCACCTGGCCCGGCAGCAGCAGGAGCAGATCGCCGACGTCACCGCGGCCAAGGACAAGTTCGACGCGGAGAAGCGCAAGCTGGACGAGCTGATCGCGCAGCAGAAGAAGCAGGACACCGAGCTTGCCGGCAAGCGCAAGCAGATCAACGGTGAGATCGAGCGGCTGGAGAAGCTGCGGCTGACCGCGTACGGGTCGAGTGGCTCCGGTGGATCGCTGCGCAAGGGCCCGTGCCCGGCGACGTACCCCGGTGGCGCCGCCGGCACCGCGGTCAAGACCGCCTGCGCGCAGATCGGCAAGCCGTACGTCTGGGGTGCGACCGGCCCCAACTCGTTCGACTGTTCGGGCCTGACCCAGTACGCCTGGGGTAAGGCCGGGGTGAAGCTCACGCACTTCACCGGGGCACAGTGGAACGAGGGCAAGGTGGTGAGCCGGGCCGACGCCCGCGCCGGTGACCTGGTCTTCTTCTACAGTGATCTGCACCACGTAGGCATGTATGTCGGTAACGGACTGATGGTGCACTCGCCACGGTCTGGTAAGCCGGTGCAGATGCAGAGCATTGACGTCATGCCGGTTGCCGGGTTCCGTCGCCCGGGCTGACCGGGTTAATTGCCCAGATTTGCAATGAAGAACCCCTTGCTGACGGCACCCGCCGTTAGCAAGGGGTTTCCTTTGTGTCGACCACAACACACCGTAAGTAATTGTCCGATATACGGAACGATTCCACTCCTGCCACGGGTTGCACTTCAATAACAGCCTTCCTACTGTGGGAGATCGTCGGGGCGGCACCAGTCCACCCAGCCCGGGTGGCACCGGCCCGACACCGCCGAATCGTTTTCCGAAACGAACCGGGGACCCAGCACCTCGGGGTGAATCCGCGAATTCTCGTGGTAGGGCGCCACTTCCCGCCCGAACCCGTCAGCTAACCCGGTAGGCGGTTCCGGAAGAAGGAGCGCCCACCCCGGTGGCTAGCCATGCCCCGCGGCCGCTGTCCGTACGGTCGACTCCGGTCGACCCGTGGACCCTGCGGTCGCGTACCCGTTGGCACGTCCGTACCAGCCTGCTCGCCACGATCGTCGGTGTAGCCGTCGTCCTGCTCGGAGCCACCCCGGCCCACGCCGAACCCTCGGTGGCCGAGATCGAGAAGCAGATCGACGTGGCCTGGAACCAGCTCGAACCGATCATCGAGAAGCACAACGCCACCCGTCAGGACCTGGCCGCCAAGAAGACCCTGGCCGACGCGCTGGCCAAGAAGATCCAACCACTTCAGGTCCAGGTCGACGCGGCCATGGGCAAGGTCAGCGAGATGGCCGTACGGGCGTACAAGGGGGACAACACCTCCGCCATCAACGCCATCCTGACCACGGACTCGCCGACGATGCTCGCCGACCAGCTCACCATCCTCGACCAGTTCGCCCGCCGCCAGCAGCACGACGTGCAGGCGGTGGTCGACCTCAAGGAGAAGTACACGGCCCAGAAGGCCCCGCTGGACACCCTGGTCGCCCAGCTCACCAGGACCGAGGCTGACCTGGCCGCGAAGAAGAAGCAGATCGACGCCGAGATTGACCGGCTACAGAAGCTGCGGATCAAGGTGTACGGCAACGGTGGCGGCGGCCCGCTCGCCCCGGCCCCCTGCCCGTCGGAGTATCCGGGCGGCGCGGCCGGCGTCGCGGTCAAGTACGCCTGCGCCCAGATCGGCAAGCTCTACGTCTGGGGCGCCGCCGGCCCGAACAACTTCGACTGCTCCGGGCTGATGCTCGCCGCCTGGGCCAAGGCCGGGGTGACCCTGCCGCACAACGCCGCCGCCCAGCGCCGGGTGACCGCGTACGTCAAACGCGCCGACCTGCGCCCCGGCGACCTCGTCTTCTACTACGCCGACCTGCACCACGTCGGCATGTACGTCGGCAACGGCTGGGTCGTCCACGCCTCCCAGGCCGGCGAACCGATCAAGATGAAACGCGTCGACGAAGGCACCATCCACAGCTTCGGCCGCCCCGGCTGACCCGCTGTCCCATCTCTCTTCCGCGATCTAGGGCAAATACGTGCTTGTGGATCTCTAAGTACACGTATTTGCCCTAGATCGCGGGCGAGGTGGGTGGGAGGGGGAGGAAGAGGGAGGGGTTAGCGGGTGGGCCAGGTGCGCCAGTGTTGCCAGGAGCGGCTCGGGGTGGGGCCGCGTTGGCCCTGGTAGCGCGAGCCGTAGACGGCTGAGCCGTACGGGTGCTCGGCGGGGGACGAGAGCCGGAAGATGCAGAGCTGACCGATCTTCATGCCGGGCCAGAGGGTGATCGGCAGGTTGGCCACGTTCGACAGTTCCAGCGTGACGTGGCCGGAGAATCCCGGGTCGATGAAACCGGCGGTGGAGTGGGTGAGCAGGCCCAGCCGGCCCAGGCTCGACTTGCCCTCCAGTCGACCGGCGAGCTGGTCGCCGAGCGAGATCACCTCAAGCGTCGAGGCGAGCACGAACTCACCGGGGTGCAGCACGAACGGCTCGCCGTCCGGCACGTCCACGACCGAGGTCAGGTCGTCCTGCTGGCTCGCCGGGTCGATGTGGGTGTAGAGATGGTTGTTGAACACCCGGAAGAGCCGGTCCAGGCGTACGTCGATGCTCGACGGTTGCACCAGTGCCGGCTCGAACGGGTCGAGCCCGAGGGTGCCCGCCTTGATCTCGATGACCAGGTCACGGTCGGAGAGCAGCATCCCGACACCTTAGCGAGCCGACGAGATCGACTCCGGCGTACCCGTACCGGCAGTGGTCTGCGGCTCACGCGTGTCGCACTACCCTTCTCGAACATGTGTTCGATAGACTCCCCCCATGGCATCCTGGTCCGAATTCGCCGCCGACGCCCCGCGTCTCGCCGAGGCGATCCGCAACCTCCTGCAGCAGTACGGGCCGGGTCTCGGCTACCTGGCGACCGTGCGTGCCGACGGTGGTCCGCGCGTACATCCGGTGTCGCCGGTGATCAACGACGAAGGGCTCTTCTGCTTCGTCGTCGACTCCCCCAAGCGGCGCGACCTCGAACGTGACGGCCGCTACGCGTTGCACTCGTTCCCGCCGGAGGAGAGCGACGACGAGGCGTACGTCGCCGGTCGGGCCGAGGTGGTGACCGACTCGGCGAAGATAGCCCGACTGGCCGACACTCTGCGGGCCGAGCCGCAGGTCGACTGGCGGCTGTTCGAGTTCACCATCGAGGCCGCCATGGTGGCCCGACACGGGCGCGCCGATGCCATCCCGCTGGCCTACGGCGGGCAGGGCGGCGACCGGCCGGACGTACAGGTCTGGCTCGACCCGGCGGCCGGCGCACGACCGCAGGTCAGCCGCCGCGCTCGGCGGACCCGTCGGCACCCCAACCCCGCCGAACTTCGCGGCGCCTCGACCGCCAACGCCGTCGACCAGCGCTTCGCCCGGGAGCCGAGGGTGGCGGCGGTGGCGCCCGACCCCGCAGTCCGGGCCTCGTGACGAGGTGTGCGGCGGGCTCGAACCGGGCACTGTAAGCCCGTTGGACGCGACGAGGGCCGGCTCCTCGGGAATGGGCCGGCCCTCGTCGTTCGACTCGTCGTCAGGCGTGCGTCGTCAGGCCCGATAGGCCAACCACGCCTTCACCATCCGGCTCACCTGGCCGAGGGTGAACTCGTCCATGCAGGAGTCGACCGTGTAGTCCATGAAGTTGTGGATCGGGTCGAGCCCCGGCTTGCTGACACACGAGTCCCGGCCCGTGGGGCAGCCGAACGCCGGTTCCGCCTCGGCCGGGGTGTCCGCCACCGCGTCGCCCTCGCCCGTGCACCCACCCTGGAACGTGTGGAACAGGTCCAACCAGTGGCCGACCTCGTGCGTACCCGTGTCGCCCTCGTTGTACGGCTTCGCCGTACCGCCGGGCAGTGACTCGGAGAGCACCACCACTCCGTCGTACGTGGTCAGCTTCTTCTGCGGGAACGTCGCCCAGCCGAGCAGTTGGTCGCTGAGCGCGCCGAGGTAGAGGTTCAGCGTCTCGGGGCCCCCGACCCGCAGCGCCTTCTTCATCTGCGACTCGGCCAGGCTGTCGGCCACGATCGGGTACCAGGCCGGGTTGACGACGCGGTTTAGCTTCTTGAGCTTGAACCGGAACGGCGTCAACGCGCTGCCCTTGCCGCCGGTGAACGCCTCGTTCAACACCTTCAGTTGGGCGTCGATCAGCGCGCGCGGGATGTTGCCACCGTCGCGCGTCCGATCCTTGCTGATCACGTGCACCACCACCGGAATGGTGATCTTCGTCGGATGCGTACTGAACGGGGCGACGCCGACGCGCTCGGCGTACGCCCGGTCCAGGTCGCGATTGCGTTGCGCCGCCTCGGCGGCGCTCAGTTCGTTGGGGTCGTGCCGGCCCGGTGCACCAGGCTTGGCCTTCGCGGACGGGTGCGCGTCCACCGGCTCGACGCACGGCGCCACCGGTGGCCCGGCCGTGCCGGCGACCGCCGGCGTGGCGACCACCGCCGTGGACCCGAGCAGCAGTACGAGAGCAGCGGACGCCACGCCAGCCGAGCGATGCACCTTCCGGACGGGCTGCAAACCCATGACCTCACCTCTTCGCCCCACGGAGAGCGACGCTAAAATCACGCGCCGCAAGTTACAGGTGTGGCGGACGTTACAGGTCGGGATAGTCTTCGCAAACGACGCGGATCGGCGTGGTCCCGATCGATTCGCCGCACCGGCCGGACGACGCGTACCGCGCCACCGGGTACGTTGATGCGCGCCAGAGGCGGACCAGGTACAGTGGGCTCCGCTCGCGGGTGTAGTTCAATGGCAGAACATCAGCTTCCCAAGCTGACAGTGCGGGTTCGATTCCCGTCACCCGCTCCAAGGCAGAAGCCCTGGTTGGACGTCAAGTCCAACCAGGGCTTTCGCTTATGCTTTCGGTTTCCTGGGCGGGCGTGCCCGTGACGTGCCGGATCCCGGTGGGGTCCCACGGCGTCGAAATCGCGGCGGCGCAGTGCAGCGAGCTCGCCGTAGCGCAGCCTGGTGAAGGCGGCCACCAGGATCAGGGGGCCTGCAACGGCCGGGGCGCGATGCCGGCGAGCTTGCGTCTTGGGTAACGGTGGCGACGGGCCTCTCGGCGGCGCGCTCGATGGCGTCAACGCTCGATGGCGTCAACACCGGCTGGCGCAGGCACCCTCAGGAGCGGACGAGGGCACGAAGTTCGGGTACTCCTTTGTACCAGTGCAGATCCGCCGGGTCGCGGTTAGCGCTGGAAATCTGCCACAGCGGCTCGATGTAGCGATCAACCCAATATTCGATTTGATTGCCGAGCAGGCGCCGCATCAGCATCCGATCAACCGCGCCCGTGTCGGCCAAGGCTGCGCACCTCTCAAAGAAGTACAGAACCCGTCTGAGGCTCAACCATTCGTCTGCCTTTCCCTCTCGTCGTAGGTTGAGTACCAGTTCCTGTGCGGTTGCCGGAATGGCGCTGTTGAGGTTGCTGTCGAGTAGCGTCCAGGCGATGTGTCGTGCGGACACCATTTCGCTCGTCTGCCATGACATGTAGAGATCGAGGGTGATGTTCGTGCGCCTTTGTCGGTGCGATTCCATTCGTTGCACGACATAAGTTATGGCTCCACCCAACAACGCGCCGACTATTCCGGCCAGCAACTCCATCATGGAAGACCTTCCGCTCGGCTCCGTCACCTACGGAACACGAATCCATGGTCGGGCATCAAGTCAAGGAGCGGTCCTGCATGTCTGGCGCTGGTAGGCCGTAGGTGCTGACCCGATCACTGTGGACGGGTCTCCCTGACATCGTCCCGATCCATGTCTGGGAGCTGTCAGCAGATTTTGGTTCCACTTGCGCAGGTAAATGATCTTTTTCGGTTGACGGTTTGTCGGCTGTTGCTACCTTGCCTGCCAAGGCTGCCGTAGATGGATGGGGTGCATTGGCAATGGATCAAGCAGTCACTGCGTTTGCGGCGATGCTCGCAGTGCTCCTGGGGGCGACGGGCACGTACGTTGTTGGCAGGTTGACCGATCGGGACCGATTCGCCAGGGAACTGCGGGTGAGATGGGATCAGCGGCGACTCGATGCTTACGTCTCCTATATTTCGGCCGTGAAGCTGGCTGGCACTCGCGCAAACCAGGCTCATGAGCGTCGTCTGAAGGGAAAGCTGCAAACCGATATTGGTGCGTTGCTTCATGAACTCGCGGACGCCGAGATGCGTTCGACCGAAGCCTTCGAGTCGCTACCGCTGCTGGCCGACGGCGCCACCATCGAGGCGGCACACGAGCTGAATCACGCCACGTGGCAGCTGGGGCAGAGCGCTCGGCGGAGTGCGGAGATTGACGATCAAGCCTGGCATGCCCTCGCGGACAAGTGGATCAACTCGTTGAACAACTTCCACTCGGCGGCTCGGGCCGGTCTGGACGTCCCCGGGAAATTTTCTCGGCGAGACGTCGCGGCGTTGGCGGTCGCACGTCCTGAGCGCGCCATCTCGGCGGTGAGCGGAACTTAGGTCCTCATGGCAGGCGGGAGGAGAATCCGGTTTGTCGTCGGCCGGACTGCCCGAACCCGGCCTGCCCGTACCCCAGCCTGCCGTGCGCCTGTTGCCTTGACGCCGACGGCAAGGTTTAGCGTTGCCGGTACGACATGAAACAGGAGGTCAGCATGCTGATCGGCGAGCTGGCGGAGAACGCCGGTACGAGCACCCGGACGCTTCGCTACTACGAGGCGCACGGGCTGGTACGCGCACGACGGTCCGCCAACGGTTACCGCGTCTACGACGAGGCGGAGCTGCGGGTCGTACGCGAGATCCGTGCGCTGCTCGCCGTCGGCTTCGGTCTCGACGACATTCGTCCGTTCGTCGCCTGCCTGCGGGCCGGCAACATGTCCGGGCACGTGTGTCCGGATTCGGTGGCGGTGCTGCGTCGCAAGCTCGCCGAGGTCGACGCGTACATCGGTCAGCTCGGCGAGGTGCGGCAGCAGTTGCACACCCAGCTCACCCAGGCCATCGCGCAACGGGAGGAAACATGCTTCAAGCACAGGAAACCGGCGCAGTAGTCACCGTCACCGACGACACGTTCGCCGCGTTGGTGGTGGCCAGCGACCGGCCCGTGGTGGTCGACTTCTGGGCCGAGTGGTGCCCGCCCTGCAGAGCGATCTCGAAGAGCCTCGCGGAACTGGCCGAGGAGTTCGGCGACCGGATGACCGTCGCGACCCTCAACACCGACGAGAACCCGGCGACCACCCGCGCGTACCGGGTCATGTCGCTGCCGACGCTGCTGGTGTTCCGGCAGGGTGAACTGGTCGGCTCGACCGTCGGGGCCAGGCCGAAGAGCCAGCTGCGGGAGGCGCTGACCGTACACATCAAGCCGTGACCAGCGGCTACAGGTAACCGGTGGAGTCGGCCGGCCTCCGTCGGTAGGGTCCGGGCTCGACGTGGACGGGGCGTTCCGTTGACGGTGGTCGGGGCCGGCGCCCGCGCGGCTCAGGTGAGCAGGGCGCGGATCGCGTGGGCGCGGGCCTCGACCACCCGCATCCGGGCGGTGTGCTCGGCCGGTTCGCGGTGGGTGGCCTGGTTGGTCATCTGACCGGGCCACTTCCGGTAGAGCAGGCCGGGTTCGGCGGTGAACCAGCCGGGGCTGATCGCGTTCGCGGCGAGCAGCAGGCCGGTGTCCTCGGAGGCGGGCAGGGCCATCCAGCCGCCGAGGGCGAGCAGCAGTTCGGTCCGCATGCACAGGGTCGCCGGGTGCACCGGCAGGCTGTAGTCGTTGGCCTGCCAGAAGGCGAGCACGGCACCGGTGTTGATCATGCCCTCCGGCGGGTCGTCGGCCCAGTCCCGGGTGGACCCGTCGACGAGCAGGTCGAGCACCCGGGAGGTGGTCCAGCCGACGCTCGGGTGGTCGGTGAAGACGGCGATGTCGCGGGCGAGCGCGCCGGGTGTGAGCTGGTCGTCGGCGTCCAGCACCTTCACCAACTCGCCCTCGACCCGGGACAGGGCCAGGGTACGGGCGACACCCGGCCCGCCCGGCCGTCCGCTGCCGGGGCTGATCCGTGGGTCCAGTTCGGGCAGTTGGTCGATCAGCAGCCCGTCCTGCCCGTCCTCCTGGACCAGCCACTGCCAGTCCCAGCCGTCCGGCAACTCCTGCTTGGACAGTGAGTCGTACGCGCCGGCGAGGTAGCCGACGCTGGGCCAGTGGACCGGGGTGATGACCGAGACGAGCCGGCTCACCGCTGCCACCGCTTCAACGTGGTCGCGTACGCGAGTTCGGTGCGGTCGCCGGGGAAGACGACGTCGGCGACCTCCACCACCCGTCCGGTGGTGTCGATCGACGTTTTGCGTACGGCCAGGACCGGGTCGTCGGGGGCGAGGTCGAGCAGATCGGCCTCGTCCCGGGACGGGGGCCGGGCGCGTACCTCGTCGACGATCCGGTCCAGCTCGACACCGACGGTGTGCAGCTGGTGCTGGGTGCCGCCGGGCCAGGGCTCGTTGTCGGCGTCGAGCAGGTCCGGGTTTGCCTCGGCCAGGGCGTACGGCAGGTAGGAGTGGGAGACCGACAGGGCGGCGCCGCGCTGGCGGGAGCTGGTCCAGTAGATCCGCCGGAGCAGGGGTGTGCCGCTGGGGAGTTCGAAGGCGGCGGCCAGGTCGGCGTCGGCGTCGATGCGGTCGTAGTCGGCGTGGAAGCGCAGGTCGGAGGTGGGCAGTCCGGTGTCGTGTTCGGTGCCGCCGGTCCGGCGTCGCCCCGCCTCGTCGAGCAGCACCCGGTCCTTTTCCCACTGGTACCGCTCGGTGTTGTTGCGCCGTACCCGTGGTGGTCCCGTCTCCCGGTTGTCGAACGCGTCCGGGAGGTCGCCGTCCGGCGGGCTGTCCGGTGCGCCGCCGCGCGGCAGCTGGTCGGGGCGGGGGTAGCGCGGGTGACGGTTGCGGGCGATCACCTGGCTGACGGTACCTGCCGGGACGCCGACCCGCCCGCTATGCGGGTGCTTCACCCCGTGTCGTCCGGTTGGGGCGGCTTGCTGGTGGTTGATCTGCCGTCCGATCGGCAGTGGACCACGGAGTCGGTCACGTGAACGTCCTGCCCGCCGGACCGAGGTCGTAGGCATCGAGGTCGCAGGCTTCGAGGTCGTAGGCTTCCGATCATGCGTGTGGGTATCGTCATTCTTCCCGACCAGCGGTGGTCGCAGTCGCAGCACCGGTGGCGGCAGGCCGAGGCGTGGGGGTTCGACCACGCCTGGACGTACGACCATCTGGGCTGGCGTGACCTGGTCGACGGCCCCTGGTTCGACTCGGTGCCGACGCTCACCGCGGCGGCGACGGTCACCAGCCGGATCAGGCTCGGCACCCTGGTCGCCTCCCCCAACTTTCGGCACCCGGTGCACTTCGCCCGCGAGGTGACCGCTCTGGACGACATCTCCGGCGGCCGGGTGCTGCTCGGTCTGGGCTCCGGCGGGATCGGCTTCGACTCCGCCGTGCTCGGCGGCGAGACGCTGCCGCCCCGGCAGCGGGTGGACCGGTTCGCCGAGTTCACCGACCTGCTCGACCGGATCCTGCGGACCGACCGGGTCGACTTCCGGGGTGACTGGTACGCCTCGGTCGACGCCCGCAACAACCCGGGCTGCGTGCAGACGCCACGGGTGCCGTTCGTGGTGGCGGCGAACGGGCCACGGTCGATGAGGCTGGTCGCGCGCTTCGGGCAGGGCTGGGTGACCACCGGGCTCGGTGGTGACGACATGGCGGCCTGGTGGCGTACGGTGACCGAGCTCAGTGGTCAGCTCGACCGGTCCCTGGAGGCCGCCGGCCGGGATCCGGCCACCCTGGACCGTTACCTCTCGCTGGACGCCGCCCCGGTCTTCTCGCTCTCCAGCGCTGCCTTCTTCGCCGACGCGGTGGCCCGTGCCGCCGACCTCGGCTTCACCGACGTGATCACCCACTGGCCCCGCGAGTCGAGTTGGTACGCCGGTGACGAGGCGGTGCTGGAGGAGGTGGCCACGACGGTGTTGCCCGCCCTGCACTGATCAGTCGGAGAGTCAGATGAGCTGGGCGGCGTAGACCGCTGCGGCCAGGGTGTTGTTGTCGCCGGTGGCGGCGTGGACGTCGAGCACCGCGTCGGCGAGCTTGACGACGTGCTCGTCGCCGTTGCGGCTGGCCCGGTCGAAGGTCTCCGCCGCCGAGCCGATGGTGATCGGGGGCGGCGCGAGCGGTGCGGTCGGGGCGTACACGGCGGTGATCGCGGCCGTCGCGGTCCAGGCCGCGGTCACGCTCGGCAGCCACTGCGCCGGTGCCAGTTCGGGCAGGGTACGCAGCACCGCGGTCGGCGCGGTGACCGAGTGCACCAGCATCACCGGGTTGGCGTGGCCGAAGCGCAGGAAGTCCAGGCTGGCCCGGTGCACCACCTCGGCGAGGAAGTCCGCCGCCCGCGTCGGGTCGGCCGGTGGGCGCGGCGCCGTGACCGATGCCGACCAACCGGGTACGTCGGGCAGTTGGGCGAACCGGTCCAGGATGCCCCCGTCCTGCGTCGGGATCCGGGGTAGCCGGTCGAGCGCGTCGGCGACCCCGCTGGTGCCGTGCAGCGGCGCGTACACGTGAGACAGCGGCCGTTGCGGCCGAAGTGGTTAGTGCCGTGCAGCGGGCCGGCGCCCGGCACCGGTTGCCACCGCGCGGCCCAGTAGGCGAGCGCCTGGCCGAGTTCGGTGACCCGTTCCGGTGTGGTCCGCTCCCGCAGTGCCCGTACGGCGTGGCCGACCCGGATGACGCCGTGGGTGGCGCTGGCCGCGATGCCGGGCAGCAGGCGGGGCCACCAGGTCGCCAGCACGGTACGCCAGGGCGTCTCGTCCATGGTCCGGGCGAAGTGGGCCAGCCAGTCGCCGGCCCGGTTCGGCTTGCCGAGCGCCTCTCGCCAGTCGTCGATCGGCCGGATGCCGCGTGGCAGTTCGTCGAGCCGGTCCAGATAGGAGTCGAGCCAGCGGTGTACGCCGGTTTCGTGGCCGTGCCGGACGAGGGCTTCGACCGCCATCGGGCCGTGGTTGCTGAGCCATCCCTCGAACTCGGGTCCGGTGCGGTGCAGTCGGGCGTACGCCTCGTCGAGTGTGTCCGTGTTCATGCGGTCCAGCCTCGGAGGTGAACCGCACTTCAGGTCAAGTCCCGGCGTCGAGGTGTGTCAGAGCGCCAGGTCGTGGCCGTCGAGCAGGCTGCGTATCCGCAGTTCGCGGGCGAGTTCGAGCGGGCAGTCGGCGACGATCGCGGCGGTGCCGACCGGGGTGGCGCCACGGGCGGAGATCACCTGGTAGAGGGCGCGGACCTGGGCGCCGCTGGCCACCCAGTCGTCGATCACGAGCACCCGGTCGGTCGGGCGCAGGTGCCGGTCGCGTACGCCGAGGGCGAGTTGCCGGCCCCGGTAGTCGGGTGGGGTGGTCGCCCAGGTGGTCGGTTCGGCGATCCGCCGGTCGCCGGTGTTCTTGTACGCGGGCAGGAAGCCGATCCCGAGCGCGGTTGCCACCAGGGGGCCGAGCAGCAGGCCGGTCACCTCGGGGGCGAGGACGACGGTGGGTGACTCGGAGCGGAACAGCCCGGCGAGCGCCGGCCCGATTTCGGCCAGTATATCCTGATCGCGCCACCAGCCGGAGATGTCGCTGACAAGGTGGCTGCTGTCCGGTCCGGGATCGATCCACCGGAACAGTTCGGTGAGCCGTTTGCTCAGCTCAGCGGCCATCTCAACCATCCTGAGGTACGGGCACGACCGGCCCAGGGCAGGTCGGCCGATCGGCTACACGTTTCATAGCAAATACTGGCAAAAGCATATGATCACGTTGACTTCCGAAGTGCCCCGCTCGCTACCTTCCGATCTTCATCATTCTGTCGTCAGCGGGAAGGACAGGTCGGTGACGGAAAAGCACCCCCTGGTTCGGATATTCAAGTCGCCGGTCGGCCTCACCGCCAGTGCCGCGCTGGGCGTGGCGCTCGCCGTCGGTGGCGCGGTCGGTGGAATCCACCTGGCCAGCGGCCCGGCCGCGTCCACCGCCTCGGAAACCACCGAGGTCGCACCGAGCGGATCGCCCAGCGGGTCGCCGAGCGCCTCGCCGACCTCGGCGACACCGGTGACCCCCTCGCCGTCCGCCACGTCGGCCACGCCGCGCGCGACCAGGACCCCGCAGCGCGCCTCGCGCGGCAACACCCGGGCCGCCACCCCGAAGCCGAGCGCGACGACCAGGAAGCCGAAGCCGGCGGCGACGCCGGTGGTCGGCACCGGCACCTGCGGCGCCTCCTTCTACGACACGGGGCAGACGACCGCGAACGGTGAGAGCTTCGACCCGAACTCGCTCACCGCCGCGCACCTCACCCTCGCGTTCGACACCCGGGTACGGGTGATCAACCCCGACAACGGCAAGTCGGTGGTGGTACGGATCAACGACCGTGGGCCGTACGTCGGCGGCAGGTGCCTCGATCTCTCCCGGGCCGCCTTTGCGGCGATCGCCTCCACCGACCTCGGCGCGATCACGGTCCGGTACGAAATTCTCGGGTGACAAGCCGTTGACCAGGTACGTCGACCGGCACCCGACCAGCTTCATGATCGGTGCGTAGCGGTGACGCCGCAGCCGGGCACCGGCCGGGTGGACAGAACCCACTCAGACGAGGGGTCAACTTCGTTCAACAGTGCCCGTCGATCAGGCATGCTGTTCGGCGTACCCATGCAATTCTTGCCGCCGGGCCGCCGCCCGCTGAGTTCTGGTTCCCGCGCCGGCCTCGGCGCGGCCCTCGTGCTGCTCGCGCTCGTGTCCGGGATCGAGGTCGCCGACGGCAGCCGGGCCGACCATATCGGACTCCTGGTGGCCGCCCCGTTCCTCGCCGCCGCGTTCGCGTCCTGGCGGGTGGTGCTCGGTGTGGGTGCCGCTGCCACCGGAATCGGCGTCGCCTTCACCCTGAGCGCCCAGAACGTCGAGTTGGGCAACGTGGTCAACGTGGGCGGCGTGATGGCCTTCATCGGGGTCGCGGCGGCGGTGGCCGTCGTCCGGCAACGGCAGGCCGAGCAGATCGCCGAGTTGTCCAAGCTCGCGGCGGTCGCCCAGCAGGCGGTGCTACGCCCGCTCGGGCCGCAGGTCGGAACGCTTGCGGTCGCCGCCCGCTACATCTCCTCCACCGCCGCCGCCGAGATCGGCGGCGACCTGTACGAGGTGATCGACACGCCCTACGGCGTACGGATGCTGATCGGTGACGTACGCGGCAAGGGGCTCGACGCCGTCCGGCTCGCCAGCATCGTGCTCGGTTCCTACCGCCACGTCGCGTACGAGCGGGCCGACCTGCGGGCGATCGTGGCGGACCTGGACCGGGCGGTGGCCCGCAGCGTCGGTGACGAGGACTTCGTCACGGCCGCGCTGGTCGAGGAGCGGGGCGGCACCCTGACGATCGTCAACTGTGGTCACCCGGCGCCGTTGCTGCTGCGCCGGGGGAAGGTGATTCCGCTGGAGCCGCCGTCGCCGGCCCCGCCGTTGGGTTTCATGCCGGTGGTCCGGCCGCGGGTCGAGCGGCTCGAACCGGGTGACCGGTTGCTGCTGTTCACCGACGGGCTCGGCGAGGCCCGTCGCGACGGCGAGTTCTTCCCGACCGAGGACCGGGCCTGGCAACTGCTCGGTCACGGTACGGTCGCCGACGGGCTCGCCTCGCTGGAGACCGCACTGGTCGAGTGGGTGCACGGTCGCCTCGACGACGACATCGCCCTGGTGCTGATGGAGTACGCCGGACCCCGTCCCGTCACTACCGTTGCCGTGCCCAGTTGGGAAGTCGGCGCCTCGGACGGGTGACCCTGAGCTGCGCTTTTGCTACTCCCTGTCGGTAGTGTGTCCGCCGTCACTTCCGTTACTGCCTTGTTCAGGCTACCGGTGAGTAATACAGTCGAGTTACTGGCCGGTAACACCTGTTCGGAAGCGGGGCCCGCCCACATGACGCACTACAAGAGCAACATCCGGGACCTGGAGTTCAACCTCTTCGAGGTCTTCGGAGCGGATCAGGCGTTCGGCCAGGAGCCGTACGCCGATCTCGACGTCGACACGGCCCGCAGCATCATCGCCGAGGTCGACCGGCTGGCCCGCGAGGACCTCGCGGCGAGCTACGTCGACGGTGACCGTAACCCGCCGGTCTTCGACCCGGCGACCCACACGGCGCCGCTGCCCGCCGCCTTCAAGAAGTCGTACGCGTCCCTGATGGAGTCCGAGTTCTGGCGGCTGGACCTGCCGCCCGAGCTGGACGGGACCAACGCTCCCCGGGCGCTCTGGTGGTCGCTGGCCGAGCTGATCCTCGGCGCGAACGCCCCGATCTGGATGTACGCCTCCGGCCCGTCGTTCGCCCACACCCTCTACGTCGAGGGCACCGAGCAGCAGCGCGGCTGGGCCAAGCTCTTCACCGACAAGCAGTGGGGCTCCTCGATGGTGCTCACCGAGCCGGACGCCGGCTCGGACGTGGGCGCCGGCCGGACCAGGGCGATCCCGCAGCCCGACGGCTCGTGGCACCTGGAGGGCGTGAAGCGCTTCATCACCTCCGGCGAGCACGACCTCACCGACAACATCGTCCACTACGTCCTGGCCCGGCCGGTCGGCGTGGAGGGCGTGGGCGGTCCCGGCACCAAGGGCCTGTCGCTGTTCATCGTGCCGAAGTTCCACTTCGACTCCGAAACCGGCGAGCTCGGCGAGCGCAACGGCGTCTACGCCACCAACGTCGAGCACAAGATGGGGATCAAGGTCTCCAACACCTGTGAGCTGACCTTCGGTGAGCACGGCGTACCGGCCAAGGGTTGGCTGCTGGGCGACGTGCACGACGGCATCCGGCAGATGTTCCTGATCATCGAGTACGCCCGGATGATGGTCGGCACCAAGGCGATCGCCACCCTCTCCACCGGCTACCTCAACGCCCTCGAATACGCGAAGAGCCGCAAGCAGGGTGCCGACCTGCTCGCCACCGACCGCAACGCACCCCGCGTCACGATCACCCACCACCCGGACGTCCGCCGTTCGCTGATGCTCCAGAAGTCGTACGCGGAGGGGCTGCGCGCCCTGGTCTGCTACACCGCGAGCTGGCAGGACAGGGTGAAACTGGCCCAGGCGGCCGGTGACGAGGCGGGGGTGAAGCAGGCCAAGCGGGTCAACGACCTGCTGCTGCCGCTGGTGAAGGGCTGCGGTTCGGAGCGGGCGTACGAGCTGCTCGGCCACGAGTCGTTGCAGACCTTCGGTGGTTCGGGCTTCCTCCAGGACTACCCCCTGGAGCAGTACGTCCGCGACGCGAAGATCGACACCCTGTACGAGGGCACCACCGCGATCCAGAGCCTCGACCTCTTCTTCCGGAAGATCGTGAAGGACAACGGCGGCGCGCTGATGGTGGTGGCCGGCGAGATCCAGGAGTTCATCACCGCCGAGGGCGGCAACGGTCAGCTCAAGGAGGAGCGGGTGGCCCTCGGCCGCGCCCTCACCGAGTTGCAGACCATCCTGGCAACGATGACGGGCTGGCTGGGCGAGGCGCAGGCCGGCGAGCCGCGCGCGGTCTACAAGGTCGGGCTGAACAGCCGGCGACTGCTGCTGGCCGTCGGCGACCTCGTGGTCGGCTGGCTCCTCCAGCGGCAGGCCGAGGTGGCCCTGCGGGCGCTGGGCGGCGAGGTGTCGGCGGCGGACCGGTCCTTCTACACCGGCAAGGTCGCGGCGGCCCGGTTCTTCGCCCACGAGGTGCTGCCCCGCATCGGGGCCGACCGGCGCATCATCGAGTCCACCAACCTCGACGTGATGGACCTGCCGGAGGACGCGTTCTGACCGGTATGGCAGCGCTAGCACCGACTGCCTAGCACCCCACGCGTACGGCGACCGACGAGCAAGACTGCTCGTCGGTCGCCGCGTTATCGTTGAGGCGGTGCGACCAACATTTTGTTGGGATTTGTCAGGTTAGCCCAGAAGCCATCGCACGGGGGAGTGCAGCGGACATGGGCGTCGGTAGCGGTATTTTCCTCATCGGACTGGGAGCCATCCTGACGTTCGCCATCAGGGCGAACATCTGGTGGCTCGACCTGCGCGCGGTCGGCTGGGTGTTCATGCTGGCCGGGCTGGCCGTGCTGCTGACAACCCTCTGGTACTGGCAAACCAGTAAAAAGAAGGCGCGGACCCTGATCGTGGAGGAGAACCGGCTCTCGCATCCGACCGCGATGATGCCACCGCCGCCGGACCCGCCCCCGCCGCAGGCCCCGCCCTCCTGACGGCTGCGCGGACCGTCAACTCCGGGCGGTGTGCGCCGCCTCTATCGGCCCCCGGCTCGGCGTGAGCCGCGTCCACTCGTCCACCGCCAGGCGGTGCACCGCGATGCCACTGGTGCGTAGTCCGTCCGGATCGGCGCGTACCGGGTCGAGCAGGCGGGAGAGTCCGGAGATGCTCGGGTTGTGCCCGATCAGCAACACCACCGCCGCCGCCGGGTCGACCGCCCGGATCAGGTCCAGTAACTCCCTGGCGTCACCCTCGTACACCGAGGGCTCGTAACTCACCACCGGACCGCCGCCAGCCTCCGCCTCGACCCCGGCCCTCGCGGCCGGGGTCTCGGCCATCGCCAGCGCCACCCCGTGCCAGGTCTGCCGGGTCCGTTTCGCCGGTGAGCAGATCACCACCGAGGGCAGATGACCGCCGTGGGCCAGCCAGGCACCGGCGGCGCCCGCGTCCGCGTACCCCCGGGCGGTGAGCGGACGGTCGAAATCCGCGATCCTGGCCGGGCGCTCCGCCTTGGCGTGCCGCAGCAGTACGACGCGCTTGGTCATGACGTCTCCTCGCTCCGCTCGTCGTCGTCATGACCTTTATAGCCGTGCTTGTTGGGCGACCTCGCTTCGCGCTCGGTCGGCAACGTCTCCTCGCTCCGCTCGTCGTCGTCATGACCTTTATAGCCGTGCTTGTTGGGCGACCTCGCTTCGCGCTCGGTCGGCAACGTCTCCTCGCTCC
>NZ_JBVJHT010000001.1:319102-533262 GCF_055586685.1 Micromonospora sp. NPDC049529
CGCTCGTCGTCGTCATGACCTTTATAGCCGTGCCTGTTGGGCGACCTCGCGCTACGGCCAGAGTCGGTGATTGGGCGAGGAAGCACCTGGGTAAGTCCTTCGGTGCCGCAACCTCACAAAGTGGCCGCGGCGGGCCGGCAAGGCCAGCGGATAGCCAAGGAGGGCGACAAAGTGGGTATCGGTGGAAGTATCTTCCTCATCGCGATGGGCGCGATCTTCGCGTTCGCGGTGGACGTCGAGCTGGGTTGGCTCGATCTCAGCGTGGTCGGCTGGGTGCTGATGCTCGCCGGTCTGGTGGGCCTGATCATGACCGCGTGGCTGTGGCAGAGCCGCCGTCGTACGGTCGTCACCACTCCGGTCGAGGACACCCGAATCGTGCCGGTGCGCGACGACCGGGTGGTCGAGGAGTACCGCGAGGTGCGTCGCCCCGGCCACCCCATCTGAGCCAACCGGATAACCGGGTCCCGGGCCGACCGGTAATACGGCCCGACCCACCCCCTCGTAGCCGGCGCGGACCGTCCCCCCACGCGGTCCGCGTCGGTTACCCGTGTCCGAAAGCGGGATCCCGTCCCGCGAAGCGACGCTCAGGCGTACAGGGCGAAGTAGATCGCCACGTGGTGGCAGATCGCGGCGATCAGGGTGCAGGCGTGGAAGAACTCGTGGTGCCCGAAGACGGTCGGCCACGGGTTGGGGCGGCGCAGGGCGTAGAAGACGGCACCCACGCTGTACGCGAGCCCCCCGGCGACCATCAACACCAGTGTGGGCACGCCGCCGTACCGCAGGATGTCCGGGAGGACCGCGACGGCGACCCAGCCGAGACCGAGATAGAGCGGGGCGGAGACCCAGCGCGGCGCGTGCGGCCAGACCAGTTTGACCGCCACCCCGGCGAGCGCACCGGCCCAGACGATCGTGAGCAGGATGGTCGCGCTGCGCTGCGGCAGCAGCAGTACGCAGAACGGGGTGTAGGTGCCGGCGATGAAGATGAAAATCATCGCGTGGTCGAGTCGGCGCATGACCTGGAAGCCGCGTTCCGTCCACACCCGACGGTGGTAGAGCGCACTGGTGCCGAAGAGACCACAGACCGTGACGCTGTAGATGGCGCAACTGACCAGCGGTGCCCAGCCGGGCCGGGTGGCGGCGAGCGAGCAGAGCACCACCCCGCTGACAAGGGCGACAAAAAAGGCGTACGTGTGCAGCCAGCCCCGCATCCGGGGCTTGCCGATGTCGGCCGGTTTGATCCGCGCCGAAGCCGAGGTGGTCACCGCACCAGGCTACGGCAGCGTAAGTTACCTATGGGTAGTGGATTGGATCACTCCCGCGTGCCGGCCGGTTCACCGTCGCGTCCGGCAGGATGGGCGGATGCGAATCCGCCCGGTCGGCACCCACGCGCTGCTGCTCGAATGCGCGGACGGCGCCGAGGTGGAGCGGTGGCGGGCCGAGGTGTGGCGGCGCCGCGACGCCGGTGACCTGATCGCCGTGGACGTCGTGCCGGCCGCGCGTACCGTCCTGGTGGACGGCGTACCGGAGCCGGACCGGGCGGCGGAGCTGATCGCCGGCTGGACGCCACGGCCGGCCGCCGGTGCCGAGGACGGGCCGCTGCTCGACGTGCCGACGGCGTACGACGGGGAGGACCTGGCGGCCGTCGCGCAGCTGTGGCGAGTGGACGTACCGACAGCGGTCGACCGGATCAGCGGCACCGAACTCCGGGTCGCGTTCTGCGGTTTCGCCCCCGGCTTCGCCTACCTGACCGGGCTGCCCGAAGCGTGGGCGGTGCCCCGGCTACCCAGCCCCCGACCCAGGGTGCCGGCAGGGGCGGTCGCCCTCGCCGGCCCGTACGCCGGGATCTATCCGACCGCGTCGCCCGGCGGCTGGCAACTGGTCGGCCGGACCGAACTGACCCTGTTCGACGTACGCCGCGACCCGCCCGCCCGGCTGGTCCCGGGCACCCGCGTCCGGCTGGTGCCGGCATGAACACCACCGGGACGGTGCAGGTGGTCCGGGCGGGTGGACTCACCACCGTGCAGGACCTGGGGCGACCCGGCTGGGCGCACCTCGGCGTACCGCGAGCCGGTGCACTCGACCCGGCCGCCCTGAAACTGGCGAACCGGCTGGTCGGCAACCCGGAGCCGGCGGCCGCACTGGAGACCACGATGACCGGGTGCGCCCTGCGGCTCGCGCGAGCGGGCACGATCGCCGTCACCGGCGCGTGCGCCGTACTGCGGGTGGACGGGCGGGCGGTCGACACCGGCGGGCCGGTCGCCGTACCGGCGGGAGCCCTGGTCGAACTCGGGACCGCCCGGCACGGCGTACGCAACTACCTGGCCGTGGCCGGCGGGATCGCGGTCGAACCGGTGCTCGGCAGCCGGTCCACCGACACCCTCTCCGGACTCGGACCGGCCCCGCTGCGCAACGGCGACACCCTGCCCCTCGGGCCGGTGACCGCCCCACCGGCACCGGTGGACTTCCTGCCCGTCGGGCCCCCACCTGCGCAACTCGACCTGCCGGTACGACTCGGCCCCCGGCACGACTGGTTCACGCCCGCGGCCGTACGCACGCTGCTCGGCACCGCGTACACGGTCGGTGTGATGAGCAACCGGGTCGGTGCGCGGCTGGCCGGTGCGGCCCTGCCCCGTGCGGTGGCCGGCGAACTGCCGAGCGAGGGCGTGGTGCTCGGCGCGATCCAGGTGCCGGCCGACGGCCAGCCGCTGATCTTCCTCGCCGACCATCCGACGACCGGGGGTTACCCGGTGATCGCGGTACTGGACGACGTGCTGCCGCTCGCGCAGGCCCGACCCGGGACTATCGTGCGATTCCATGGACCGACCGCGCTCGATTGACCTGAACGCCGACCTCGGTGAAGGGTTCGCCATCTGGCAACTCGGCGACGACGAGGCGTTGCTCGACGTTGTCACCTCGGCCAACGTCGCCTGCGGCGGCCACGCCGGTGACCCCGGCACCATGCGCCGGGTCTGCATCGCCGCCGCCGAGCGGGGCGTCGCCGTCGGAGCCCAGGTCGGCTACCGCGACCTGGCCGGCTTCGGACGGCGGCGGATCGACTACGCCTTCGCCGAACTACGCGACGAGGTGACCTACCAGCTCGGCGCGCTCGACGCGTTCTGCCGGGTCGCCGGCACCCGGATGCGGTACGTCAAGCCGCACGGCGCGCTCTACAACGTCGCGGCGGTCGACCACACCCAGGCAGCGGCGGTGGTGGCCGCCGTCGCCGAGTACGACGCCGACCTGCCCGTACTCTGCCTGCCCGGATCGATGCTCGCCGAACTGGCCCGCGAAGCCGGACTCCGCCCGGTCGCCGAGGGCTTCGCCGACCGGGGGTACCAACCCGACGGCACCCTGGTTCCGCGTACGGCGCCGGGCGCGCTCGTCACCGCCGCCGAGCAGGTCGTGCAACGGGCCGTACGGATGGCCGTCGAGCAGGTCGTGGTGGCCGTCGACGGCAGCCTCGTACCCTGCCCGGTGGAGTCGATCTGCCTGCACGGGGACACGCCGGGGGCGGTGACCATGGCCCGTCAGGTACGGGCCGCGCTCCTCGCCACCGACGTCGAACTCACCCCGTTCACGTGACGGAGCGGCCGGTCGGGCTCACCCCGTTCACGTGACGCCGCGGTCGGTCAGTCGTCCAGGCCGCGCAGGATCAGCGGCAGCCGGTTCGCGCCGTCCGGGGTGATCCGCAGCGGGACGCCCCAGTCCTGCCGGGTCAGGTGGCAGGCCGCGTGCTCCGCCTCGGCGTCACAGGTCGCCGCCTGCGCGGTGATCTGCAGGACCCCGGCCGGCACCTCCGGGTTGAGGACGAGCTCGCGGGACAGGTCGGTGCTCACCCCGGCCCCGCCGAGCAGCAGCTCCGGCGGGGACGCGGACACCACCACCCGGGTCGACGGGCCGAACGACTCGTCCAGCTTCTGACCGGGCGCGGGCGTGAAGATGACGTCCAGGGTGATCGACCCGGCGGCCAGGTCGGTCGGCGGGCGTTCGGTCCGGTGCCGTTCGCCGCTGACCGTGCTCGCCCCGGCGGCCGAGAGGGCACCGGGCGCCAGCCGGGTCAGCCGGTGCGCCGCCGACTCGACCACGAGCACGTCGCCGTCGCCGGTCAGCAGCACGTCGCTCGGTTCGGCCAGCTCGTCCGCGACGGTGCTGACCAGCCCGGTCACCGGGTCGAACCGGCGCACCGCCCCGTTGTACGTGTCCGCGACCAGCACCGAACCGTCCGGCAGCGCGCACACCCCCAGCGGGTGCTGCAACAGTGCCTGGTCGGCCGGACCGTCGACGTGACCGAAGTCGAAGAGTCCCTGACCCACCGAGGTGTGCATCACCCCGTCCTCGATGTAACGCAGCGCGCTGGTCTCACTGTCCGCGATCCAGAGCCGCCGCCCGTCCGTCGACACCGACAGCCCGGACGGCTGCGCCATCCACACCTGGTCCAGGGGCCCGTCCTTGAGCGCCTCGACCGTGGTGCCGGCGTACATGCCGGCGGTCCGCTTGATCGGGTCGAACCACCAGAGCTGGTGGATGCCGGCCATGGCGACGATCACCTTGTCGTCGTACCAGGCGAGATCCCAGGGGGAGGAGAGGTCGATCGAGACCGCGTCGTGCGGGTGGTCGTCGACGGTCGAGCGCCACTGGCGGCCGGTGCCGGCGACCGTGCGTACCTCGCCGTTGTCCAGGCGTACGCCGCGCAGCAGGTGGTTCACCGTGTCAGCGACCACGAAGTCGTAACCGACCACCTCGGCCACGTGCGCCGGCAGCGGGCAGATCCCCTGCGGTTCGGCGAAGCGGGCATCGGCCGGCCCGCCGTCGGCCCGGCCCCGGTCACCCGAACCGATCCGGCGCAGCAGCGTCTCGCCGTCGGCGGCCAGCTCGACGATCGAGTGCCGGGACGAGTCGGAGACGAGCAGGGTGCCGCCGTCGAGCACCACGGCCTTGCCGGGGAAGCGCAGGCTGGTCGTCGGTTCGGCGGGCGGGACGTACGGGCCGTCGCCCCGGTGCAGGGTGCCCTTCGCCTCGTGGGTGGCGATCAACTCCTCGATCAGCCGGCCCAGCCCCTCGGCGTGCCCCTCGCCGGCCATCATCGCGACGACGTAACCCTCCGGGTCGACCACGGAGAGCGTCGGCCACGCCTTGGCCGCGTACTGCTGCCAGGTGTGCAGTTCGGGGTCGTCCAGCACCGGGTGGTGCACCTCGTACCGTTCGACGGCGGCGGCGAGTGCGTCGGCGTCCCGTTCGTGTTCGAACTTCGGCGAGTGCACCCCGACGACCACGAGTACGTCGCCGTACTTCTCCTCCAGCGGCCGGAGCTCGTCCAGTACGTGCAGGCAGTTGATACAGCAGAAGGTCCAGAAGTCGAGCAGGACGATCCGTCCCCGGAAGTCCTTGATCGAGTAGGACTTGTCCCCGGTGTTCAGCCAGCCACGACCCTGCAACTCTGGAGCACGGACCCGGGCCGTACGTATCTCAGCCATGCCCCCATCCTGCCCGACCCCCTCGCCCTCACCCTCGTTCCCCCCGGAACCCCTGCCATCCCGCAGGTACGACGACGTCCGGCGCCCGCCCCGGAAATCGGAGCGGGCGCCGGACGTTTTTCGACCTGCCTGACCTGTGCCGGTGCCGGTCAGCCGCCAGAGGCGGGCCGGAGGCAGAGCACCTGCTGCTTGCCGTCCTCGGTGGCGATGATGACTTTCGGTAGCGCCTGGTCGGCGCACTCCGCCTCGCTGGCCACCTTCGACACCACGGTGAACGAGCCGGGTTCGGTGCACGCGACCCCGATCGCCTGCTTACCGGACTGCTTGACACACTCCCCGACGGCGGGGTTGAACACGGGCTCGCTGCCGCCCTGGCCGATGAACCACAGCGCGCCGAGCGGGATGGCGAGCAGCAGTACCGCAGCGGTCAGCACCATCAGCAGTACCCGACCGTTGCGTACCTGGGGGGTCGGCGCCGGCTCGGGTTTCGCCTCGGCATCCGGCTTGAACGCGTCGAACCGGTTCTGCTCGGGCTCGCTCGGTGCCGCCTGGGTCGGCCAGGCGGCGGTGCCGGCGGAAGCCGGGTGGGGCGGCGGCATCGGCGGTAGCGCGGGAGCGGGCACCACCGGGGAAACGCTGGTCCGATCGTCGAGCCCGTCCATGCCGGCACGCCCGGACATGCTCGGCTGACCGTACTGCCCGGGGCCGGACGGGCGGGCCGAACCGGTTGCCGGACTGCCCGGCATCGCGTTCGGGCCCTCGCCGAGCAGGTCGCCGAAGGGCGCGCCGCCTGTGCCCGGGTACTGCGCCGGCTCGAACCCGCGCGGCTGGTTGTCGTAGCCCGTGGGCGGTCCGTCGAAGGCGCCCGGCGCCGGACCGAACCCGCCGGGTGGCCCGTCGAATCCGGTGGATGCCGGTGCGAATCCGCTCGGTGACCCGTCGAACCCGGCCGATGGTGGCGGGAACCCGCCGGCCGGCGGGTCGAATGCGGAGGGCGGGGCGTCGAATCCGGGCGGCGGGGCGTCGAATCCCGATCCCGGGGGCGGGGCGACCCGAGCGGCTCCGCTGGCCTGCGGTGCGGCCGCCGGGGAGACCGGGTGCTCGGCCGCCTCCTGGGGAACCGGCTGGACGGCCGCCGCCCCGTACGTGGTGGGGCCGCGTCGGGGTGCCGGCTCGGGGTACTCGGCCGGCTCGGTGTAGCCACCGGCGTCCGGGTGTCCGCTCGATGCCGGGGCGAACCCGGTCGGCTCGGCGTAGCCGGTGGGCTCCGGGTATCCGTTGTTCGGTTCGGGGTACTCGGCGGGCTCCTGGAAACCACCGGGCGCACCGTACGTGGTGGAACTCCGGCGGGCCGACGGGTCGTTCGCCGACCGGTTCGGGTCTGCGGCGACCTGCTGGTCGGGTTGCCCCACCGGGTCGGCGTCGACCGGCCGGCCGTACACCCGTGGCTGCGGGGCGGGTATGGCCGACGACCTGACGGCCTGGTCCGTCGGCGGCATGACCCGGCTGGCGAGTGGGACCGAGGCGCTACCCGAGACGGCCGCGCTACCGGAGACGGCGGCGCTGGCCGGGACGGCCGTGCCGGCCGGAACAGCGGCACCGGCCCGGATCTCGATGGGGTCGACCTCCTGGATCGGCTCCGGCTGCTCCAGACGGCTCAGGGACGGCATGGACACCCGACCGGAGATCCCCGACTCGGTCGACGTGCGGGGCTGCGGGACGACGGGAGGCGCCGGGGACTGCGGGGATTCGTCGCCACCGGGTCCGGAGTAGCCCTCCGGTGCCCAGGGCTGCGCCGACGGGACGTCCCGGCCGTCGTTGGACGGCTGGCCGTAGTCCGGTCCGGCGCCGTACCCGGCGCTGCCGCCACGACCGCCGCCGTTGTCCGGGTCGGGCCCGCCGTAACCGCCGGTCGCCGGAAAGCCGCTCTCGACGGCGGGCGGGTTCCCATAGGACGGCTCGACGGCGGGCGGGTTCCCGTAGGACGGCGGCTCGGTGGCGGGCGGGTTCCCGTAGGACGGCTCGGCGGCGGGCGGATTGCCGTAGGACGGCGGCTCGGCGGGCGCCGGGTTCCCGTAGGTCGGTGGTTGGTCGTAGTTGAGCTGCCGGGGGTAGCCGGGCGACGGCGGGAAGTCGATCTGCGCCGGGGCGTCCGGATAGTCGGGGGCCTCCGGGCGGCCGGGACGGTCGGCGTGCGGCGCCGGGCCGGTGGCCGCGGGGAAATCGTCGGCCGGCGGGTAACCGGACGCCGAAGCCCATCCGGTCGGTGCCGGATAGTCCGCCTGTGCCGAATAGTCCGGGCCGGCGGCCGGGTAGTCCGGAGCGGGCGGGGGGAAGCCGCCGGGTGCCGGGTAGCCGGCGGGCGGGGCCCAGTCGCCGGGGGGTGGGGCGTACTCGGCGGGTTGGGTGTAGTCCGAGGGCGGGGCGAAGTCGGCCGGCGGGGACGCGGCCAGGCTCGCGCCCGGAACCCGTGGCTCCTGCGGCGGCAGCGGGACCGCACCGGCGGGCGAGATGCCCGGCCCCGGAGCCGGCTGGTAGATCGGAGTCGGAGATCCGCCCGGTTGGGCGCCACGGTCCGGCGGCTCGCCCCAGGCCGGACGGCTCTCGGTGCCGGGATCCGGTGGGAACTGGTCGGCCGGGAAGGTCTCGGCCCCGAACCGTGCCCGTTCCCGTTGCGGCAACTCGGGCGGGGCGGCGCCTGGCTGGGGCACGCTGGCCCGGCCGGGCTCGGAGGCGCCCCAGGCCTCGCCGGGTGCCCACGGCTGGGCACCGGCGACCTCCGGCGGCAGTGGTGGCGGAGTCGGGCGAGGGCCCGCCGCCGCGCCACCCTGGGCACCCCAGCCGCCGGTCGACTCGGGCTGGGCCGGACCGGGCGGGTTGCCCGGCACACCCCACGGGCTGCCGGCGTCGGGACGATCCGGTCCGGGTGTCGCGCCCCAGGGGGTGGTCGCGGGGGATCCGCCGGTCGGCGCGGGCGGCGCCCAACCGGTGTCGTATCCGGGTGGGGCCGCGGGCGGGCTCGGATACCGCTGCGGGGGGTGTTGTTCGTGGCTGCCCTGCGGCGCTGGTCCCGCGGGGCCCGGCGCAGCCTGGTCCGGCTCCTGGCCGGGATGCTGCAGGTCCTCGGACGTCATGCGCGCGTCTCCTCCATGACATGTCGGCCGTGCCGACGCCGTCCGGACGTCACCGGCGTGCGGCCGGGGCGCCGGCCGGGGCGGCCGTGCAAGCTTCCCGCACGGTAACCGGTCGAGGCCGGTGCCGCCCGGTCAGCGCCGGCCGTCGGGCCCGGGCTGCCGGCGGGGAGTCGAGTCGGGTCTACCTACCCAGACATCCCGTCCGGCCCGGTCGGGTGACGACCGAGCCCAACCGTACCGGGCGCGTTGATGCGTGGTTATCCCGGTCTCGTGGCCGCGCGACGCCGATGACTGGGCGTGAAACGCCGATGACCCGCCTGGGTGAACAGGCGGGTCATCGATCTGGGAGGAAGAGGAGAAGGTCTGGTGGGCGTCAGCCGTAGTAGCGCTGCGCGATCGTGAGGATCTCGTCGCGGACGGCCGGTGAGTTGGCGGAACGGAGCGCGCGCTCGATGGCCCGTGCGCGGCGTGCGGCGTCCCGGCGACTGCGGAATTTGTCGATCATGCTCATGGTGTGCCCCTCTGGCTGGTTGTCCCCAGCCGTTGCGTACCTCCATTAAAGCGCACCGCCGAGCCGGCGACCAACGATTAGTAGGTGAGCTGAGACACTGGCCGAACAATCGAAGGCTGCGAGGCTATTGTGCTGACGTTTCGTGTTGCCTGACGGACACGGCCGGTGCCCCCGGGATTAACCCCGGGCACACCGGCCGGTTGGCTCGGTACCGCTCTCGCCGGGGCCGGATCGGACATCGGGTTCGATCCGGCCCCGGTTCGGGCGTCGGTCAGGTCCAGGCGAGCAGCGTCGCCTCCGGGTCGGCCAGGAAGGCGCCGATGTCGCGGAGGAACTTCGACCCGAGCTCGCCGTCGATGATCCGATGGTCGAAGGAGAGGCCGAGGGTGGTCACCTGGCGCACCTTGATCTTGCCCTTGTGCACCCACGGGGTGTCCCGTACGGCACCGAAGGCAAGGATCGCCGACTCACCGGGCGGCAGGATCGGCGTACCCGTGTCGACGCCGAACACCCCCACGTTGGTGATCGTGAGCGTGCCGCCGGACATGTCGGCCGGTGCCGTACGACCGGTCTTCGCGGTCTGGACCAGCGCGGTCATCGCGTCCGCCAGCTCGCGCAGGGAGAGCCGACCGGCGTCCTTGATGTTCGGCACGATCAGACCGCGCTCGGTGGCCGCCGCGATGCCCAGGTTGACGTACTCCTTGACCACGATCTCGTCGCCCGCCCAGGTCGAGTTGACCATCGGGTGCCGGCCGACGGCCAGCAGAACCGCCTTGGCGACCAGCAGCAGCGGGGAGATGCGTACCTCCCGCCACTCCGGCAGCGCCCGCAGCCGGTCGATCGCCTTCATCGAACGGGTCACGTCGACGGTCAGGAACTCGGTGACGTGCGGTGCGGAGAACGCCGACGCGACCATGTTCGCCGCGGTCAGCTTCCGTACCCCCTTCACCGGGATCCGCTGCTCGCGGTCGGGTCCGAAGGCCGGGGCCGAGGACCCCGCCACCGTCGCGACCACCGGCTCGGCCAGCGCCGGGGCACCGGCCGAGGCCCGGTGTACGTCATCGCGCGTGATCGAACCGAGCGGTCCCGACCCGGTCAGTACGGTCAGATCCACGCCCAGGTCCCGGGCGAGCTTGCGCACCGGCGGCTTCGCCAGCACCGGTCCACCGTTGACCAACGCGTTCGCCGCCCGAGCCGGCGCCTCCTGCACCCGTGGAGCGGGCGCCGGAGCCGGAGCGGGAGCGGGCTGGCGTACCGGGGCCGGAGCGGCCGGCGTCGGAGTCACCGCGCCCACCGGCTCGGCGGCGGCAGCGCCCTTGCGCGGCCTCCGCTTCGCGGCACCGGTCTTCGGCCCGTAACCCACCAGCACGGCGGTACGCCCACCCGGCGCCGGACCACCGATCAGGCCGGGCTCGATCGCGCCCTCGGCCGGGGCGATCTCCACCGCGGCCAGGGACTCGGCCGACGGCACCGGCAGACCGCCGTTGCCAGCGGAGCCGCCGTTGTCGCCGGAGTCGAGCGGCCCGGCTCCGGGCTGGGTGTCGATCTGGATGATCGGCGCGCCGACCTCGACCACGGCACCCTCGGCCTCGAAGATGGCGTGCACGACGCCACCCCACTTCGCCGGGATCTCGACCGCCGCCTTGGCGGTCTCGACCTCGACGATCGGCTGGTTCAGCTCGATCGTGTCGCCGACCGAGACCAGCCACTTGAGGATCTCGCCCTCGGTCAGGCCCTCGCCCAGGTCGGGCAGGTTGAACTGTTCGATCCGTGGCATCTCAGCTCACCATCCGAAGGTGCGGTCGACGCCGTCGAGCACCCGGTCGAGGTTCGGCAGGTAGTCCTCCTCGACCCGGGCGGCCGGGTACGGGGTGTCGTAGCCCGTCACCCGCAGCACCGGCGCCTCCAGTGAGTAGAAGCACTCCTCGGTGATCCGGGCGGCCAGCTCCGAGCCGAGGCCCAGGTTGCCGGGCGCCTCGTGCACCACCACGCACCGACCGGTCCGGCGGACCGAGTCGTAGACCGGGCGCAGGTCCAGCGGGGAGAGCGAGCGCAGGTCGAAGACCTCCAGGTCCCGGCCGTCCTCCTCGGCGGCGGTGGCCGCGTCCAGGGCGGTCCGGACCATCGGCCCGTACGCGAGCACGGTGGCGTCCCGACCGGCCCGTACCAGCCGGGTGGCGTGCAGTGGGTACGCGTCGGCGAGCGGGGCGTCGACGTCGACCGGACCCTTCTCGTAGTAGCGCCGCTTCGGCTCCAGGAAGACGATCGGGTCGTCCGAGAGCACCGCCTGCTGGATCATCGCGTACGCGTCCTGCGGGGAGGCGCAGCTCACGACCTTCAGTCCGGCGGTGTGCGAGAAGTAGGCCTCCGGCGACTCGGAGTGGTGCTCCACCGCGCCGATGCCACCGCCGTAGGGGATCCGGATCACGATCGGCAGTTTGACCTTGCCCTGCGACCGGTAGTGCATCTTCGCCACCTGCGACACGATCTGGTCGTACGCCGGGTAGACGAAGCCGTCGAACTGGATCTCGCAGATCGGCCGGTAGCCACGGATGGCCAGGCCGACGGCGGTGCCGATGATGCCGGACTCGGCGAGCGGGGTGTCGATGATCCGGTTCTCGCCGAAGTCCTTCTGGAGGCCGTCGGTGATCCGGAAGACGCCGCCGAGCTTGCCGACGTCCTCGCCCATGATGACGACCTTGGGGTCCTGCTCCAGCGCGCGCCGCAGGCCGAGGTTGAGTGCCTTGCCCAGGGTGAGGGTTTCGGTGGCCATCAGTGCGCACTCCCTTCGAACGACTCCAGGTACCGGGCTGCCTGCTCGCGTTGCGCGTCGAGCAGCGGCGAGCCGTGGGCGTAGACGTGGTCGAAGAGGGTCAGCGGTTCCGGGTCCGGCATGGCGAGCACCCGCTCGCGCAGGTGCAGGGACTCCCGCTTGGCCTGCTCGTCGATCTCGGCGAAGAACGCCTCGTCGGCGATCTGCTGCTTCTCCAGGAAGGCCTTGACCCGGGCGAGTGGGTCCTTGGCCCGCCACGCCTCGACCTCGCTGGCGATCCGGTAGCGGGTGGGGTCGTCGGTGGTGGTGTGCGCGCCCATCCGGTACGTGTACGCCTCGATCAGGGTCGGGCCCTGTCCGTTGCGCGCGTTGTCCAGCGCGTTGCGGGTGACGGCGTACGTGGCGAGCACGTCGTTGCCGTCGACGCGTACGCCGGGGAAGCCGAAGCCGGCGGCCCGCTGGTAGAGCGGGATCCTGGTCTGGCGCTCCAGCGGCTCGGAGATCGCGTACTGGTTGTTCTGGCAGAAGAAGACGATCGGTGAGTTGAACACACCCGACCAGACGAATGCCTCGTTGACGTCACCTTGTGAGGTGGCCCCGTCACCGAAGTACGCGATGACGGCTTCGCCCTCGTCGCCGCCGATCTTGCCGTCCATGGTGATGCCCATGGCGTAACCGGTGGCGTGCAGGGTCTGCGCCCCGATCACGATCGTGTACATGTTGAACTTGAACTCGTTCGGGTCCCAGCCGCCCTGGTCCACGCCCCGGAAGAGCCCCAGCGGCATGATCGGGTCGATTCCCCGGCAGTAGAGCACGCCGTGCTCTCGGTAGGTGGGGAAGGCCATGTCCTGCGGGCGCAGGGCCCGACCGGAGCCGACCTGGGCGGCCTCCTGGCCGAGCAGGCTGGCCCAGATGCCGAGTTCGCCCTGACGCTGGAGCGCGGTCGCCTCCGCGTCGAGCTTGCGTACCAGGACGAGGTCGCGGTAGAGCCCGCGGTACTCCTCGTCGGTGAAGTCGACCCGGTACTCGGTCCCGTCCGGGCCGGTCACCGAGTCGATCCGCTCACCCTCGGGGGTGAGCAGCTGCACCAGGTTGGGATCGCCCTTACGCGTCGCCCCCGGCTTTGCCGCCTTGGGCGCGGCCCGCTTGCCGCGGGCCGTGGCCCCGCCGTCGCCTCTCGCCATCCGTCTCTCCCTGTCGTGTGTGCGTCGGCCTCGGGGGTTTCCCGACCGCGCAGCTCAAGCGCCCGCCCGGCTGCTGCCGGACCGGGTAGTGGCCGCCACGCCTAGCCCCGGTGGGGGTTGCCGCGCGGCGTGAACCGGATTCTGGCCGAACCAGGTTCGGGAGTTGCCGGCGTCGAGCCGCGCCTGCCGCGGGGTACGCGGAGACCTTGGCTGCGTTGCCGTCAGGTCCATATTTGCAGAGGTGGTGAGCGCGCCCACAGGTCGGCCTCGCTCAGTGATCGACCGGCGTCGTCTTCATGAACTCCTGTCCCTTTTATGGTTATCGAGAGCGTCGACACCAAACTTCAAAAATTGACACGCTGTGGGGGGCTAGCCAACAAAGCGTTACTACGTCACTGTATGTGGCGGTGCTACCGCTGCGGTAGGGAGAACCTTCCCTGCCGCCCCGCCCGGTTGACGCCGCCGCACGTCGGCACCGGCGATGTCGCATGACCTCGATGTCGCCGGTGCCGGCGTCAGGCCTCGGGACCGGTGCGACCGACGGGGCCGACGAGGACGAGGCCGACCGGGACAACGAGGACGAGGAGAACGCCGGTGCCGAACCACGGTGTGGACCCCGTACCGTCGCTGCCGCCCCGCCACCGACGGTCCGGCCGTACGCCCGCGCGTCGGCGTACCGCCGGGGCGCACCGCGCCGAGGGGCTGGCCGGACCCACCCGGCGCTACCTGTTCATCGTCACCCTGCTGGCCAGCACCTCGTCGTTGCCGATCATCGCCGCGATCGGCGCCGGCTCGGCCACCGTCGGCACCACGCCGACCGGTACCACCCCGTTCATCGCCCCACCCTCGGTCGGGCCGGTCGTCCTGCCGCTGCCGCCGACGGCGCTGCCGGGCACCCTGCCGGCCGGTGCCGAGGCCCGGATCACCCCGTCGGTGCAACGACAGCCCGACCCGGTGGGCCCGGTGCCCCGGGGACCCGGACCGGCGCGGCCCGCCCGGCCCGAGCCGGGTCATCCGCCCCGGCCGGCACCGCCGCCGACCCGCCCGCCGGCACCGCCGCCCGTGCTGCCACCCAGCCCGCAACCGAGCGGGTCCGACCCCGCCCCGCAGCCGACCCCGACCGGGCCGCCCGATCCGACCCCCGGCCCGACTCCGGAACCGACGGTCAGCCCGGACCCGGAGCCGACACCCAGCCCGGATCCGACCGCCAGCCCGGCGCCGGAGCCGAGCGCCGAGCCGACCCCGGAGCCGACCGCGACCAGCACCCCCGACCCGACGCCGGAGCCGACCGGCAGTCCCGCACCGGGCCCCACGCCGGGCCCGACCCCCGGCCCGACCGAGAGTGACGCGCCGGGTCCGACGCCGGGTCCGACCATGAGCGGCCAGCCGGGTCCCACCGTGAGCGGCCAGCCGGGTCCGACGCCGGGTCCCACCGTGAGCGGCCAGCCGGGTCCGACGCCGGGTCCCACCGTGAGCGGCCAGCCGGGTCCGACGCCCGCACCGACCGGCACCGGTACGCCCGTACCCACGCCGTCCGCCCGGCCGACCCCGACCCCCGCGCCGCCTTCGCCGTCCCGCGTCGTGCCGATGCCGCGTCCGGCGCCACCCGTTCCGGCGCCCGCCGCGGACACCCGCTCCACGCCCTCGGCCCGCCCGGTCACCCCCGCCCGGCCGAGCCCGATCCCGTCCGCACGGGCAGCGGTCACCGGGCCGCCGGCCGTACCGGCCCAATAGTCCTGAGTGGACCGACGAACGGTGTGAAGTCGCGGGTCAGGGCACCGGAGAACGCTTCCGGTGCAGCACCGAAGCTGTCGGTTCGGCCGAGCGCCACACGGTGACGACTGACTATGCTGACCTCCTTCGATTGAACCCGGGATACCCCGGCGACTCGAACGGGAGGGCAGTGTGGCTCAATCCAGTCGTACCTGGCGTCGTCGTCTCCTGGCGGCCGGCACCGCGTTGGTGGTGGGTGTGGTCGTGGCGGCACCGCCGGCACAGGCCACCGGTGGGTCGTCAGGAGCGTTCCAGTCCTGGCTACTGCGCAAGGCGGTCACCGCCAACGGCGTCATGCACCATCTCAAGGAACTCCAGAAGATCAGCGACCGCAACGGCGGCAGCCGGGCCTCGGGCTCGCCGGGCTACGACAAGTCCGTCGCGTACGCCGAGAAGGTCCTGCGCAAGGCCGGCTACCGGGTCACCCGGCAGGCGTTCGAC
This sequence comes from Micromonospora sp. NPDC049529, assembly GCF_055586685.1. Lineage (NCBI taxonomy): Bacteria > Bacillati > Actinomycetota > Actinomycetes > Micromonosporales > Micromonosporaceae > Micromonospora > Micromonospora sp. NPDC049529. The sequence goes on from NZ_JBVJHT010000001.1 coordinate 334,393, forward strand.
TTCCAGACGTTCCTCATCAACACCCCCTCCGAGCTGGAGCGGGTGTCACCGGCACCGGGCGACCTGGACCACCGGATCATGAGCTACTCGGGCAGCGGCGACGTCACCGCGCCGGCCAGCGTGCCGGTCGGTGACCCGCTCGGCTGCACGGCCGCCGACTTCGGTCCGGCCAACGTCGGCACGATCGTCGTGGTCAGCCGGGGCACCTGCCCGTTCGGGCAGAAGGCGACAACGGCGGCGGCGGCCGGGGCGGCCGCGATCGTCATGTACAACAACATCCCCGGTGCCCTGTCCGGCACGCTCGGCAACACGTTCACCGCCGACTTCGCCGCCGTTGGGGTGAGCCAGGCGCTCGGCCAGGAACTCGTCGCCCAGGTGCCCGCCGGGCTCACCCTGCGGGTCCGTACCGACACCTTCCGGGGCTGGGCCAGCACGGAGAACCTGGTCGCCGAGTCGCGCTGGGGCAACCCGAACAACGTGGTGATGGCCGGTGCGCACCTCGACTCGGTGCCCGAGGGGCCGGGCATCAACGACAACGGCAGCGGCAGCGCCGCGCTGCTGGAGGTCGCCGAGCAGATGAAGCGGGTGTACCCGAAGAACAAGGTACGGTTCGCGCTCTGGGCCGCCGAGGAGTCCAACCTGGTCGGCTCGACCTACTACATCGCCAACCTGCCGCAGGCCGAGCGGGACAAGATCGCGCTCTACCTCAACTTCGACATGGTCGGCTCGCCCAACTACGTACGGTTCGTCTACGACGGCGACAACTCGGCCTTCCCGCCGGGCACCGGTTCGGCGGTCGGACCGCCCGGATCGGGGGCGATCGAGGCACTCTTCCACGACTACTTCGAGTCCCAGGGGCTGGCGTCGGCGGAAACGCCTTTCTCCGGCCGCAGCGACTACGGCCCGTTCATCGCGGCCGGCGTCGACATCCCCTCCGGTGGCCTCTTCACCGGCGCCGAGGGGATCAAGACCCCGGCCGAGGCGGCCGTCTACGGCGGCACCGCCGGAGTCGCCTACGACGTCTGCTACCACCAGGCCTGCGACAACATCAACAACGTGAGCAAGAAGGCCATCGACGAGATGTCCGACGCGGTCGCGCACGCCGTGGTCACGTACGCCTTCGACACCCGCAGCCTGACCGCCCCGCGCACCGGGCCGGCGAGCGGTACGACCGCTCCCGCCGGTGGTGGCGGCGGACTGCACGACCACGAGCACGCCAGCTAGCACGGGAACGGGTACGGGGCGGCACCTGACTCGGTGCCGCCCCGTACCGCTGTCCGGGTTCGTACCCGCTGTCAGGCGGGCTCCTCGCCGAGCCGCTGCCGGTTCGCCTCGATCCAGGCGTCCAGCGCGTCCGGGTCGTCCGGGTCCACCCCGTCGGCCATCAACTGGGCCACCGCCGCCGTCGCCGGACTGCGCCGCTCGCCGGTGCTGTAGAGCCGGGCGAACTCCGGCACCATCTCCGCGATCGCCTCGTCGGTCTGCGGCACCGCCGACGCCGGCAGCCCCCGCCGACGCGCCGCGTACGCGGCCCAGGCGCGGACCGCGCGGGGCAGCATGGCCGCGTCGTCCATGTCCAGCACCGCGCGGCGGTGCACCCAGTCGAGCAGGAAGAGACCGGCGACCGCCGGGCTCCACCGCATCGGGTCCGCGTCCGGGAAGCTGGCCGAGTGGTCCAGCACCAGGCTGAGGCAGAAGTGCAGCGAGGCGAGGTCGGCCTCCGGCACGTCGGCCAACCCGAACCGGGCCGCCTCCGGCGAGTCGAGGAAGGTCCGGACCAGCGCCGAGCGCTGCTCCGGCGAGAGCGGTTCGGGCTCGTCCGGCACCGCCGTCAGCACCGACGCCGGCAGCAGCGCCAACCGGGCACCGACCAGGGCCCGGTCGGTGGCGAGCGAACCCTCCGCCGGCAGGTCCCCGAGCTCGTCGGTCACCTCCAGGTAGCGGACCACCTCGCGGCGCAGCCGGCGCGGGTCCTCCTCCCGGAACCAGGTCAGTTCGTCGTTGGCGCACATCTCGCGGACCTGACCGAGGATCCGTTCGGCCGGGCCGCCGACGAAGACGTCCTTCGTGATCCCGATGTTGTGGTCGACCAGGGCCACCACCGCGTGCTCCGGCCCGCCCGACTCACCGTCGTCGTACGCGAAGGTGGCGAGGTAGGACGTCTGGTCGCCGTACACGTCGCCGTAGGCGTAGCTGCCGGTCAGCCGGACCTTGCCGAGCTGCCCCGACCACGGCGGCGCGGTCGCGCCCTGCTTGACCGTGGCCGCGCCCTCGGCGTCCGGTACCAGGGTGGCGAACACGTTCCGGATGGTGGTCGCCGCGGCCGTGCGGCGCCGCGACGTCGCGGCGAGGAAACCGCCGACGAACTCGCGTACGGCGGTGCTGCGGTCTTCGTCGGCGATCGCGTAGACACTGCCCAGAAGTGCCGCGCCGAGCATTTCGGCGTCCAGTGCGCAGTCCAGCTTGGTTACGTCGCGGGCGGCGTGCAGCACCGCGTCGTAGGGGGTTTGAGGCGTCGCCATGGGTTCGACCCTACGCCCGAGGCCACCTCGTGAGCACCAGCAGCGCGCCCGGCGCGAGTACGCCCAGAGCGAGCGAGACGAGGCTCGCCACCAGCCCGCCACCGGCGAGCGTGCCGTGATGGGCCAGGTGGAAGGCGAGATGCAGGGCGGAGAAGAGCAGCACCCCGCCGAGTACCACCCTGGTCACCCGCTGGTCGGCGAGCCAGGCGGCGGCGAGCAGCAGAGCGCCCAGGGTCAGGAACGCCGCCCCGACGTCGGTCATCAGGTGCGCGTTGTACGGCGGGTACGCGGCCGTCCACGCCTGCCCGAAGCCGGGAAAGTGGTCGAAGAACCAGCGCGGGGCGGCCACCGCCGGCACACCCCACGACACGTGCAGCAGACCGAGCAGGAGCAGACCCGCCCGCAGCAGCGGCCCGGCCCACCGCTTCATCGACGCGGGGCGGCCAGGGCCAGCGCCTCGCGGGCCTGGGCGTACCGGCGCAGGACCTCGCGTACGGGTGTGACGACCAGTTCCCGGCCCACCTCGCCGACGCTGGTGTGCAGCCGCTCCTCGGCCCGTCCGCCGGCCCGCCGCGCCGCCCAGGCGATGATCGGCTTGACCAGCAGGGCGAGCACCACCCCGAGCAGCAGCCCGCCGAGCAGCGCAACGGTCGGCATCGGCACCACCCCGACGGTCGGGTAGTCCAGCGGCGGCAGCCCCAGCGCCCGCAGCGCGTACCCGAGCACCAGCCAGCCGAGGCCGCCCAACGCGGCCGCGATCGCCAGCCACTGCACCCCGCCGACCAGCCGCCACCAGAGCGGGCGACGGTCCATCCCGAGGTCGGTGCCGGCGACCGCCCGGTCGAGCGCGTCCGGCAGGTCGGTGAGGCGGGACCGGGCGGCGGCGCTCACCGCTGCCGTCCACGGGGCCGGCAGCGCGGCACCGGCCTGGTCGGCGATCGCCCGTACGGCCAGACCGACGGCGGCACGCTGGGCGGCGGTCGGATCGGGTAGCGAGGTGACCCCGAGCGGAGCGGGCGCGGTGCCGGGTTCGTCCCCGGCCGTCCCGTCCCGTCCGGAACCGGGCAGGTGCAGCCGGCGCAGCGGGTCGGGGCGCAGCCGGCGCCAGCCGCGTACGACCGGCCAGCCGGTGGCCCCGGCGGCCCGGTGCACGTACGCCCGACGGGTCGCCTCGGCCACCGCTGGCACCCCGGCCGAACCGGCGAGCGCCTCGGTGAGCCGGCGGATGGTCCGCCGGTCGATGTCGTTCTCGTTCGCCGGTGGACCCATCAGTTCGGCGAGTTCGTCTACGACCACGTCCACGTCGGCCCAGAGCCGGCTCAACGCCGCCTGCCGCTGCGCGACCGTACGTTCGAGGGCGGCCCGCAGGTCGGCGATGCCGGCCTGGTTGAGCGTGGAGGTGGCCAGCACCGGCACCTGGTCGAGCTGGTCGGTGGCGAGGATCCGGCGCAGGTCGGCCACGACCCGGGGCACCTCGGCCGGCGGCAGCCGGTCGGACTGGTTGAGCACCACCACGGTCACGTCCTGGTGCCGCTTGAAGTCGCGCAGGTAGTTGGCGTGCACCACCCGGTCGGCGTACTTCTGCGGGTCGACCACCCAGACGACCAGGTCGACCAGGCCGAGCAGCCGGTCGACCTCGGCCCGGTGGGTCCACTGGACCGAGTCGAAGTCGGGCAGGTCGAGCAGGACCAGGCCGTGCAGGGCGAGTTCGTCGTCGCCGTCGAGCGCGCTCTCCCGGACGAACCGGTGCCGGGGCAGCACGCCGACCCAGTCGAGCAGCTTGGCGGCGCCGGTCAGTGGCCCCCAGACGCAGGCGTGGGTGACGCCGGTGGTCGGCCGGCGTACCCCGACCGGGGACATCTCCCACCGGGCGAGCGCGTTGAACAGGCTCGACTTGCCGCTGCCGGTGGCACCGGCGAGGGCGACGACGGTGTGGTCCCGGGACAGGGCGAGCCGGGCCTCGGCCCGTTCGACCAGGGTGTGTGCGGCACCGAGGCGCTTTTCCGGCAGCAGTCCGTCGACGGCGCGCCGGAACCGGTCCACCGCTTCCAGCCGGTTCAGCAGCCGGTCGGCGTCGATCAGCCGGTCGCCGCGCAGCGCGTCGCGTACCTTGCCCGCGAGGTTGGTCACCGGGTTCCCTCCGGGCCGCCGGTGAGGCTGGTGCGGGCGCGGGCCCGTTCGACCGCCGCGCCGGCCGCGCGCAGCCGGGCGCCGGGTTCGGCGCCGACCTCGACGGTGGCGAGTTGGTCGAGGTAGCGGGCCAGTTCCTCGTCGAGCAGCTGATCGGCCAGGGCCAGCAGGTCGCGGCGGGCGCGGGCGGCCAGGGTACGGATCGCCTGGTCGCCGAAGATCGCTTCGAGCACCTTCTGGGCGGCGACGGTGGTGCCGCCGGCCGCGGCGACCTCCAACCCGGTCGGGATGAAGGCGGTCGAGGCGAAGACCGCCACCATGACCGCGAGCCCCATCGCGTTGACCGCGTACGCGGCGGTACGGGCGACGAACCGCTTGCCGCCGGCCTCGGCCCGGACCAGTTCCAGTACGCCCCGCTGCCAGTCCCGGATCAGTCGCTCGGCCCGGTCGGGCAGGTCGGTGCCGGAACGGCCGAGCGCCGGGGTGAGCAGGGCCGATCCGGACGGATGGGTGTGCCAGGCGTTGTACGCGCTCTCGGCGGCCTCGGCGGCGACCCCGCGCAGCAGGTTGACCAGTTGGGATTCGATCGCGTGCTGGAGTTGCCGGCCGGGTGCCGGGCGCCCGGTCACCGCCGCGACGACCCGGTCGCGCAGGCGCCCGATCCGTGCCTCCAGGGTGCGGAACAGTTCACCGGTGCCGACGAACTCCTGCCAGCGGTTGAGCACCTCGCCCCGGAGCAGCCGACCGTCCTGCAACCCGTGCTCGACCGTACGCCGGGCGCCCCGGTAGGCGGCTCGGGCGCGTTCGGCGAGGTCGTCGGCGGTGGCCGCCTGGTCGTCGGCGGCGGTGGCCAGACTCTCCACCGCCGGTCGCAGCGCGCTCAGGGCGCCGTCGAGGGTCTGCCGGACGACCGCCGCGCGGGCGTCGGCGTCGCTGGCGAGCCGGGCGAACCAGGAGCGCAGCGGCGCGGTGTACCGCTCCGGCAGCAGGCCCTGCCCGTCGACCGGGGTTTCGGGGAGCACGAAGAGCGGGGCGGCGCCGAGATGCTGTTCGGTGAGCATCTCGGTGAGGTGGTCGGCGACCTCGTCGGCGGCTTCGCGGGGCACCCGGTCGAGGACCAGGGCGATCACGGTGCCGCGTTGGCGGGCGGTGCGGAGCAGTTCCCACGGGACGGCGTCGGCGTACCGGGCGGCGGTGGTGACGAAGAGCCACAGGTCGGCGGCGGCGAGCAGTTGGGTGGCCAGGGCCCGGTTCGCGTCGACCACCGAGTCGATGTCGGGCGCGTCGAGGAAGGCCAGGCCGGGGGGAAGGGCCGGCGCCGCGATCAACTGGAGGGTGCCGGGGTCGTCGCTGGCGTCACCGGTACGGGTCAGTCCCGGCAGCAGGTCGCCCTGGCGGAACCAGGCGAGGTCGCTCGGGTTGCAGACCAGCACGGGTGCCCTGGTCGTCGGCCGGAGCACGCCGGTGGCGCTGACCCGTGCCTGGACCAGGCTGTTGACCAGGGTCGACTTGCCGGCCCCGGTGGAGCCGCCGACCACCACGAGCAGCGGGGCGTCGAGCCGGGCGAGGCGGGGCAGCAGGTAGTCGTCGAGTTGCCCGGCCACCGCCGCGCCGACCTGCCGGGCCTCGTCGGCCGAGGGCAGGACCAACGGGTACGCGGTCTCGGTGATCGCCGTACGCAGTCGTGCGAGCGCGGGGCGCAGGTCGTTTTCTCCGCTCGGCGTGTCTTTCGACCCGCTCTCGGCCGCTACCTGTCCGACCGGCGGGTTGGGTGCGGTCGGGTCGGTTTCGGTGGTCTGGGCCGGAGATTCGGATATTGTGGGAGGTTTCTCCACGAGAGCGGGCGCGCCGGGACCACTGGCGGGATCGCCGTGCGTCGTCACGGGTAAAGCCTGCCTGATGCATGCAAGACAGACAACAGGCACCCATCTCGGTCCGACCGTACCGGTCTCTCGGTCGGTGGCGTTCGGCCCCGGTCAGGAGCCCGATCGGGCGAGGTTGCGCGGATGTGACTCAACTCCAACTTGACGCCTGGGATCATCGTGGCACTATTGAGTCCGGTCCACTCAACTTGCGGTGGTGTGCTGCGGGCGGTGCCCGTCACCTGCCTAGTAACGAAGCGAGGAAGCAAAGATGGCACGTGCGGTCGGCATCGACCTCGGCACGACGAACTCCTGCGTCAGCGTTCTCGAAGGCGGTGAGCCCACCGTCATCGCGAACGCCGAGGGCTCGCGGACGACTCCCTCGATCGTCGCGTTCGCCCGCAACGGCGAGGTGCTCGTCGGTGAGGTCGCCAAGCGCCAGGCGGTGACCAACCCGGACCGGACCATCCGGTCGGTCAAGCGGGAGGTCGGCACCAACTGGTCGGTAGACATCGACGGCAAGAAGTACACCCCGCAGGAGATCTCGGCGCGCACGCTGATGAAGCTCAAGCGGGACGCCGAGGCGTACCTCGGTGAGCGGATCACCGACGCCGTGATCACCGTTCCGGCGTACTTCAACGACGCCCAGCGGCAGGCCACCAAGGAGGCCGGCGAGATCGCCGGCTTCAACGTACTGCGGATCGTGAACGAGCCGACCGCGGCGGCGTTGGCCTACGGGCTGGACAAGGGCTCCAAGGAGCAGACCGTACTCGTCTTCGACCTCGGCGGCGGCACCTTCGACGTGTCCCTGCTGGAGCTGGCCGAGGGCGTGGTCGAGGTCAAGTCGACCAGCGGTGACAACCACCTGGGCGGCGACGACTGGGACGAGCGGATCATCGACCACCTGGTCAAGACCTTCCGTGGCCAGCACGGCGTCGACCTGTCGCAGGACAAGATGGCGATGCAGCGGCTCCGCGAGGCGGCCGAGAAGGCCAAGATCGAGCTGTCCGCGGCGACCACCACCAGCATCAACCTGCCGTACATCACCGCCGGTCCGGCGGCCACCGACGGTGCCCCGTCGGCCCCGCTGCACCTCGACGCGACCCTGACCCGGGCCGAGTTCCAGCGCATGACGCAGGACCTGCTGGACCGGACCAAGGGCCCGTTCGAGCAGGCGATCAAGGACGCCGGGGTCAAGGTCGCCGACGTCGACCACGTGATCCTGGTCGGCGGCTCCACCCGGATGCCGGCCGTCACCGAGCTGGTCAAGCAGCTCATCGGCCGGGACCCGAACAAGGGCGTCAACCCGGACGAGGTCGTCGCGGTCGGTGCGGCACTCCAGGCCGGTGTGCTCAAGGGCGAGGTCAAGGACGTCCTGCTGCTCGACGTGACCCCGCTGAGCCTGGGCATCGAGACCAAGGGCGGCATCTTCACCAAGCTGATCGAGCGCAACACCACCATCCCGACCAAGCGCTCCGAGGTCTTCACCACGGCGGACGACAACCAGCCGTCGGTGCTGATCCAGGTCTTCCAGGGTGAGCGCGAGATCGCCGCCTACAACAAGAAGCTCGGCACCTTCGAGCTGACCGGTCTGCCGCCGGCACCGCGCGGGGTCCCGCAGGTCGAGGTCACCTTCGACATCGACGCCAACGGCATCGTGCACGTCAACGCGAAGGACCTCGGCACCGGCAAGGAGCAGTCGATGACGATCACCGGCGGCTCGGCGCTGCCGAAGGACGACATCGAGCGGATGATGCGCGACGCCCAGGACCACGCCGACGACGACAAGCGTCGCCGCGAGGAGGCGGAGACCCGCAACGTCGCCGAGCAGCTCCAGTGGCAGACCGAGAAGTTCCTGGCCGAGAGCGGCGACAAGCTCCCCGGCGAGTCCCGTGAGCAGATCAACGAGGCCCTCGGTGACCTGCGCAGCGCGCTCGGCGGCACCGACCTGGAGGCGGTCAAGACGGCGCACGAGAAGCTGGCCACGGTCTCCCAGCAGGCCGGCTCGCTGCTCTACACCCAGCAGGCGGAGCAGGGCGAGCAGCCCGGTGCCGCAGGCGCGGGTGCCGGTGCGACCGGTGCCGGCCCGACCGGCGGCAAGCCGGCCGGTGGCCCGGACGACGTCGTGGACGCCGAGATCGTCGACGAGGACGACAAGAAGTGACCCGTCGCCACCACGCCGGCCCGGTCGCCACCGGGCGACCGGGACCGGCGCTGCCCTCGACGCTGTCCGGCGCGAGGTAGTCGCGTGGCCGTACAGCGCAGGGTGATCGGCCAGCCCGGTCCCGTGGACCGGAGTCTGGACGAGCGGAGCGAGGAGAAGTCATGACGGAGAAGCCACAAGCCGCCGACCCGGAGACCACCGGGTCGACGCCGGGTGGCTCCGGCCCGGCGCAGGAGCAGGCTGACGAGCGGGTTGTCATCCGAGACGAACGCAACGACGACCGGACCGACGACGGTGCCGATCCGGACACCGACGATGCCGATTCGGCAGAGGTCGCGGCGTCGGTGAACGGGGCCGGGCCGGAGCAGCCGGACGACTCGGACGACGACGAGGGGCTGGTCGGCGAGTCCGACCAGTCGGGCACCCCGATCCTGGACGAGTTGGTCGAGGACGCCGAGGTCGAGGTCGAACTCGCGGACGGCAAGGCCCGTGGGCCGAAGCTGGGCCAGCCGAGCGGCCCCGAGGGTGCGGTGGTGGACGCGCCGGCCAAGCCGGTCAGCGGCGCACCCGGACCGCTCGGCGCCGAGTTGGAGGCACTGCGGGCCGAGCTCGACGAGCGGACCCGTGACCTCCAGCGGGTGTCGGCGGAGTACGCCAACTACCGCAAGCGGGTTGACCGGGACCGGGGACTGGCGGCCGAGCAGACCACCGGACAGGTGCTGACCGCGCTGCTGCCCGTACTGGACGACCTGGATCGGGCACGTGAGCACGGCGACCTGGTCGGGCCGTTCGGCAGCGTCGCCGAGCAGCTCAACGCGGCACTGACCCGGTTCGGCCTGACCCCGTTCGGGGAGAAGGGCGACCCGTTCGACCCGACCCGGCACGAGGCGGTGGCGCACCGGACCTCGTCCGACGTCACCGAACCCACCTGCGTCGAGGTCATGCGCCGGGGTTACCAACTCGGCGAGCGCCTGCTGCGGCCGGCACTGGTCGCCGTCGCCGATCCGGAGTAGTGGGATTCGACTGTCATGATCGGGGCGTACCGGTGACCGCTGCGGCGGGCCCGGTGCGCCCCGATCACGACGCGAGGAAGGGGGTGGACGACAGATGAGTTCCAAGGACTGGCTGGAGAAGGACTTCTACGCCGCGCTGGGTGTGGGTAAGTCCGCCTCCTCCGACGAGATCAAGAAGGCGTACCGCAAGCTGGCCCGCGAGTCGCACCCGGACCACAACCCGGGCGATCCGCAGGCCGAGGAGCGATTCAAGACGGTCTCCGAGGCGTACGACGTCCTCTCCGACGACCGCAAACGCCGCGAGTACGACGAGATGCGCTCGCTGTTCGGCTCGGGCGCCTTCCGGCGCAACGCGCGCAGCGGACAGCCGACCGCCGGTGGCGGTTACCCGTTCGACGTCTCCGACCTGTTCGGCAACGCCGGCCAGCCCGGTGCCGGCGGAGCCGGTGACCGCCGGTTCGGCGGCGCCGGATTCTCCGACCTGTTCAGCTCGATCTTCTCCGGTGGCGGTGCCGCCGGAGCACCGCCACGGGGTCGTGGTCCGGCCCGGGGACGCGACGTCGAGGCGGAGGTCGTACTCGACTTCAACGACGCCGTACGCGGGGTCACCCTGCCCCTGACCCTGCGGGCGCCGGGGGTCTGCGACACCTGCCACGGCGACGGCGCCAAGCCCGGCACCCAGCCGAGGGCCTGCCCGCAGTGCCACGGCGCCGGTGTGGTCACCCGCAACCAGGGCTCGTTCAGCTTCTCCGAGCCGTGCCGCGAGTGTCAGGGCGTCGGCACGGTGGTGGAGGAGAAGTGCCCGGAGTGCCTCGGCACCGGCGGGGTTACCAAGACCCGCACGCTGAACGTACGGTTCCCCGGTGGGGTGGCCGACGGCCAGCGGATCCGGCTGGCCGGGCGTGGTGAGCCGGGTGAGCGCGGCGGCTCCGCCGGTGACCTGTACGTGCTAATCAAGGTCCGCAACGACGAGCTGTTCGGGCGCAGTGGTGATGACCTCACGCTGACCGTGCCGATCACGTTCGCCGAGGCGGTGCTCGGCACCGACCTGCGGCTGCCCACCATGGACGGTGCGGTGACCCTGCGGGTGCCGCCGGGCACCCCGAGCGGCCGGACCCTGCGGGCGCGTGGCAAGGGCGTGGCCCGGCGCGACGGTCAGCCGGGCGACCTGCTCGTCACCGTCGAGGTCCAGGTGCCGGCGCAGCTCTCCGCCGAGGCCCGTGAGGCACTGGAATTGTTCGCCAAGCAGAGTCCCCCGGCCGGGCGGGAACATCTCGACGCCCGGGTGCGTCGAGTTAACTAGCGGTCAGTGATGCGGAGGTGAGTGGCGATGACTGAGGAATTCATCATCTCGGTCGAGACGTCGTCCGATGCCAAGGTACTGATGATCTCGGTAGCGGCCCGGATGGCGGGGATGCACCCACAGACCCTCCGCCAGTACGACCGGATGGGCCTGGTCCAACCCGGCCGGGCGGCGGGCGGCGGCCGGCGCTACAGCGTGCGTGACGTTGCCCTGCTGCGCGAGGTGCAGCGACTCAGCCAGGACGACGGGGTCAACCTCGCCGGGATCAAGCGGATCATCGGGCTGGAGCAGCTGGTCGACGAGTTGCAGCAGCGGATGGCGCAGATGGAAGCCGAGCTGGAGCACGCGTACCGGCGGGTTGCCGAGCTGGAGGCGGCGGCCACCGGCCCGTTCCCCCGTCGGGACCTGGTGCCGACCAACCAGGTGTCGACCGCCCTGGTGGTCTGGCGCCCCCGGCCCCGCCCCTGAGGTTGCCCACATCTCGGAACGCCCCGCATTTCCGCCCGGAGGTGCGGGGCGTTGGCCTAGTTTGAGGGATGCCGGTACGGGCCGGGATCCACGGGGGGTCCCGGCCCGTACCGTTCTCTTTGATCACCAGAGGGTCCGCCGGCTTCGGCGAGCCGAACTCTGCGTGATTACGTCTGTGGCCGTACGCGCTCCGCTGCCAAAGCAGGTTTTCTGCGTCTCTCGCTCGACATGGATGGGGGCTGGGCGGCCGGGGATCAGTTCGGGGAAAACGAGCTGGCAGTGCACGCATTCGGGGCCGGTCTTCCCGCTGTCGGTGGTCGTCATATCGACCTCAGTCGGCGACGAATGGGCGGGTCGTTGATCCAGTCGATGAATCTCGCCTCGATCTGCTCAGGGGTCAGTTCCGGTAGCGCCGGTGCCGCCCTGTCCCGGAAGTGCCGCATGAAGGCGGCGAGTCGTTCTGGTTCCCTCGGATAGAGCGCCCACATCCGGCGGCGAAAGACCGCACACGGCCAGTCCTCGTCGTCATCGAGGCAGCGCCAGTTATCGACGGAGGGACGGTGCGGAGCGGTCAGGTTGTCCTCGTCGGGCAACGCGGCACCCGCCTTTCGTCGTACGGGCACCCAGCCGATGAAGCGTTCGTACAGGGCGCGTGAGTCGGGCGGGCTACCCAGCTCGGGATCGATGGTGTGCAGGTCGCCCAGCGCCTCGATGAACTGGGCGCCGAGGAAGAGCGTCAGTGCGAGCGTCCGGTCCCGGAACTCGGCCACGAGGTCGAGTCGGGCGTCGGCACAGGGCCACGGTTGGGCATCGGTCCGGCAGATCCAGAGCGGGCGCAGGGGCACATGTTTCGCGGTCATCGCACCTCCTCGCTTTGAGTGGGGCCGCTCCGGTCCGATGGGGGCGGGCTGCGGGGCGGCCCCAGTTCCACCCGTCCACGTCCGGTCGTACGTACCGGGAGGATCCGAGCGGTTCCTTGGTGACACTGTGGTGGGTGAGCCCCTACTGTCGGAACAGCACAACCCGCTTCGTGGACGAACCAGCACCGCTGGTGACGGTCGATAGACAGAACCCGAAATCCTGGGAAGGTGTGGAACGCGTGGGAATCTCGCCGTCGGAGTATCTGGTCCGTGAAATCAGGCGCCGCCGGGTCGCCGCCAACATGACCCAGATAGCCCTGGGTCAACGGACCTTCTGCTCGGACTCGCATATCAGCAACATCGAGCAGGGAAAGGCACCGCTGGACGAGAAGTTCCTGGGGCTGCTGGACGAGGCCCTGGAAACCGGAGGCTTCTTCGTCAACCTCTGGACCGAGTTGGTGGTGGACTCCTTCTCGCCCGTCTGGCTGCGCGAGTGGCTGGAATACGAGCGCGAGGCAACCACCCTCCGCGGCTATGAGCCCGCCTTCGTGCCCGGTCTGTTGCAGACCGAGGCGTACGCACGGGCGCTGTTCCGGATCGGTGGCTTCTCCGGCGCCCGGCTGGACGAGAAGGTGGCCGAGCGGATGTCGCGGCAGGCGATCCTCGACCGCGATACTCCACCGGAGGTGTTCCTGGTGCTGGACGAGATGGTGCTGCGCCGGACGTGTGGCGGCCACGACGTGATGGCCCAGCAGATCGAGCATCTGCTCGACCAGGCCGAGCGACCCAACGTCCACATCGGCCTGATCCCGCTCGACCACGGCATCTATCCCGGACTTCAGGGCGGCTTTGTCATCGCCGACCTGCCGAGCGGCTCACGCGCCGGATACATCGACAATCAGCTTGAAGCGCAGGTCTTCGAGGGGCGGGCGGACGTTGTTAGGCTGAGTGTGCGGTGGGACGGGCTGACCAGCGAAGCTCTCCCCGGCAGGCAGACGCTGGACGTGGTGAGGGAAGTGGCCAAATCATGGATGTGACCGGCGCCCAGTGGCGGAAGTCGACCAGGTCGGGCACGAACGGCGGTAATTGCGTGGAGGTTGCCGACAACCTGCCGGGCCGGGTCCTGGTACGGGACAGCAAGGATCGTGACGGCGGCAGCCTGGCCTTCGGCCCGGTCGCCTGGCGGGCCTTCGTGGGACTCGCCAAGCAGCACTGAACCCAGCTCGACGTGCGCCCCGTACCGACTTCGGTGCGGGGCGTTGTCGTACGCAGGACAGTGTTGGTCATGATGTTTACATAAGTAGTTGACCGTCATATAGTCGCCACGTGAGTACGCGCATGAGGGAACCGACGTACTTCATCCTGGCCGCGTTGCAGGACGAGCCGTTGCACGGCTACGCGATCATGATCCGAGCCGGTGAGCTGTCGCAGGGGCGGATCCGTCTCGCCACCGGCACGCTCTATGCCGCGCTCGACCGCCTCACCGGCGAGGGCTACGTGGCGTCGACCCGCGAGGAGATCGTCAACGGTCGCGCCCGGCGCTACTACGCGCTCACCCCGGACGGCACGGCCGCGCTGCGAGCGGAGGCCGAGGCGATGGCGGCGGCGGCTCGGGTCGTGACCGACCGGCCGGTCCGTTCGTCGGCGCCGCGACCTGCGGCGGGTCTGGCATGACCGAGCCGGAGCGGCGGTAGCGGGCTGGCTGCCCCGCTGTTCCACGGCTTACTCGAAGCTGCCCGGGGCGGTCGGTAGTACCGACGGGGGGCTGCCGCCCGCCCCGGGTATTGGAGTGTCTGGGCTGTCGCCCGGTCAGCCGAGGCGGCGGCCCTGGCGGACCAGGCCGCCCTCGCACCAGTCGTGGTAGTTGAACAGCTTCGGATTGGCCAGCAGCATCCGGCTGTTGTACGCCCAGATCTGCATCTGCTCGTCGCCGCCCTGCTCGGCCCGCTCGACCAGCTTGCGCAGCCGCCGCTTCGGCTGGGCGCGAAACTTCGTCCGGATGCCGTCGCCCGCGTAGATGTAGAGGCAGTGCAGGGCGAACCGGCGGGCCGGGCAGGACCGGTCCATCGCCAGGTCGAACATGGTGGTGATGAGCCGGTCACCGGAGACCAGCAGGTCCCAGTCCTGCGGCATGGATTGCAGGGGTACGGAATCCGGTTGGTAGGCCCAGGCGCGTAACTCGGCGGGAGACGGGTCCACCGGGTTGGAGAAGCCTTGGAAGCCGGTCTGTTGCACGCTCACCGGGCCGACCTTCCGCTCTCGCGTGTGCGGGTCATTTCGGCGTCCCGCACACGCACCACCTGCTGTTGCGGCGACACGGTAGCGTGCCGCCGCTGATCTGGGGAAGAGCCCTGACGTGCCATTTCATCAAGCCGTTACGGCAAAAGTACGGAGGGTCTCCCCGTACCGGGGCGATTCAGTCCGTTGCCGGCGCGGGTTTGAGTGCGGTCGCCTGAGCCTTGCGGCGCAGCCACTCCTTGAACCAGCGCATGTCCGGCAGCCGGGCCAGCATCGGACCGGTGACCACGGTGATCAACACGTACGCCGTGGCGAGTGGGGCGAGCTGCGGTTCGATCGCGACTCCGGTGGAGGTGACCGCCAGGCCGGCGATGACGATCGAGAACTCGCCCCGTGGCATCAGCGCCAGTCCCGTACGCCAGCGGCCCGGTAGGGCGATCCCGACCCGACGGGCGGCCAGGTAGCCGGTCAGCACCTTCGTGCCCATCGTGACGATCGCCAGTCCCAGCGCCGGCAGCAGCACCGGCGGCATGTCGGCCGGGTCGGTGGCGAGTCCGAAGAACACGAAGAAGACGGCGGCGAACAGGTCCCGCAGCGGTGAGAGCAGTTCGGTCGCGTGGTGTGCGACCGGCCCGGAGAGCGCGATGCCGACCAGGAAGGCACCGACCGCTGCCGAAACCTTCAGCCCGGCCGCCAGGCCCGCCACCAGCAGGGTCAACCCGAGTACGCCGAGCAGCAGCGCCTCCGGGTCGGTCGGCGCGAACATGCGCGAGATGATGTGTCCGTACCTGATTGCCACGACCAGCACCACGACGACGGTGGCGACCGCGATGCCGAGTGCCTTGGCCCCGCCGAACAGCCCGATACCGGCGAGCAGTGCGGTCACCAGGGGCAGGTAGAGCGCCATCGCCAGGTCCTCGATGACCAGGATCGACAGGATGACCGGGGTTTCCCGGTTACCGAGTCGGCCCAGGTCGGCCAGGACCTTGGCGATCACGCCGGACGAGGAGACCCAGGTGATGCCGGCGAGCACCACCGCGGCGATCCAGCCCCAGCCGAGCAGCAGCGCGAACGCGGCTCCGGGCAGCGCGTTGAGCAACCCGTCGATCAGCCCGGCGGGGGCGGCGGCGCGCAGGTTGCCGACGAGTTCGCTGGCCGAGTATTCGAGGCCGAGCATGACCAGCAGCAGGATCACGCCGATCTCGGCACCGACGGCGAAGAACTCCTCGCTGGCCGAGAGCGGGACGATGCCGCCGTGGCCGAACGCCAGGCCGGCCAGCAGGTAGAGCGGGATCGGGGAGAGCCCGATCCGGCGGCTCAGTCGGCCGAGCAGGCCGAGCCCGAGCAGCAGCGCGCCGACTTCGACGAGCAGTACGGTCTGATCGTGCATCCGCGATCAGCCGTCCGGATCGCTGTCGGCGAGGATCGCGGTGACGCCGTCGAGACCCTTGCGGGTACCGACCACGACCACCACGTCACCGGCTTCGAAGCGGAACGAGGGATCGGGGGAGGCGATGACCTCACGCTCGCGCAGCACTGCCACGATCGAGGCGCTGGTCCGGGTGCGAGCCTTGGTTTCGCCCAACTTCCGCCCGACGTACGGTGACCCCGCCGGAATGGAGATCTGCTCGGTGAGCAGTCCGGCGGCCTGCTGGCGCAGCCCGGAGAGCTGACCGAGCATCAGCGAGGCGCCGAGGATGTCGGCCAGTGCCTCCGCCTCGTCGTCGGTCAGCGGGATGTCGGCCGTGCAGGCGTCTGGGTCGTCCTGGTCATATAACACCAGGTCGCGTCGACCGTTGCGATGGGTGACCACCCCGAGCCGGCGACCGGACGTGGTCACCATGTCGTGGCGCACGCCGATCCCGGGCAGGGCGGTTTGTTCTACGCGTACTCGCACGGCCGCAACGCTACCGTGTGCCTTCATACACCGCCCATGGGGCGAAAGTGTGCTGATCACGGTCTCGGTGGTGGCGGGATTCCGGTTTTCGGAGTGATCGACGTCACAGCGTAGAGTTGAGCGGAATAGACTCAACTCTGGTTGTGTCGTCACCAGTGGACACGCCGATCCAGGGGAGCCCATGAACGCCGAACGTCTCACCACCAAGAGCCGCGAAGTCATCACCGGCGCGGTCGCCATCGCCAACCAGCGCGGCCACGCCACCGTCGAACCGTGGCACCTGCTGCTGTCGCTGCTGGACACCGGTGGCTCGACCGCCGGCGGCCTGCTGCGCGCCGTGGGCGCCAACCCGGCGGACATCCGTCGGGCCGCCGCCCGCGCGGTGGAGAACCTGCCCGCCGCCCGTGGCGCCAGCGTCGCCGAACCCAGCCTCTCCCGCGAATTCGCCAACGCCATCGGCGCGGCCGAGCAGATCGCCCGGCCGCTCGGTGACGAGTACACCTCCACCGAGCACCTGCTCGCCGGCCTGGCCCGCGTGGGCGGCGTGGTTGCCCAGGCACTCAAGACCGCCGGTGCCACCGAGGAGAACCTGGTCGCGGCGTTCCCGACCGTACGCGGCGGCGACCGTCGGGTGACCACCGCCGACCCCGAGCAGACCTACCAGGCCCTGGAGAAGTACGGCGTCGACCTGACCGCCAGCGCCCGCGCCGGCAAGATCGACCCGGTGATTGGGCGCGACTCGGAGATCCGTCGGGTGATCCAGGTGCTCTCCCGGCGTACCAAGAACAACCCGGTCCTCATCGGCGAGCCCGGCGTCGGCAAGACCGCGATCGTCGAGGGCCTGGCCCAGCGCATCGTCGCCGGTGACGTACCGGAGTCGCTGCGCAACAAGAAGCTGGTCTCGCTCGACCTCGGCGCGATGGTGGCCGGCGCCCAGTACCGGGGCCAGTTCGAGGAACGCCTCAAGTCGGTGCTGGAGGAGATCAAGGGCTCCGACGGCCAGGTGATCACCTTCCTGGACGAGCTGCACACCGTCGTCGGCGCAGGCAAGGGCGAGGGCTCGATGGACGCGGGCAACATGCTCAAGCCCATGCTGGCCCGGGGCGAACTGCGGATGGTCGGTGCGACCACGCTCGACGAGTACCGCGAGCACATCGAGAAGGACCCGGCGCTGGAACGCCGGTTCCAGCCGGTGCTGGTCGGCGAGCCGACCGTCGAGGACACCATCGGCATCCTGCGCGGGCTCAAGGAACGCTACGAGGTGCACCACGGCGTACGGATCACCGACGCCGCGCTCGTCGCCGCCGCGTCGCTCTCCGACCGGTACATCACCGAGCGCTTCCTGCCGGACAAGGCGATCGACCTGGTCGACGAGTCCGCCTCCCGGCTCCGGATGGAGATCGACTCCCGGCCGGTCGAGGTGGACGAGATCGAGCGGGCGGTCCGCCGGCTCGAAATCGAGGAGATGGCACTGGCCAAGGAGCCCGACGCCGCCTCCGCCGAGCGCCTGACCCGGCTGCGCAAGGAGCTGGCCGACAAGCGCGAGCAGCTCACCGCGCTCAGCGACCGGTGGCGGCTGGAGAAGGAGCACATCACCCGGCTCTCCACCGCCAAGGAGGAGCTGGAACGACTCGGCGGCGAGGCCGAGCGGGCCGAACGGGACGGCGAGCTGGAGCTCGCCGCCGAGCTGCGCTACGGCCGCATCCCCACCATGCAGGGCGAACTCGCCAGGGCCGAGGCGGAGCTTGCCGTACTCCAGGCCGCCGGGGCGATGCTCAAGGAGGAGGTCGGCGCCGACGACATCGCCGCCGTGGTCGCCTCCTGGACCGGCATCCCCGCCGGCCGCCTGCTGGAGGGCGAGACCGCCAAGCTGCTCCGGATGGAGGAGTCCCTCGGCTCGCGCGTCGTCGGGCAGACCGAGGCGGTCGGCGCGGTCGCCGACGCGGTCCGCCGGGCGCGGGCCGGAGTCGCCGACCCGGACCGGCCCACCGGCAGCTTCCTCTTCCTCGGCCCCACCGGTGTCGGCAAGACCGAGCTGGGCAAGGCCCTGGCCGAGTTCCTCTTCGACGACGAGCGGGCCATGGTCCGCATCGACATGAGCGAGTACGCCGAGAAGCACTCCGTGGCCCGCCTGGTCGGTGCCCCGCCCGGCTACGTCGGGTACGAGGAGGGCGGCCAGCTCACCGAGGCGGTGCGCCGCCGGCCGTATTCGGTGGTGCTGCTGGACGAGGTGGAGAAGGCCCACCCGGACGTCTTCGACGTGCTGCTCCAGGTCCTCGACGACGGCCGGCTCACCGACGGTCAGGGGCGCACGGTCGACTTCCGCAACGCGATCCTGATCCTCACCTCGAACCTCGGCTCGGGGCAGATCTCCGACCCGACCCTCACCCACGAGCAGCGGCGCGACGCGGTGCTCGCGGTCGTCCGTACCCATTTCAAGCCGGAGTTTCTCAACCGGCTCGACGACATCGTGGTCTTCGCGGCCCTGACCGGCGACGACCTTCGGTCCATCGTGGACATCCAGCTCGACCGGCTGCGTCGGCGGCTGGCCGACCGGCGGCTCGCGCTGGTCGTCGACGACCCGGCCCGCGACTGGCTGGCCCAGCACGGGTACGACCCGATCTACGGTGCCCGGCCGCTGCGCCGGCTGGTCCAGTCGGCGATCGGCGACCGGCTGGCTCGGGCGCTGCTCAGCGGTGACATCCGCGACGGTGACGTGGTCCGGGTCGAGCTGGCCGAGAGCAAGGACGCGCTGGCGGTCTCCGCCGGCTGATCGGCCCTGATCCCGGTGGGGGCGGCTGCTGGACGGGCGGCACTCTCCACCGGGATCAGGGTTCGGAACGCCTCGATTGGGGCACAATCGAGACATGGCTGATTCCCCCGCACCGGGCGACGGCATCGCAGCGGCGGTGCACGAACTCCGTACCGCCGACGCGGTCGCGTTCGGCGGGGTGGGCTTCGCCGGCCGGATCATGCCGTCCACCGAGGCGTACAACACCCTTGAGGTGGCGCTGCCCAGCCGGTTGGACGAGGTCCGCCGGCACATATGCGAGCTGCTGAAGCACGGCTCCCCCGCCGGCAAGGTGTACGCCGCCACCCTGCTCACCCGCTTCGACCCGGCAGCCGCCCGCGCCGCCTGGGAGTCGCTGACCCGTGAACGGGCCGAGTTCACCACCTACACCGGTTGCCTGATCGACCAGACGACCGTCGGCGAGTACGCCGCCGCCCAGCTCGACCAGGGCTGACCCGTACGGCGTTGGTGAACGGCCCTTCGCCCACTGTCGCCGGAACCCGGTGATCGCTACCGTCACGCCGGTGAACTACGCGTGGCAGTACCCGCCGTCGGGCTTCCCGCCGCCCGGTCCCCCGTTCCAGCCGTACGCCACGTACCCGTCGCCGCCCCCGGCGCGACCGGCGGCCGTGACCGTGGCGGCCTGGTTGGCGTTGGCGGTCGTCGCCGTACTGCTGGTCGAGATCCTGCTCTCCGTGGTGTACGCGGTGCACTTCGCGGGGGTGATCGACCGGGTTGCCGGGCTGACCGACGCCCCGCCGTCCGAGGTGAGCGCCGAGCGGATCAACAACATCATGGGGCTGCTGTTCAGCGGCGTTCCGGCACTGGTGTTCGCGATCTGGCTCGCCAGCTGCGTCCCGCCACTGCTGCGGGGCCGCAACGCGGCCCGGATCCTCACCGTCATCCCGTCCGGGCTGATGCTGCTGACCTGTTGCGTGCCGGGGGTGCTCGGCGCGACGTTCGGACTGTTCCTGCTGGGCGGTTCGATGACGGAGGAGCCGACCGCGAGCGGGCCGTGGCCCGAGCCGGAATCGGGCGTGGATCCGGACTACCCGGTTGATCCGGACTTCCCGGCGTTCGAGGAGTCCGACTTCTACCAGATGCTCTACAGCGAGAGCGACCCGATACTCGACACCGTCTCGTTGGGCACTCCGCTGCTGGCCCTGCTGGCGTTCGGACTGGCGGTGGGGGCGGCGGTGCTGTTGCTGACGCCGGCCGCGAACCGGTTCTTCCGACCGCCGGCCCGCTGGCCCGGCTACGCCTATCCGGCCTATCCCGCCTATCCCGTCCCTGCGGCGTATCCGGTGACGGTGTTCGCCCAGCCCGGACCGCCCTTCCCACCGGCACCGGCGGGTCCGCCGGTGCCCGACGGTCCGTCCGGAGCGACCGAACCGACGGCAGCGCCGGCCGATCCACCCGCGTCGGGCGGTGCCTCCGCGTCGGGCGGTGCCGGGAGCGATTCGACCACCTGAGGTCGGGGCGGTCGGGAGCGGTCGTCGTGTTGATGGCGGTTGTTTCGTACGGGTGCGCGGGGTTGTTACCGTCGGCGCCCGTACAAGGTCGAGAGGAGTTGACCCGTTGAGTGGCGGGACTGCGTACCTGGTGGCAATTCTCGGTTGCCTCGTCGGAGTGGCGGGCGCGGTGATTGCCGTACTCGCCCTGCGGGCGAAGCGGCGGCAGGACCGCAAGACCGGGCAGACCGAGGAGCGGGATCCGTTCCGCCAGGCCGACGACGACGCCGACGCTCTACGGGGCGATCCGCGCAAGCTGCGCCCCGGTGACATCGTGGAAATTCGGAACACCCAGTACGGCGTACGCGGCACCCTGCGGTTCACCGAGGGCGACTGGGGCTGGTCCGAGCACCTGCTCGACGACGCGCACGGCGCGAAGGTCTGGCTGTCGGTCGAGGAGGATCCCGACCTGGAGCTGGTGTTCTGGACCGCGGTCCCGGGAACGGACGTCATACCGGTGCCCGGCCCGGCGCAGGTCGACTTCGACGGAGGCACCTGGACCAGTGACGAGTCTGGGCAGGCCCGCTACACCGCGACCGGCACCACCGGGCTCAACCCCAGCGGAACGGTCCGATACCACGACTACCTCGGAAACGGCGGTGCCCGGCTCGCCTTCGAGTCGTACGGCGACAGCCCCAAGTGGGAGGCGGCCCGGGGCGAGTTGCTGCAACGGTCCGAGGTGCGGGTCTATCCACAGTCGACCTCCGCCGCCGGTGGCGGACCGGCCGGACGGGTCGGCTGAAACGTGCTCGTCACCCTCGACGCCCCGTACGCCGACACCACCGCCGCCGAGCTGAGTCACGCACTCGGTACGCCGGAACTGCCGGCGCTGCACGTACTCGACCTGCGCCATCCCGACCGGCCGGGCGTGCACCTGCGGCTGCGCCTGCTGGGCGCCTCCCATCAGGTCGTGCTCCGCCGGGACGGCGACACCGGCCGGGGGCTCGACATCGACGGCGGGCGTGAGAGCCATGGCGGTGGCGACGACGGTGCCGGCGTCGACCGGCGACCGGCTTCGGCGGCTGAACTGGTCGAGACGGTTGCGTGCCTGCCGGGGCCGCGACCCGAACTACCGGCGGAGCTGGCCGACCCGGCGACCGGTTACCGGTTCACCGCCCGGGTGCTGCGGCTGGACCCGGCCGCCATGTCGGCCCGGACGGCGGTGCTGCGGCGGGAACTCGCCGACGACCCGTACGCGTTGATCGGGGTCTTTCCCGGCGGGCCGGAGGCGATCACCGCGCTGCGGCTGCACCGGAGCCGTACCCTCGCCGAGCGGGCCGGCGGTTTCGTGGCGATCGGCTGGAGCACCTGGCACGCGTACCCGCAGAGCGGTGAACTCGTCGAGACCGAGACGGTGGTGAGTACGGCATGACGTACCGCAGGTGGTTCATTGTCGGAGCGGCGTTCGCCCTGGTGGGCTCGTTGGTCGCCGGGTTTGCGATCTTCTACGGCAACTTCTCGCCCCGGGGGTACGTGCAGGACCACTATTCCCGCGCGGCGACCCGGGACATCGGTTCGCAGGCGATCGCCTACCGCTCGGACAAGGCACCCAGTGCGGTGGCCAAGGACGTCACCGGCCACTGGCGACCGGCCGACCAGTACGTCGACGCCAGCGGGGTCTACCTTCGCTACGACGACGACTCGGTGGTGATCCTGCCGCTGGCCGGTGGCTCGCTGATCCTGTTGGAAAAGCTCACCACCGCCCATGGGCGTTACCACTCCACCGTCGGCAACGCGTGGGGCTGGGGGCGGGGCGTGACCGTACGGGGCGGCGGTCCCGGCGCCGGCAAGTAGTTCGTTTCCCCTCCTCACCCCTCGGGAGCCTCATGTTGAGCACCCTCGTCAACGACCTGCTGGCCACCCTCGCCTTCGGCGTGGTCGGTGTGCTGCTGATGGGCGTCGGTTACGCCCTGGTCGACATGGCCACGCCGGGTCGGCTGCACGAGCTGATCTGGACCGATCGCAACCGCAATGCCGCGCTGCTGCTCACCTCGAACCTGGCCGGCGTCGGCATCATCGTGACCACCGCGATCGTGGCCAGTGAGGACGACTTCGTCGCCGGCCTGGTCGGCAGTGCCGCGTACGGGTTGATCGGGCTGGTCATCATGGCCGGCGCGTTCCTCCTGCTGGACATGGCCACACCGGGCCGACTGGGGGAGATCCTGGTCGACCCGGAACCGCACCCGGCGGTGTGGGTCTCGGCGGTGGTGCACCTCGCCACGGGCGCCGTGATCGCCGCCGCGATCAGTTGATGGCCCGGCCGACGTCGCGCGCCCAGCGGCGGCGGGACAACGAGCGGCGCCGGGCCACGGCTGATGCCGGCGGTCCCCGGCTCTCGCGGGACCAGCGGACCGCCCGGCGGATCAAGATCGGTGGCGCGTGGCTGGTGGGTGTCCTGGTCGCCGTCGGCGGGATCGCGATCGCCGTGAACAACGGTGGTGACGACGGGGGGAGCATCGTGCCACCGCCGGCGCCGAGCGAGCGGACGGATACCGTCACGCTGCTGGCCAACGCCCACCGGGCACAGGACATCTGCTACGGCTGGCACCTACAGGGCGGGGTCGACCCGGAGGTCAGTCTCGGTTCGAACCTCGGCGACGAGGTGGCGGTGGACACCGACCCTCGGCGGTGCCCGCGCTGGGTGAAGGTCAGCGCCGACATCACGTACGCCCCGGAGACCAGTGACAGCAACGACTACGCCTCGTTCTGGGTGACCAGCTCCGACGACCTGCCCGGACCCGACTACGTCGACGGGCTGGAGCGGTTGGGGCTGGGCGAGGAGGACTTCCTCGCCGATCCGGGCTGGGCGATCTCCCGCGCCGCCGTCTTCCTGCCGCTGTTGGTGGCGGAGTCCGGGGCGGCGCCGGCCGCGCCGGTGTCCACCTCCGGACCGGACCCGTCGGCTTCGGCGGCGCCGAGCCCGGCCGCGCTGCCCGATCCGGGCAGCGACTTCTGGCGGGACCGCTGGGCCTACCTTCTCGGCGCCGGGTTCCTCTTCCTGGTCACCGCGCTGCTGCTGGCTATCGGCTGGTTCGAACGACGGCACGAGCGTCAGGTGGCCCGGCGGAAGGCGGAACGCGCGGCGGCCCGCGCCGCCGCGAACCCCGACCCGTCCGGTAGCCAACAGTGACCGCCCCGGAGGCAACGACCGGCCCCGAAACGACGACCGGCCCCGAAACGACGACCGGCCCCGAAACGACGACCGGCTCGGGGGAGCCGGTCGGGGGCGGGGCGGCGGTGGACGGTCCGCCGGTCGCGGTGTCGCGTCCGCGCTGGCGCGGGTCACGGGCGGCCGTACTCGCGGCGGTTTTCGTCTGCGCCGCGTGCGGGCTGGTCTACGAGCTGGCGTTGGTGGCGCTGGGCAGCTACCTGATCGGGGACACGGTCGGCCAGGCGTCGATCGTGCTCGGCGTGATGGTCTTCGCGATGGGCATCGGGGCGCTCGCGGCGAAACCGTTGCAGTCCCGGGCGGCGGTCGCGTTCGCCGCCGTGGAACTCGCGCTCGCGTTCTTCGGTGGGCTCTCGGTGCTCGGCCTCTACGCCGCGTTCGCCTGGCTCGACCTGTACGTCCCGGCCCTGGTCGGCACCGCCTTCCTGCTCGGTCTGCTGATCGGGGCGGAGATTCCGCTGCTGATGGTGCTGCTGCAACGGATCCGGGCCCAGTCGGCCGGCAGCGCGGTCGCCGACCTGTTCGCCGCCGACTACGTCGGTGCCCTGCTCGGCGGGCTGGCCTTCCCGTTCCTGCTGATGCCGGTCTTCGGTCAGCTTCGCGGGGTGCTCGTGGTCGGCGTCGTGAACGCGATCGCCGGACTCGCGCTGGTCTACACCGTCTTCCGGCGCGAGCTGGGTCGGCGGGCCAAGCTCGGCCTGGCCGCCGGGTCCGTGGTGGTCGGGCTGGTGCTCGGGTACGCCTACGTGACCGCGTACGACTTCGAGGTGACCGCCCGGCAGCAGCTCTTCCGGGACCCCGTCGTGTACGCCGAACGGAGCCCGTACCAGGAGATCGTGCTGACCCGGTCGGTCCCGCTCGTGTCCCAGGGCGTCACCGACCTGCGGCTGTTCCTCAACGGGGACCTCCAGTTCAGCTCGGTCGACGAGTACCGCTACCACGAGGCGCTGGTGCATCCGGTGCTGCGCGGCAGCCGAGGATCGGTGCTGGTCCTCGGCGGCGGCGACGGGCTCGCCGTGCGGGAACTGCTGCGCTATCCCGACGTCGGTTCGGTGACGGTGGTGGAGCTCGACCCGGCGGTGGTTCGGCTGGCCCGGACCGAGCCGCAGCTGCGTACGCTCAACCGCGACGCGTTCACCGACCCCCGGGTACGGGTCGTCAACGCCGACGCGTTCCAGTGGATGCGTACCCAGGCGCAGCGGTTCGACGCGATCGTGGTGGACCTGCCCGACCCGGACGAGACGGCCACCGCCAAGCTCTACTCGGTGGAGTTCTACGCGCTGGTACGCGCCGTGCTGGCGGACGGTGGACGGATGGTCGTCCAGTCCGGTTCGCCCTACTTCGCGGCGCGGTCGTACTGGTGCATCGAGGCGTCGATCCGGGCTGCCGGGTTCGCCACCACGCCGTACCACGTGGACGTGCCGTCCTTCGGCGACTGGGGATTCGTGCTCGCGGCGGTGGGTTCGACCGCGCCGGTGCTGGGGCTGCCGGCCGAGGTGCCGCCGCTGCGGTTTCTCGACGCGGACACGCTCCGGCTGGCCGCGAACTTCCCCCCGGACCGGCGCCGGCAGGACCTGCCGCCGTCCACCCTGCTCCACCCGCGCGTGCTGGAGTACGCCCGCGCCGAGTGGCGCAGCTACTGAACCGCGTCGCAGGGCAGATGTATCGGTGTCTGTCGATGAGGTGCGGCGTGGCGTGGTCCGACACGCCGGTTTGACCCGACGGGCTGGTGGGGTACCGATACGGTGGTTCTCGATCTGTGGGAAGGAGCGCCGTGTCCGATCCATACAACCCGGCGGGAGCTGCGGCGAGGCCGCGCCCGAGCACCGTCACCGTCGCCGGCTACCTGCTCTACCTGGCCGCCGCACTCCAGCTGATCGGAGCGATCATCACGCTCCCGCTGATCGGCACCTTCAACGACGTCTACGAAGAGGCGTACGCCGGCAGTGACCTGGCGGGTGCCGGTGCGGTGGGCAGCGCGACCGTGATCGGTGGCGCGGTGATCGGGGTCATCGTCGCGATCGGGCTGGTGGTCCTCGCGCTGCTGAACAACCGGGGCAAGAACCCCGCCCGGATCGTGACCTGGGTGTTCGGTGGTCTCTTCTCCTGCTGCACGCTCGCGACCCTCTCGCTGAGCGCGGCCGGCAGCGCACTGAGCCCGTCCTCCGGCGACGCGAACCTGCCTGACGAGGCCGAGGTCCAGCGCATGCTGGAGGACCGCCTGCCCGGCTGGTACACCCCGGTGAGCACGCTGCTCAGCGTGCTCGCGCTGATTGCGGTACTGGTGGTCCTGATCCTGCTGGCCCTGCCACCGTCGAACGAGTTCTTCCGCAAGCCGCAGCCGGTCTGGCAGCCGCCCGTACCGGGCTCGGCCTACCCCGGTTACCCGCAGGCGACGCCACCGGTTGCCCCGCAGCAGTGGGCCGGGACGAGTCCCACCAACCCGTCGGCCGGCACGCCCAGCGGCGGCCCGGACGACCAACGGGACACCCCGCCGTCGGCTTCTCCGCCGTCGGGGCCGACCAACACCTGACCGGGGCACCGCTCGGCGACTCGGTTCGGCGACTCGTCGAATTGATCGGACCGGGATAGGGCTTTCGGTGGATCTCCCCGAGTAGGTTGCATTCCGACGCCTACTCGGGGAGATCTTCGTGTCGGACCCAGCGCACGTGTGGCCCGGTGGCATGGCTCCGCCGCCGGCCGGTTGGCCCGCCCCGACGCCGACCGTGGCACCGGAGCGGCGACCGGGGGCGGTCGTGCTGGCCGCCGCCGTGCTGGGGGTGATGGCGGTCGGAGGGCTGGTCCACGCGATCGTCGGACTGGCCACGTCGAGCGGCACGGTGGAGCGGCTCCGCGCCGCAGCCGGGCAGGCCGGTGTCGACCGGTCGGAGGTCGACGAGCTTGTCGCACTGCTCTGGACCGGCGCGGGGATCGGCATGGCCGTGGCCGTCGGGGCGGCGGTGCTGCTGGTCGGTCTGGCGGTGGGCAACCTGGGTGGCCGCAACCGGGTCCGGATCGCCACCTGGGTGGTCTGCGGGCTCGGTCTGCTCTGCGGTTGCGGCACGCTGGCGGCGCTGATCGCGCAGCGGGCGATACCGCTGACCAGCGCGGAGGACACCCAGATGTCGATCGAGCTGATCCGGGCACTGAGCGGCGCGTACCCGTCCTGGTGGGTTCCGTTGACGGCTGGGCTTTCGGTGGCCCAGGCACTCGGTTACTTTGTAGTAGCAATGCTGCTGGTGCTGCCCGCGGCGAACGCCTTCTTCCGTGGGCGGACGTCCGTGCCGGTGTGGCCACCGGTGCCACCGCCGCCCAACTGGTAAGGACCTGCCCGTGTCAGCAGTGCCCGTTCCGTCCGCTGGCGGTCCGGCGCGTGCCCTGGTGACGGGTGCGACCGCGGGAATCGGCGCGGCATTCGCCCGGCGGCTTGCCGCCGACGGCATGCACCTGGTGCTGGTCTCCCGCGATCCCGACCGGTTGGCCGGATTGGCGGCGGAGTTGACCGATCGGCACCGAATCCCGGTGGACGTCCTGGCGGCCGATCTCAGCACGGACGAAGGTTGCGTGAAGGTGGAACATCGGCTCGGGGATTCGACCGAGCCGATCGAACTTCTGGTGAACAGTGCGGGTATCAGTCTGGCCCGTTCGTTCCTCAAGTCGACAGCCGAGGAAGAGTCGCGGTTGTTACGGCTGAATGTCCACGCCGTGATGCGCTTAACCCTCGCGGCCCTGGCCACGATGACCGTACGGCGGCACGGGGCAGTGATAAATGTCTCTTCGGTTGCCGGCTTCGGACCTGTAATGCCGGGCTCCACGTACTCCGCGAGCAAGGCATGGGTGACCAATTTCAGCGAGTCCGTGGGGCAGTCCACCCGCCGCCACGGCGTACGCGTGATGGCTCTCTGTCCCGGCTTCACCCGTACCGAATTCCACCAGCGGGCCGGCATCGACGTGTCTAAAATGCCCGATTGGCTGTGGCTGTCAGCTGACAACGTGGTGGCCGAGGGCCTGCGTGACCTGCGGAAAGGCAGGTCCGTCAGCGTTCCGGACTGGAAATACAAGGTGATGGCGTTCGGGCTGCAACACGCGCCGCGTGGCCTGCTACGGACCTTCGGTGGCGGCAGTCGAGCCCGGATCGGCCGCGCCGAACGTTGATCTTGTGTCTCCGGACGACGGCCGTGGATGGCCGATCGGGGGATCCCGCGATCCGGTTCACCACACCGGAATCCGAGTACGCAGCGTAGTCGCGCACCCTCAATCCTGACCATCATCGCCAGCCGCAGATCGTCGTCCGGTCGGGTCCACCCAACGGCACCCAGCCACGAGCAGTACCCTTGGGCGCCATGGGGGACCACGACGACCTGCGTAAATTCATTTCTGACCTGGCCGTAGTACACGGCCGGGTGGTGCTGTCCTCCGGTCGTGAGGCGGACTGGTACGTGGATCTGCGCCGCGTGACGCTCCATCACGCGGCGGCACCGTTGGTGGGTCGGGTGTTGCTCGACCTGACCGCAGACTGGGATTTCGAGGCGGTCGGCGGTCTGACGCTCGGCGCCGACCCGGTCGCCGCGTCCATGCTGCACGCCGCCTCGGCGACGGGGCGCCGGCTGGATGCCTTTGTGGTGCGTAAGGCCGAGAAGACGCACGGCCTGCAACGGCGGATCGAGGGCCCGGAGGTGGCCGGTCGCCGAGTGCTGGCGGTGGAGGATACTTCGACGACGGGTGGCAGTGTGCTGACCGCGGTCGAGGCGTTGCAAGAGGCTGGGGCCGAGGTTGTAGGCGTTGCGGTTATTGTTGATCGAGGCGCGGGCGACGCCGTTCGAGCGGCCGGACTGCCATACCGAGCGGCCTATACGTTGCCTGACCTCGGCCTAGTGGCCTAAAAGTTTGACGATTCGGATCTGCTGATATGCAGGCGGGTCGATGCTGCTGGTGGAAGGATGGAAAACGTGGGAACTGCGTTGGCTGAAATGACTATGCCTCAGATCTCGCCGCTTGCCGGCGAGCCGATCGAACGTGCCGACGCCGAGCGACTTGCGGGGGTCCTCAAGGCCCTCGCCGACCCCGCCCGGCTGCGGCTGCTCAGCCTGATCCAGTCGGCGCCCGAGGGCGAGGCGTGCGTGTGTGATCTCACCGCACCTCTCGGTCTCTCGCAGCCGACGGTCAGTCACCACCTGCGTATCCTCACCGAGGCCGGCTTGCTGGAGCGGGAGAAGCGCGGCGTGTGGGCGTACTACCGGCTGGTGCCGACGGCGATCGCTACGATCGCCGACCTGTTGACTCCGCCTCGTAAGCGAGCCACCAAGAAGGCTCGCTGAATCAGCGAGCGGCCCGTCTGGTGCCCGCCCCTGTCCGGGTGGCACCAGACGGACCGACGGCTGTCCGGGCGGAGTCGACCGTGCGGGGTTCGTTGGGGTGAACGACGACCTCAACGGTGACCTGCGCGCGCGGCTCGCCCGGGTCGGTCGCGATGTCGTGCGGTCCGGCCTAGTGGTGGGCTCCGGCGGGAACCTCTCCGTCCGGGTGCCCGGCACGGATTCCTGCTGGGTGACTGCGGCAGGCACGTGGCTGGACCGGCTCGACCGGTCCGACTTCGTCCTGGTCGACATCGGTGACGGCACCGTGCACACCGACGATGACTGCGGTGTGCCGACGAGTGAGTTGGCGCTGCACCTCGCCACCTACCGGGCCCGCCCGGACGTACGGGCGATCGTGCATCTGCACCCGCAGCATGCGCTGCTGCTCGACGCGCTGGGCGAACGCGTCCGGTTGGTCACCACCGATCATGCCTTCTATCTGCGTCGGGTGGTCCGGGTGCCGTTCCGGCCACCGGGTTCGGTGGAATTGGCGGAACTGGCCGCCGAGGCGGCTGCCGGCGGCACCGACTGCCTGGTGTTGAGTCGGCACGGCTGCTCGGTGCTGGCCGACAGCGTGGAGTTGGCCCACAAGCGGGCGGTCAATCTCGAAGAAGCGGCTCGGCTGACCTATCACGCCCTGGCCGCCGGTCGGCTCGACGACCTGACCGAACTGTCACCGGATCTGCTCGACCGGATCTGAGCGCGTACCGAACCTGGGATCAGGGGCGGTGCTGCTGGCTCTCCCGAGCGGCCTCGTCCAGCGCGGCCTGCTCGGCCGGGGTGGTGCCCCGACGGGCCGCCATCCGGGCCCGGAGCAGCTCGATCACGATCGGCACCACCGAGATGACCACGATCAGGATCAGGATGATCTCGATGTGTTCCTTGACGAAGTCGATCTGACCGAGGAAGTAGCCGAGCAGCGTGACTCCGGTGCCCCAGAGGACGCCGCCGATCATGTTGTAGACCACGAACGTCCGGTAGTTCATCTTGCTGACCCCGGCCACGATCGGGGTGAAGGTCCGAACGATCGGCACGAACCGGGCCAGCACGATCGACCGGGCGCCGTACTTGTCGAAGAACTCGTGCGCCTTGAGTAGATTCTCCTGCTTGAACAGGCGTGAGTTCGGGCGGCGGAACAGCGCCGGTCCGACCCGCCGACCGAACAGGTAACCCACCTGGTCACCGGCGATCGCCGCGATCGTGATCAGCAGGCAGACCAGCCAGATCGGGTACGTGAGGTACTGCCCGTCGGAGGTCAGCAGGCCGGTGGTGAACAGCAGCGAGTCACCGGGCAGGAAGAACCCGATCAGCAGCCCGGACTCGGCGAACACGATGGCCAGGATGCCGATCAGCCCGAAGGTCGAGATCAACCACTCCGGGTCCAGGAACTGAGGGCCCATGGCCAGCGTGGTGGTGGGCGTCGGCACGGGGTGACCTCCGAAAGTTTCCCGGTCGGGTAGCGACTTTCCGCGCATCGGCGGACATTCCGAGCAGGGTACGACCCTCCGCCACCGGCGGGGGCACTCCCGCAGTCTAGGCGGCGGTGACGGGCGCCCGCCCGCCGACGTCATCCCCGGCCGGCGGGCGCCCCACCCGTGCGGGTGACTTCGCTTACAACCGGGGGTCGACCGGCTCGGACTCGCAGGCCAGGATGGCGAAGACCAGCTCGTGCCGGCGCCACAGCGGGGCGCCGTCGGCCAACCGGTCGAGCGCGGCCAGCCCGAGTCCGTGCTCGCGCAGTGCCAGCCCGCGCTTGCGCCCCAGCGAGCGCTTGCGCAGCACCGCCAACTGTTCCGGCTCGGTGTACTCCGGCCCGTAGATGATCCGCAGGTACTCCCGGCCCCGGCACTTCACCCCCGGCTGGAGCAGCCGACCCCGCCCGTCGACGGCGGCCAGCCCGGCGTACGGCTTGACCACCATGCCCTCGCCCCCGGCGGCGGTCAGCGCCAACCACCACTCGGTGGCCTCGCGCACGGCCACCTCGTCGGCGAGGTCGACCACCCGGCGCCGGGTGGGGGTGAACAACACCGGGTCGGCGTCGTGCAGCCGGTCGGCCATCGCCAGGTGCCAGCCGTGGTCCCGACCGGTGTGCGTCGCCCCGGCACTGGCCAGCAGCGCGAACGGCGCGAGGGTCACCCCGTCGAGGCCGTCCGACGGGCGTACGTAGGCCCGGTAGGCGTCGGTGTAGCGGGCCAGGTCGGCCGCCCGGCCAGCCATCCGCTCACGCAGGTCGGCCAGGGGCAGGCCACGAGCGGCACCGGCGTCCAGCGCGTCGAGCACCGCCGGCAACACCGCCCCGCCGGCCGCGCCGACACTCGCGTACTGCTCCCGGATCAGGCCGGTCGCCTTCGCCGACCAGGGCAGCAGCTCGGTGTCGAGGAGCAGCCAGTCGGTGTCCAACTCGGCCCAGAGCCCGGCGGCGGTGGCCGCCGCCCGCACCTTCGCCAGCAGGTCCCCGTCCAGCGGCGCGCCGAAGAACGGCCGACCGGTACGGGTGTAGACCGCACCACCCGCCGGACCGAACCGGTTGTCGTCGGCCAGTCGGCAGACCAGCACCACCGCGCGGGAGCCCATGTGCTTCTCCTCGCAGACGACCCGGTCGACGCCGGCCGCCCGGTAGTCGCCGAACGCCTGCGCCGGGTGCTCCAGGAACCCGTCCACCTCCGCGGTCGAGCAGGGTGCCATGGTCGGCGGCAGCCACGGCAGGGCGCGCGGGTCCACCGCGAACCGGCTCATCACCTCCAGTGCGGCGGCGGCCTGTTCGGCGTCGACGGTCAGGGTGCCGTACCCGTAGTCGAGGTGCCGGCGCCCGGTCACGTCACCCAGGTCGAGCGTGCCCTCGGCCCGGTCCGGCTCCGCCGCCGGCACGCTGACCAGGGGCCGGGCCGGGGCGTAGTACTCCTTCGCGGCCGGCACCGAGACCAGTTCCCGTTCCGGGTACCGCAACGCGGTCAGGGTGCCACCGAAGACGCAGCCGGTGTCGATGCAGATGGTGTTGTTGACCCATTCCGGGGTCGGGGTCGGGGTGTGGCCGTAGACGACCATCGCCGAACCCCGGTAGTCACGGGCCCACGGGTAGCGCACCGGCAGGCCGTACTCGTCGGTTTCGCCGGTCGTCTCGCCGAAGAGCGCGAACGCCCGTACCCGTCCGGAAGCCCGGCCCTGGTACTCCTCCTTGAGCCCGGCGTGCGCGACCACCAGCCGGCCGCCGTCGAGCAGGTAGTGGCTGACCAGGCCGTCGATGAACGCGGCGGCCTCGGCGACGAACGTCGGCTCCTCGTGTTCGAGCTGCGCCAGCGTCTCGGCGAGGCCGTGGCTGACCTGCACGTTGCGCCCGCGCAGCTTGCGCAGCAGCTTCTGTTCGTGGTTACCCGGCACGCAGATCGCGTGCCCGGCCGCCACCATGCCCATCACCAGGCGGAGCACACCGGGCGAGTCCGGGCCGCGGTCGACCAGGTCACCGACGAAAACGGCGGTACGCCCGTCCGGGTGCGTCGCGTCGAGCGGCCGCCCGTCCGGGTCCCGGTGCAGCGCCCAGCCGAGCCGTTCCAGCAGCGCCTCCAGTTCGAGCCGGCACCCGTGCACGTCGCCGACGATGTCGAACGGGCCGGTCACCTCCTTGCGGTCGTTGAACATCCGCTCGTACCGGATGGTGGCGGCGTCGATCTCCTCGATCCCGCGCAGGACGTGCACCTTGCGGAAGCCCTCGCGGGTCAGCTGGCCGATCGAGCGGCGCAGGTCGCGCTGCATCCGACCGAGCACCTGCCGGCCGAAGGTCCGGTCGGTCCGGGCCTGGGTCCGTTCCCAGCAGAGCGGCTCCGGTGCGTCGAGCACCACCGCCACCGGCAGGACGTCGTGCTCACGGGCCACCCGGACCAGGCCGGCGCGGGCGTGCGACTGGAGGTTGGTCGCGTCGACCACGGTCAGCCGGCCGGCCCGCAGTCGCTTGCCGGCGACGTAGTGCAGCACGTCGAACGCCTCGGCGGAGGCGGACTGGTCGTTCTCGTCGTCGGCGACCATCGCCCGGAACGCGTCCGAGGAGAGCACCTGGGTGGGCGCGAAGTGCCGGCGGGCGAACGTCGACTTGCCCGAGCCGGAGATGCCGACCAGGGCGACCAGGGCCAGTTCGGGGATGTCGAGGGCGGTCATGCGGACTCCTGGATCGCGGCGACGGTGGAGCGGGTGAAGACGGCCAGCTGGGTGGGGGCGCCGACGTCCGGGTCGTCGTCACCGACGCCAGTGATCGTCGCGGTGTAGCCGTACGCGGTGGCGACCCGGCTCACCCAGTCGGCGAACTCGGCCCGGTTCCATTCGAACCGGTGATCGTCGTGTCGCATCGCACCGGCAGCCAGACCCTCGTACCGGACGTTGTACTCGGAGTTCGGGGTGGTCACCACGACCGTGGTCGGCTGGGCGTGCCCGAAGACCGCACCCTGAAGCGCCGGCAGCCGGGGCGGGTCGAGATGCTCGACGACCTCCATCAGCACGGCCGCGTCGTACCCGCGCAGTCGGTCGTCGCGGTAGGTCAGCGCCGATTGCCACAGCTTGATCCGGTCCCGCTGCCGCTGCGGCAGCCGCTCCAGCCGCAGCCGGCGTTCCGCCATCGCCAGCGCCCGGTGCGCCACGTCGGTGCCGACGATCTCGGTGTAGCGCCGGTCGGAGATCAGGTCGGCCAACAGCGCACCGCCACCACAACCGAGGTCGAGTACGCGGGCCGCCCCCGCCTGCTTCAGCGCCGCCAGTACGGCCGCCCGGCGGCGTACGGCCAGTGGCTGGTTTCGTGCCCCGGCGGGCAGGTTGGCGTCCTCGTCGGTGCCCCGGTCCTCGGCGGTGTCGACGGTGTCCGGGTCGGCGTTGTCGTCGATCAGCCGCAGCTCGGCGAGCCGGGCCAGGGCCGTTCCGGCCAGTGCCCGGCGGTGGGCCAGGTAGCGGCGGGTGATCAGGCCCCGCTCGGGGTGTCGGGCGAGCCAGCCCTCCCCGGCCCGGAGCAGCTTGTCGATCTCGTCCGGGGCCACCCAGTAGTGCTTGGCGTCGTCCAGCACCGGCAGCAGCACGTAGAGCTGGTTCAGCGCGTCGGCCACCCGCAGCGTGCCGCGCAGGGTGAGGGCGACGTACCGGCTGTCGCCCCAGTCGGGACGGGTCGAGTCGAGCGGGATCGGGTCGGCGGTGACGGTCCAGCCGAGCGGGGCGAACAGCAGCTCCGCCAACTCCGCCCCGCCCCGGCAGCGCAGCACCGGCACGCCGATCTCCAGCGGGATCGGGGTGGCGGCCAGCTCCGGTCGGTCCTTCGAGTTGCCGTGCAGGGCGGAGCGGAACACCTTGGCCAGGGCCGAGGAGAGCAGGCTCGACGCCGCGTACGGGCGGTCGTTGACGTACTGGCCGAGGGTGAAGCCCTCGGGGGTGCTGCCGGTGCCCCGGCCACGGCCCCGCCCCCGCGCGGCGGTCAGCCGCAGCGGGTCGACGTCGAGCAGCAACGCGGCGGTGCACCGGTCCTCGTCCGCCTGTGGGTAGAACACGTGCGCCGTGCCCGTCGGCACGTCGAACGAATGCTGCCGGTCCGGGTGCTTGACCAGGAGGTAGCCGAGATCGGTCGCGGGCCGGTGGGTGGTGGTGAAGGTGAGCAGCACATCAGGAATGATCTCAGCCAGCACCGGTCCCGTCGCCCGAATTCGCTCGGAACGGGTACGTGCGGCGAGTACGGGGGCCCGGCGATGGTGAGCCGGCAGAGTTGATGAAACCGTCACCGGGAAAATTGCAGCCTTTCCCGGGTCTCGACTCGTCAATACTTATGGCAGTGCGACGCGACAGGGAATCCGGACGGTGACGATGCGGGCTCGCAGGGGCAGCGACTCGGGCGGGGACGACAAGCGGAAATCGAAGCGGTCGGGGCAGTCGAAACGACCAAAGCAGGCAACACAATCGGGGCGGTCGAAGCGGACACCGCAATCGAAGCGGCGGCCGGTCGCCCCCGGAGTCGCCGCGACAACCAATGGCTCCGATGTGGACATCACGACGGTCGACTCGGCGGTGGGCGCCGAACCGGTCGATTCCGGGACGGACGCGGTGGTCGATTCCGGGACGGACGCGGTGGTCGATTCCGGGACGGACGCGACGGTTGATTCCGGGACGGACGCGGTGGTCGGTCGCGGTTCCGGTCGGGCCGGACGACGGCGGACTCCGTTGTGGACGAAGGTGCTGGTCGCCACGGGATCCCTGCTGCTCGTGATGAGCGGTGGGGCGTACGCGCTCACCCAGGTCGCGATCGACAAGGCGACGTCGAAGATCACCCAGGCCACCCTGCTCGACGGCGAGGCGGTGGCGGTGCCGGTGGAGACCCCCGGCCCGACCGGGAAGAAGATCGAGGGGCCGCTCAACCTGCTCCTGGTCGGGATCGACGTCCGACCGGACTGGGACGCCGGTGCCCGGTCCGACACGATCATGATCGTGCACATCCCGGCCAGCCACGACCAGGCGTACCTGATCTCGATCCCCCGGGACTGGCGGGTGCCGATTCCGGCGAACCCGGAGACCAACTACCGGGGCGGCACCGACAAGATCAACGCGGCCTTCGAGTTCGGCTACCGGGGCGGGGGTACGGAGATCGAGAAGCGGGCCCGTGGCTTCAAGCTGCTCGCCCGGACCCTCAACAAGCAGACCGGCATCACCTTCAACGGTGCCGCGTTGATCGACTTCCAGGGCTTCCAGGCGGTCATCCGGGCCCTGGGTGGCGTCGACATGTGCATCGACCAGCGCGCCTCCTCGATCCACTACGCGTACGACCGGAACGGCAAGATCGTGCCGATCAAGTTCGACGAGGCGTCGCGCAGGGTCTTCGACCTACCGCCGGGCGGAAAGGTCGTCGTGCACGAGGTCGGCTGTCGGCCGATGTCGGCCGAACTCGCCCTCGACTACGCCCGGATCCGGTACGGCCTGCCGAAGACCGACTACGACCGGCAGCGCCACCAGCAGCAGCTGATCAAAGCCATCGTCAAGAAGGCGACCAGCGCGGGTGTGCTCACCGATCTCGGCAAGATCAATCGAGTGATCACCGCCGCCGGCAAGGCGTTCATCCTCGACACCCAGGGCGTCTCCATCACGGACTTCCTGTTCACCCTGAGGGGTGTCGCCGCCAACGACATGGTCGTACTCAAGACGAACCAGGGCAACTTCGCCGAATTGAAGATCAACGGCATTTCGTACCAGAAGCTGACCACCGAGTCGATGGACATGCTCCGTGCCGCGCGCGACGGCAAGCTCGGCGAGTTCGTCCGCACCCATCCGGGGGTGGTCGCGTCGAAGGACGAGGGACCCGGTACGGATCAGACCCCGCCGCCGACCGGTAAGGCCACGGTCACCGGTAATCGTCCTCCGGACCGATGATCCGGGCCTGCTCCAGGGCGTCCCACTCGTTCACCTCGATGCCCCGGAGCAACTGCTCGGAGTCGGTCGCCGACGGTGGACCGTCATCGGTCGGGTCCGCGGCGGATGCCTGCTCGACAGCGTCGTCGGCGGGCGCCTCCGGGTCCCGTTCCTCCGGGTCGAGGTGATCGCCGGGGGCGAACTCCTCGCCCCGGACGAAGTCGTCGTCGGGCTGGGTCATCGTCGCCTCCTCCGGTCCGCGGTGCTGTTTTCACCGTACGGGTTGGCCTGCGGGTCCGCCGGGTACGTGCCGGCAAACGCGAGCCCCTTCGGGTGAAGCCCGGCCCGGTGGCGGCGCCAGTCGGACGGAATGGCACCCCACCGGGCGGCGGCAATGACACGATGTGCCGGTGGGCTACCTGATCCGGCTGGTGATCACGGCGGTCGCGCTGTGGGTCACCACGCTGCTGGTGCCCGGCATCGACGTGTCCGGCCGGTCGGGCACGGAGAACGCGCTGACGCTGCTGATCGTGGCGGTGATCTTCGGCGTGGTCAACATGGTGCTGAAGCCGATCATCCGCGTGGTCGGCTGCGTGTTCTACATCCTCACCCTGGGCCTGTTCGCCCTGGTGGTGAACGCGCTGCTGTTCCTGCTGACCGACTGGATCGCCGGCGAGTTCGACCTGCCGTTCCACGTGAACGGCTTCGGGGCGGCCTTCTGGGGAGGCATCGTGGTGGCGGTGGTGAGCTGGTTGATCAGCCTGTTCGTACCGGACCGACTGGAGGGCCGGTGAGCCGTTCCGGTCCGCGGTGAGCGGGGCGATCCGGGTCGGTTGTGTCGGCAAGGGCGCCCTGCGGGATACTGCCCGCGAAGGACAGCGCGGTCCGGCGCGTACACGTGAGACAGCGGCCGTTGCGGCCGAAGTGGTTAGTAAGGAGCGTTTCGACATGCCCATTGCTTCCCCCGAGGTCTACGCGGAGATGCTGGACCGCGCCAAGGCGGGCAGGTTCGCATACCCCGCGATCAACGTGACGTCCTCGCAGACTCTGAACGCCGCGCTGCGCGGATTCGCCGACGCCGAGAGCGACGGCATCATCCAGGTCTCCACCGGCGGCGCCGAATACCTCTCCGGCCCCTCGGTCAAGGACATGGTCACCGGCTCGGTCGCCTTCGCGCTGTTCGCCACCGAGGTCGCCAAGAAGTACGGCGTGAACATCGCGCTGCACACCGACCACTGCCCCAAGAACAAGCTCGACGGGTTCGTCCGCCCGCTGATGGCGCTCTCCAAGGAGCGGGTGGCCCGTGGTGAGGCCCCGCTGTTCCAGTCGCACATGTGGGACGGCTCGGCCGTACCGGTGGCGGAGAACCTGGAGATCGCCGCCGGCCTGCTCGACGACGCCGCTGCCGCGCACGTCGTCCTCGAAATCGAGGTCGGCGTCGTCGGCGGCGAGGAGGACGGGGTCGAGGGCGCGATCGACGACAAGCTCTACACCACCGTCTCCGACGGTCTCCAGATGGTGGAGGCGCTCGGGCTGGGCGAGAAGGGCCGCTACATGGCGGCGCTGACCTTCGGCAACGTGCACGGCGTCTACAAGCCGGGCAACGTCAAGCTCCGGCCGGAGATCCTCAACGAGATCCAGCAGGCGGTCGGCGCCAAGTACGGCAAGGACAAGCCGCTCAGCCTGGTCTTCCACGGCGGCTCCGGCTCGCTGCTGGAGGAGATCCGGGAGGCGCTGGACTACGGCGTGGTGAAGATGAACATCGACACCGACACCCAGTACGCGTTCAGCCGCCCGGTCGCCGACCACATGTTCCGCAACTACGACGGCGTACTCAAGGTGGACGGCGAGGTCGGCAACAAGAAGATGTACGACCCTCGCGTCTGGGGCAAGGCGGCCGAGTCCGGTCTCGCCCAGCGGGTGGTCGAGGCGTGCGAGCACCTGCGCTCCACCGGCACCACCCTCGCCCGCTGACCCGTTTCCGCTGATCGAACGCTGACGGCCGGTCCCCGATGACGGGGACCGGCCGTTTCGCGTACCGGTCAGTCGTGGACGAGCAGCCGTACCGCCTCGTGCACGTCGTCGGTCACGTGGATCGAGCCGGTCAGGTCGCCGAACGGGGTGAGCGCGAACAGCGGCCGCAGCAGCGACTCGATCGGCAGCGTCTCGGTCCAGAAGGCCCGGTCGAGGAAGACGTACGCACCGCTGGATCCGTCGGTGCCGTAGAACGTCTTCGTCGCCGCCTGGAACACCTCCTGCACCGTCCCGGCCCGGCCGGCGGCGAAGACGATCCCGCCCCGGGCGAGTCGGAGCAGGGTGTCCTCGCGGATGGCGTTCGAGAAGTACTTGGCGATCCGGCCCGCGAACAGGTTCGCCGGCTCGTGCCCGTACAGCCAGGTGGGGATGGAGAGGCCACCGCGCCGCGCCCAGCCGACGGTGTCGGCCACGACGGACCGCTCGCCGTCGCGCTGCGTCGGCGCGGTCCCGGCGGCCGGCGGCGATTCGCCTCCGGCCGGTGCCGCGCCGAGCCTGGTGGTCGAGCCGGGCCCGTCCGGATCCGGGCCGAACTCGGCCCGGACCCGCAGCGCGGCGGCCGTGTAGCGGTCGTGGTCGGTGAAGTCGGGCGCGGCGGCGAGCAGGTCGATGGCCGCCGCCAGTTCCTCCGGGGTACGGCCGGAGAGGTACGCGCCGAGGTTCGCCGCCTCCATCACACCCGGCCCGCCACCGGTCACCACCAGCCGGTCCGCCCGCGCCAACTCCCAGCCCAGTGTCGCCGCCAACCGGTACGCCGACGTCCCGCGCGGTACGGCGTGCCCGCCCATCACCCCGATCACCGAACCGGGACCGTGGATGGCCAGCCAGCTGCGGGTGGCGTCGGCGAGCGCGTTGTCGACTCCGTGGTCGTGCATCCGCTGGGCCAGCGCCTCCCGGACCGGCGGCAACGCCCCGCCATGGGTCCGGAAGTGCTCGTAGACCACCGAGTCGAACATCCCGGCGAAGCCCCCGGTGCCGAACCCGGCGACCAGGTCGTCCGGGGTGTAGAGCCGGGGCGGCTGGGTCGAGTACGGCAGGTCGGCGAAGGGCGGCAGCAGGTGCGCGCCGCGCCGGATCAGGTCCGCCTCGACCTGCCGGTCGGCGAACCGGCAGCCGATGAAGAGGGCGCCGGTCAGCTCGACGGCGGCGAGGTCGGGCACCGGGTCGAGATCCAACCGCAGCCCCTGCACGGTCAGCCCGGCCAGGCTGCCGGCGGAGAGGTGACGGTCGAGTTCGGCGCGGGACTCGATCTCGGACTCCGTGGTGTCGTCCGGTTCGAGCAGGTGGGTCGAGGGTGGTGTGGGCACGTCCGCCATCCTCCTCCGCCCCGGCAACCATCGCCCACGGGCCGGCCGACGTCGGGTCCCGCCGGACGTGGTTTCGCCGGACGCCGGCCCGGACGGGACGCCGTCCCGACGGCGAGAGCCCGGTGACCGAGGTCACCGGGCTCTCCTTACCGGGTCCTGGGGAGGCTCCGGACCTCTATTTCTAGTCGAGTCGACCATTCCCCGCACCGGCCGCACGCGTGACCGAAGCCTCAGCCTTTCAGCCAGGCCGAAAGGCATCCCGCCTCGCCACCGCCCAGGTCGGGCAGGTTCAATGGGCCGATGCAGAGTCTGTTGCCCGAACCGCCGGCCACCCTCCTCCCCGGCGACGACGCGGCCGAGGCGGCCCTCGCCGAGGCCATCGAGGCCGACACCGACGAGGCGTACGCCTCGGCCGCCGCGCGCTTCCCGACCTCCAGCGCCGCCTGGGGCGCACTGGCCTCGCGGGCGCTCGCGTCCGGGCAGGTCGTCACCGCGTACGCGTACGCGCGTACCGGGTATCACCGGGGGCTGGACCAGCTCCGCCGCAACGGCTGGAAGGGGCACGGCCCGGTGCCCTGGTCGCACGGCCCCAACCAGGGGTTCCTGCGCTGCCTGCACGTGCTGTCCCGGGCTGCCGGTGAGATCGGCGAGTCGGACGAGGCGGCCCGGTGCGCGCAGTTCCTGCGCGACTGCGACCCCGAGGCCGGGGACGCCCTCGCCGGCTCCTGAGCCGCCGCCCACCCGCCGCCGGGCTCGCTCGACGGTTCCGCTCCCCGCCCCGGTCGTGCCGGGGCGGGGAGAACCCGCCAGCGTCGTGGCGAGGCTGTCAGAGGCCCTCGGCCACCGCGGCGGCGATCTTCAACCAGGCGTCC
This sequence comes from Micromonospora sp. NPDC049529, assembly GCF_055586685.1. Lineage (NCBI taxonomy): Bacteria > Bacillati > Actinomycetota > Actinomycetes > Micromonosporales > Micromonosporaceae > Micromonospora > Micromonospora sp. NPDC049529. The sequence continues at coordinate 375,250 of NZ_JBVJHT010000001.1, forward strand.
CGGCTGGCGGCGGAGAGCTGCCCGTACCGGATCGGTTCGCCGGTGTCGATCAACCGCTCGTACGGCGCCAGCAGCACCGCCCTGGTCCGGGCGGCGAAGTGCCGCTGGATCGCGGGCAGGTCGATCTCCTTGCGCGACGGTGGCATCGACACCACCGTCACCGCCTGCCGGACCAGCCGCTGCCGGCCGCTCTGCTCTAGGTGGTCGAGCATCCGGGCGGCGGTCTCGGCGGAGTCGTTCCGCGCGGACATGGTGATCAGGAGCTGGTCGGTGGCGTCGATGGCGGCCTGCCAGTTCTGCGCGCGTACGTTGTTGCCGGTGTCCACGAAGATCAACTTGTAGAACCGGCTGACCACCTCACGGATCTCCGCGAAGGCGGTCGCGGTCAGCATCTCGCCACCGGTCGCCGACTCGTCCGAGGCGAGTACGTCGAACATCCCCTCGCCCTGCGACCGGACGTACTGCGACAGGTCACCGATCCGCCCGTGCGACGCCTGGAACTGCCCCAGGTCACGCAGCATGTCCCGGACCGTACGGGAGTGGAAGTCCTGCTGCGCACGCATCCCGAGGGTGCCCTGCGTCTCGTTGTTGTCCCAGGCCAGCACGTATCCACCGCGCTTCTGACCGAAGGTCATCGCGAGCAGCAGGATGGCCACCGTCTTGCCCGCCCCGCCCTTCGGGTTGACCACGGTCACCTGGCGCAGCCCACCGAAGTTCCGGCGCACCATCTCGATGTCCTGCCGGATCTCCTGCTCGTGCCGTCCCGGTGAGAGCCGGACCAGCCCGAGCGTGGTCTTGTTGACCGCCGCCCGTACGCCCATCGTGGCGACCGGGTCGGCCGGCCGGCTCGCCCGGCGCCGGGCGAACTCCTCGGCGGTGGGGGTCGACGAGTCCGGCGTCCAGGCCGGCTCGGGGTACGCCGTCGCTGGCGGCATCCTGGTCACCCCGGCCGCCTCCCGGTACGGCTGCTGCGACACCTCGGCCACCCCGGGATACACCTCGGCCCCCGGCTGCCGCCCACCCACCGGCGGGTACGGCACCGGCTGCCCCGGCCCAGCCGTATACCCCGGCCCTCCGGTCGGCCCCGGATAGCTCCCGCCGGCCTGGCCATGCTCGGCCGCTGGATGCTGCTGCCCGGCGTATCCCGGCTGGCTGTCGTAACCCGGCTGGCTGCCGTATCCCTGCTGGCTGCTGTGGCCCGGCTGGCTGCTGTAGCCCGGCTGGCCGGAATGGCCCTGCTGGCTGCTGTGGCCCGGCTGGCCGGGGTGGCCCGGCTGGGCTGGCATCGGGTGGTGCTGGCCGGCGTGACCGGGCTCCACCGGTACGGGGTGATCCCCGCCGGTCGGGTAGCCGTGGCCGGACGGGGGAATCCGGTCGGACGACGTCGATGGCTGGGCCGGTCCGGCTGGCGTCGTGGCCGGGTACCCGGCTCCGCCCGGCACCGCTGCCGCTCCCCGTGGCACCGGCGCCGTTCGCTGCACCGCCGCTGTTCCGTGTGCCGCCGATGCCGCCGCTGGTCCCGGTGCTGCCGGTGCGGCTCCTTGCGCGGCCGTTGCTCCGTGTGCCGCCGGTGCCGGCGCTGGTTCCTGTGTTGCCGGTGCCGCTACTCGCGCTGCGGCTGCCGGTTCCCGTGGTGCCGGGGACGGCGGTGCCGGGCGGTCGGTGCCGGGTTCGGTTACCGCTGGCGGTGCCGCCGGATGGTCGACGGCGGGGCGCTGTGGTGGCTGCGCCCAGGGCGACTCGGGAGCAGTCACCCGACCGGTCCGGCTTCCGGTGCCCGGTGTCCCGTCCGTCGTACCGGTCGAGGCCTCGGGGCCACCGGCAAACAGGGTGTCGATGGTGAACGGGTCGTCGAGGCGTACCGAGGGGATCGCTGGTCCGGGTGCCGTACGCCGGTTCAGGGTGCCGCCGGTCGGAGCCCAGGGATCCGGCGGTGACTGGTGGGGCGCGGGTGGGACCGGGGTCGAGTCATCACCGGCTCGGGTCGGTTGACCCGCCGGTCGCCCGGCGGCCGCGCTCGTGATCAGCGGCCAGGCCCGGGTGGGCTGCTCGACCGCCGCCCGCGTCTGTTCCGTCGCACCCCCGGTCGAGACGCGCCCACCCGACCCATCCCCTTCCGCTCCCGTCCCGCCTGCTCCCGTCCCGCCTGCTCCCGTCCCGCCTGCTCCCGTCCCGGTCGCTCCGGGGCCGGACGCCAGGGAGGTGCTTGTTCCGGGGCCGGTCGCTCCGGAGATGGTTGTTCCGGGGCCGGTTGTTCCGGGGGTGGCGGTGGTCTCCGGGGTGAGGGGGAGCGGCGGCGGGGCAGGTGGTGTCGACGGCACGGGCGGCACCGGCGCGACCTGGGTCAGCGCCAGCACCGTCGGTGGCATCGCGGGAGGTGGTGCCGCTGGTGGCATCGCGGGAGGTGGTGCCGCTGGTGGCACCGTCGGACGGGGCGGCTCGGGGGAGGGGACCGGACCGCCGCCCCAGGCGACGTCCGCGCCGACCCCCGGAAGCTGCGACGGGCTGCCGATGCCCGACCCCGCGTGGGTCCCCGGTGCGCCGCCGCCGGGCGGTGGCGGTTCGGCGACGATCTCGTCCGGCGGCCAGAACGGCTCCACGTCACGGGGCGCCGCCCCCTGGCCCGGCCCGCGGAACTGGTCCGGTTGGTCGTCCACCACGGCTAACTCCCCCCTGCTCCGCCCGAGGATATGCCCGCCGGGCGGGATCAGCCGGGCACCGAGCCCGGCTGTCGGCCGACGTACGCGGTCAGCGGGCGTACACCGCCCATGCTCCTGGCTCGATCCACCAGGACCGTTTGCGGCTCAGGTCCCCGCTCACGCCGTCGTCCACGTACGGCAGGTCACCGTCACGGGGGACGACGGCGACCGCGCGTCCCCGGGCGCGGCGGACCTCGATGCGTACCTTCTTGCGTCCCCAACGGCTACCGGTGAGCACCGGGACCGCCACCGCGACCTCGATTGTCCCGCTGGCCGGGTCCGCCTCGGTCAGCAGCGGCAGCCCGGCGAGTTCGGAGTACCCGCGCCCGTTGCCGATCGCGCAGGCCAGCACCGGGTCGTCGCCTCCGGTGAGGATGGTGTCGTCCACCTCGACCCGACCACGCCAGGGGATGGTCCGGCCCTCCTCGTCGCCACCGCCGAGCAGCACCCCGTCCAGGGTGACCGAGCCGCCGTCGTTGCGGAGCAGGTCGAGTCGGCGGACCGGGCCGTCGAGCAGCGCGGCGGCGACCTCGGCCGGATCGCGGGGCAGCCCGAGTTGGGCGACCAGGTCGACGGGTGCCCCGGCGCCCGCGCCGGACGTCCCGGCCGGGTCGAGCGGGAGCAGGCCGATCGCCGGCAGGTCCGGCACGGTCCGGTTGCCGGCGAGGTCGGCTGGGCGGCGGCTGGGCGGCGGGGCGTACCGACGGACCATGCGGCGGATTACAGCGCGTAACTGGCCGTCACTCGCGGTGGCGATGATCAGGCGGGTCTTGCTGTCCCCGTCCGGCCAGGTGAGGCCGTCCGGGCGGGTCGGGCCGTCCAGTCGGGCCAGCACCTCGTCGATCTCCGCGTCCGATCCGGCGGTGATCATCTCCACTCGGGCACCCCGGGCGGTGAGCGCGTCCGCGCAGTTCAGAACCGGTACCCGAGGGGTATCGGTGCAGCTGTCGGCGGCACCCTCGGTGCTCGTACCGCAGCATCCGTCGCCGCCTGCGCAGCCGCCGGAACCGTCCCGGCCCGACCCGAGGGTGAGCAGCACCACGTCGTACACGGGCGGTGGCCTCCTGCCTGTCTCCCCGGCCACTACCGGCGGGGCTGTCACTTCTTGTTAATCTGACACCTCGGGCTCGCCACGCGGTCGCCGACCTGGCACCCGAGCCCCTCGAAGGCGGGTTGAGATGCCAGCGATCGTGCTCATCGGGGCGCAGTGGGGCGACGAGGGCAAAGGCAAGGTTACCGACCTGCTCGGCGAGCAGGTCCACTACGTCGTCCGTTACTCCGGCGGTAACAATGCCGGACACACCGTGATCACCCCGGACGGGCAGAAGTACGCACTGCACCTGATGCCGTCCGGTGCACTCTCGCCGAACGCGATGATCGTGATCGGCAACGGTGTGGTGGTCGACCCGAAGGTGCTGCTCGACGAGATCGACGGACTGGCCGAGCGGGGCGTCGACGTCTCCCGGCTGCGGATCTCCGGCGACGCGCACCTGATCATGCCGCACCACCGGGCCCTGGACCGGGTGGTCGAGCGTTACCTCGGCTCGGCCCGGATCGGCACCACCGGCCGGGGCATCGGCCCGGCGTACGGCGACAAGGTCGCCCGGATGGGTATCCGGCTGCAGGACCTGCTCGATCCGGGCATCCTGCGCAAGAAGCTGGAACTCGCGCTGCGCGAGAAGAACCAGATGCTGTTCAAGGTCTACAACCGCAAGGCGCTGGACGTCGACGCGGTGACCGACGAGTACCTGGAGTACGCGAAGCGGCTGCGGCCGTACATCGCGGAGACCCGGGCGATCCTCTGGGACGCGCTGGACCGGGGCGAGACGGTGCTGCTGGAGGGTGCCCAGGCGACCATGCTCGACATGGACCACGGCACGTACCCGTTCGTGACCTCGTCGAATCCGACCGCGGGTGGGGCCTGCGTGGGTGCCGGCATCCCACCGACCGCGATCACGAAGGTGATCGGGGTGACGAAGGCGTACACCACGCGGGTGGGCTCGGGTCCCTTCCCGACGGAGTTGTTCGACGACAACGGCACGCACCTGCGCAAGGTCGGCGCCGAGTACGGCACCACCACCGGCCGCGAGCGGCGGACCGGCTGGTTCGACGCCGTCGTCGCCCGGTACGCGACCCGCCTGAACGGCATCACGGATCTGGTCGTCACCAAGCTCGACGTGCTGACCGGCCTGGAGAAGGTGCCGATCTGCGTCGGCTACGAGATCGACGGTGAGCGGTTCAGCGACATGCCGATGACGCAGACCGCGTTCCACCACGCGACGCCGATCTACGAGGAGCACGACGGTTGGTGGGAGGACATCACCAAGGCTCGTACGGAGGCCGAGCTGCCGGAGAACGCCCGCCGCTACATCGCCCGCATCGAAGAACTCTGCGGCACCCGAGTGAGCGTCGTGGGCGTAGGCCCCGGCCGCGAGGAAAACGTAGTCCGCCACCCCCTCCTCTAACCGCCCCCGCGACCCCCGCGACCCCCGCGACCTCTTCGGCCCCTTCGACCTCTTCGTTGATCATGAAGTTAGCGACACGGAAAGTGCCCCGGGCCCGCGCTAACTTCATGATCAACGGACTGGGTGGGTCAGGAGCGCGGTGCGGATGGTGTCGGGGATGTAGGTGGGGTTGAGGGTGTCGGACCAGGTGAAACGGAGGATGCGCCAGCCGGCGTTGGCGATCCGGTTCTGGCGTCGGCGGTCGCGGTAGAGGGCCTCCGGGGTGGCGTGCACCCTGGTGCCGTCGGCTTCGCCGATGATCCGTTCGCGAAGCCAGGCCAGGTCACCCACGGCCAACAGGTGGCCGTCCTCGTCGCGTACCGGGTGCTGTAGCTCGTCGGGCGGGACTTCGCCGTCCACGCAACGCAGGCGTACCCGGGTCTCCAGTGGGGACTCGGCGCGACCGTCCGCCTCGGCCAGGTAACGCCGGGCGGCCACCGCTCCCCGGCGCCGAGCGAGCATGGACCGTACGACCGGCAGATCCGGCTCGGTGATCGATCCCTGGTGCAGTGCCGAGTCCAGCACCGACACGGCAGCGAAGCGGTCCGTTCGGAGTAGCAGGTCGGCGGCCGTACGGATGGAAATGGTGGTCCGGATTCCGGCGACCGTGCCGATCTCCCCGGAGGGGATGACCAGCTGGTGCACCACGACGGCCGGATCCCTCGGCCGCAGCGGTCGGGCGGCCGGGCCGGGCACGGAGACGTGGATCCGTGGATCCGTCCGCAGTCCCGCGAACCCGTGCAACTCGGCGGCGGTCCCGAGCACCGCCGTCGCCGGCACCCCGAGCGATGCCACCGCCGCCCGAATCCGGGCTCGTCGGGCGGCCAACTGACTCGGCGCCGGTTCCACGAGGTACGCCGCCCGAGCCAGCCTCCGCCACCTCCGGCTGCGGCACAGCCGCTCGATCTCGCGCACCGTCAACCCCGCGGCCAACGCCTGTTCCCGAGTGACGACCCCGTCCTGCCCCGCCGCCACCCGGCGAACCACCGCCATGCCATCCACGCCCCCACCCAACCGCCCCCACCCCACCCCCGCCACCACCCCTGTGGATAACCCCCCGCCCCACCTGTGGATAACCCCGCCCCGGCCCCGTTGATCATGAAGTTGGCGACAGGGAACGAGCCCTGGGCCGTCGCTAACTTCATGATCAACCGGGCCGGGGCGGGGTTGATCGAGTAGCGGGGGGTGGTGGGGTGCGTAGGATCTGGGGTCGTGCGGGTTCTTGTGGTGGGTGGTGGTGGGCGGGAGCATGCGCTCGCGCTCGGGTTGGATGCTGATCCGGCCGTCGAGGCGGTGGTGGCGGCGCCGGGCAATCCGGGGATCGCGGCGGTGGCGGAATGTCTGCCGGTCGACGCGCTCGATCCGGGAGCCGTTGCCGCGCTGGCCGTGGAGACCGGTGCGGATCTGGTGGTGATCGGGCCCGAGGCGCCACTCGTCGCCGGGGTCGCCGACGCGGTCCGCGCCAAGGGCATCGCGGTCTTCGGCCCGTCCCAGGCGGCCGCCCAGTTGGAGGGCTCCAAGGCGTTCGCCAAGGAGATCATGACCGCCGCCGGGGTGCCGACGGCCCGCGCGTACACCTGTGTCGACGCGGCCGAGGTGGCTCGGGCGCTGGACGAGTTCGGTCCGCCCTACGTGGTGAAGGACGACGGACTGGCCGCAGGCAAGGGCGTGGTGGTGACCGAGGACCGGAACCGGGCACTCGCCCACGCCGCCCAGTGCGCCCGGGTCGTCGTCGAGGAATATCTCGCCGGACCCGAGGTCTCGCTCTTCGTGGTGACCGACGGGGAGGCGGCGTTGCCGCTGCTGCCGGCCCAGGACTTCAAGCGGGTCGGAGACGGCGACACCGGTCCGAACACCGGCGGCATGGGGGCGTACGCGCCACTGCCGTGGGCGGCACCGGACCTGGTAGACGACGTGATGACCCGGGTGGTCGAGCCGACCCTGGCCGAGATGCGCCGACGTGGCACCCCGTTCTCCGGGCTGCTCTACGTGGGTCTGGCGATCACCGCCACGGGACCGAGGGTGATCGAGTTCAACGCGCGCTTCGGGGATCCGGAGACGCAGGTCGTACTCGCGCTGCTGGAGACGCCGCTGGCCGGCCTGCTGCACGCGGCCGCGACCGGGACGCTCGCCGAGCACCCGCCGCTGACCTGGCGCGGCGGTGCCGGGGTCGCGGTGGTGGTGGCCTCGGCCGGCTATCCGGAGGCGGCCCGCACCGGCGACGTGATCACGGGCGCCGACCGGCCCGGCATCATCCACGCCGGGACCGCGCGCCGGGACAGCGACGGTGCCCTGGTCTCCGCCGGGGGCCGGGTCCTCTGCGGTACGGCGATCGGCCCCGACCTGGAGGTCGCGCGGGACGCGGCATACGCCCTGGTCGAGGAGATCGAGTTGGCCGACTCGCACTATCGGCGGGACATCGCGTTGGCGGCGATCGAGGGTCGGGTCGCCCCGCCCAGCCGCTGACCCCCGCCGCTGACCCGCCCCCGCCGCTGACCCGCCCGAGCGGCACGGGACCGGTACGGCACGAAAGCGGGATTCGCCGGAGCCGGTCCGGTCCTTACCTTGGGATCCGACACCCGGTCGATCATCGGCCGGGGCCGAGTTTCCGCAGGGAGTGACCATGAACACGATCGTGGCCAGCCGGTACGTCGGGCGGCGCGCCGACGACGAGCCCACCCGCCGGGTGTCGTGGCGTACGGCCGGCCGGCTGACGATTCCGCTGCTGGTGGGCGTGTTGGCGGTGGCGGGCGGAGCCGGCTGTTCGGCGAAGGACCGCGCCCCGGCGTCGTCGGCGGGTCAGGTCTCCGGTGGTTCGGCGACCGGCCCGGTCCCGAGCGCGTCGGCGACGGACACCGGTGCCGGGCCGAGCGCCACCTCCGGTGGTGAACCGGGCGGCAATCCCGGTGCGCCGGGTCAGCCGGGTCAGCCGGGCGGCGGTCCGGGGAAGCCGGGTTCCGGTCCCACCGGCCCGGCCAAGCCCGGCGCGGCGACGTCGCCGGTGCAGATCGTGCAGTTCCGGATCGAGCAGAAGCCGACCTGCCCGCAGGGTGCCTCGGAGTTTCCGGTGGAGGCGACGCCGCTGGTGATCGAGTGGAACGTGACCGGCGCGGAGACGGTGGAGTTGGCCGTGGACGGGCCGGGACTCTACGGCCGCTATCCCGCAAAGGGTACGGAGAGCTTCACCTTCTCCTGCGGCGGAACTCCCGGCAGCACGGAGAAGCACACGTACAAGCTCACCGCCAAGCACGGAACATACGTCGAAACCCGTACGCTCACCGCCACCGCGACGGTGTACGACACCGCGACCGTCTGAGGAGGTGGTGCCGGTCGGGCCGCCCCGATCGGCACCGCTGACCGATCGGCCTTTTCGGACCATCCGATCGGTGTAACGACCGGGCATCCGTCGTTGACACCCCGTGCCATGATCAGCCTGTCGCGCGGATCGGATCGATGTCCAGCTCTGTATGGGCAGGCTCCGCGCCGTGCGTTGGCAGCGTGGGGAGGTCGACGAATTTCGATGGGTGAGTTCCTGGGCGTGGCGTTCGGCTTTCCGACCGCGCTCTTCAGCTCCCTGCTCGTGGTGGTGGTCGGCTACTGGCTGCTGGTGCTGTTCGGCGTGGTCGGACTCGATGACGACACGACGGCGGAGCCCGGCGGGGCGGCCGGTTTCCTGGCCGGACTCGGGCTCGGCGGCCCACCGGCCACGGTTGTCCTGTCACTGCTGATCGCGGTGGCCTGGTTCGTCAGCCTCGCCGGCACCGTGCTGCTGGAGCAGCCCGACCTCTCCGGCGTACCGGCGGCGCTGCTCGCCACGCTCCTGCTCCTGGCCGCCCTGGCCGGCGGGTGGCTGGCCACCCGAGCACTGGTTCGGCCACTGCGGCAGTTCTTCCAGACCGATCAGACCGTTTCCCGTAACTCCTTCGTCGGTCGGGTCTGCGTGATCCGCACCGGCCTGGTCAGCGTCGACTTCGGGCAGGCCGAGGTGACCTCCCCCGACGGCTCGTCGGCGGTGATCCAGGTCCGGCAGGCCAGCGGCGACAATCTCGGCTCCGGCAGCCGCGCGCTCATCTACGACTACGACGCCGACCGCGAGTTCTTCTGGGTGCTGCCGGTGGAGGCCACCGGTGACCCCGACTACCACCCCCACGGACAGAAGGACCACTGATGGATGTGATCACCACCGGCGTCGGCGTGCTCCTGGCCGTCGTGCTGCTCGTCGCGATCGGCGTGGTTTTCCTGGTCAGCCGCCTGTTCAAGAAGGTCGAACAGGGCAAGGCGCTGATCATCTCCAAGGTCCGCCGGGTGGACGTGACGTTCACCGGTGCGGTCGTGCTGCCGGTGCTGCACAAGTCCGAGACCATGGACATCTCGGTGAAGACGATCGACATCGAGCGGACCGGCCAGGAGGGTCTGATCTGCCGGGACAACATCCGGGCCGACATCAGGATCACGTTCTTCGTCCGGGTGAACAAGACCACCGAAGACGTGATCAAGGTGGCGCAGGCGATCGGCACCGCGCGGGCCAGTGACCGGGAGACGTTGCAGGAACTGTTCAACGCGAAGTTCTCCGAGGCGCTGAAGACGGTCGGCAAGCAGCTCGACTTCGTCGACCTCTACACCAAGCGGAACGAGTTCCGGGACCAGATCATCCGGGTGATCGGCACCGACCTCAACGGCTACAGCCTGGAGGACGCGGCGATCGACTTCCTGGAGCAGACCCCGCTGTCCAAACTGGACGCGGCGAACATCCTCGACGCCCAGGGCATCCGGAAGATCACCGAGCTGACCGCAATCGAGCACATCCGTACCAACGAGTTCCAGCGCAACGAGCAGAAGGAAATCACCCGGCAGAACGTCGACGCCCGGGAGGCCATCCTGGAACTGGAACGGCGCCAGGCCGACGCCGAGCTCAAGCAGAATCGCGAGATCGAGACGCTGCGGGCCCGCGAGGACGCGGAAATCTCCCGGGTACGGGCGGAGGAGCGGCTCCGGGCGGAAACCGCGCACATCCGTACGGACGAGCAGTTGGGCATCCAGAAGGAGAACAAGGCTCGGGAGATCGCGGTCGCGGAGAAGAACCGGGAACGGGTCATCGCGATCGAGTCGGAGCGGATCGAGAAGGACCGGATGCTGGAGGTGATCGGCCGGCAGCGGGAGACCGAACTGTCCACCATCTCCAAGGACAAAGAGGTCGAGGTCGAGAAGCGGGCGATCGCCGAGGTGATCCGGGAGCGGATCGCGGTCGACAAGACCGTCGCCGAGCAGGAGGAGAACATCAAGCGCCTGCGGGTGGTCGAGGAGGCCGAGCGGACCCGGCAGGCGGTGATCATCCAGGCCGAGGCGGAGGCGCAGGAGGCGCTGGTCAAGGACATCAAGGCGGCCGAGGCGTCGGAGCAGGCGGCCAAGCACAAGGCGCGGGAGAACCTGGTCCTGGCCGAGGCCCGGCAGCAGGCCGCCGAACTGGAGACCCGAGCCAAGATCCGGCTGGCGGAGGGTGCGCAGGCCGAGGCCGCCGCGACCGGTCTGGCCGAGGTCCAGGTACGCGAGCGCGGCGCCGAGGCCATCGAGAAGGAAGGCCGGGCCGAGGCGATGGTCGAACGCGAGAAGGCGCTGGTGCTGGCCGACGCGTTGCGCGACAAGCTCAAGGGCGAGGCGGAGGGTCTGACCGAGAAGGCTGCCGCGATGGCCGCGCTGACCGACGCGAGCCGGGGGCACGAGGAGTTCCGGCTGCGGTTGGAGGCGGAGAAGGATCTCCGGCTGGCCGAGATCAACGCGCAGCACCGGGTGGCCGAGTCGCAGGCGATGGTGCTCGCCGCCGGGCTGGAGAAGGCGAACATCGACATCGTCGGCGGGGACACCATGTTCTTCGACCGGCTGGTCAACTCGATCACGCTCGGCAAGAGCGTCGACGGCTTCGTCCAGCATTCCGAGGTCGCGCAGAGCCTGGCCAAGCCGTGGCTGGACGGGGAGGCGAGCTTCCCCGCCGACCTGACCCGGATGATCGGCTCACTGAGCACCGGAGACGTACAGAACCTGACCGTGTCGGCGTGGCTGTTGCAGCAGATCAAGGCCGGCGGCTCCAACTCGGACAAGTTGCAGGACCTGCTCCGGTCGGCGCAACAGCTCGGCCTGGCCGACCAGCCGATCGCCGCCCTGAGCGGCCCGAGGCAACGGGGTACGGGTGAGTGACCCCTCGACCACCAGCGGCGTGACCAGCACAATCGACCCGCCCGCCGACACCGGTGCCGGCGGCGGCGTCGACGCCGGCACGTACGAGGTGTTGCGGGCCCGGCTCGCCGAGCGGGCCGGGGAGCTGGCTCGGCGGGCCGAATGGCTGAACAGCCGCCGGTTGGAGGTGTTCGGCGGCACCGAGTTGCGGCTGATCGGCACCGAGCGGATCCGTACCCGGAACAACTGCGTACCCCGGGACATCGTCTCGGTCGGCGGCCTGATGCTGTTCGGCTACAACGTCTTCATCGGGCTCAAGCCCGAGACGACCGTGGACGACGTCTTCTCGCTGCACCACTTCACCCGTGGCCGGGCCGCGAGCGACGACCCCACCAACGAGGACGAGGACGAGGACGCGTTCCGGTTCGACGACGTCGATCCGGGGCAGCTCGCCGGGCTGCTGCGCGACCCGCAGTTCGAACGCGACTTCGGTGAGCTGTACCGCTACTACCGGGAGACCCGGCTGGTGCAGTTGCGGCGCCTCGACGGCCGACTGCTCGCCGTTTTCCAGACCGGGCCGCGTACCGAGGACATCCGGGTGCTGCGGTGGCAGGTCGACGTCGACGGCAGCGTCACGTACCTGGACAACCGGGGCGAGCGGGACCATGTCTTTCCGCCCTCGCACGACTTCGAGTGGACGCCGACCACCCGCGACGACCACATTCTCGGCCGGCACCCGCACATCTCGATCGAGGACGAGGTGTTCGTCGAGACGGTCGGCGGCACCCTCACGGTCAAGCTGGAGAACAACACCGAGACCGGTGAGGGGATCTACTCCGAGCCGGTCGACGAGCCGTTGCAGAGCCTCGCCGACGCCGACGTCCAGCATGCCCGGATCGGGCCGTTGATCCTGCTGCGGATGCGGCCGTACAAGGAGACGCGGTGGCGGCACCTGGTCTTCAACACCAGGACCAAGGAGGTGGTCCGGCTCGACGGTATCGGGCAGGCCTGCCAGCGGCTGCCGGAGGACCACGGCATCATCTTCCCCGGCGGCTACTACCTGGCGACCGGGGTCAGCCGGACCTTCGACACCGACACCGAGGGGCTGGAGTTCGAGCGGACCATCCGGTCGACCAACGGCGAGGACGTGCTCTTCGTCTTCCACGCCCGAGGCGCCGGGCGGACGCTGCTGCTGCCGTACAACGTGATCCGCAAGGAGGTCGCCACCCCGGTTCCGTGTCACGGTTACTCGCTCTTCGACGACGGGACGCTGGTGGTGTTCCGGGCCACCTCGGACGAGCCGACCCGGGTGCACCCGATGCAGGTGTGGCAGACGCCGTACCTCTCCGACAGTTACGCCGCCCGGCAGCCGGTCGGCACCGGTCCGCTGGAACGGGTCGGCAACGCGGACCTCGTACGCGGAATCTCGGACTGCCTGTCGGTGGCCCGGATGGTCAACGAGATGACCCCGACCCTCGGGGTGTTCGAGGCGCTGATCGTCGCCTGCGCCCGGATCTTCGACCACTACCACTGGCTCGGCGAGGCCGACCTCGGTGACCTGCGGGCTCCGCTGAGCGAGGTACGGGCCACCGGCAAGCAGGTGCTGGACGAGTTCGAGAAGGTCCAGTCGCTCACCGCGCACGCCGCCGCCACCCTGGACGAGGCCGCCGACCGGACCGCTTCCCTGGTCCGGCAGGTACGCGGTGAGGCCCCGCGCACCGCCGACGACTGGGTACGCCAGCTCGCCGGTCTCCGCCAGGCGCAGGGCCAGCTCGTCACCCTGCGCGACCTGCGGTACGTCGACCTGGCCCGGATCGACGTGCTGAGCGAGGACCTCGCCGCCGAGCTGACCAACACCGGACAGCGGGTGGTCGCCTTCCTGCAACGCGACGACGCGTTCGGCGACTACCAGGCCGAGGTGGAGCGGCTGCGGAGCGGCGCCGCCGCGATCGGTACGGTGGCCGAGGCCGCCCCGCTGCGCGACCGGCTCGCCGAGCAGGCCGAGGGCCTACAGGTGGTGACCGAGGTGGTCGGCTCACTGGAGATCGCCGACGCGACCGTACGGACCGGGATCCTGGCCCGCATCGGTGAGGTGCTCGGCGCGGTGAACCGGGCTCGGGCCACCCTCGACGGCCGCCGCGCACAGTTGCTCACGGCCGAGGGGCGGGCCGGGTTCGCGGCCGAGTTCGCCCTGCTCGGGCAGGCGGTGACCGGTGCGCTCGCGGTCGCCGACACGGCGCAGCGGTGCGACGAGCAACTGGGCCGGCTGCTGCTCCAGGTGGAGAACCTGGAGTCACGCTTCGGAGAGTTCGACGACTTCCTCGCCGAGCTGACCACCCGCCGGGCCGACATCTACGAGGCCTTCTCCGCCCGCAAGCAGGCCCTGCTGGACGAGCGGGCCCGCCGCTCCGACCGGCTGGTCGGCTCGGCCGAACGGATCCTGGTCAGCGTGCACCGGCGGCTGTCCGGGCTGCGCTCACTGGACGAGATCAACACGTACTTTGCCTCCGATCCGATGGTGGCGAAGCTGCGCGGGGTCGCCGACGAGCTGCGTACGCTGGGCGACCCGGTCCGGGCCGAGGAGCTGGCCGGGCGGATCAAGGCCGCCCGGCAGGAGGCCGGCCGGGCGCTGCGCGACCAGCAGGACCTGTACCTCGACGGCGGTGCGACGATCCGGCTCGGCCGGCACAGCTTCTCGGTCAACACCCAGGAGATCGACGTCACGCTGGTGCCGCAGGACGGCCGGTTGGCGGTCGCGGTGACCGGCACCGACTACCGGGCACCGATCCTGGACGAGACGTTCCAGCAGACCAGCGCCTTCTGGGACCAGTTGCTGGTCTCCGAGTCGCCCGAGGTGAGCCGGGCCGAACACCTCGCCACCTCGATCCTCACCGACGCCGAGTCTCATGCGGGTGGGACGAACCTGGAGGCGTTGCACGAGGCCGCGGTGAGCCAGCCGGCGCTGCTGGACCTGGTCCGCCGGGTCGCCGAGGGCCGGTACGACGAGGGTTACGAACGCGGCATCCACGACCACGACGCGGCGGCGATCCTGGAACCGCTGCTCCGCCTCTACGACGGCGCCGGGCTGCTCCGGTTCCCGCCGGCGGCCCGTGCCGCCGCGCAGCTCTTCTGGACCTTCGGGCCGGACGAGTCGACCCGTACCGCCTGGTCCACCCGTGCCGGTTCGCTGGCCCGGGCCCGGACCGCGTTCGGCGGCACGGACGCGATCACGGAACTCTGTACGGAACTGTCCGGCGCGGCGGAGGCGTTCCTGCGTACGGCAGGGTTGCCGGAGCAGGCGGAGGTGGCGCCGCTCGCCGCCGCGTACCTGTTCGAGGAGCTGTCCCGGGCGCCGTTCGGCTTCGTCACCGGCGCCGGTGCCCGCGCGCTGCTCGACCGGTTCCGGCGCACCCTCGGCGGGCCGGCGTCAAAGTCGGTGCAGGAGTTCGACGAGGACCTGCGGGCGCTCGGCGACGACCTGGCCGCCCGGCACCAACTGGTCGAGGCGTGGCTGGAGTCGTTCCTGCGTACGGCGGACGGGTCGGCGTCGACCGGGCAACCGCTGGACGCGTACGACCTGCCGGAGGCGGTGGCGATCGAACTCTGCGGCACCGCCCTGCCCCGGCACGAGTCGGCGGCGACCCTGACCGCAGAGGTGACCGGGCTGCTCGCCACCCATCCCCGGATCGTCGACGCCCGGCTGCCGCTGCGGATCGACGAGCTGCTGTCGCGTACCCGCGAGTTCCGGACCGTACGGGTGCCGGCGTACCGGGCGTACCAGAAGCGGCGCAACGAACTGGTGGCCAGTGAGCGCAAGCGGCTTCGGCTGGCCGAGCACCAACCGAAGGTGCTCGGTTCGTTCGTCCGCAACCGGCTGCTGGACGAGGTCTACCTGCCGCTGATCGGGGACAACCTGGCCCGCCAGATCGGCGCGACCGGCGACGGCAAGCGGGTCGACCAGATGGGTCTGCTGCTGCTCATCTCCCCACCGGGCTACGGCAAGACAACCCTGATGGAGTACGTCGCCAGCCGGCTCGGCCTGGTCTTCGTCAAGGTGAACGGGCCGGCCCTCGGTTCGGCGGTCACCTCGGTCGACCCGGCCGAGGCACCGAACGCCACCGCCCGGCAGGAGGTGGAGAAGATCTCGTTCGCGTTGGAGCTGGGCAACAACGTCATGCTCTACCTGGACGACATCCAGCACACCTCGCCGGAGCTGTTGCAGAAGTTCATCTCGCTCTGTGACGGGCAGCGCCGGATGGAGGGAGTGTGGGACGGCCGTACCCGAAGCTACGACCTGCGCGGCAAGCGGTTCGCGGTGTGCATGGCGGGCAATCCGTACACGGAGTCGGGGCGGCGGTTCCGGGTGCCGGACATGCTGGCGAACCGGGCGGACGTGTGGAACCTCGGTGACGTGCTCTCCGGTCGGGAGGAGGTGTTCGCCCTCAGCTACCTGGAGAACGCGGTCACCTCGAACCCGGTGCTGGCACCGCTCGCCGGCCGGGACCGTGGTGACCTGCAACTGCTGGTACGGCTGGCCCGAGGCGACGAGTCGGTCCGCGCCGACCAGCTCACCCACCCGTACGCGGCGGTCGACTTGGACCAGATCCTGTCGGTGCTGCGCAAACTGCTGCGGGTGCAGGAGGTGGTGCTGGCGAACAACCGGGCGTACATCGCCTCGGCGGCGCAGGCGGACGCGTCGCGTACGGAGCCGCCGTTCCTGCTCCAGGGTTCGTACCGGAACATGAACAAGCTGACCGAGCGCATTGTGCCGGTGATGAACGACGAGGAGTTGGAACGGGCCGTTGACGACCACTACCTCGGTGAGGCGCAGACCCTGGCCGCCGGTGCCGAGGCGAACCTCCTCAAACTGGCCGAACTACGCGGCCGCCTGACCCCCGACCAGGCGCGCCGCTGGTCCGAGGTCAAGGCCGGCTACCTGCGTGAACGCGCCCTCGGCAGCAACCCCGACGACGGCATCGGTCGAGCCATCGGCGCCCTAGGCCTCCTAGCCGACCGAATAGCCGCCATCGAATCCGCCATAACCCGAGCCACCCACCCCACCCCCTAACCAGCCCCCGCCCCGCCCCCGCCCCGCCCCCGCCCCGCCCCGTTGATCATGAAGTTAGCGCAGATTCTTCGCGTTCAGAGCGCGCTAACTTCATGATCAACGCGCACCTGGGGGGATTCCTTGGGAGGGGGTGAAA
The DNA here is from genome assembly GCF_055586685.1 of Micromonospora sp. NPDC049529. Taxonomy (NCBI): domain Bacteria; kingdom Bacillati; phylum Actinomycetota; class Actinomycetes; order Micromonosporales; family Micromonosporaceae; genus Micromonospora; species Micromonospora sp. NPDC049529. The sequence goes on from NZ_JBVJHT010000001.1 coordinate 391,828, forward strand.
CCGGGGGGTGGGGGTGGGCGTGTTGGGGGTGTGTCGGTGTGGTGGGGGCCGGCGCGTGTCCATGGTGATCGCCCGGCGGACAGGTGCGGCGGGCAGTGCGTGTGAGGAGTTCGGCATGTCCAAGGTGAAATGGTTGACCGGGGCGACGATGCTGGCGTGTACCGGAGCGCTGGTGGCGTGCCAGAGCGGTTCGCCCGCGAGCCCTACCGCATCCGCCGGGCCCACCGCCTCTGCTTCCGCGACGGCATCACCGGTGGCCACTGTCACGGCACCGGCCTCGCCGTCCGTCGCGCCGCCGCCCGCACCGGGCAGTCCGTCCGTCGCACCGCCGCCGGCACCGGGGGGTTCGACCGACGCCGTGCTGTCGGGCAAGCGGGAGGTGACGATCGTACGGGTGCAGGCGTCCGAGGGCGGGGTGTCGCTCGACGGTCGGCTGGTCGAGGCCGACGACGACAGTGGTCGCCAGTTGTTCGTGCCGACGCCGCTCGGCGGGGACACGTACCTGGTCAAGGCGTTCGGCAAGGCCAACAACCACCCCGCCGCCGACGAGCCATCGTGCTGGCAGGTGCACAACCCGCGTACGTCGGAGCCACTGACGGTCGAGGGGGCCGTTTGTGACCAGGCCAATCCGGCTCAGCGGTTCACGATCTCCGCCAAGGGCAAGGGGACCTACGCGATCAGCAACTCCTCGGCGTACCTCCAGTTCCCCTCGTCCCGGGGTCTGATTCTGGAGGAGTTGGGCGACGCGCCGCTGCTCAGCACGTTCCGGTTCGTCGACAATGGCCCCGCGCGCCGTCCGGCCGGCGGCTGACCGCGTACGGGCGCGACGGTGGTCGGGGAGGCGGCGGCAGCGACCGTCTTCCCGACCACTCGGGGAGCGCTCCACCCCCGTGCCTGACGGTCGGTGTCGGGCGCCTACCCTCCTCGACGGAAGTCGATGACGGTCAGGCGCGTATCGAAGCCGCACGCTGGGTAAATGGGTCAGCCGGATGTGGTCCGGTCGGGGTGGGAGTGCATGGCACATGCGTAACGCCGAGGAGTTCGACGACTTCTACGCCGCGTCCTCCCGGCGGGTACTCGGTCAGGTGTACGCGATGGTCGGCAACCGCACCGAAGCCGAGGACGCGGTGGCAGAGGCGTACCTGCGGGCGTGGGACCGGTGGAGCCGGGTGCGCGAGTGCGACAGCCCCGAGGCGTGGGTGCGCCGGGTCGCGTACCGGATCGCGGTCTCGGCTTGGCGGAAGGCGGCGAACCGTCTGCGGGCGCATCGCCGGGAGGTGACCGACGACCATGTCGATCCGGTGAACCCGGACCATGTGGCGCTGGTGCAGGCTCTGCGCCGGATCTCGGCCGATCAACGTAGGGTCGTTGTCCTGCATCATCTCGTCGGTCTCAGTGTCGCCGAGATCGCGGCGGAGATCGGAACCTCCGCCAACACGGTCAAGACCTGGCTTGCCCGGGGCCGCCGGGCCCTGGCCGAGCACCTGACCGGCAGCGAGCAGTACGTCATGGGCGGGAGGGGCCGTGATGCGTGACGACCATCTCGACGACGGTCTGCGTTCGCTGGCCGCACACGCTGCCCGTACCGGTCGGCTCACCACCGTCGCGGGCGACATCCGCCGGCGCGGCGACGCGCGCCGCAGGCGCCGGCACGTCGCCACGGCAACGCTCGGTGTGGCGCTGGTGGGTCTGCTCGGCGCGGGCATCGCCGTGACCCGGCCGGACAGCCGGCCGTACCCGGGTCTGCCGGCGGCTCCGTCCGCGTCCGCCGGACCCACCGATGCGCCGACCGCGACGCCGACGCCGATGCTGTCGCCCCCACCGCCCGTTCCGGGGAGTGCGACCGATCTGCTGCTTTCCGGTACGCGTGAGGTCACGATCGTGCGGGTGCAGGCGTCGTCCGGGTCGGCCTTGTCGCTCGACGGTGGGTTGGCGGAGGTGGACGACGACAGCGGTCGCCAGTTGTTCGTCCCGACGCCGCTCGGTGGGGACACGTACCTGATCAAAGCGTTCGGCCGGCCGAACAACCACCCGGCCTCGGATGAGCCGTCCTGCTGGCAGGTGCTGAATCCGGGCACCTCGGAGTCGCTGACCGTCGAGGCGGCGGTCTGTGACGCGGACAGTCCGGGTCAGCGGTTCACCATCACCGCCAAGGGCGCGGGCGCGTACGCGATCAGCAACTCCTCGGCGTTCCTCCAGCGTACGGCCGCCGGTGGTCTGATTCTGGAGGAGTTGGGCGACGCCCCGTTGCGCAGCACCTTCCGCTTCGTCGACAACGGTCCGGCTCGCCGTCCGGCCGGCGGCTGATGGTGTTTCGAGACGTGGTCCCCGGGGTGATCGTCAGCCGCGTTTCCAGTCGACGTGGGCGCCGTCGGTCAGACTGTCCTTGTCGGCGTCGTACCGGTAGTTCTCGATGACCTCGGCGGGTGGCGCGTTGGTGACGCAGGAGAACTCGTAGTCGACGCGCAGCGTGTCGCCGGAGAGAACGCCGAGGCCGGAAAACTCGACCGGGTTGCCGTCGCACTCGCTCGCGCCGTCGTCGGTCTGGATGACGTCGTGGTCCACGGACGACCCACGTTGGGTGATCTTGAGAACCCGTTTGCTGCCGTCGTGGTCGGTGGTGGTCCAGGTGCCCGAAAGGGTCGTACCGGCGACGTGGGGCTTCTGCGACGGGCTGGCCTGCCCCGTGCTCTCCGATGTGCCGACCCGATCGGAGTTGCCCGGCCTGCTGTCGAGGTAGGCGAACAGGCCGACGACCGCGCTGATCAATGCCGCTACGGCGCCGACCATCACGGCGACGGCCTGCCACCGACCGTCGCTACCGGTGCCTGTTGTCTCCATGGAGCCATTGAATAGCAGCCCCGCATACGCCCGGAAGCAGCCGATCCGGCTGAGCCGGGCGACTCCCCGGCTCAGCCCACCCGCGCTACGCGATCAGCGGGTCTTCGCGAGTTCCACGAAGGCGCGCCAGACGTCGGGGGCGAAGCCGAGGGCGCCGCCGTCGCGGTCCTTGGTGTCGCGTACGAGCACGCGGGGCAGGTTGTCCGCCACCTCGACGCACGCTCCGCCGTTGCCGCTGCGCATGGTGCTCTCGGTGCTCTTGCGCCAGTCGGCCTCGGCCACGTCCATCATGTCTCCGCACGTATTTGCCCTAGATCGACGAGGAGAGAGGGGAGCGGAGGCGCGGCGCGTGGGTTAGTGCAGGGCGAGGGCGGCGTTGATGATCGCCCCGCTGACCTTCGTCTGGTCGTCGCCTTTGGCGTCGGTCGAGGTGATCGAGAAGGCGATCCGGAAGGTGCCGTCCCGGCTGGCCGCGATCGCGCTGGAGTAGCCGTACCGGGAACCGCTCTTGACCCAGAGCACCTCACCCGTCGGCAGGGTGAACGCGGTCAGCCCGATGCTGTACGCCGCCCGCCCACCGTCGACGTCGTCGACCTGTGGCAGGGTGAACATCTCGTCCAACTGCGCCGCCGGCAGCAGCCGACCACCGAACAGTGCAGCGCCGAAGCGGTCCAGGTCGGCGAGGGTGGAAATGATGTCACCCGACGCCGGGGTGATCGACTGGTTCCAGTTGGTCACGTCCACCAGCTCGGTCCGCCCGTCGCGGACCACCTGCTGGTAGCCGTGGGCGTGCGGGCCGTCGATGGTCGGGTCGTTTCCGGGTACGGAGGTGTCCCGCAGCCCGAGCGGCCTAAAGATCCGGTCCTGCATCTCCCGCGCGTACGAGTGCCCGGTGACCTTCTCGATCAGCATCCCGGCCACGATGTAGCCCATGTTCGTGTACTGCTGCTTCGAGCCCGGCGGGGTGAACACCGGGTCGTTGCGCAGTGCCTCCCGGACGATCCGTTCCTGCGTCCAGCGGTCGTACCGGTGGTCGATCGCCCACTCGATGTCGTCCGGCCGCGTCGGGCTCGGCAGTCCGCTGGTGTGGTCCAGCAGCTGCCGTACGGTCACCCGGTCGTAGTCGGCGGTCAGCAGACCGGGCAGGTAGCGGCGGACCGGGGCGTCCAGGTCCACCCGGTGCTCGGCGGCGAGTTGCAGGACGACGGTGGCGGTGAAGACCTTCGTGACGCTGCCGATCCGGAACCGGGCGCCGCGTGGGACCGGTGCCCCGGTCCGGAGGTTGCCGACCCCGTCGGCGCCGGTCCAGCAGCCGACCGGGGTGGTCAGCCGGACCTGGGCACTGGTCGCCTCGTCGGTCGGCAGGTCGTCGATGGCGTCCCGCAGTCCGGTGCCGTCGAGGGTGCCGGCCGGGCAGGTGACGGGCAGGTGTGCGGCGGCCCCCTGAGCAGACGGCAGTGCGGCGGTTCCCCGAGATGCCGCGAGCGCGGGGCCGGCAGTGCCGACGGCGAGGGTCGTACCGAGCAGGAGCGCGAGGGCGCCGGTCTGGCTCTTGGTGAATCTCATGCGACCCACCCTCTCGGGCGGCGACCCGCGTCACATCCGGGTCACGACCCCCGGCTTCCCCGGAGCCGTCGCCCTACGGGTCGCACGAGGCCCGCCCACACCGGAGGTCCGATGTGGGCGGGGCGGATCGAGACGTGCCGGTCGGTCAGCGGGCCTGGAGGGCGTCCAGTCCGATCGCCATGGCGATCACCAGTCGGCGGTCGAGCTGCGGGTTCTGCACCTCGATGAGGTACTTGTCGCGCAGGCCCCACTTCTTGACCACCGAGAACGCCGGCTGCTCGCCGAGCAGGAAGTCGAAGTGGTACGGCAACCAACTCAGCGAGTCCACGAACCGGCGCAGCAGCGCCACCGGCAGGCTGCGCTCCTGGCCACGGGCGGCGCCGAGGCCGGGCTGCTCGACGATCCAGGTGGAGCGGAGCAGCGACGCCTTGAAGTCCTTGCGGAACAGGCCGATGGCGTTGCCGGCGGCGTCGGTGATGTCGTACGTCGCGCCGAGGTCGATCCTCTGCCGTGCCTTGAAGCCGAGCACCGGCTGCTGCTTGGTGTCGTCGGTGTAGAGCGTGACCTGCTCCTTGAAGGCCATCCGCTTCTGCTGGGCGAAGGCGAGCAGTTGGCCCTCGGAACCGTCGGGTGCGACCGTGTGCACCTCGTACTGGTTCACCATCATGCGCAGCCGCTGCCGTACGTAGAACTGTTGCTGACCCTGAATGAGATCGACGGACATAGTGCTTGCCTCGTTCTGACGAGAGGGAATGTGGCGGCCCGTCAGCGGATCGAGGATCCGGAGATGGCCCGGCCGATGACCATACGCTGGATCTCCGACGTTCCCTCGAAAATTGTGTATATCTTGGCGTCCCGGTACCACCGTTCTACCGGATGGTCGCGGAGGAATCCGGCGCCGCCGAGGATCTGTACGGCCTTTTCGGTGACCGACACGGCCACCTCGCCGGCCTTGAGTTTTGCCATCGAGCCCTCGCCGGCCAGGAACGGGCGGTCGTTGCGCCCCATCCAGGCGGCCCGCCAGACGAGCAACCGGGCGGCGTCGATCTCCATCCGCATGTCGGCCAGGGCGAACGCGACCGCCTGGTGCTCCACGATCGGCCGGCCGAACTGGACCCGCTCCTTCGCGTAGTCGAGGGCGTACTCGTACGCGGCGCGGGCGACGCCGAGGGCCTGTGCGCCGACGGTGGGCCGGGACAACTCGAAGGTGCGCATCGCGGCCTGTCCGGTCGACCGCTGTCCGGAGCGCGCCCGGTCCAGGCGTTCGAGCAGCCGTTCCCGGCCGCCGAGCAGGCACTGTCCGGGTACGCGTACGTCGTCGAGGAAGACGTCGGCGGTGTGCGAGGCGCGCAGCCCGAGCTTGCGTAGTTTCCTGGTCGCGTGCAGTCCGGCGGTTCCCGGCGGTACGACGAAGGCGGCCTGCCCGCGCGAGCCGAGGGCGGGGTCGACGGAGGCGGTCACCACGTGCACCCCGGCGATCCCGCCGTTCGTCGCGTACGCCTTCTGTCCGCTCAGCACCCACTCGTCGGTGGCCTCGTCGTACCGGGCCCGGGTACGGATGGCGCTGACGTCGGAGCCGGCTTCGGGTTCGGTGCTGCAGAACGCGGCGACCGCCGGCTCGTCGACGGTGCCGTAGCACTGCGGCACCCATTCGACCAGTTGGTCGGGGGTGCCGGTGCCGTAGATGGCGGCGACCGCGAGGGAGGTGCCGAAGATGCCCAGGCCGATGCCGGCGTCGCCCCAGAAGAGTTCCTCGTTGGCGATCGGCAGGCTGAGCCCGCTCGGGTCGGCCCAGCAGTTGGCGACGAACTCGAAGCCGTAGAGGCCGATTTTTGCCGCTTCCTGGATGACCGGCCACGGGGTTTCCTCGCGGGCGTCCCACTCGGCGGCCGCCGGGCGCACGACCTCTTCGGCGAAGCCGTGCACCCAGTCCCGTAGGTCGCGCTGTTCCTCGTTCAGGTCGAGCGAGAATTCGGTCACGCCGTCGCCGCCCGGCCGTACGCGGTCACGCTGGTCAGTTCTTGGGGATGTCGAAGAGGCTGGCGATCTTGGAGGCCAGGGCCAGGTCGCCCTTTGCCTTCAGCTTGCCGGTCATGAACAGCATCACCGGGTTGGCGCCACCAGAGACGATTTTGAGGAACTCGACCGGGCCGAGGGTGAGGGCGAGCTTCGGGTCCTGCACCGGGGTGCTGGTGACCGTGCAGGTGCCGTTGTCGATGACAACCTCGTAGGTGTCGATGCCGCCGTCCGGGCGACCGGAGATGTTCCAGTGGATGACGGTGCTGGTCGAGCCGGCGCGCTCGGGCCGGAACAGCGACGGCATCCGCTCGAAGATCTGGTCGAGGATGGGAGCCCGGCTGTCGCCCTTCATGATCGTGGCGATCTGCGCGTCCGGAGTGGTCTTCACCAGCTTGGCGAACTCCTTCGGCTCCAGGGTGGCGAACCGGGCCGGGTCGAAGTCACTCATAAGGTGCACCTTCCGGGAGAGATTCAGGTTACTCTAGCGTAACCTTACGGGCGAGTAGGTATGCTCGCAAGGATGTCGAGCATCCCCAATTTCAAGCGGTTGCCCCGAGCCGTCCGGGAGCAGCAGATGCTCGACGCCGCCGTGAAGGTCTTCTCCCGTCGTGGGTACCACAGCGCCAGCATGGACGACATCGCCGAGGATGCGGGCATCTCGAAACCCATGGTCTACGCCTACCTCGGCACCAAGGAGAGCCTCTTCGTCGCCTGCCTGCACCGCGAGGGCACCCGGATGATGGAGGCGATCGTGAGCGCGGTCGCGGCCGAACTACCACCGGACGAACAGCTCTGGCGCGCCCTGCGGGCCTTCTTCGGTTTCGTCGGCGCGCACCGGGACGGCTGGGCGGTGCTCTACCGGCAGGCCCGCAGCGAGCAGCGGTTCGCCGGCGAGATCGCCACCATGCGCGCCCAGGTGGTCGACGTGGTCGCCGCGCTGCTGCGCCGCAACCTGCCCGCCCCGGCCGCCGACCGCCGCCCGGTCCGCGACACCGACCTGGAGGTGATGGCGTACGCGCTGGTCGGTGCCGCCGAGTCGCTGGCCGACTGGCTCACCGACAACCCGACCGAGGATCCCGAGCGGCTGGCCACCCGGCTGATGAACGCCACCTGGCTCGGCGCCGGGGAACTCCGCCTCGGCGAGGTCTGGCGCCCGCCCGCCGCAGACCAGCTCTAGCCGGCCACTGGCACGACAGCCGGGACCCGACCGGTCTCCGGTGCTTCCGGCGGTGCCGGGTCGTCGGCTCTCGGCGGTGCCGGATCATCGGGCCGCTCGCGCAGCCCGGCCGGTGTCCAGTCCTTGAGCCGCAGGGCCGGCTTCTGCACCAGATGCCAGGAGAGCACCGCGATTCCGAAACTGACCAGGCAACTGGCCACGAAGAAACCGACGAAACCGATCGCCTGCACCCCGGCCTTCGCCATCAGCTGCTGTACCAGGAACGAGTAGATGTACACCCCGTACGAGTAGTCGTTGGTCTGGCCGACCCGGTGCAGGACCTTCGGCAGCCGCACCGCGAGCCAGATCATCGCGTACGCGTACGCGAGCAGGCCGGGGCCGAAGATCGTCCCGTCGTGGACGAACCAGCCGATCGCCGCCAGCGAGAGCACCCCGAGCAGGTCGTTGATCGGCAACCGGTCGCTGTACTGCTCGGCGACCCACCCGGCGAGGAACATGAACCCGAACCAGAGCAGGTAACTCTTCTGGAGCAGGCCGAGTGGCGGCAGCAGGCCGATGGCACCGGTGGTCCAGATCGTCGACTGGCCACCGGTCAGCTGCTGGTAGTAGTTCCAGCAGAGCACACCGAACACGACGGTCAACGCCAGCAGCGGCAGCCAACGCAGCTGCCGGCGCAGGAGGGTGAGCACGGAGAGGACGGCAACCAGCAGGTACCAGAAGATCTCGTACGCGAGGGTCCAGAGCGAGCCGTTGAGCGTCGTCCCGCCCTGCCAGTGCCAGTACGGCGTGTCACCGCGCAGCAGATCGGCGATGCTCAGCTGCCGCAGGCCGCCCCACCAGTTCTGCCGCAGGTAGTCGAGGACACCGCCCGGACCACGCCACAGGCCGTCGAGCGTGCCGTGCCGCTGCTGGTAGAGCAGGGGTGCGACGACCAGGGCCGTGAACAGGAGCCCGACCCACAGGCCGGGCCAGATCCGGATCGCGCGGTGCCAGAGGAAGCGGGGTACCGAATTACGTCTGGCGCTGCGGGTGATGAGAAAACCGGACACCACGAAAAAACCCGCAGTCAGGGTTCCCGCGTCGATTCCCCCCATGAACGGACGCCCGAAACCGAGCGCGGCCGTGTGGGTCAGCACCACACCGAACGCGAACATCAGCCGGAGGAAGCCGAAACTGTTAGCGCGACCGGCGTACGCCTGGGCCAGGGGCACTGACGACATCGACAGTCGGGCAGCACCCCGTGCGAGCGAGATCAACAAGGACCGCCCTAGCGGAGGAGATTTGAGGCATGACAGGATCCCACAACCTCAAAAATCCGTCAGAGCTGCCCCTCAGTGGATCGCTCCGACCAGATGCGGTCGGCCGGAATCGGCGTCGTGCAGGGCGAAATCCCAGGCGGGAGTGGCGCTGAAGGCGACCGTTTCCGGGAGAAATATCGGCAGTTTGAATGACACTTCAACCGTGTACGCGTCCGGCAGTCGCCCCTCCAACGCCGCCAGGCAACGGGCCTTGCTCCACATGCCGTGCGCGATCGGGCGCGGAAAACCGAGCAGGCGGGCGCCGAACCGGGAGGTGTGGATCGGGTTCCGGTCGCCGGAGACGCGCGCGTAGGCCGTACCCGTCGACGGGGTGACCCGCCACTGTCCGGTGGCGGCCGGCGGCGCCGGGCGGTCACCGGGCTCGTGCCGCTCGTCCGCCGTCGCGGTCGGCTCCCGGCGCAGGTACGTCGACACCTCCTGCCAGACCGGCTCCCCGGTCACCGACGCGGTGGTGAGCACGTCGAACTGCCGGCCGCGCGGGTGCGGGCGCGCGTCGGCGGTCCGCACCGACAGGTCCAGCAACTCGCCCGCGTCGATCGGCCGGTGCAGGGTGATCCGGTTCGCCACGTGCACCAGCCCGAGCAGCGGGAACGGGAAGTCCGGGGCGGTCATCAGCCGCATCGCCAGCGGAAACGCCAGCACGTGCGGGTACGTCGCCGGCAGCGTGTCGGTGAGCCGGAACCCGCACACCCTGTCGTACGCGGCCAGCTGCCCCCGGTCGACGCCGACCCCGTACAGCAGCAGTTCGGTACGCGGCAGCGGCGCCTCGACGTCGGACTGTCCGCCCTCCGCCCCCGCCCTGGCCTGCGGCGACGTCGACCGGCGGCGGCCGGGCAGCAGTGCGGTGACCGCCCGCCGGTAGAGCGCCCCGGTGGCCGGAGCCCTGCTCAGCTCGACCCTCTCCGCCCGATCCGGGTTGGACATCATGCCCCCAGCAGGCTCTGGCCGCAGACGCGGACGATGTTGCCGGTGACACCGGCGGAGGTGGGTGCGGCGAACCAGGCGATCGTCTCGGCGACGTCGACCGGGAGTCCGCCCTGCGCCATGCTGTTCAGTCGCCGGCCGGCCTCGCGCAGGCCGATCGGCATCCTCGCGGTCAGCCGGGTCTCGATGAAGCCCGGCGCGACCGCGTTGATGGTGATGCCCCGTTCGGCGAGGACCGGGGTCATCGACTGCACCAGCCCGATCACGCCGGCCTTGGCGGTGGCGTAGTTGGTCTGGCCCCGGTTGCCGGCGATGCCGGCGATCGAGGAGACGCTGACCATCCGCCCGCCGGCCGGAATCAGTTCGCGGTAGAGCAGCAGGTCGTTGATTCGTTCCTGGCTGGAGAGGTTCACCGCCAGCACCTGGTCCCAACCGTCGGCGTCCATCCGGGCGATGGTCCGGTCCCGGGTGATGCCGGCGTTGTGCACCACGATGTCGACCCGGCCGTGCCGGTCGCCGAACAGGTCGGCGAGGCGGGCCGGCGCGTCGGACGCGGTCAGATCCAGTTGTACGGCGCTGCCCCGGATGTCGTTCGCCACCTCGGCGAGCAGGTCCCCGACGGCCGGTACGTCCAACGCGACCACGTGCGCGCCGTCGCGGGCCAGCACCCGGGCGACCGCCGTACCGATTCCGCGCGCGGCACCGGTGACCAGGGCGACCTTGCCGACGAGCGGCCGGTCCCAGTCGATCCGTTCCCGATGGCCCCCGTCACCGGGGCCTGGTTCGGTGATCCGGACGACCTGCCCGGAGACGTACGCGGACCGGCCGGAGAGCAGGAAACGCAGCGTCGACTCGATAGCGGTCCCGGCGTTCCGGTCGACGTAGACGAGTTGGGCGGTGATGCCCCGACCGAACTCCTTGCCGATGCTGCGGATCAGTCCTTCGAGAGCGCGTTGGGCGGTGGCTTCGCGCGGGGCCGCGCAGACCTCCGGCGGGGTGCCGAGCACGATCACCCGCCCGCTCGGTCGCACCGACCGGGCGTGCGCGTGGAAGAAGTCGTAGAGCGGCCGGAGTGTGCTGGAGTCGGTCACCCCGGTGGCGTCGTAGACCAGCGCCGCAGGCCGGACCCCGCTGCTCGCTGGTGTCGTGCCGCTGGTTGGTGTCATGGTGCTGTTCGGTGTCATGGTGCTGGTTGCTGTCGTGGTGCTGGTTGCTGTCGTGGTGCTGGTTGCTGTCGTGGTGCTGGTTGCTGTCGTGGTGCTGGTTGCTGTCGTGGTGCTGGCCGGCATGGTGGTGGTCGACGGGTCGGCGAGTTCGACACCGGCGGCGGTGAGCAGCTTGGCGACGGGTTCGCGCAGCCGGCCGCCGGGGGCGGCGTCGAGCAGCACCGGACCCGGTACGAGTGGATCGCCCGGCTGGTATCGGCGCAGTCTGGGCGGATCGGGCAGGCCGAGTCGCTTGACGAGGGCGCGGCCGGCGCCTGAGTTCGCGAAGCTCGCGTACCTGTCACTCATAGGCGTAGCCTACTGGTGAGTAGGTTTGAGGCAAGCCCTGAACGAGGAGACGGGAACGTGGAGACCGTACGTCGCGTCGCGGTGCTCGGGGGCAATCGCATCCCGTTCGCCCGTTCCAACGGCCGCTATGCCGACGCGTCCAACCAGGACATGCTCACCGCCGCGCTCAACGGACTGGTGGCCCGGTTCGGGCTGGCCGGGGAGCAGATCGGCGAGGTGGTGGCCGGGGCGGTACTCAAGCACTCCCGTGACTTCAACCTCACCCGCGAGGTGGTGCTCGGTTCCCGGCTCGACCCGCGCACCCCGGCGTACGACATCCAGCAGGCCTGCGGCACCGGGCTGGAGGCGACCATCCTGGTCGGCAACAAGATCGCCCTCGGGCAGATCGACGTCGGCATCGCCGGTGGCGTCGACACCACCTCCGACGCCCCGCTCGCGGTCAACGAGGAGTTCCGGCGCACCCTGCTCAAACTCAACTCCGCCCGTACGCCGCTCGCCCGGTTGCGCGCGGCGGCCCGGCTCCGCCCGCACCAACCGTTCCTGCCCGAGACGCCGCGCAACGCCGAACCGCGTACCGGGCTGTCGATGGGCGACCATGCGGCGGTCACCGCCCTGCGCTGGGGCATCGGCCGGCAGGCCCAGGACGCGCTCGCGCTCGCCTCGCACCGGCGGCTCGCCGCCGCGTACGAGCGCGGTTTCTTCGACGACCTGGTGACTCCCTATCTCGGGCTGACCAGGGACGCGAACCTGCGGCCGGACACCTCGATGGAGAAACTCGGCGCGCTGGCACCGGTCTTCGGCACCAGGGGTCCCGGTCGGGCGGGCGCCACCATGACAGCCGGCAACTCGTCACCGCTCACCGACGGCGCGTCGACCGTGCTGCTCGCCTCCGAGGAGTGGGCCGCCGCCCATCATCTGCCGGTGCTGGCGTACCTGACCTTCTCCGAGGTGGCCGCGGTCGACTTCGTCCACGGTGACGAGGGGCTGTTGATGGCCCCCGCGTACGCGGTGCCCCGGATGCTGGCGCGGGCCAAGCTGAGCCTGACCGACTTCGACTACTACGAGATCCACGAGGCGTTCGCGTCGCAGGTGCTGGCCACCCTCGCCGCCTGGGAGTCGGCCGACTTCTGCAAGGAGCGTCTCGGCCTCGACGGTCCACTGGGCACCATCGACCGGACGAAACTGAACGTCAACGGCTCCTCGCTCGCTGCCGGCCACCCCTTCGCCGCCACCGGCGGCCGGATCGTCGCCACCCTCGCCAAACTCCTGCACGAAGACGCCCGCGACCCCGCCGGCGCCTCCCCCTCCGCCCGCCCCCGCCGAGGCCTCATCTCCATCTGCGCCTCCGGCGGCCAAGGCGTGGCAGCCATCCTCGAACGCTGACCCGCCCACGGTAGGAAACGGAGGTTGATCATGAAGTTAGCGACAGGGTTCGGCTGTTGAGGGCGCGCTAACTTCATGATCAACCACGTTAGTTGGCGGCTTGGGAGAGGGTTTCGTATTCGAGGTCGGTCAGTTTGATGGTGGCGGCGCCGATGTTTTGTTCCAGGTGGGCGATGGACGAGGTGCCGGGGATGGGAAGCATCACCGGTGACCGCTTGAGCAGCCAGGCGAGCGCGAGCTGGGCCGGGGTGGCCCCGTGGTCACGGGCGATCCGGGCCAGCGGGCCTCCGTCACGGGCGAGCGGGCCGTTGGCCAGCGGGAACCACGGGATGAAGCCGATGCCGTGCTCGGTCGAGTAGTCGAGCAGGGCCTCGGCGGACCGGTTGGCGACGTTGTAGAGGTTCTGCACCGAGACGATGTCGGCGAACTTCGACGCGGCCTCGACATCGGCGACCGAGACCTCGCTCAGCCCGATGTGCCGGATCTTGCCCTCGTCCTGGAGTGCCTTCAGCTCGCCGATCTGGTCGGCCAGCGGCACCTTCGGGTCGATCCGGTGCAACTGGAACAGGTCGATCCGCTCCACCCCGAGGTGGCGCAGGCTCAGTTCCGCCTGCTGGCGCAGGTATTCCGGACGACCAAGTGGCGTCCACTGTGCCGGACCCTGGCGGGTGAAGCCGGCCTTGGTCGCGATGACCAGACTCTCCGGGTACGGGTGGAGCGCCTTCTTGATCAGCAGTTCGGCGACGAACGGGCCGTACGAGTCGGCGGTGTCGATGAAATCGACGCCCAGCTCGATCGAGCGGCGCAGGACGCGTACGGCCTCGTCGGGGTCGCGCGGATCGCCCCACACGCCCTCGCCGGTGAGCTGCATCGAACCGAATCCGAGCCGGGTCACCGGCAGGTCTCCGCCGAGCAGGAACGTGCCGCTGGGTGCTGCGGTGACGGGTGTGTCGGTCATCTGAGACTCCCGTTCGATTGGATTCGGTCGATCAAGCTGGACGAAAGTTCAGCTTAGGTCGGGTGGGACGGGCCGACCACCCCTCGGTTGATCAAGGCGGCCCGACCTGGTTGCCTGGTGCGGTCATCCCCCGGTCGAAACGATCAGAGCCTGGTCGATCATTCCCGAGCAGGAAGGAGCGTGGCGATGTCGAGCACGGCTGCCCTCGCGCCACTGCGTCACCGTGCTTTCCGCTACCTCGCCGTCGGGCGGTTCGTCAACGTACTCGGCAACTCGGTGGCGCCGACCGCGCTCGCCTTCGCCGTACTCGATCTGACCGGGTCGGTCCGTGACCTCGGCCTGGTGGTCGGCGCCCGGTCGCTGGCCAACGTGATCTTCCTGCTCTTCGGTGGGGTGATCGCCGACCGGCTGCCCCGGCAGGCGGTGATGGTCGCCTCCTGCACGCTCGCCGCCCTCACCCAGGCGGCCGTCGCCGCGCTCGTGCTGAGCGGACACGCGACGATCCCGCTGCTGCTCGTACTCAGCGCGGTCAACGGCACGGTGAGCGCCTTCGCGTTCCCGGCCGCCGCCGCCCTGATGCCGCAGACCGTGCCGGCGGAACTGCTGCAGTCGGCGAACGCGCTCAGCCGGCTCGGCGTCAACATCGGCTCGATCGGTGGCGCCTCCGCCGGCGGGATCCTGGTCGCCACCGTCGGTCCGGGGTGGGGCATCGCCGTCGACGCGTTCACGTTCGCGCTGGCCGGGCTCGCCTTCGCCGGCGTACGGGTGGCCGGGGTGCGGGACCGGCGCCAGGCTCGACGCAGCACCTGGACCGAGCTGCGGGAGGGCTGGACGGAGTTCGCCTCGCGTACCTGGGTCTGGGTGGTGGTGCTCGGCTTCATGGTGCTCAACGCCGCGCTGAGCAGCGGGATCGGCGTGCTCGGTCCGGCCGTCGCCGACGAGACGATCGGGCGCAAGGCGTGGGGGCTGGTGCTGGCGGCGCAGACCCTGGGCCTGGTGGCCGGGGCACTGATCGCCCTGCGGCTGCGGGTTCGCCGGCTGCTGCTGCTCGGCGTGGCCTGCATGGTCGGGCCGGCGTTGCTGCTGGTCGTGCTCGCGGTGGCACCGGTTTTCGGGCTCCTGCTGCTGACCGCGTTCATCGGTGGCCTGGCGTTGGAACAGTTCGGCGTCGCCTGGGAGACCTCGGTCCAGCGGTACGTGCCGGCCGACCGGCTCGCCCGCGTCTACTCGTACGACGCGCTCGGTTCCTTCCTGGCGATCCCGCTCGGCCAGATCGCGATCGGGCCGGTGGCGCTCGCCCTCGGCAACGCACCGACCCTGCTGATCGCCGCCGGGCTGATCACACTCTCGGTGCTCGGCATGCTCGCCAGTCGGGACGTACGCCACCTGCCCAGCCGGCCGCCGACCGAACCGGTCACGCCGGAACCGGCGCACCCCGCCACCGTCACGGCCGGCTGACCGGGCCGGCGTCCGGCGGCCGACAGTGGAGATCGTGACCGGGGTCGTACGATCCGTCAGGATGGTCCGACAGTCGGAAAGGGGTTCCATGAGCACCGGGGTCGAAACGCTTGAGTTCCAGGCCGAGGCGCGCCAACTCTTGCAGTTGATGATCCACTCGATCTATTCGAACAAGGACATCTTCCTGCGCGAGCTGATCTCCAACGCCTCCGACGCACTGGACAAGCTGAGGCTGGAGTCGCTGGTCGACAAGGAGTTGCAGGTCGACACGTCCGACCTGCACATCGAGATCGAGGTCGACCGGGAACAGCGCACGCTGACCGTACGGGACAACGGCATCGGCATGTCGCGGGACGAGGTCGTCGGGCTCATCGGCACGATCGCGAAGTCCGGCACCGCCGAACTGCTGCGGCAGCTCAAGGAGTCGAAGGACGCGGCGGCCTCACAGGACCTGATCGGCCAGTTCGGCGTCGGTTTCTACTCCACCTTCATGGTGGCCGACAAGGTTTCGCTGGTCAGCCGTCGGGTGGGCGAGGAGAACGGCACCCGTTGGGAGTCCGACGGCGCCGGGACGTACACGATCGAGCCGGTCGCCGACGCACCGCAGGGTACGGCCGTCACCGTGCACCTCAAGCCGGAGGACGAGGAGGACCAGCTCTTCGACTACACCGGCGAATGGAAGATCAGGGAGCTGGTCAAGCGCTACTCCGACTTCATCGCCTGGCCGATCCGGATGCAGGTCGAGCGCCCGGCCACCGACGGCGACGGCGAGGGTGACGAGGCCCCGAAGCACGAGGTCAAGACCCTCAACTCGATGAAGGCGCTCTGGGCCCGGCCACGCAACGAGGTCGGCGACGACGAGTACAACGAGTTCTACCGGCACGTCAGCCGGGACTGGAACGACCCGCTCGAAATCATCCGGATGAAGGGCGAGGGCACCTTCGAGTACGAGGCGCTGCTCTTCATCCCGTCGCAGGCGCCGTTCGACCTGTTCACCCGCGACGCCAAGCTCGGCATCCAGCTCTACGTCAAGCGCGTCTTCATCATGGACGACTGCCAGGCGCTGATGCCGGAGTACCTGCGTTTCGTCAAGGGCGTGGTCGACGCGCACGACCTCTCGCTCAACATCTCGCGGGAGATCCTCCAGCAGGACCGCCAGATCCAGCTCATGCGTCGTCGCCTGGTCAAGAAGGTGCTCTCGACGGTCAAGGACCTGATGACCCAGGACGCCGACAAGTACGCCACCTTCTGGCGGGAGTTCGGTCGGGCGGTCAAGGAGGGCCTGCTCAACGACTTCGAGAACCAGCGCGCGATCCTCGACATCTCCTCCTTCGCCTCGACCCAGGATCCGGAGCAGCTGGTCACGCTCCAGCAGTACGTCGAGCGGATGAAGGAGGGACAGTCGGACATCTACTACATGACCGGCGAGTCCCGGAAGATGATTGAGAACTCGCCGCACATGGAGGCGTTCCACGCCAAGGGCTACGAGGTGCTGCTGCTCACGGACCCGGTCGACGAGATGTGGGTCGAGGCGGTCCGGGACTTCGACGGCAAGCAGTTGCGGTCGATCGCCAAGGGGCAGGTGGATCTCGACGCGGAGCAGGAGAACAAGGCCGACGAGCCCGAGCGCGAGCAGCAGAAGGAGGAATATGCCGCCCTGCTCACCTGGCTGTCGACGCAGCTCGCCGAGCAGGTGAAGGAGGTACGCCTCTCGTCCCGCCTCACCACCTCCCCGGCGATCCTGGTCGGTGACGCCCAGGACATGACCCCGACCCTGGAGCGGATGTACCGCGCCATGGGCCAGGAGTTGCCGCAGATCAAGCGGGTCCTGGAGCTGAACCCGACGCACCCGCTGGTCACCGGCCTGCGCAAGGCCCACGAGCAGCGCCCCGAGGACCCGGCGATCGCCGAGACCGCCGAACTCCTCTACGGCACCGCCCTGCTGGCCGAGGGCGGCGAACTCCCCGACCCCGCCCGCTTCGCCCGCCTCCTCTCCGACCGCCTATCCCGCACCCTCTAACCCCACCCGATAAGGGCGTTGATCATGAAGTTAGCGCGGATTTCCGAGCCCGGGATCCGCGCTAACTTCATGATCGACCGAGGGGCGGCGGGGTGGGGACGGGAGGTGGGGGTGGGTGCGGGAGGATGGGGGCGTGACGGAGAGCAGCCAGGATCGGCCCCGGGTTCCCAACGTTCTTGCGGGGCGGTACGCCTCAATCGAGCTGGTGCGGCTCTGGTCGCCGGAGGAGAAGATCCGGATGGAACGGCGGCTCTGGCTCGCCGTACTCCGGGCCCAGCGGGATCTTGGCGTGGCGCTGCCGGATGGCGTGGTCGAGGCGTACGAGCGGGTGCTCGATCAGGTCGACCTGGAGTCGATCGCCGCCCGTGAGCGAATCACCCGGCACGACGTCAAGGCGCGGATCGAGGAGTTCAGCGCGCTCGCCGGCTACGAGCACGTGCACAAGGGCATGACCTCCCGGGATCTGACCGAAAATGTCGAGCAGTTGCAGATCCGGGCCTCCCTGGAGCTGATCCGGGACCGGGTGGTCGCCACCCTCGCCCGACTCGCCCGGCTCGCGGTCGAGCACTCCGACCTGGTGATGACCGGCCGTTCACACAACGTGGCGGCGCAGGCGACCACGCTGGGCAAGCGGTTCGCGTCGGCAGCCGAGGAACTGCTGATCGCGTACGAGCGGCTCACCGACCTGATCGACCGGTACCCGCTGCGGGGCATCAAGGGACCGGTCGGCACCGCCGCCGACCAGCTCGACCTCTTCGACGGCGACGACGAGCGGCTGGCCGAGTTGGAACGGCGGGTCGCCGGGCACCTCGGCTTCAGCCGGGTGCTGGCCAGCGTCGGCCAGGTCTACCCGCGCTCCCTCGACTTCGACGTGATCGCCGCGCTGGCCCAGACCGCGGCGGCACCCTCGTCGCTGGCGACCACGATCCGGCTGATGGTCGGCCAGGAACTGGTCACCGAGGGCTTCCGCCCCGGCCAGGTCGGGTCCAGCGCGATGCCGCACAAGATGAACACCCGGTCCAGCGAGCGGGTCAACGGACTCGCCGTGATCATCCGGGGTTACCTGTCCATGGTCGGCGAGCTGGCCGGCGACCAGTGGAACGAGGGCGACGTCTCCTGCTCGGTGGTCCGCCGGGTGGCGCTGCCGGACGCGTTCTTCGCCGCCGACGGCCTGTTCCAGACCTTCCTCACCGTGCTCGACGAGTTCGGCGCGTACCCGGCGGTGATCGCCCGTGAGCTGGACCGCTACCTGCCGTTCCTGGCGACCACGAAACTCCTGGTGGCCGCGGTCCGCCGGGGTGTGGGCCGGGAGGTGGCGCACGAGGTGATCAAGGAGCACGCGGTCGCGGTCGCGCTGGCTATGCGGGAGAAGGGCACGACCGAGAACGACCTCTTCGACCGGCTCGCCACCGACGGCCGGCTCGGACTGAGCCGGGCCGAGATCGACGCGCTGGTCGCGGACCGGGCGGCTTTCGCCGGTGCGGCATCGGCCCAGGTACGGGCGGTCGCCGACCGGGTGGCCCAGGTCGTCGCGGCGCACCCGGAGGCGGCAGGGTACGAGCCCGCCCCGATCCTCTAGACCGATCCGGTACTGGTCCAGACAGCTGGACCAGTACCGGCCAGCGGTTCAGGTTTCCGGAGTCGGGGTCGGGGTCTCTGCCGCGCTGCGCAGGTCGGGCGCGCTTGGCGGCTCCGAGACTCCGATCGGATCGGGCAGGATCTCGGCGCTGTGGGCCAGGTTGGCCGCGAGCAGCGGCTCGTCCGGCAGCGGCGTACGCGGTTGTTCGCGGATCACCACGGCCGTGCCGTACGCGCAGAGTTCCATCCACATCTCGCCCACCTCGCGATGGTCGAAACGCATGCCGATCACGGCGTTGGCGCCGAGCCGGCGGGCTTCTTCGCCCAGATTGGCCACCGCCTCCGTCCGCCACCGGGTGAGGTTCTCCGGCGCTTTCGGGTCGTACGCCCCACCGCGGAGGTTCTTCACCCCTTCGCGGTACGGGTTACGGGTTCGGGCCATCGATGACACTACTTCGCCGAGGACTGCGCGGATCTCGTACCCGGGAAGGACATCCGTCGTCACGACCAGCACGTGTTGATGCTGGCAGAGCCGGGGTGACGGCAATTGTGAGGTGTGTTCACGTCGGCTCATGCTGCAAAACCGCGCGCGCCGGTAGAACGGCGTGCGGAGCCCGCAACGGCCCGTTACCTCGTGTCGGACGTGCAACGCGCCTCGTCGTACCCGTTCGTCGCGACCGGCGCGAACGCTGCTGGGAGCGCTGAAACAGTGCGGCGCGGACGGCCGGGGTGATCCGGAACGTCCGCGCCGTACCCCTGAGGAGGACTAGACCCCGGCCACCGAGGTGATCCAGGCCCGGTTGTACGCCACGCTGCCGTAGTTCTGGATGTTGACGCCGTCGGCGGTGGAGGCGACGCCGACCTGGGCGCCGTTGTAGAACTCCGGCCCGCCGGAGTCACCGCGCCAGGCGTTGCCGTTGATCCGGGTGCTGCGGATCGCCCGGCCGCCGTACGCGTCGGTCACGTTGGTGCTGGTGACCCGGACGTTGGCGGTCTTGAGCGTGGTCGAGGCGCCGCAGCCCTCGTAGCAGGTCATGCCCCAGCCGTAGATCGAGTTCGTGGAGTTGACCGGCGGGTAGGCGCTGGACAGCGTCACGTACGAGGTGTTGATCGCGGTCGAGAGCTGGAGCAGGGCCAGGTCGTAGCGGCTGGAGTACGACGACACGCCGCTGGTGACGCCGCCGGAGGTCCGGTTGACGCTCCCGACCCGAACCGACATCGTGCCGCTGACGCAGTGCCGGGCGGTGAGCACCCAGCGGGACGCGATGATGGTGCCGGAGCAGGTGAACGAGCCGTTGCTGAAGACGGCGGCGGCCCAGGGGGCGGACGAGACCGTGCCACCGCCGATGATCAGCGGGGTGACCTCGGTCGCGGCGGCGGCGGAGGGGGCGACGAAGGCACCGACGAGTGCGGTGGCGACCGTCACCAGGGTGAGGCGGATGCGCATGCAGGGGCTCCTTCCGGGGGGTGGCACCCGGGGTGTCCGGGTCGGGCTGAGCCACCGACGGCGGTTGGGTGTCCGCCGTACGGATGGGAAGATCAAACGTTTGGCGTGACGAACCAGACGTTCGACGCCACACGCTAGGAGGTTCGTCGTACATCCACAAGAGTCAAATCGAACCTGCCCGATATGATCCCGCCGCCGGGACCGTCGGGGTCGGGGAAGATCACCACCGGTACGCCCCCGGCGCCCCGGCCACGCCGCCGCGATCATGCCGGTGGGCGGCGGGTGTGCGATTTTCCACAGGGTTGTCCACAGGGCGGCCGGTGCGTCGGGCGAGCGCTCTGCCAGGTAGGCTTGCCCCGCTCGCCCCTATGGGCCGGCACCCAACTGCGTACACAGTCAGGAGTGCCCAGTGCCTCGCGTCGTCGTCGACGTCATGCTCAAGCCGGAGATTCTCGATCCTCAGGGCCAGGCCGTCGCAAACGCGCTGCCTCGCCTGGGCGTCGGCGATGTCTCCTCGGTGCGCATCGGTCGGCGCATCGAGATCGAGTTCGCCGGTGAGCCCGACCTTGATCGGGCTCGGGAGATCGCGGACAAGCTGCTGGCCAACCCCGTGATCGAGGACTTCTCGATCCGGCTGGCCGATGCCGAGGATGAACATCGGTGACGGCCCGGATCGGTGTGGTGACCTTCCCCGGGTCACTGGATGACGGCGATGCGGCCCGCGCGGCGCGCATCGCCGGGGCGGACGTGGTCCGGCTCTGGCACGACGACCCCGACCTGCACCAGGTCGACGCCGTGGTGCTGCCCGGCGGCTTCTCCTACGGCGACTACCTGCGCTGCGGCGCGATCGCCCGGTTCGCCCCGGTGATGGGATCGCTGATCGACGCCGCCCGCGAGGGGATGCCGGTGCTCGGCATCTGCAACGGCTTCCAGATCCTCTGCGAGGCGCACCTGCTGCCCGGCGCGCTGACCCGCAACAAGCACCTGCACTTCCGCAACCGGGACCAGTGGCTGCGGATCGAGACGGTCAAGACCGCCTGGACCAACACCTTCCAGCCCGAGCAGGACGTGCTCATCCCGGTCAAGAACGGTGAGGGCCGGTACGTCGCCGACCGTCACGTCCTCGACCAGCTAGAGGCCGAGGGCCGGGTGGTCGCCCGCTACCAGCGCGGCAACCCGAACGGCTCGGAGCGCGACATCGCCGCGATCACCAACGAGGCGGGCAACGTGGTCGGCATCATGCCGCACCCCGAGCACGCCGTGGAGGCGCTCACCGGCCCGTCGCTCGACGGTCTCGGCTTCTTCACCTCAGTCCTCAAGCACCTCGCGGGAGTGCCGGCATGACCACCCAGCCCGACACGGCGTCGAGCGAGGTCGGTGGGGTGACCCCGCCGGCCGACCAGCCCACGCCCGGTGCGGCCGAGTCCGCCGCGCAGACCCCGGCCGACGAGGCCCCGTCCGGCCCAGCCGGGACATTCCCGCCGGCCCAGGCCACCGGGGCGCACGCCGCCCCGAGCGCCTACCCGGACGACCTCGACACCGTCGAGCGGGCCGTCGACACCCCGGACGAGTTGCAGCCCTACCCCGAGCTGGGCCTGCGCGACGACGAGTACGACCGGATCCGGCAGATCCTCGACCGCCGGCCGACCCAGGCCGAGCTGGCCATGTACTCGATCATGTGGAGCGAGCACTGCTCGTACAAGTCGAGCAAGGTGCACCTGCGCCAGTTCGGCGAGAAGGCGCCGCCGAGCGACCGGATGCTCGCCGGCATCGGTGAGAACGCGGGCGTGATCCAGATCTCGGACAAGCTCGCCGTCACCTTCAAGGTCGAGTCGCACAACCACCCCAGCTACGTCGAGCCCTACCAGGGCGCGGCGACCGGTGTCGGCGGCATCGTCCGGGACATCCTCGCCATGGGTGCACGCCCGATCGCGGTGATGGACTCGCTGCGTTTCGGCGCCGTCGACCACCCCGACACCGCCCGCGTACTGCCCGGCGTGGTGGCCGGCGTCGGCGGGTACGGCAACTGCCTCGGCCTGCCGAACATCGGCGGCGAGATCGTCTTCGACCCCTCCTACCAGGGGAACCCGCTGGTCAACGCCCTGTCTCTCGGCGTACTGCCGGTCGACCGGTTGCAGAACAAGGCCGCCGCCGGACCGGGCAACATCGTCGTGCTGATGGGCGCCAAGACCGGCCGGGACGGCATCGGCGGGGTTTCCGTACTCGCCAGTGCCACCTTCGACGAGGGCAGCGAGCAGCGTCGCCCGGCGGTCCAGGTCGGCGACCCGTTCACCGAGAAGCTGCTGATCGAAGCCTGCCTGGAGCTGTACGACGCCCAACTCGTCGTCGGCATCCAGGACCTCGGCGGCGCCGGTCTCACCTGCGCGCTGACCGAGACCGCCGCCGCGGCCGGCACCGGTATGCGGGTCTGGCTGGAGCGGGTGCCGCTGCGCGAGCCCTCGATGACCCCGCACGAGATCCTGGCCAGCGAGTCGCAGGAGCGGATGCTCCTGGTCGTCACCCCGGAACAGCTCGAAGCGGTGCTCAAGACGGCCGAGAAGTGGGGCGTCATCGCCACCGCCATCGGCGAGGTCACCCCGGCCCAGGCCGACGGGGAGCCGGGACGGCTCCTGATCACCTGGCGGGACCACACGGTGGTCGACGTGCCGCCGGGTTCGCTGGTCGACGACGGCCCGGTCTACGCCCGGCCGATGCGCGAGCCGGCCGACCTGATCCTGCTCCAGGCCGACCGGGCCGAGACGCTGCCCCGCCCGTCGACGCCGGAGGCGCTCCGGGAGACCGTGCTGCGCATGATCGCGTCGCCGAACCTCACCGACAAGTCCTGGGTCACCGAGCAGTACGACCGCTACGTCCTCGGCAACACGGTGCTGGCCCAGCCGGAGGACTCCGGTGTGATCCGGGTGGACGAGGAGACCGGCCTCGGTGTCGCGCTCTCCGTCGACGGCAACGGCCGGTACGCCCGCCTCGACCCGTACAACGGGGCGAAGCTGGCGCTGGCCGAGTCGTACCGGAACGTCGCCGTCACCGGTGCCAAGCCGGTCGCCGTCACCGACTGCCTCAACTTCGGCTCCCCCGAGGACCCGAGCGTGATGTGGCAGTTCGCCGAGGCGGTACGCGGTCTCGCCGACGGCTGCGCCGAACTCGGCATCCCGGTCACCGGCGGCAACGTCAGCTTCTACAACCAGACCGGCGCGGCGGCGATCCACCCGACCCCGGTGGTCGGGGTGCTCGGCCTGCTCGACGACGTGGCGCAGCGGGTGCCGATGGGCTTCGCCGCCAAGGCCGGCGGCGACCACGACGTGGTGTTCCTGCTCGGCGAGACCCGGCTGGAGCTGTCCGGCTCCGAGTGGGCCTGGGTCACCCACGAGCACCTCGGCGGCGTGCCGCCCCGGGTCGACCTCGGCCGCGAGCGGGCCCTGGCCGAGCTGATCGCGGAGGCGTCCCGGCTGGGTCACCTGACCTCGGCGCACGACCTGTCCGACGGTGGCCTGGCCCAGGCGCTGGTCGAGTCCAGCCTGCGCCGTGGCGTCGGTGCCAAGATCGCGCTGCCGGACGAGTTCGGCACCGGTTCGATGCCGTTCGTCTACCTGTTCAGCGAGTCGGCCGGTCGGGCGCTGGTGACCGTGCCGCGCGGCCAGGACAAGGCCTTCATGGCGCTCTGCGACGACCTCGGGGTGCCGGTGACCGCGCTCGGCGTCACCGACCCGGCCGGTGGGGCCCTGGACGTACGCGGCCAGTTCACCATCGGTCTGGACGAGCTGCGGACGGCCTTCGAGTCGACCCTGCCCCGGTTCTTTGGTGACGCCGCCGCAGCGGTGTCGGAGGTCCCGGTGGCACCGGTCGCCGGCACCGAACCGGTCGCCGGCACCGAACCGGTCGCCGCAGCGGCGACGGTCGCAGCGGTGACGGTCGTCACGGACGAGTCCGCCGCCTCGGACGAGGCACCGGCGGCCGACGAGGCACCGATCGACGAGGCGCCGGTGGCGCAGCAGCAGGCAATCGCAGAGGAGCCCGCGACGGAGGCCCCGGCCTCCGGCACGGGTGACTGAGGCGTTGGTCGGCACCGTCTACGCCCAACCAGGATCCGGGGCCCGGTTCGACTGGGGGCTGGGCGGTGCCGCCGAACTCGGCCGGGTCTGTGCCGCCCTGGTCGTGGTCGACGTCCTCTCCTTCACCACGTCGGTGGAGGTCGCGGTCAGCCGGGGGATCCGGGTGCACCCGTTCCCGTGGGGCGCCCAGGCAGCCGAGTACGCCCGCCGGGTCGGCGCGGTCGCGGCGGTCGGACGCGGCGCGGTGACCCCGGAACAGCCGTGGTCGTTGTCGCCGGCCGCGTTGCGTACCGCACCCGTCGTACCGGATCTCGTACTGCCCTCTCCGAACGGTTCGGCGATCTGCGCCGCCGCCAGCGCCACCGGGATGCCGGTGGTCGCGGCCTGCCTCCGTAACGCGCCCGCCGTCGCGCGCTGGCTGGTCAACGAGGGGTACGGCACCGTGCAGGCGCCGATCGGGGTGATCGCCGCCGGTGAGCGTTGGCCGGACGGCACCGTACGCCCCGGTGTGGAGGATCATCTCGGCGCGTCCGCCGTCCTCGATGGACTGGCCACCGTCGCGGGTGGACTGTCGGTGGAGGCCGCGGTGGCGCTGGCGGCGTTGACGGGGGTGCCCGACCTGCCGGCGGCGATCCGGGGCTGTGTCTCCGGCCGGGAACTGATCTACCGGGGCTTCGCCGAGGACGTGGAGATCGCCGTCGAGTTCGGGGTCTCCAACGTGGTGCCGCTGCTGCGCGACGGAGTCTTCGCTGCCGCCTGAACATGCCCTCCGGCGTCTGCCGGAAACGGTGCCATGTCGATGTTGCGCGGCTGTCCGTTCAGGAGTCGCCATGAAGAAACGGGCTGGCCGGGAAAGTTCCCGACCAGCCCGTTTCGTCAGTTGTCAGTCGTCCAGCCAGTCCAGTGAACGGCGCTCGCCGCCCCGGTTCGGCTGCTGCGGTCCGCCCGCGCCGCCCCGGCCGTGCTGCCCGCCCTGCGCCGACTCGTCGTAGTAGCCGCCGCCCTGCTGCTGGTCGTAGCCGCCCCGGTCGTCGTAACCGCCGCGCTGGTCCGGGCCGCCACGCTGGTCGTAACCACCGCGCTGGTCGTAACCGCCGGCCTGGGGCTGGTCGTAACCGCCCGCCGCCGGACCGGCCCCGTAACCGGGCTGGTCACCGTATCCGGCGCCAGCGGCACCGTAGCCGCCCGCGCCCTGCTGCTGGTCGTAACCGCCGCCGGCGCTCGGGGTGCCGTACGCACCGCCACCCTGCTGCCCGTAGCCCTGCTGACCGCCCTGACCGCCGTACGGCTGCTGGTCGGCGCCGTACGCGCGGGTGCCGTCGCTGCCGCCGGCCCCGTAGGAACCGCCCTGGGCGTACGGGTCGGCCGGTGGCGCGTACTCACTGCCGCCGGCACTCGGGCCGTCGTAGCGACCGGTCGGCTCGTCGTACCGGCCACCACCCTGCGCTGCCGGGGTGGGCGGGTACGGGCCGGCGCCCGGACCGGGCGGCGGGTACGCAGCGGGCGCCGGGGGGTACCCCGCGCCGGGCTGCTCGCCACCGTAGTTGCCGCCGTAGCCGCCGGCACCGGAGCCGGGAGTGTTGCCGTAGCCGCCGGCACCGGAGCCGGGTGCGTTGCCGTAACCGCCCGCGCCGGAACCGGGTGCGTTGCCGTAGCCACCGGCACCCGGAGCGTTGCCGTAGCCGGCCGCGCCGGAGCCGGGTGCGTTGCCGTACTCGGCACCGGGGGCGGCGCCGTAGCCGCCGGCCGGGGCGCCGTAGCCACCGGCGCCGGAGCCGGGTGCGTTGCCGTAGCCGGCTCCCGAACCGGGTGCGTTGCCGTAGGCACCGGCACCCGCCGCGTTGCCGTAGCCACCGGGTGCACCGGCACCGTACTCGCCACCGCCCTGCGGGGCGCCGCCGTAGCCGTAACCGGCACCTTGTCCTGCGGCGCCGTACGTCGACCCCTGCGGCTGCTGCGACGGCAGCGGTGCACCGTACGGGTCCGGGAACTCGTCGTCCACCAGCGGCCGGTTGTGCATCATCGTCGGCGCGTCGGCGAGCGAGGCGCTCCGGTTGATCGCGGTGGCGTCGTGGCCCATGCCGGCGCGGTTCGCGACCCGGGTCGGGTCGGCGCCGCTCTGGTAGCCGGCGGCACCCGAGGACCGGGCACCGCTCGGGCCGTCCTCGTCGTCGTCCGAGTTTTCCTTGCGCCGCATCCAGAGCAGCACGATGGCGCCGACGCCGAGGGCGACCAGCAGGCCACCGACGATGATCAGCATCCAGGCGCCGAGTCCACCGCTGGAGCTGGTCTCCTCCGTCGCCTGCTGCGCCGGTGCTTCGCTACCGTCCGCTGCCGGTGCGCCCTCTTCGGACGGCAGCGCCTCGTCACTGGGCAGCGCCTCCGCGCTCGTGGACGGCGAGGCGCTGGCGCTGACGGCCAGCACGACGCGCTGGTTGGTGAGCGTCTGGTTGGCGGCGGCCGTGATCCGCTTCTTCTGGATCTTGTCGCCCAGGCTGGCACCGAGGTCGATCTGCCCCGGAGTGATCGGGGCGGTGGCGGTGCCGACGAACTTGAAGCTGCCGCTGGAACCCGTGGTGGCGTCGTAGCTGTGGCCCCCGGAGTCGACCAGCAGGACCGAGGCGTTCGGCACCGGGGTGCCGTTGGCGTCGGTGACCCGGCCGGAGATCTCCTTGACCGTCGGCGTCGCCGCCGGCTGCGTGGGCTGCGTCGGCTGCTGCGCGGCGGCCTTCACGGTGAGCGAGAAGTCCTTGGTGGCGACGTCGTCGGTCGCGGCGCGAACCGTCACGGAGGCGCCGTTGGCGGCGGGCGCGTTGTCGTTCGCCCTGAGCGTGAGCGCGATCGACTTCGGCACGTTCGGCACCACGTTCGTCCGACCGCAGCCACCGGTGCAGCTCACACCCGTGGGCAGGCCGGTGAGGCTGATGTCCACCGTGACCTCGGTGGCCTCCTTGGTGGTGACGCGCACGGTGACCGTCGTGTCGCTGCCGGCGTTCACCGTGGCCGAGTTGCTGACGTCGAGGTCTGGTTCCGCAGCGAGGGCTGGTGCCGAGGGGAGAG
Organism: Micromonospora sp. NPDC049529; assembly: GCF_055586685.1. NCBI lineage: Bacteria > Bacillati > Actinomycetota > Actinomycetes > Micromonosporales > Micromonosporaceae > Micromonospora > Micromonospora sp. NPDC049529. The sequence goes on from NZ_JBVJHT010000001.1 coordinate 419,162, forward strand.
CGAGCAGGGCACTGGCTGCCAGCGCCACGACCACACCGGCCCGTCGCTTCCAGGCATGTCGGTGTGTTGTCACGTCCACCGCCTTCCGGTCTGGCTTCTCCGGCCGACTCAATTCCGGCCAGGGTTCACTACCGTACGAGTACACCGTCGGCAACTATGCCTTGTTCGAGTGGACTCGCGCGACCCAGGGGCAGCGTCAATTGACACGACGGCAGGTCGTATCGTCCCGTCGTGTCCTCTCCGTACAGTAAGTCCTCGGTGGTGGTGGCAGCGGTCGCGGAGCTTGACGCTGGCCGTACCCCGGAGCGGGAGCTGCTTCGGGACGCGGTCCGCGCGCTCCTCGCGGAACTGGCCCGGCGAACACCTGGCCGTTCGGTGGAGGTGCGGGTTCCACCTTACGGTGCGGTTCAGTGTGGTGCCGGGCCGCGACACACCAGGGGTACGCCGCCGAACGTGGTGGAACTGGATCCGGTGACCTGGATTCTGCTGGCAACCGGTCGGCTGGGATGGGCAGACGCGGTCGCGGCCGGACGGGTTCGCGCCAGTGGGAATCGCGCTGACATATCCGCGTATATACCGCTCGAATAACCCATTCCGCGCTAATCGGTCATCACGGTGAGGAGCGAACAGGTGACTTTCTGTATTGTCTCCGGCTCGCGTACACTGTTCGGCGACGGAACTTCCAAATTCCCGCGCGCAAGGCGAGTCCGAGCAGATCCGCACAGAGCAGATCAGCCTTCAGTTTGAGGAGCGGCACGTGCCCCGAGGCGACGGCCGGTTGAGCCACGAACTCGACCCCGAACGGCCCGGCCCGCAAGACGCCTGCGGCGTGTTCGGAGTCTGGGCACCGGGCGAAGAGGTCGCGAAGCTCACCTACTTCGGTCTCTACGCATTGCAGCACCGTGGCCAGGAGGCGGCCGGGATCGCCGTGAGCGACGGCTCGGGCGTGGTGGTCTACAAGGACCTCGGCCTGGTCGCCCAGGTCTTCGACGAGCCCACCCTGGCCAGCCTGCGCGGACACCTCGCGATCGGGCACGCCCGCTACTCGACCACCGGCGGCTCGACCTGGGAGAACGCCCAGCCGACGATCCGCGCCAACACCGCCGGCACCACCATCGCGCTGGCCCACAACGGCAACCTGGTCAACACCGCCGAACTGGCCGGGAAGTCGGCCGAGCGGGGCATGGACTCCGACGGCTCGACCTCGGACACCGCCCTGGTCACCGCGCTGCTGGCCAGCCGCCCGGACCTCTCGGTCGAGGCCGCCGCGCTCGAGGTGCTGCCGATGCTGCGCGGGGCGTTCAGCTTCGTGTTCATGGACGAGAGCACCCTCTACGCCGCCCGCGACCCGCACGGCGTACGTCCGCTCGTGCTCGGCCGGATGGAACGCGGCTGGGTGGTCGCCAGCGAGACCGCCGCCCTCGACATCGTCGGGGCCAGCGTGGTCCGCGAGGTGGAGCCCGGTGAGCTCATCGCGATCGACGAGCACGGCCTGCGCTCGGCCCGGTTCGCCGTACCGGAGCCGAAGGGCTGTCTGTTCGAGTATGTCTACATCGCCCGCCCGGACACCACGATCGCCGGCCGCAACGTCTATTCGACGCGGGTCGCGATCGGGCGGAAACTGGCCATGGAGCACCCGGTCGAGGCCGACCTGGTGATTCCCGTACCGGAATCGGGCACACCGGCCGCGATCGGCTACGCCGAGGCGTCCGGCATCACCTACGGCGCCGGGCTGATGAAGAACCCGTACGTCGGGCGGACCTTCATCCAGCCGTCCCAGACCCTGCGCCAGCTCGGTATCCGACTCAAGCTCAACCCGCTGCGGGAGAACGTCCGGGGCAAGCGGGTGGTGGTCGTCGACGACTCGATCGTCCGCGGCAACACCCAACGGGCGATCGTCCGCATGCTGCGTGAGGCCGGCGCGCTGGAGGTGCATGTCCGCATCTCCTCGCCGCCGGTCAACTGGCCGTGTTTCTACGGCATCGACTTCGCCACCCGGGCGGAGTTGCTGGCCAACGGGCTGGACAACGAGGGCATCCGCCGGTCGATCGGCGCGGACAGCCTCGGCTACGTCTCGCTGGCCGGTCTGATCGCGGCGACCGAGCAGCCGAAGACCCGGCTCTGCCGGGCCTGCTTCGACGGGGAGTACCCGATCGATCTGCCGGCCGGGAACCTGATCGGCAAACACGTACTCGAAGGTGTGGGGCGTCGGGTCGCGGACCAGGCACCGGAGCCCGCACCACAACACTACGACGGCGACTCCGACGTCGACCGCCCGCTACCACTCGTCACCAGCCCCGGCGCGCGTGACGCACTGCAACGCCCGTAACCACCCGACCGGCGCCACCCAGCGTCCGGTGAGTGCCAGAAGTCGAGCCATCCTCGACCGCTACCCGACGCGGCTTGCCGCGAGGAACAAAGGGGAGAACCGTGACGCACGTGACTGAGCGCAATGGCGCAGGTAGTGGGTCGGCCGAGGGCTCCGGCTCCGGTGGCGGCGTGCGCCAGCCGTGGACCGCCGGATCCGGTCGTGCCACCCGCAAGCGCAGCGTCTCGTACGCGGACGCCGGGGTCTCGATCGAGGCCGGCGACCGGGCGGTCGAGCTGATCAAGGGCAAGGTGCGGACCACTCATCGGCCCGAGGTGATGGGCCAGCTCGGCGGCTTTGCCGGCCTGTTCCAGCTGGACACCACCAAGTACCGCAAGCCGGTTCTCTCCGCCTCGACCGACGGTGTCGGCACCAAGCTGGTCATCGCGCAGCAGCTCGGCATCCACGACACGGTCGGCATCGACCTGGTCGCGATGGTCGTCGACGACCTGGTCGCGACCGGTGCCGAGCCGCTCTTCCTGCTCGACTACATCGCCACCGGCGAGGTCGTGCCGGACAAGGTCGCCGAGATCGTCGCCGGCATCACCGACGGCTGCCGGTACGCCGGCTGCGCGCTGCTCGGCGGCGAGACCGCCGAGCACCCGGGGGTGCTCAAGCCCGACGAGTACGACATCTCGGCGACCGGTGTCGGCGTGGTTGAGGAGAGCGAGATCCTCCGCCCGGAGCGGGTCGAGATCGGCGACGCGGTGATCGCGATGCGCTCGTCCGGCCTGCACTCCAACGGCTACTCCCTGGTCCGGCACGTGCTGCTGGGTGCCGGTCGGATGCGGCTGGACACGGTGATCGAGGACTTCGGTCGGCAGCGGACGCTCGGCGAGGAGCTGCTGACCCCGACCAAGATCTACGCGCAGGACTGCCTCAAGCTGATCGCCGAGACCGAGGTGCGGGCGCTGGCCCACATCACCGGCGGCGGCATCCCCGGCAACCTGGTCCGGGTGCTGCCGGAGACGGTCGACGCGGTGGTCAACCGGGCCACCTGGAGGCCGCAGCCGATCTTCGACCTGGTGCAGGCCAAGGGCCGGATCGAGGACCCGGAGATGGAGTCCGCCTTCAACATGGGCGTGGGCATGTTCGCGATCGTCTCCGCCGAGGACGCGGACCGCGCGCTGGCCTGCCTGACCGGTCGGGGCGTCGAGGCGTGGCAGGCCGGCGAGATCATCGAGGGCACCGGCGAGGTGCAGCTGATCGGCCAGCACACCCGAGGGTGACCACCGAACGTACATTCGTGCATACCTGATTCTTTGCCGTGATCCTTCGCATACCCGATCAGGACTTCACCCGAGTGGCCACCGCAACCTAGCCTGAGGGGCACCTCAGGTACGGGGAGGAGGGGCCGATGGCTGTTGTCCGGCGAGCGTCTACGGGGATGCGCGGCATTGCCAGCGTGCCGTCGTACGTGGTGATGCAGCCGACCACACTCTGTAACCTGGACTGCTCGTACTGCTATCTCCCGTTTCGGGCGGATGATCGGAAGATGCCGGTTCCAGTGGCGGAAGCGGTGGCGGGCCCGGTGAACGACTGGGCCCGGTCCGGTCGGTTCTCGGTGGTGTGGCACGGCGGCGAGCCCCTGGCCGCCGGGCGGGAGCACCTGGCCGCGCTGCTGGCCCCGTTCGACGAGCGGGTCGAGCACCATGTGCAGACCAACGCGACCCTGATCGACGACGCCTGGTGCGAGTTCTTCGTCGAGCACGGAATGCGGGTCAGCGTCAGCGTGGACGGGCCCAGGGAGCGCAACGGCGACCGGGTGGGCCGGGGCGGGCGGCCGGCGTACGACCGGATCGAGCGGGGAATCGAGGCGCTGCAGCGCAACGGTGTCGGGTTCTCCGCCCTCTGCGTGGTGACCCGGCCCGAGCCCGGCCTCGCCGCCGAGCTGTACGCGTACTTCCTCGACCTCGGGTGTGACGTGCTCGGCATCAACATCGAGGAGATGGAGGGCGTCAACACCCGGCTCAACAGCCATCCCGCGGCGGCGGTCACCGCCTTCTGGGCCGAGCTGGTCGCCGCCTGGCGTCGTACCCCGACCATCCACCTGCGTGAGGTCGAGTGGTCCCTGCGGTACGCCGCGGCGGTCCTCGACGGTGCGGCGGACGACCTGCTGCCGCGGCGGCTCGACCCGATCCCGACCGTCGGGTACGACGGCTCGGTGGTCCTGCTCTCACCCGAGCTGGCCGGTTTCTCCGATCCCCGCTACGGCGACTTCACCAGCGGAAACGTGCTGGCCACGGGGCTTGCGGAGATCCTTGCCGGGGCCGACGGGCTGCCCTGGGTGCGGGAGTTCCTCGTCGGCGTGGAGGCCTGCCGGTCCACCTGCCCCTACTTCGGCTTCTGCGGCGGCGGTCACGCCGCCAACCGTTACTTCGAGCAAGGACGTTTCGACGGTACGGAGACCAACCACTGCCGTAACAGCAAGATCCGCCTACTCGAGGGAGTGTTGGACCATGCTCGAGATCACCAGCCTGCGGGACACTGAGTCGACCGGGGCCGCCGTCCCCGACCCGGTCGCCGAGCGGGTGCTCGCGGCCCGGAGCGGGCTCACCGCCCTGCTACACGAGGCCGAGGAGGCCCGGCGAGTGCGGGCGGAGGCGACGACGGCGGGCGACAGTGGTGGCGCGGTCTGCGCGTGGAACCACTTCGAGAACATCCCGACCTTCTACAACTGGAACAACCGGCCGCGCTGAAGCGGCCGGCGGTCCGGATCGGCCGGCTCTGGCACGGCCGACCGGTCGAGGACCTGCCGCGCGGGTCGGACAGCGATCCGCACGGCAGACCCTCGACCGGATGGAACCGTGTTGATCAACGGTGTGCCACACCATCCGGACACGCGAGAGCACGCGGGCGTTACCGCGTGCTCAATGTGCCCGACGGAGGTCAGCGGGCTGGAGGCGACCAGTTGTCTGGGTCGTCGTCCGCGTCATGGTCCTCGTCATCGTCGTCGACATACTCTTTGTAGTCGTCGTCGAAGTCGTGGTCCGACTTGCCGCTGCCGCCGAGTTCTCGCTGCAAGGCGGCGAGGTCGGTGTTCGGGGAGTGGTACTTCAACTCCCGGGCCACCTTTGTCTGCTTGGCCTTAGCACGGCCGCGCCCCATGGCTCGACCCCCTCGCACAGAATTCGGGGCAGCCCGAAGGCGGGCCCCGATGACGTCAGGCATCTCTCGTGGCTCTTACGGTACATGGGTATGCCCACGTTCGGCACCTCGGGTTACCGCCGGTGGTGCCCGCGCGTCGAGTTGACCCGACCGGGGCGTTTTTCGGCCGGGTAACGACCGCGGTGGAAAACCGGTCATGACGGCCCGATCACCCTCCGCTGCGGGCGGGACGTCGAGACCGACCTTAGACCCCGATGCGGGACGAAACGAGGTCGTCCCCGCGCGTCGGCACCGATCCGCGCGCGGCCGGCGGCGGGGGTCGGCAGGGCAACCGGCACCGGTCGGCGACGTGAACGGACGGTCGAGCGGGCCGGGTCAGCCCCGCTAGCGGCTCTGAGTGGTCGCTCACGGCCCGATCGGGCCGTGAGCGACGTGGGGGGTGAGTCCGGTGGGACACGCCGGGGAGCGGGCCCCGGCACGCCCCGGTGCCGATGTCAGGCGAGGTGGATCGAGCGGAGCCGGCCGACGTCGGCCATCCGGCGCTCGGCCAGGCGGTCGGCGGCCACCGCCGGCGGTACGCCCTCGGCGTCGGCCAGGCGCAGGATCTCCCGGGTGGTGTCGTAGATCCGGGTGGCCCGCAGCCTGGCGCGCTCGAAGTTGAAGCCCTCGATCTCGTCCGCGACCTGGATCACGCCCCCGGCGTTCACCACATAGTCCGGGGCGTAGAGCACGCCCCGGTCGGCGAGCTGCTTCTCGATGCCCGGGTGGGCGAGCTGGTTGTTCGCCGCACCGGCCACGATCTTGGCCCGGAGGGCGGGCACGGTCTCGTCGTCCAGGGCGCCGCCGAGGGCGCACGGGGCGTACACGTCGATGTCGGAGGTGATCAGCGCGGTCGCGTCCGCGACCAGGTCGACCTCCGGGTACGTGTGCCGGGCCCATTCCAGGGCCTTCTCGCTCACGTCGGTGGCGACCACCGAGGCGCCGTCCTCGATCAGGTGCCCGACCAGGTGCTTGCCGACCTTGCCCAGGCCGGATACGCCGACCCGGCGACCGGTGAGGGTGGCCGACCCCCACTGGTGCTCGGCGGCGGCGCGCATGCCCTGGAACACGCCCCAGGCGGTGAGCACGGACGAGTCGCCGGCTCCGCCGTGCTCGACGCTGCGGCCGGTGACGAAGCGCGTCTCGCGCGCCACCACGTCCATGTCCTGCACGTAGGTGCCGACGTCGCAGGCGGTGTAGTAGCGCCCGCCCAGCGACTGGACGAAGCGGCCGTACGCGCGCAGCAGCGGCTCGGTCTTGAGCTGCTCCGGGTCACCCCAGATGACCGCCTTGCCGCCGCCGAGGTCGAGTCCGGCGAGCGCGTTCTTGTACGCCATGCCCCGGGAGAGGTCGAGCACGTCGTGCAGTGCGTCCGCCTCGCTGGCGTAGGGGTAGAACCGGGTCCCGCCGAGCGCGGGGCCGAGCGCGGTCGAGTAGATGCCGATGATCGCCTTCAGCCCGGTCGGCTTGTCCTGACAGAAGACGACCTGCTCATGCCCGGCCGAGACCTGTTGGTCGGTGCTGGCGAAAACGCCCATGACTGCTCCTGATGTCGGTGTGCGTCCTTGTGGGACGCGGACCTCTCCGGTGGCCGGCGGGGTGACGCCGGTGCTGTCGAGCCTAATATCGGCCGTCGCAACCTGCCGGTCCCGACCGGGGACGGTCCGTCCCACCTGGCGGGGGCGACGGCCCGTGATCGGTGCCGTCGGCGGCAGGGAACCCGGGTTTCATGGGAGGATCGCGCCGTGCCGTCGCTCTTCGCTTCCTACCTGCGCGTGTATGAGCCGTTGACCGCGTTCGACCGGGACCGGCAGATTTTCTGGCGCCGGTACGTCAAGGAGGGCCGGGCGGTCGCCCCGCTGGAGGGCCCCGGCCGGCAGCGTACGGCGGTGATCGAGGCGCTCGGCGCGGGCTGGACCCGGCTACCCGACCTGCCCGACGAGGCGTACGTGCTGGAGGCCGACGACACCCTGCTGGTCTGCCCGTGGAACCTGCGGGTCCGGGTGGCCGAGGCGGCGTTGAGCGCCCGGGACGGGGTGCCGCCGGTGCTCGCCGACGCGTTCGTGCCGCCGATCCTGGCCGGTCAGGCCAAGGCGGTGGTGGAGGACTTCCGCAGCGGGGCGCGGGTGCTGGAGCACGGGGTGCCCCGGCTGCACGAGCAGATCGCCACCTGGGGTGTGCCGCTGCGCTGGTTCGTCTTCGTCGACGCCGCCGAGCGGGAGCTGACGGTCCGCCCGGAGCGGCGGGTGCTGCGCTACCGGACGGAGATCTCGAAGGCCCGGCGTCGGGCGTCCCGGGGGCTGGCGGTGCTGCGCAAGTCGGTCGGGGACGCGCCGATCACCGAGGCGGTCGAGGAGGGCGCCCGCTGGCTGGAGGAGTTCCATCCCCGGTCGGTGGTGGAGCTGGACTACGGCGGCCTGGTGCAGTTGCTGCCGGATCAGGCGCTGGCCGACGACGATTCGCCGGCGCTGGTCGCCGAGGGACTCGCCGGGCTGTCCCGGGGCGACGCGGAAGGGGCCACCGAGGTGTACGAGCGGTTGGTCGCCCGCTGGCGCGCGGTGCAGTTGTTGGAGCGCTGCAACTAGGGCTCGGCCGGGTCCGGCGTTAGGGGCTTCGGGCCGAGCCCCCTAACGCTGCTGTGTTGATCTTGCTGAATGCCGCTTCCCGACACTCGTTCATGTTTCCCGAGGTCAGGGGCTTGGAGAGCGTTTCCAACGTGAGGTCTGCTCGTAATCTTGGCGTTACGATGGGCCACAACCTGCCCGAATAAGACAGTTTTCAGTATAGAAAAGTTGTATAAATCGGTCATTGTTCATCCGTCCATCCAGGGACGTTCGGCCGTTCGGCCCATGTCGGACATCGGGGACTAGCCGGACCATGGGAGACGCGTCGGCCGGCGGGACCCCGGCCGATGTCTATAGGCACCTGTGGAGGAGTGACCGATGGCATCGCGTACGCACGAACCAGAGCCGCTACTCACGCCGGCCGAGGTGGCGTCGATGTTCCGTGTCGACCCGAAAACCGTGACCCGGTGGGCGAAGGCGGGCAAACTCAGCGCAATTCGAACGTTGGGTGGCCACCGGCGTTACCGCGAGTCGGAGGTTCGCGCCCTGCTGCAGGGGCAGATTCCCCAGCAGCGTCAAGGCGACTGACCCCTTACCGGGCCAGCCGCGTTTCGTTTCGTCCCAGGGGCGGCGGAGATACGGGAAACCGTACTCCACCGCCCCTGAGTCGTGCCGGCGGCGCCCACCCGCGCCGCGGGCACTCAACCGGCCGCCACCGCCAGATCGGTCTCCTCGACCAACTGGCCGTCCCGCAGCTGCAGCACCCGGTCCGCCAACTCGATCAACGTCGGGTCGTGGGTGGCCACCAGCGCCGTCATCCCACGCGACCGGACCAGGGCCTGGAGCAGGTCCATCATCGACCGCCCGGTCTCCGAGTCGAGCTGACCGGTCGGCTCGTCCGCGATCAGCAACGGCGGATCGTTGGCCAGCGCCCGCGCGATCGCCACCCGCTGCTGCTGCCCGCCGGAGAGCTCGTACGGCCGCTGACCCGCGTGCCCACCCAACCCGACCAGCTCCAGCAGGATCGCCACCCGCTGCTCCCGCTCCGCCGCCGGCACCTTCGCCAACCGCATCGGCACCCCGACGTTTTCCGCCGCCGACAGGATCGGAATCAGGCCGAACGACTGGAACACGAAACCCATCGTGTCCCGGCGCAGATCCAGCAGGTCCCGCTCGCCGGCCGCGGTCACCTCGCGACCGGCCACGAAGATCCGGCCGGCGGTCGGCCGGTCCAGCCCACCGATCAGGTTCAACAGGGTGGTCTTACCCGCCCCGGACCGGCCCCGGACCGCCACCAGTTCCCCGTGACCGACCCGGAACGACACCTCTCGCAGCGCGTGCACCACCCGGTCACCCGAGCCGTAGTCCCGGCTGACGCCCTCGACCCGTACCAGGTCCTCGCTGCTCACGGCTGCTCCTTCTGGGGTTCGTCGCCGGGGCGGATCTCCACGTGATCCGGTTGCAGGTTGAGCTTCACCCGGTCCCGCAGGACCAGCGCGTCCACGAAGGCCGCCGGTAGCTGCATCCGGCCGGCCCGGTCCAGCACCGCGTACTCCTCGGTGACCACCTCCTCGGAGCCGTCCGCGCCGATCCTGGCCGACCGCCGTACCTCGGAGGCGGTCCGCCCGTCGCGGATCGCGACCGTCCGGCGGACCTGCGTCGCCACGGCGTGATCGTGGGTCACCACCACCACCGTGACGCCCAACTCGGCGTTGATCGTGCGCAACGCCGCGAAGACCTCGGCCGCCGTCGCCTCGTCCAGCTCACCGGTCGGCTCGTCGGCGAAGAGCACCTCCGGGTCGTTCGCCACCGCGACCGCCACCGCGCAGCGCTGCTGCTCCCCGCCGCTCATCTGGTCCGGCCGCCGGTCCGCGCAGTAGCCGACCCCGACCAGCTCCAACAGCTCCAGCGCCCGCTTGCGGGCCGCCCGCCGGGAGGTACGCCGGGACAGCCGCATCGGCAGTTCCACGTTCTCCCGCGCGGTCAGGTACGGCAGCAGGTTTCGCCCGGTCTGCTGCCAGACGAAGCCGACCGTGCTCCGGCGGTAGCGCAGCCGCTGCTTCGCCGACATCGTCAACAGGTCGAACCCGGCCACCCGGGCGATGCCGGCGGTCGGCACGTCCAGCCCGGAGAGGATGTTGAGTACGGTCGACTTGCCCGAACCGGAGGCGCCGACGATGGCGATCAGGTCACCCCGGTCGATCACCAGGTCCAGCCCCTGCAGGGCCACCACCTCGACACCCTCGGTCTTGAAGATACGGACCAGGCCGTCACAGACGATGTGGCCCCGCAGGCGGTCGTTGCCGCCGGCCCGCTCCGCCGCCCGTTCGGCGGCACGGCGTTGCAACGCCGCGAGATCGGGTACGGCGGTGGTCAGGGCAGCGGTCATCAGTTTTCCTCTCCCAGCCGGAGGACCTCGCCGAGGCGCATCCGTCGGTTGACCAGGTTCTCGATCACGAGCGCGGCGGCCAGACCGACCACCACCAGCAGCAACACCCCGCCGACCAGCAGCGGGTCGAGATAGGTCCGGGCGGCCACCCCGGAGGTGAAGGTGGACAGGTTCAGCGCCGGCCCGATCAGGCCGGGAAGCGCCACCCCGACCACCCCGCCGGCCAGCACCGCGGCGCCGATCAGCGGCAGCAACTCGTACACCAGCAGTTGCCGCCCCTGCCGTCCGGACAGGCCCATGGTGCGCAGCCGGGACAGCACCCGTCCCCGGGTCCGTGACTCGGCCAGCACCGCGAAGCCGACCGCGAGCAGTGCCAGCCCGGTCCCGCCCAGCGCGCCGATCAGGAACGCCAGGCTGAGCAGCTCGTTGCCGCCGGTCCGGTCCAACGACGTCCGGTACTCCGACCGGGTGACCACCTGCGCCGGGGCGGCGAGCTCGGCGGCGGGCCGACCGAGCACCGCCGAACGCCACTCCCGCTGCCCGTCGTCGGCGGTCCGCAACAGCGCGGCCCGGTCGAAACCATCCCCGGCGAGCAGGTAGCGGTTCGGCGCGATCGGCTTGAAGTCCGGCACCGGCAACGCCTGCCAGGGCAGCACGACGAACCGTTCGACCCCGACCTCCACCCCGGGGAAACCGTCCGCGACCACGGTCGGGGTGAAGGCGTACAACCGGCCCTGGACGTCCGCCATCGCGCTGTCGCCGACCGACGCGGCGATGGCCGGCGAGACGACCGCCGGCACCGGCCCCTCACCCCGGGTCGCCCGGCGCAACGCCTCCGGCACCCCGTCCACCGGTACGCCGCTGCGCCGCATCACCTCGACGAACGCCGGTACGTCCAGCACGACCACCTGGGCCTGCCCCAACTCCGCGTCCCCGGCCCCGGGGCCGGAGCGCAGTTGCCGGGCGTACTCCAGCGAGACCGCGGTGACCGCGTCCACGCCCGGCAGCGCCCGGATCCGGTCGATGGTCGCCGCCGAGAAGGTGCCCCCGACCAGGTCGGCGTCGGCCGGCACCGTCCGCTCGGTCGCCAGGTCCCGGGCGTGCGAGACGGTCCCCGCCACCACCCCGCTGAACACACCGGTGGTGATCGCGATGACCAGCACCGCGAGCGGGCCGATGGTCACCGGAGCGCCCCGCCCGGCCCGCGCCAGCCCGAGGAACAGCACCGAGCCGCGGGTACGGGCCGCGACCCGGCCCAGCACCCGCAGCGGCCACGGCAGCACCCGCAGCGCGATCAGCGCGGCGCCGGTCGCCAACAGCACCGGCACCGAGACCAGGTACGGATCCACCCCGCCGTCCGGGGCGAGCCCGCGCCGCCGGAGCAGGAACACCCCGAGCGCCGCCACCCCGAGCACGCTGAGCTCGGCGGTGAGCCGCCGGGCCGACGGCCGCTGCCGGACCAGGTCCTGCCGGCGTACGACGAACGTGACCCGGCGCTGGCTGGACATCGCCAGCAGCGGAACCGCCATCGTGGTGACCACCGCGAGCACCGGGACCAGCCACTCCGTGGCCGCCGGGCGACCGGGGACCTGGGTGCCGAGCAGCCAGCCGGCGAGCACCGCCAACGGCTGGACCAGCACCGACTCGGCGAGCGTGCGGGTACCGATGGACACCGCCGAGGCGCCCCGGGCACGCAGCAGCGCCAACTCCTCGCGGCGGCGCTCCAACGACAGCCGGGCGGCGAGCAGGATCAGCCCGAGCAGGCTGGCCAGCACCCCGGCCTGGACCACCCCGAGCAGCGCCCGTACGGAGGCCAGACGCTGCTCGAACTGGATCAGGGACACGTCCAGCGAGGTGACCACCGGGGCACCGGCCAGCGGCGGAACCCGCTTCATCCGGACCAGCGCGGCGGTCAGCGACTCGATCTCCGCGGCGTTCAGCCGCCGTTCGTCGATCCGGTAGTGCCACCTGTAGGTGATCGGGCCCAGGGACGCACCGGCCGCGGCCATCCCGGCCCAGTCGGTCACCGCCAGTGTGTGGAACTTGTCGCCGTCGTTCAACGGCACCAGCGGCTCCAGGGCGAGCCGCATGTCGTTCCAGACCGGCGCGGACGGGTCCAGCGCGGCGAAGATCCCGACCACCTCGACGGGCACCGGAGTCGTACCCGGACCACCGGTGATGTCGAAGTGGCTGCCGAGCCGCAGCGACAGCACCTCCACGGTCGGCTCGGACACCACGATCGCGATCCGTCCGCCGGGTGTCTTGCCGGAGGCGTCCGGCCAGGTGCCGGCAACCATCCGGATCGCCTCCCGGATCCCGGTCTGGGCGCGGATCGCGACGGCCGGTCCGGCGTCGCCGTTGAACGGCACCACATCGCCGGAGGCGGACAACCCCTCCGGGCCGATCGAGGCCGAATACCATTCGCCGCCGATCAGCCGGGGCAACGGCTGGGGCATCGCGTCCCGGTACACCGGAAGCTTTGCCGCCCCGGCGCCCAGATCGTTGGGCGGGCCCGGCGGGACCGAACTCGGCAGGATGACGTCCCGGACCAGGTACGGCAGGCCCGCCACATCCGCGCCGAGCCCCCGGTCGGCGTACTCGTTGGCCAGTCGGGGGGCGCCGGTGAGCAGCGCCGCCGCCGTCAGGCCGAGTACGGCCAGCAGCCCGATCTGCCCGGCGAAGGCGCGTATCCGGCGGACCGGCCCGGAACCGTTGGCTCCCATCGACCTCTTCCCGTTCCCGTTCCCGCTTCCGTTCCCTTTGTCCCCCGGTTGTGACCGCTGCGGATTGTTCACCGGTCGTCTCCGATGCGGAGCTGGGCGGCGACGAGGCGCTGCCGCAGGGTGGTGGCGACCAGCCCGCTGAGCAGCAGCGCGAGCGCCAGCAGCCCGGCCGTGGTGGCGAGCACCGGTGGCCAGTCGACGGCGAGCAGCGGTGGTGGCGATGGTCGGTCGGCCGACGGGGTGAGGATCACCAGGGGGGCCATCGTGGCGGCCACCGCGACCCCGACACCGAGGCCCACCAGGACGCCGATCCCGGAGAGGAACGTCTGCTCGGCGATGAGCGACCGGGCCAGCAGCCGGTGCCCGGCACCGAGGGTGTGCAACACCGCCAGCTCGTTGACCCGGCGTCGGGCGGTGGCGCTGACGTCGACGGCGATCCCGACCGCGGCGAGCAGCAGGGCGCCGAGCGCGGCGGCGAACAACGCCCCCCGGGCGCCCACCCCGTACGGGTCGATCTGGTCGGCGATCGCCTGCCGGTCGAGGACCCGCAGGCCGGGGAGTTGCGCGGCGGCCTGCGCGGTGGCCGACCGCTGGGCGGGGTCGGTGCCGACCCACCACTCCTCGTTGGTCCGCAGGATGCCGTGGTCGTGGAAGAACCGGGCGCTCAGCGAGGGCAGGTCGGTCAGGATCGCGGCCGGTTCGGTGTCGCCGGGGATCGAGTCGACCGTACCGACGACTTTGATCTGGGTGTCCGCCAACCCGAGCGGGAGGCCGGTCACGTCGCCGACACCGAGTCGCAGTGCGGCCAGCGCGGGCGGGGTGGCGAGCACCGGGATCGGGCCGGTGTCGGCGGTCCGGACCAGTGCCATCCGCAGGGTCGAGCTGTTCCACGGGGTGGAGTTGCTGTCGTCGAGCTCGTACCGGGTCGCCATGGTGCCGGCGTTGGCGGACGCCGAACCCTCCCGGTCGAGCCGGTCCATGGTTCGCCAGCCGCCGCCGACGGTCAGGTCGACCGGGGTGCCGGTGCCTGCGGCGGGACCGGCGGTGAGGTCGGTGAGCGTCCAGTCGAGCCGCATGCCGTTCGGGCCGATCCCGTCGGTGACGAACCCGGCGAGTCGGGCCGGCGACGTGCCGGCCGGCAGGTCGACGGAGAAGCGCAGCGGCGCACCGTTGCGACTGGCACCCAGCGGCACCCGGCGGTAGTCACCGGTCGGCTCGACCAGGACGGCGGCGGTGCGGATCTCGTCCGACAGCGGGGACCGTCCGACCGTGGTGCGGATGACCCCGGACAGTTTCCGGGCACCGGCCGGCAGTTCGGTGTACGGCGCCTCGATGCGCTGCCGGGCCACCTCGCCGAGCAGGCCGGCGGCGGAGCCGCCGTCGACCAGGTCGTCCCGGATCCGGAGCACGTCCGCCCCGGCGGCGGTGTCGATGGCTATCAGCGACGCCGGCTCGGCGGCCGGACCGAGCCGCAGGCTCTCCCGCCACGCCGGCAGCACCTCGCGTACGCCGGGCAGGCCGGCGAGCGCCTCGGTCCGGCCGGGCGGCGGGGCGCCCTCCGTCTCGACCAGCCGCAGATCGGCGCCGACCCCGTGGGTGGCCTGGTCGACCAGCGACCGTTCCGAGGTGCTCGCCAGGCACCAGGCCAGGGTGCTGACGGCGACGGCGAGGGCGAGCAGCAGGACCGGGCCGGCGTGCGGGCGCCGACCGGCCTGCCAGGTGCCGAACATGGTGGCGGTCCACGGCTTGCGCTCGACGTACCGCTCGGCCAGTCGGGTCAGCGGCGGCAGCAGCCGCAGCGCGAGCACCGCCCCGGCCAGTACGCCGAGCGTCGGGGTGGCGGCGAGCAGCGGGTCGATGCCCAGCTGGTTTCCGCTGCGGGCGCCGGCCAGGGGTGAGGAGTACTGCCGCAGTTGCAGCCAGCCGAGCACCGCGAGGGCGATCAGGGCCAGGTCGACACCGGCCCGCTGGGCGACCGCGCGGCGGCTGGGCCGGGAGCGGCTGGCGAGTTCGGCGACGTACGTTCCGCTGCGGCGCAGCGAGGGGCCGATGATCGCCACGGCGCAGCCGACGGCGGCGAGCCCGGCGACCAGCCAGCTCAGCGGTGGCGGCGAGGAGTCGAACCGAAGCCCGACCGCCGCCAGCATCGGCACCCGGTCGGCCAGCCGCAGGCCCTCGGTGGCGAGCAGCGGCGCGAGCAGGGCGGCCGGCAGGACCACCAGCGTGGCTTCCCGTACGGCCAGCCCGGCGAGCTGGTTGCGGGCCGCGCCCCGGGCCCGGAGCAGGGAACTCTCGCCCCGGCGCTGCTCGACCAGGAGTACGGCGACCAGCACCAGCGCGTACCCGCCGAGCACGATGACCAGCAGCATCGGGGTGACGAGTGCGGACCGGCCGACCAGGTTGGCGCGTTCGAGTCGTTCGGCCAGCCGGTCGATGCTGGTGGTCATGATCCCGGAGGTGCCGAGCCCGGCCGCCTCCGGCAACTCCTCGGTGAGCCGGTCGACGGTGTCGGCGAGCTGGTTCAGCTGGGCCACGCTGGCGCCGGCGAGCTTCGGTTCGATCAGCCAGGCGGCGCTGGCGTTGGTGGAGAAGTGGCTGACGAAGTCGGCCCGGTCGACGACCAGCGGCCCGTACGTGGACGACTGCGGGACCTTCCCGTCGGCGACCTCGGGCGTGAGCCGCCAGTAGGCGGCCTCCGGATCCCGTGGGTGCCAGATGCCGGCGACGACGAGGTCGCTGACCCGCCCGGTGACCCGGTCGGTGACCGGGATCCGGTCGCCGACGGCCACCCCCAGGATCGTGGCGACCGGTTCGGCGAGCGCGGTCTGCACTGGGCTGCCGCCCGGTCGGGGCCATTCGCCGGAGCTGAGTTCGGCCTGCTCGGAGAGGCCGTCGAGGAAGACCACGGAGCCGAAGACGACCCCGTCGTCGTCGGGCACCGCCTCGCCGACCGGGCCGGAGAGTTGCCGCCCGGCGGCGTAGCCGGCGGCCGAGACGGGCGCGGGTAGGCCGGCGATGCCGCCGGACACCTCCTCGCGGAGGGCTGCGTCCCGGTCCCGCAGGGCGTCCGGCGAGCCGCCGGTCGAGCCCCGGACGAGCATCGAGCGTTCCGGTGGGTCGGACGAGTCGATGGCGTTGGCGGTGCCGGTGTCGACGACCTGCCGGCTGTAGCCGGCGAGGCCGGTGAGCAGCGCGGCAGCGATCAGGGTCGCCCCGGTTGCCGCGAGTAGCAGGCCCCTCACCGTACGGGCGCGCCGTAGCACCAGCCTCATTCCACCGCGTCCCCTCGTCACCCGTCCGGGCGACGTGTTCGACCGCCCCTCACCGCACCTGATCGGCGAGGGGGTCGGAAAGGTTCGCAGAGGTCGTGAAAAATCTTTTGACCCGCCGGTTCGTGACGTGACGATGACCCAATCGAGATCCACTCGTTGCAGAGCGGCGCAACACGGGCCACCGGCTCGATCGCTCGGGGCGGCGGCTCGGGGGATACGCCGGTGCGTGCCCCCGCGCCGGCGGATAGCGTCTACCCCATGCTGGGAGAGCCGCAGGTCGGCGACGTCTTCGGCGAGCTGCTGCGGGACGCGCTCGCGGTGGCGACCGGAGTGGGGCCACGCCCGCTGGTCGGGGGCCGGTTGCCCCGCCCGGTCGTCGAGATCATCGAACGCGACGACGGTCTGATCAACGGTGCCCCGGCCGCCCACTACCTCGACGGACCGGCGCAGTGGCAGCCGTACGACCACCGGGCCGTCGAGCGGGTCCGGGGGCGGGTGCTCGACATCGGTGTCGGTGCCGGCCGGATCGCCCTGGAGTTGCAGGAGCACGAGGTGCCGGTGACCGGGCTGGACATCTCACCCGGCGCGATCCGGGTCGCCCGCAAGCGGGGCGTACGGAACCTGGTGCTCGGCACCGTCGACGAGTACGCGACCAACCGGCACCGGTTCGACACCTTCCTCCTGCTCGGCAACAACCTGGGGCTGATCGAGGGGCGGGACCGGGCACCGGCGTTCCTGGCCGCGCTCGCCGCCCTGGCGAATCCGGGCGCCGAGATCATCGCGCACGGCACCGACCCGTACGGCACCACCGACCCGGTGCACACCGGTTACCACGAGCGCAACCGGGCCCGGGGGCGGCTCGGCGGGCAGCTGCGGCTGCGGTTGCGCTACCGAGAACTCGGCACACCCTGGTTCGACTACCTGGTCTGTACGCCGGACGAGCTGGGCGAGCTGGTCCGGGGCAGCGCCTGGCGGCTGGTCGACGTGGACGACGCGGACGCCCCGTACTACCTGGCCACGCTGCGGCTGGTGGGCTGATGGAGCCGGCCGAGCTGCGTACGGTCAGCAAGCGGATGTCCCGGGTGCTGCGGCACGCGCCGGAGAGCGTCGGGCTGACCCTGGACGCCAACGGCTGGGTGCCGGTGTCGGACCTGCTCGCCGCGCTGTCCCGGCACGGTCGGCGGGTCACCCCGGAGGACCTGGACGCGGTGGTGGCCGGCAACGACAAACAGCGGTTCGCGGTGCGTACGGGACCGGACGGGGTCGCGTGGATCCGGGCCAGTCAGGGGCATTCGGCGCGGGTGGCGGTGGATCTGGCGCTCACCCCGGTCACCCCGCCCGAGCTGCTGTACCACGGCACCGGCACGGTCAACGTACCGGCGATCCTGGCGCAGGGGCTGCGGCCGGGGCGGCGGCATCACGTACACCTGTCGGTTGACGTGGCGACGGCGGTGACGGTCGGTCGGCGCCGGGGCGGGCCGGTGTCGGTGCTGGTCGTGGACGCGGCGAAGCTGGCCGCGCGGGGGCACGAGTTCTACCGCAGTGACAACGGGGTGTGGCTGACCGGGTCCGTCCCGCCGGACGTCATCCGGCCGTCGGGGGAGTCGGTGCCGACCACCCGCACCTGACCCGCACCAGCAAGGAAGGGCCCGTTCTCGTCGTTGAGAACGGGCCCTTCCTTGCTGCGGAGGGGTCGGCGGTCAGACCGTGACGGTCGGCGGCGCCGGGGTCGGCGGGTGGCCACCGTCGCCGTCGACGACCTCGTCCGGCGTACCGTCCTCGTCGAGATCGACCATCGTGATGTCCACCGTGCCGTCGCCGGTGGTGTCGAACTGGAACAGGTCAGCCTTGCCGTCGCCGTCGGTGTCGGCCACCCAGAGGTCGACCTTGCCGTCGTGGTTGGTGTCCGCGCGGATCAGGTCGACCCGCTCGTCGCCCCGCGTCTCGACGATCTCCTGCGGCTCGGTGGTTGCCTGCGACTCGCTCATGAAGGGAAGCCCTTTCTCCGGCTGACTGAGGCGTGCTCGTCCGCAGTACCCAGAACCGCGGTCCCGCATACGCTAACGGCCCGCCATGGGACGACGTGTCCGGCAAGGGACCAACGACGCGGCCGGCACAGAGCGCTCATTCCCTGTGTTTTCGCCCTCTTGACGAGCCGGATCGATAAGCTCGCAAATGCGCCATATGTAGCTTTCAGACACGGGGGACTCATGAGGAAGAGACTGATTTTCACCGGCTTGGCGAGCCTCGCGCTGGTTGCCGGACTGGCCGCACCCGCCCAGGCCGACGACATCGGGAGCACCATCGTCACGTTCAGCGTCACCGGCGCGGGTGGCCTCGACATCACCGTGCCCGCCACCGCGAACCTCGGCTCCGGGACGGCGGGGGCGACCGTGTCCGGGCAGCTCGGCCCGATCACCGTGCTCGACCAGCGCGCGTCGTTGACCCCGAACTGGACCGCCACCGTCACCGGGTCGGACTTCGTCACCGGCGACGGCACCGCCGAGGAGACGATCCCGGCCATCAACGTCACCTACTGGTCCGGACCCGCCACCTCGACCGCCGGCACCGGAACCTTCACGCCCGGCCAGCCCACCTCGGCCCAGGCCGTGATCATCAACGTGCCGAGGACCGCGTTCAGCCACACCGGTGGGACCGGCAGCAACTTCGCGACCTGGAACCCCACCGTGCTGGTCGCCATCCCCGCCGACGCCGTCGGCGGCACCTACACCGGGACGGTGACACATTCGGTGCTCTGACCGGGTCCGTCGGCTGGCGCTGCTGGCCTCCATCGCCATCCTGGCGGCCGGGGTGCCCGCGGCACCAGCCGACGCGCAACCCGGGCTGCGGCAGGAGCCCATCGGAGAAGCCGGCGGGCTCGGCCTCCAACTGCTGGACGTCCCGGTGAGCCGGGCCGAGGATCCGCGCGCCCGGGCGTACATCATCGACCATCTCAAGCCCGGCATGACGATCCAACGCCGGGTCGAGGTCCGCAACTCCTCCCCGGGGCGTCAGCACATCGAGCTGTACGCGGGCGCCGCCTCGGTGGAGAAGAACGTGTTCACCGTTCCGGCCGCGCGAGAGGGCAACGAACTCAGCGGCTGGGTGAGCCTGGAGTCGACCAGTGTCGACCTGTCCCCGGGAGAGCGGACGGTGGTGCCGGTGACCGTCGCCGTACCGAGGACCGCATCGAAGGGAGAGCGGTACGGCGCCGTCTGGGCCCAGATCACCAGAGCGCCGACGCAGCAGGACAACGTCGGTCAGATTCACCGGGTCGGCATCAGGATGTACCTCGACATCGGCGCCGGAGGCGAACCACCGACCGATTTCAGCATCGACGGGCTCGCAGCCGCACGGGGCGACGGCGAGTGGCCCGTGGTCACCGCCCAGGTGCACAACACGGGCGGCCGGGCCCTGGACATGGTCGGCACCCTCTCCCTGACCAGCGCGTCCGGCGCGGTCAAGGCCGGGCTGTTCGCCGTGGGGACCGGCGTGACCATCCTTCCCGGTCAGCGGGGTCAGGTCAGCGCGTTGGTGGACCAGCCGCTGGCGGCGGGACGCTGGAACGCCCGGATGACGCTGGTCAGCGGGACCGTGGAGCGTACCGGTGAAGGGTCGATCATCCTTTCCGGGGCAAAGGTCGCGGAGTCCGTGGAGTCCGGAGCGGGCGCGCTCGTACTCTCCCTCTCGGTTGGCGCCGCCATCGTGCTGCTGGTGGTGGTCGCGGCACTCGCCCGGCATCTCGTCCGTCGGGGGCGCCGGCGGTCCAGCGAGGGTGCCCATCGAGTGTGAGTCCGGACCACCTGGTTCCCGGGGGGGGCCAGCGGGGACGCCACCGTCCGCACTGCATAGGGTCGCCACCATGAACGATCGTTTCGTGGTGGTGGGTGCCGGCACCATGGGGCTGGGCATCGCCTACGTCGCGGCCACCGCCGGTTACCGGGTCGAACTGGTCGAGGTTGACGCCGGGCGGGCCGAGGCGGCCGGTGCGACGCTGGGCAAACTGCTGGACCGGGCGGTCGATCGGGGCAAGCTGACCGCCGACGGGGCGGCCGACGCGCGTACCCGGTTGGTGCTCCGGGGTGACCTGGCCGAGGTGGCCGACGGCCCGGACGTGATCGTCGAGGCCGTGCCGGAACGCCCCGACCTCAAGCGGGCCGTGCTGGCCGCCGCCGCCGCCCGCCGCCCGACGTTGCTCGCCACCAACACCTCCAGCATCCCCATCGCGGACCTGGCCACCGCGGTACCCGACCCGGGGCGCTTCATCGGCCTGCACTTCTTCAACCCGGTCTGGGCGATGGCCCTGATCGAGATCGTCGTCGGGCCGGCCACCGCCGAGGCGACCACCGCGGCGGCCGTCGCCCTCGCCGGCCGGCTGGGCAAGGACCCCGTCGTCGTACGCGACCTGCCCGGCTTCGCCACCTCCCGGCTCGGCGTCACGCTCGGCCTGGAGGCGATCCGGATGGTGGCCGACGGAGTCGCCAGCGCGGCCGACATCGACAAGGCGATGACCCTCGGTTACCGGCACCCGGTCGGTCCCCTGGAACTCACCGACCTGGTGGGACTGGACGTACGGCTGGACATCGCCCGCACCCTCCAGGCGGCGTACGGCGACCGGTTCGCCCCGCCGCCGCTGCTGGTCGAGCTGGTCGGGCAGGGCCGGCTCGGCAAGAAGTCCGGGCAGGGTTTCTACCGCTGGGTGGACGGGGTCAAGCAGTGAGCACAGTGGAGTCCGGCGGGCTGCGGATCGAGGAGCGGGACGACCGGCTGGTGGTCACCCTGGACCGGCCGGAGAAGCGCAACGCGATCGACGCCGACCTGGTCGCCGCCCTGCACGAGGTGTGCGGGCGGTTGGAACGGGAGCCGAAACTGCTGCTGCTCACCGGCGGCGCGGACGGCATCTTCGCGGCCGGGGCGGACATCGCCCAACTGCGCGACCGGGACCGGCTCGACGCCCTCGCCGCGATCAACTCGGCCGTTTTCGCCCGGCTCCGGGCGCTGCCGATGCCCACCGTGGCGGCGGTCGACGGCCCGGCCCTGGGCGGCGGCGCAGAGCTGTCGTACGCCTGCGACCTGCGAGTCTGTACGTCCCGCGCCTTCTTCGGCCAACCCGAGGTACGGCTGGGCATCATCGCCGGGGCCGGTGCCACCCACCGGTTGCCGGCCCTGATCGGCGAGACCCGGGCCAAGGAACTGCTCTTCACCGGTCGCCGGGTCGACGCCGCCGAGGCGCTGCGGATCGGGCTGGTCAACCGGGTGGTGGACGAGCCGGGCGACCTGCTCGGGACCGCGCACGAGCTGCTGGACGAGATCGCCAAGGCGTCGCCGCTGGCCGTACGCCTGACCAAACTGGCGGTCGACGCACCCGCCGCCGCGCACCCGCAACTCGACCTGCTCAGTCAGGCGGTGCTCTTCGAGGATCCGGAGAAGCACCGCCGGATGACCGCGTTCCTCGACCGGAAGAGCCGCTGACGGCCCCTGATCAGCGGCTGGTGTACGGGTTGCTGTCCGAGTCGAGGTAGGCGACCTGGTCGGCCACCCCGTCGAAGTCGGTGTCGACGATCAGCGCGTCGGCCCGGCCGTCCTCGTCCAGGTCGGTGACGGTGTGGTCGGGGCGCCCGTCGTGGTTGAGGTCCCGTACCCAGGTGTCCGGCTGGCCGTCGAGGTCGGTGTCCCGGGCCACCTCGTCGATCACGCCGTCGGCGTTGGTGTCGGTGGCGACCCGGTCGATCACGCCGTCCTCGTTGGCGTCACCGATGATCCGGTCCACGGTGCCGTTGTCGTCGTAGTCGCGCAGCATGGTGTCCAACGCGCCGTCGTGGTCACCGTCGATCAGCGTGGTCTCGGCGATGCCGTCGCTGTCGAGGTCCTGTTGGACCAGGTCGGCGATGCCATCGCCGTCGAAGTCGGTGAGCACCTCGGTGGAACCGTCGACGTGGTGCTCGACCACCGTCTCCGGCTGGTACGGCGCCGGGTCGTACACGGGCAGTTCGGGTCCCGGGTCGAGTCCCGGTCCGAAGCCCTCCTCCGCGTTGGCGGAACCGAAGTCGATCTCCTCGGCCGGCGGGTTGTAGGTGAAGTCGCTCATCGTCAGGTGCCCTTCGGATCGGCTCGTCCGGTGTCCGGGAAACCGTACGGCGAAATGCCGCCGCGATTGCTCCCGGAAACGTGCCAGACCGTGGCTGGACCGTCGTGGCCCGCCGCCGCGTGAGGACGGTCAGTGCCGGATCTGCACCCCGGCGGCGGAGAGTGCCTTGATCACCTGGGCCGACTCGGCGAACCCGATGACCAGGACGGCGTCCGCACCGAACTGCTTGATCTCCTCGGCGCCGCTGGTGAAGTCGACCGGCGGCGAGTCCGGCCTGGCCGGCGGGTCGTAGGTGAGCAGCTTGACCCGGTCGGCGGCGAACCCGGCCCGCTCCAGCTCGGCCCGGACGTTGCCCTGGAGGCCCTCGCCGTACGAGTCCTTCCGGGCGACCAGGGCGATCCGGTGCGGCCCGTCCCGCATGATCACGTCGGCCAGCGCCCGGCCCTGGAGGATGTCCGAGGGGGCGGTGCGGAAGTAGCGGCCCTGGTCGTCGATGGTGGTCAGGCCGGCGTCGGTATTCGACGGGGAGAAGAGGATCAGGCCGGCGGCGACCACGTCGGGCAGCACCGCGCGGGAGATCCCGGACGCGGCGGCACCGATGATCACGTGTACGCCGGCCGCGACGTGCTGCGCGACGGTCGCCTTCGCGACGTCCGGGTTGGTCCCGTCGTCGCCGTCGACCCAGACCGCCGGTTCGCCGAGTACGCCGCCCGCGTCGTTGATCTCCTTCATGGCCAGCTTCGCGCCGGCCCCGAGCGGCGGGTACGCCAGAGCGAGGTCACCGGTCTTCGGCAGCAGTCCACCGATTTTGAGGGGGGAGCCGTCCCGCTTGTCGTTCTTCCCGCCGACCTGCTTCTTCGGCGCGGGCGGGGCCTGGGTGCTGGCCGCCGACTCGTCACCGGCCCCGACGAACTCGGTCTTCCCGTCGTCGATCTTCGCCTGCTCGCCGAAGTGCATGGTCGCGTAGCTGGCGGTGGACGGCTCGCCCGCGTCGGTGAAGCCGCCCCGGTTGAGCGACGCGCCCCGGTACTCGATGTCCACCCCGTTGCGGGCGATCGTCAGGCAGGCCGCGATCGAGTCGCAGCGCTCTCCGCCCACGGTGACCCCGTTGATCTGCTTGGCGATCTCGGCCGGCGCGGTCGAGCCGGCCAGTTGGGCGGCGAGCGCGCTCACCGCGATGGCGTCGTAGACCTCGGCGGAGTAGAGGAAGTCGGTCAGGCCCGGGTCGATGGCGGTGACCCGGTCCTTGAAGTCCTTGGAGAGCGGGGTGAGCGGAATGGTGCCCTTCATGCCGTCCAGCAGCTTGGTCTGCCCGTCGAACTCCCTGACGAAGGAGTTCTGCATGTTGCCGTCCGTGCCGTAGAGGCGCGTCGGAAGGGCAGCGGACTCCTCGGGCTCGTCCCCGCCGCACGCGGCGGTGGCGAGCACGAGTGTCGCGCAGGCGGCAAGGGCAGCACCGCGCGAACCGCGTGGTACGAGCATGAGGTCGTCCTTCCTCCCCGAAGGTCCGCTGCGCACACTAGCGTGCCCCTGGTCGGCGGTGTGACTGTGGTCGCTCGTGGTGCGGCGGATCGGTGCGCGGGCGGCGTTCGATCGATCTTCTACCCGGCGGTAATATACGCCGACCGATCGCTTTCGGGCATTCCCGGGCGCCTGCTTGACCTGGCGGCATACCCTTCCGCACGTGATGGACGAACCCCAGGACACGCTGGACGACGCCAACGCGGTGCTGCGTTCCGCGCTGGTCGGTGACAGTGACGCCGTGGTCGGCACGTTCGACGCGGTGGTGGACCGGTCCGGTGTCGCTGGGGCCTACGAGGTGGCCTGGCGGCTCGCCGCCACGATGGTCGGTGACCAGGTGCCACGCGGGAGTTGGACGCTGGAGTTCCCCGGCATCGACGAGGCCGGCTACGACGCGCGCTGGGTGGCCCGGTTCGTCAGCGCGTACGCGAACTCCGACATCGACACCGCCGAGGCGCTCTTCGGTGCCGCGCTGACCGACGGCCAACTCCCCGACTGCCTGCTCACCCTCGCCGGTTCGGCCGTGGCGACCATCCGCCACCGCAAGCCGTAACCGTCGGCGGTTCCGGCCCGCCCCCGGCGTGGGAGCCTGGGGCAATGCTCGACAAGGTGCGCAAGCTGCTGGCGATGGCCGAGGACCCGGCCTGTACCGAGGCCGAGGCGGCGGCGTTCATGGCCAAGGCCACCGACCTGATCGCCCGGTACGGGGTGGACCGGGCGCTGCTCGCCGCCCGGGATCCGGCCAGCGATCCGGTCGGCGACCGGGTGGTCGAACTGCTGGCGCCGTACGCGTTGGACAAGGCGGGGCTGCTCGCCGCGGTGGCCGGCGCGCTGCGCTGCCGGAGCGTACGGCGGCGGTCCGGATCCGGTTTCGCGATGCACCTGTTCGGGTTCGCCAGCGATCTGGAGCGGGTGGAGTTGCTCTTCACCTCTCTCCTGGTGCAGGCCGCGCACGGGCTCGCCGCGACCCCGGTGCCACCGGGCGACCAGCCGGCCGCGTTCCGGCGCTCCTGGCTCGCCGGGTTCGCCTACTCGGTGGCGGAACGGCTGCGGGCGGCCGAGTCCGCCGCGGCGGCCGACCCGGCGGGTGCGCCGGTCGGGCAGGCGTCGATGGCGCTGGTGCTGGCCGATCGGAGCACGCGGGTGCAGTCACGGCTGGCCGAGGTGTACCCGAGGCTGCGTACCGCTTCGGCCCGCCGGCTGGCCGGCGGTGGCGCGGGCCAGGGCGCCGAGGCCGGACGCCGCGCCGACCTGGGCGGTACGAGCGTGCCCGCCGGTACGACCTCCGCAGTGGCGGGCCGGTCGGCGTCAGCTGGCGATCGCGTTGACCGAGGCGGCGTACCGGGAAAGTAGTTCGTGCCAGCCGGCGGTGAGTGCCTCGCGGTAGCCCTCGGCGGCCTCGCCGTGCCGGTCGAAGCCGCGGTGCTCGACCTCGACCCGGGTCCGGTCGTCGCCCTCGGCGACGAACCGTACGTCCACCTCGCTGGCGTTGGCCGGGTCGGGGACCGGCACCCGGTCGGGCCCGATCTGCCAGGTGAAGACGAGCCGGTACGGCGGCTGCCAGTCGACCACCCGGCCCCAGTCGGTACGGAAGCCGTGCGGCCCGATCTCGTACGCCATGCCGCCGACGTGCGGTTCGAAGCCGATCGCGGCCAGGGCGGTCGGTCCGGACCAGGTGTACTCCATCACCCACCAGTCGGCGACGCCACCGGTGAAGACGGCGAAGGCGTGGTCGGGCGGGGCGGAGACCCACAGGGTGCTGCGCAGGGAGTATCTCGCCACGTCCTGGTGGATGCCGCCCGGTTCGGTGGTCTCCTGTCCCATAGGCCCGGACCCTACCGGCCGTCGACCCCGCAGAGCAGCGTCGAGCCGACCAGCGGTTGAATCTCTGCGCCGAGCGTGTGGTTACCGGGTGTGGTGATGGGCCGTGGTGGATGTTCCCATGGGTCGCGCTCGATATGAGGCAAGTGCTATGCGGGCGGCCGGTGGCACCCGCATTAGATTAATGACCGTCGATTAAATCGGAGATCCACTCCGTGTCCCGTCGAGTTGGGAGCCCGCGATGCTCAGACGACAACTCCTCCGTACCGCCGTGGCCGCGCTGGTGGCGGCCGCCTCCATGATGGGCGTGCAGGTCGCCAGCGGATCGGCCGCGGCGGCGGACGCCAACATCGCCGTACGCACCATCTACTACGACGCCAGCCGGGCCGGCGAGTTCACCACCAACTTCACCCAGGCCGCCCAGATCTGGAACAGCCGGGTGAGCAACGTACGGCTGGTCGCCGGTACCCCGGCCAGCGTGATCATCTACG
Organism: Micromonospora sp. NPDC049529; assembly: GCF_055586685.1. Taxonomy (NCBI): domain Bacteria; kingdom Bacillati; phylum Actinomycetota; class Actinomycetes; order Micromonosporales; family Micromonosporaceae; genus Micromonospora; species Micromonospora sp. NPDC049529. Next base: position 445,546 of record NZ_JBVJHT010000001.1, read on the forward strand.
TCGACAGCGGCTGGCCCCGGGCGTACGTGACCGGACTCGGCTCCGGCCGGGTCTACATGGGCTGGCAGGCGGTCAACCAGGGATACAACCGGACCCGGATCGCGACCCACGAGATCGGCCACATCCTCGGCCTGCCCGACAACCGGACCGGCCTCTGCTCCGACCTGATGTCCGGCAGCAGCGCACCGGTCTCCTGCGCCAACGCCAACCCGAGCGCGGCCGAGGCGGCCAGGGTCAACCAACTCTTCGCCGGCAGCGCGGCGGCCGCACAGCTCGACCCGGCGAACCCCAAGGTGTACGTCTGGAACGGCAGCTGACCCGATCCGCGTCCGTGGGACGGGGCCGATCGGCGGTGACGCCGGTCGGCCCCGTGGTCCGTACGGGGTGAGTCGCGCCCGGCTCAGCGCACCACCACTCCCGAGTTGTGCCGGGCCACCCCGCCCGCCGCCACCACCGAACCGACGACCGCGTACGCCACCCAGGTCAACGGCATGGTCACCAGGCCGATCCCGATGCCGATCAGCACGACATTGATCCAGAACAGCACCCAGAACGACAGCATCAGGGCGATGCCGACACCGACCCGGCCGGCGTAGATGTTCCCGATCCCGAAGATGCCCAGCACCCCGAGCCCGAGTTCCAGCGCGACCGCCGACCCGGTGGACTTCATCGGCACCACCGGCACGGCGTAGACCGGCTGCGGTACGGGCAGGTGCGGTGCCTGCGGGTGCGGATAGTGCTGCTGGGCCGGGGCGTACTGCTGCACGGGGGCGTACTGCTGTGCCGGTTGGTGGTGCGGTGCCGGCGCGTACGGCGGTGGTGTGGGCGGGTGGTGCGGTGCCGGCGGGTACGGCGGCGCCGAGGTGGGGGCCGGCGGGTGGTTCGCCGCGGGGAGCTGCATCGGCAGTGTCGGCGGCAGCTGTGCGGGCGGGGGCGGTGACGCTGTCGTCGGATCCGCCCACGGATCCTGCTGCGGGTATGGATAGGTCATAACTGGCAGTCTGGTCAGCCGACGATGGCGGCCGCTACGCCCGACCGGGCCGGTGTATGTCACGGTTCGATGGAGCACGTCCCGACGGTCCGAATCCGGGGCCGCCCGGTTGCCGGAGCGCCCCGACGGGTGGGCGGTGGCGACGCGCCGAACGGTACGGCGGGGCCGACGCCTCCGTGGTTAGGATCCGGGGATGGCGGATGAGCAGGCGGCACGGGGAGAAGGCTTCGCGAACCTCGTGCACGAAGCCCGGCTGCGCAAAGGCTGGAGCCAGCAGACCCTCGCCGAGCGGTCCGGGCTCCCCGAGAAGGTGATCCAGGCCTGGGAAGAGGGCGACCTGCGCGGCTCGGAGCCGGCGAGCAGGCTGCGGTCGGTGCTGGTCACGCTGGACATCGAACCGGCCGACGCGCTGGTCGCGCTCGGTTACCTCACCATCGACGACCTGCGCGATCGACCGGCGGGGCAGGTGGACGAGCGCATCCGGCTCGACGTCGAAACCCGCGACCTGCTCAACCAACTCGCCCTCACCAGCCACACCACACCCGAGCGCTACCTCGCCTCGCTGATCGTCGCCGACTACGACCGGCAGTGGCCGGGGCGCCGCGACTACCAGCAGATCCCACTGGAGGCCCGCCGGCAGCGGGTCCGGGAGTTGCTCGGACAGACCGAGCTGCTGGACGACGCGGAGGCCGAACGGCGTCTGGACGAAGCGGTGGCACGGGCACAGGAAGAGGCGCTGCGCATCTACGGTCCGCCGGACCAGGCAGCCGCGTGAAGCAGCTCTACGTCTACGACAGCTCGGCCCTCATCGGATTCCTCAACAACCACGATCCGTTGCTCCGCCTCTACCGTCGCGCCGAGCACGGCCGGATCCTGCTGGGCTTCCCGACCACCGTCATCCACGACGCCAACGCGGTCGTACCGATCGGCTGGGATTCCTGGTACGCCCTGCTCAACCTGCCCGACGTGGTCTGTCTGCCGCTGACCGAGCACGTGGCGGTTGCCATCTCCGGCGGAACCGGCGAACTCTCCGTACGGCACACCGTTTTCGAGGCGAAGAGCGCGAACGGTCTCCTGGTCACCTGTCAGCCCGACCGGTACGTCGGCCGGGGCGTCGCGGTGGTGGCACTCTGACCGGCGGCTTCTGGGTGTACTACTATCGCGATTCGATGCGCCTGACCATTCTTACCGCGTTTGTCGGTATCTGTCTGATCGCCTTCGTCGTCGAGTTGCTCCGGCGGCGTCAACTACGAGAGAAGTACGCGGCTCTGCTGATCACCGTGGCCGTGATCGCACTGCCGCTCGCGTTCTTCCCCCGCCTCCCCGACCGGCTGGCCGACCTGCTCGGGGTGGTCAACGGCGTGAGTCTGGTGCTCTTCGGCGGGGTTGTCTTCCTCTTACTGGTCACCATCCACCTGAGTTGGGAACTCAGCCGGTTGGAAGAGGAGACGCGGGTGCTCGCCGAAGAGGTGTCGCTGTTGCGCGGCAGGTTCGACCGAGCCGACAGCTCCCCGATGACGGGGGAGATGACGGGGGATAAGACCACCCGGACCTGGTGATCCGCGCGGAAAAGCGTGCGCGGTGGCGTGCCGGGCTGCCGCGTACGCGGCTGCGTGATCTGTAACGGCGGCTGCATATGATGTCGGCTCACGAACGCCGACGATCTTCAAGGTGGACGCATGCAGGCAGCGGAACTCGGCAGACTCGCGGCCGACGACCCTGCGGATCCGGTCGTGGTCGACAGCGAGCCGGCTACTGAACCTGCTGACTCAGAAAATAGCGGGGGAGCGAGGCGGCGAGTCCGGGATCGGGCGGGTCAGCTTGCGGCACTGGCCCGGTCGCGCAGGACCGCGCTGGTGTGGCTCGGCATCACCCTCCGCTCGCTGGGACACCCCGCGCTACCTGCTGGCGCTGGCCTGCAACTACACGGCCGGCGCCGCCGACGAACGCTGGTCCCTTCTGCACCACACCAAGAATCGCTGCTCGGATCCGCGCACCCTCCAGGTCCAGCCGGTGCAGGCGGGCCTGCCGGTGGCGGTGCCGAAGGTCGGGCCGGACGAGATCCTGGTCGCCCGCTTCACACCGGAGCCGAGCCCGCTGCTCAACACCCTGGTACACACCGTCCTCAAGGACTGGTCCCCGATCCTGATCGCGGCCGACGGCCAAGCCTTCCGGGTACCGGAGGCGCTGACCGACGGCCCGCTGCTCGCGTCCTTCCCGCAGAAGCTCGGCTGGGCAAAGCCCTTCGACGGCTTCAGCTACCAGCAGCTCAGCTTCAACACCACGGGCGTGGTCGAGTTCCAGGCGATCACGATCCAGTGAGCTGCTCCAGCAGACCAGGCTGTTGCTCGGCGAGCCGACGAGAAGGGAACGTTCGGTAATGATCGGGGACAAGAAAGTTCTGATCATCATTCCGGCCTGGAATGAGGAGAAGTCCATCGCCGACGTCGTACGCGAGGTCCAGCGGGAACTGCCGACGGTCGACGTACTCGTGGTCGACGACGGCTCGATGGACAGCACCGCCGAACAGGGGCGCAGGGCCGGGGCGCACGTGCTGCGGCTGCCGTACAACCTGGGCGTCGGCGGGGCCATGCGGCTCGGCTACCGGTACGCCGAGGACAACGGCTACGACGTCGCCATCCAGATCGACGCCGACGGGCAGCACGACCCGCGTTTCGTACCGCAGCTCGTGGACGCGCTCGACCACGCCGACCTGGTGATCGGAGCCCGCTTCGCCGGCACCGGCGACTACACCGTACGCGGACCCCGCCGCTACGCCATGCGCCTGCTCGCGATCGTGCTCAGCCGGATCACCGGCACCCGGTTGAGCGACACCACCTCCGGGTTCCGGGCGGCGAACCGCCGGGTGATCGAGATGTTCGCCCACGCCTACCCGGTCGAGTACCTCGGCGACACCATCGAGACGGTGGTGCACACCGCCCGGTCCCGGTTCCGGGTGCTCCAGGTCCCGGTCGCCATGCGCCCCCGCGCCGCCGGTACGCCCAGTCAGTCCTCGCTGAAGGCAACGCTGTACCTGACCCGCGCGGTGGCCGTACTCGGCCTGGCCCTGATCCGCCGCTACCCGCTGCCCCAGGAACAGGTCAAGCAGATCTGACCCGTCACCTGCGTGCTGGTCACCAGCACGCAGGTGACGGCCGATCGAGGGAGTGCCCCACCCTGGGGTACTCCCTCGATCGTTTCTCCCGGTGTACCGTCCGAAGTGGCGGCTCGCCGGTTGTAGCGGCTGGCGCGGTCATCGCCCAGACCGCTACCTGGGAGGGCAACATCCATGTCCACAGGCACGATCGGTGCGCGGATCAAGTACTGGCGTCTTCGCCGCGGCGGGATGACCCAGGCCGTCCTCGCCGGGTTCGCGGGAGTCTCTCAGTACTATATCTCGCAGGTCGAAGCCGGCCGCAAGACCATCGAGCGACGCTCCACCCTCATCGGAATTGCCGCCGCCCTCCAGGTCACGGTCTCTGATCTGCTCGATCAGCCCGGCGACCCGACGGACCCGATGAAGGCGGGAGCGGTCGACGCCGTCCCTGCCATCTGGGCCGCCCTGGTCGAGATCGAGGAGGGCGAACGGCGCACGGCGACCTGGACCGCCGAGCAGGTTTCCGTCGGGATCGAGCGAAGCATCGAGCTTCGAGATCGGGCGAACTATCCGGAGATGGCCCGTACGTTGCCGGCCCTGCTTGTGGCTGCCGCCGCGCACGACGACGGCGGCCGGGCGCTCGCGCAGGTCGGGTATCACACGTCGGCCTGTCTGCGGCACCTCGGTTACCGCCACCTGGCGCGGAGCGCGGCGAAGGTAGCCCTGTCCGCCGCCGAGCAGTCCGGACACACCGCCTGGGTCGGCGCGGCTCGATTCGCGACCACCCAGTCGTTGCCGATCGAGGCGGCTGGAGTCACCAGCCGGGTTGCCGGCCGGGCACTCGTGGACCTGCAAAGCGCTGCGGCGGACCTGGACGTACGGCAGATGCTGGGCATGCTCCATCTGTCGGCGGCGTTCAGTTCGGCCGTGGACAGTCGGCCCGACGACGCGCGGGCGCACTTGACCGAGGCGGCTCGGGAAGCCGGCACCCTTGGTGACCCCGAGGACGGGGCAGGCTTCAACCAGGGAGGCTTCGGGCCAACAAACGTCAAGTTGTGGGAGATGTCGATTGCTGCCGAGTTGGGCGAGTACGGCCGCGTCATCGAGGTGGCACGTACGGTACGTCCCGATCCGCTGCGGGCGGTGCTCCGGCATCAGTCGTACTGGTTGGATCTCGGTCGGGCACTCGCGCACTCGGGGCGCAACGATCGGGAGGCGTTGACCTCGTTCATGCGAGCGGAGCGGGCTGCGCCCATGACGTTCACGCTGAACCCGCTCGCCCACGACGCGGTCGTGGCGATGGCGCGCCGGGCGCGCGAGCGGTCGATCTCGGATGATCTGCGTATTCTTGCCCGTCGCGTCGGCGTGGACGTGCACGCATAACCGCGAGTAATACCTCTCCGTTCAGCCGTCCGTAACCTCGTGATCACGGCGTGGTGGCTCGGTCTCCGTCAAGAGTGAATGAGCTGCCGTGTCTCCCGATCGTGCCGGGCCGGCTGCCCCCGTGGCTGGCCCGGCGTCCCCGGCCATCTGACGGAGGTGCGCGATGCGATGGCTCGATCCCCCCGACCCCGCTCCACCGGTACAGCCCGGCCCGGCGACGGAGTATCCCGACCGGTGCGGCGCGTACCTGCCGGCTGACGCGCCGCCGATTCCGGCACTGCCGGTGGCCCGGGACACGCGGGCGCTGGTCCGGATCCTGTGGAACACCCGGCGTCCGCGTTGGGTCTGGCGGCGGCGATGAATGATCGGCATCCGCTGACGCGGGCCTCGCGGTATTTGTGGCCGGCGTTGCTCGGGATCGCCCGGTCGATCGTTGTCCGGCATGAGCGGGGTGAGGAGTGCGGGCTGTGTCCGTGTTACCGGGCGGGTCGGTGCTCTCGGTTGCGGTGGGCGCGGAAAGTGGTGGTCGATCCGGAGATGCTGGCCGTCGAGGCGGAGGTGCGGGGGTGACTCAGTCGCGGAACACGGTTGTCGGCGATGTGACCCACAAGGGTTCCGGCAACCGGTGGGACTGCGGTAGATGCGGGAAGCTGTGGCCGTGCGAGACCGCTCGGGAAGAGCTGCTCGCGTCGTTCGGTGGTGACCGGGTGAGCCTGGCGATGTCCATGGCGACTGATCTGGTTCGCGCGGCTCGGGATCTGAGCGAGTCGACGCCGGCCGAGTTGTACGTCCGGTTCATCGCCTGGACCCGCTGATGACCGCACCCGAGCCGGACCGGTCCGTACTCGTGAAGGTGACGGTCAACCTGATCCCGCGCGCCGTCGATGCCCTCGATGCGGCGTGCGCCCGAACCAGGGACACGAAGACCGACACGATCAACCGGGCACTCGTCGTCTACAGCCTGGTGCTCGACCTGCTGGAACGCGGCGGCGGGAGCCTGACCGTACGGAGTCTGGACGGTAACACCGAACGAGTACACCTGCTGTGAAAACGTTCCGACCGAGTATGTGTCGGGAACCGGTGCGTCCACTGGAACCATTCGATGCGACCACTTCGGCTGTTCATTGATCCGTCAAACCGATTCCGGGCACAGAAATAGAGCAACCCCGCTCCGGCGTTTCCGCTGGTCGGGGTTGCTCTGATAGCCCGGCGAAAGGCTATGTGGCCAGGGGCGGGGTCGAACCGCCGACCTTCCGATTTTCAGTCGGACGCTCGTACCAACTGAGCTACCTGGCCTGGGTGTTGCTCGGCTCATGTTACCTGTCCGGCGGGGTGGCCGCAGCACAGGTGACCTGCTCCGAAACGCAGAGCGCCGCGCGTTGTTACGCGCGGCGGACGGCGCTGGCGGTCCTGACGGGACTTGAACCCGCGACCTCCGCCTTGACAGGGCGGCGAGCACTCCAACTGCTCCACAGGACCTAGCTCGTACATCCTTGCATGTTGCTCTTTCCGGTCTTGCACCGGCCGGCTGGCCGGGGTGGTGCACGTGCCCCCAACGGGATTCGAACCCGTGCTACCGCCTTGAAAGGGCGGCGTCCTGGGCCACTAGACGATGAGGGCGGCCCCGCCATCATTGCACAAGACAACTCAAGCAGTTGCACCCATCCGGCCCCGCCGGAGGCTTGGAAAGCATACGTGATCGCCGCCCGCAGGATCAAACCGGTAGCGCGCGGGGGCAGAATGCCCCCAAACCTACTTCAGCCGTACGATCCCGTACTTCTGTTTCAAAGCGGCGAGCATGGTCGGGCAGGCGGTGAGCGTGCCGCTGCGGTCCCCACCCCCGTCGTGCAGCAGGATGATCGAACCCGGCCGGGCCTGGATGATCACCCGCTTGCTGATGGCCTCGGCACCGGGCTTTTCCCAGTCCCTCGGGTCGACGTCCCAGTGCAGGGGCGTCATGCCCAGGTCCCGGCTCACCCGGACCACCGCCGGGGTCCACTCGCCGCCCGGCTGCCGGTAGTAACCGATCTTGGCTCCCGGCACCGCCCGGCGGATCTCCCGGTTGGTCCGGATCAGGTCGGCCCGGATCTCCGCCTCCGACTTCCGGCCCAGCTTGAGATCGTGCTGCCAGCTGTGGTTGCACAGGGCGTGGCCCTCGCGCACGATCCGGGCGACCAACTGCGGGTACTTGCGGGCCCGCGAACCGACCAGGCAGAACGTCGCCTTGACCTTGGCCGCCCGGAGCTGGTCGAGCACCTTCGGGGTCCACTCCGGGTTGGGGCCGTCGTCGAAGGTGAGCGCGACCCCCTTCGACCCGGTCAGCCGCCTGGTGTCGTACGGGCCGATCGTGGCGCGCGGCGCCGGGGGACGGCTCGGCGTCGGCTGGAGCGTCGGGGCGGGCGGTGCGCTGGTGGCCGGCACGGTCGGGACGGGCGCCGGTGCGCTGGTGGCCGGGGTGAACGGAGAGAAGCTGGGCAGGGCGGCCAGGCCGCCTTGATCATTGGCGCAGGCACCGGTGAAGAGCGCCACCAGGACCAGCCCGGCCGCGAGCGCGGCGGGTCGGATCATCGTCGACTCCCGAGGGGTATCGGGCGAGGGAGCATCGGGGGCAAGCGGGGCTCACGCTAGCCCACCACGACGTCGGCCGTGGCCCCGGTGAGCCTCGATTCCGGCCGATCCCGGCTGATTCCGGAGTCAGCCGGTCAGGGACCGGTCGGCCGTCGCGGCAACCGCCATGGTGAGTGTCAGTGCCTCGCTCAGGCTGGCCGGGTGCGGCACCCCGGCGGGCAGCGCCTCGGCCCGCCAACCGGGCCCGGCGGCGACCAGCAGCACCGGCCGGTGCGGGCGGTCGAGCACCGCGCGGAGCTGGGCCGGGTCGGCGGTGGACCGGGCGTGCGACCAGAGGACGACCACCGCCGGTCCGGTCCGGGCCACCGCGTCGGCCAGCGCCGCCACCGGCACCCGGGCGCCGAGCTGGCGGGCGGCCACCCCGGCCTGCGCCAACGCGGCGGCCAACGCCTCCAGCGGCAGGGTGTGCTGTTCCTCGTCGGCGCAGGAGAGCAGGATCCGGGGCGGCCCGGTGGGCGCAGCGGTCCGGGTGACCACCGCGAGCACCTCGGAGACGCAGCGCGAGACCAGGTGCTCCACCTCGATCAGGCCGGCCGTGGCGGCGTGCCGCTCGCCGAGCCCGGCGAGCACCGGCCGCAGCAACCCGTCCCACGTCGCCACCACGCCGTCGGCGGCGATCACCCGTTCGATGGTTTCGCAGACACCGGTCGCGTCGAGCCGCATCGCCGCGCGGGCCAGTCCGCGCGCGGCCGGGCCGGCGGCCCGGACCGGGATGGTCCGCCCGCCGCCGTCGCGCGGCCGGATCGTCGCCCGGCGCGGTGCCGGGACCCGACCGGGTACGTCGGCCGCCGCCCCGCCGCCCGGAGCCGCTTCACCCCGATCGGGTACGTCGTGCGCCCGTTGCGCCCAGTGGGCCGCCTCGGCCGGCACCACCCCCTCGGCGGTGAGCCGGCGCATGATCTCCAGGCGGGCGAGATCCTGCGGGGTGTAACGCCGGTGTTGGCCGGGCACGTGGCGGCTCGGCCCGAGGCCGTACCGCTGGTGCCAGGTGCGCAGGGTGGTGACCGCCACGCCGAGCCGGCGAGCGACCGCCCCGGCGCTCAGTCCGTCATCGCCCACCCGGCGGCTCCGCCGCGTTGTCCACCGGGCCGGTCGTGGCGCTCGCCCGCACCCCGGTGGCAGCGGCGTCGGCCGGGATCGACCGCAGGTACGCCTCGATGACGCCGACGAGCCAGGGGGCGTACCGGTCCGGGTTGGCGGCCAGGTCGGCGCGCAGTTCGTCGGGGTCGACCCAGCGCAGGTCGGCCACCTCCGCCGGGTCCGGCAGCACCGGTTGGTCCGGTGCGAAGTCGGCGCGCAGGACGTGGTCGTACTCGAACTCGACCCGTCCGGTCGCGGGGTCCTCGGCGAAGTACTGGTAGACCCCGACCTCGGTCAGCTCGACCGGGCCGACGCCCAACTCCTCCATCAGCCGCCGGTTGGCCGCCGTACGCAGGGACTGGCCCGGTTCCGGGTGTCCGCAGCACGAGTTGGCCCAGCGCAGCGGGAACCGGGTCTTGACCGTGGCCCGCTGTTGCAGCAGCACCCGGCCGGACGGGTCGACCAGCAGCACCGAGAACGCCCGGTGCAGTTGCCCCGGCGGCTGGTGGGCTGCCGCGACCGTGGTCTCGCCGAGCACGGTGCCGCCGTCGTCAACGAGCTCGACCAGGTGTTCCTCCCGTGCGGCGGTCATCGTCCACCGCCGGTGACCCGCGCCGCGGCCAGCTTGCCAGAGATCAGCACCATCGGAACTCCCACTCCAGGCTGCGTACCCGATCCAACGAACACCACATTGGAGAGTCTGCGGTGCAGATTCGTTGGACGGAATGGTCCGGTCTGGAAAAGGCTGTGCGCGGCGGCGAACGGGGTCCCGCCGGCCATCCCGGCATCGGCCCAGTCGGCCGGGGTGACGATCTCCGACACCTCGATCCCGTCGGAGAACCCGACGTATCCCCGGCTCTCCAGGGTGGCGGCCAACTCGGCCGCGTACCGCCGGGCCAGGTCGCCGCGCCAGTGAAGCGGCGCCCGGTCGAGGTTCGGCACGGGGGCGAGCACGTAGTAGGAGTGCCGGCCGGCCGGGGCGACGGACGGGTCGGTCCGGCTCGGGTTGGTGACCAGCAGGGACGGGTCCGACATCAACTGACCGCGCTTGATCACCTCCTGGAAGGTGCCCCGCCAGGAGCGGCCGAAGTGGATGTTGTGGTGGGCGATGCCGGAGTAGGCCCGGTCCGAGCCGACGTGCAGCACCACGCACGAGGGGGAGTAGCGCAGCCGGCGCTGCCGGGTCGGCGGCAGCAGCTCGCGGTAGGCGACCGGCAGGTCCGGGTTGAGGACCACCACGTCGGCCGGTATCCGTTCACCGTCTGCGGTGGTGACCCCGGTGGCCCGGCCGGCCGAGGTCTCCACCCGGCTGACGGTGGTGCCGTACCGGATCTGGACGCCGTGTTTCTCGGCCGCCCCGGCCAGGGCGCGGGAGACGGCGTGGATGCCGCCGCGCGGGAAGTAGACCCCGGCGACCGAGTCGAGGTACGAGATCACGGTGTAGATGGCGAGCGCGTCGTGCGGGGCGAGTCCGGCGTACATCGCCTGGAAGGAGAAGATCCGCTGGGTGCGGGGGTCGCGGAAGAACTGGTTGACCTTCGTCTGGAGGCGGCGGAAGGCGCCGGCCGCGACGAGTTTGAGCAGGTTGCCGGTGAGCAGGTCGGTCGGCGAGTCGAGGTTGCGCTCGATGAAGTCGGCACGTTCCAGCTGCCACAGGTTCCGGGCGTAGTCGACGAAGCGCAGGTAGCCGTCGGCCTCGCGGGCGCCGCAGACGCGGGAGATCTCGGCCGCCATCGCCGCCGTGTCGGTGTGTACGTCGAGCGTCGAGCCGTCCGGATAGTGCGCCCGGTACGCCGGGTCGAGCGGGATCAGGTCCAGCCAGTCGGTCAGCTCCTCGCCGACCGCGTCCAGCGCCTCGGCGATCAGGTCGGGCATGGTGAGCACCGTCGGGCCGGTGTCGAACTCGTACCCGCCGAGGCTGAGCCGGCCGGCCCGGCCGCCCGGCACCGGTTCGCGTTCCAGCACGGTGACCTGCCGGCCGCTGCCGGCGAGGTGCAGGGCACAGGCGAGCCCGCCGAGTCCCGCCCCGACCACCACGACCCGATCGGTCGGTCCGCTCACGGTCCGCACGCGACCACCTCCCTACTGCGATCCCTCATCATGCCCGCCGATGAGTCGTTACCACAGCAAGACGGGTAAGTGCGGGGCCGATTGTGGTGCGGCCCGGTGCCTTGGCCGTTGCCGGAGCGTACCCTAGGGTTGCGAGTTGCGTCGATTGGTGCGTCGATTACTGGTGGTAGGCCGATCACCGGCGAAGGATCAGGACGAGTAACTCGGAGGACCGGGCGGTGGACCAGGAACGGGCAACGGTGCGAACCGATCTCGCCGCGGCCTACGGGCGCTGCCGTGAGCTGCACCGACAGCACGGTCGCACCTACTATCTGGCGACCCGCCTGCTGCCGGCGTGGAAGCGGCGGCACGTACACGCGCTCTACGGCTTCACCCGCTACGCCGACGAGATCGTCGACCGTACCGATGCGTTGCCGCCGGCCGAGCGGGCCGCCCGGCTCACCGACTGGTCCGACCGGTTCGTCGCCGGGCTGCACGGCGCCCCGGTCGACGATCCGCTGCTGCCGGCGGTGCTGCACACCATCAACGGCTTCGGACTCGACCCGGACGACTTCACGTCGTTCCTGCGCAGCATGGCGATGGATCTCACGGTCACCTCGTACGCCGGCTACGACGACCTGCTCGACTACATGGAGGGCTCGGCGGCGGTGATCGGCACCATGATGCTGCCGATCCTCGGCTCGTCCGACCCGGTCGCCGCCCGCGAACCGGCCCGCCAGCTCGGCCTGGCGTTCCAACTGACCAACTTCATCCGGGACGTCGCCGAGGACCTGGACCGGGGACGCACCTACCTGCCCGACGAGGACCTGGCGAAGTTCGGCGTGAGCCGGCACGACCTGGTCGAGGCCGCCGCCCGGCGCCGGGCCAGCGCACCGATCCGGGAGCTGATCGCGTACGAGGTGGCCCGCGCACAGGTGCACTACGCCGCCGCCGCACCGGGGATCGTGCTGCTCAACCCCGCCTCGCAGGCGTGCATGCGGACCGCGTACCTGCTCTACGGGGGGATCCTGGACGAGGTGGCCGCCGCCGGTTACGACGTGTTCGTCCGCCGGGCCGCCGTGCCGAACCGGCGCCGGGCGGCGGTCGCCGCACGGGCCCTGCTGACCCGCCCCGGCACTCCGGTGGCGGTGCCCGGTCCGGCCGGTTAGCCGTCGAGGCAGGTGTGCAGGACGTCGACCAGCCCCTCCACCCGGTTGAAGCCGGCCAGGTGCCGGGTGGCGTACGCGAACGTGTAGTCGCGTACCGGGTCGGCCCAGGCCACGCTGCCGCCGATCCCACCCATGCCCCAGCTCCCGTCCTCTTCGAGCTGCATGCCGAGCGTCCACTGTGCGGGGCGCTCCAGCAGCAGGTCGTCGCCGACGTACTGGGCCCGGGTCAGCTCGGCCACGAGTTCGGCACCGAACAGCCGTACGCCGTCCAGTTCGCCACCGGCGAGCAGCCCGGCGTAGCAGCGGGCCAGGCCGGCGGCGGTGGCGTGCAGGTTCACCGCCGGCAGTTCGGCCGAGCGCCAGAGCGGGCCGTTGAGGACCGCGAGGTCCAGGCAGCCGGCCGGGTTGCCGAGCGCTCGGGCGCGCAGTGAGCCCGGTGTGCCCAGGACGGTGACCGGCCAGTCCGGGTCGCCGTAGCCGAGGTCGGCGCAGCGGGCCTGGTCGGCCGGGGCGAGGCCGAAGTGCAGGTCGAGCCGCCACGGGCCGGCGATCTCGTCGGCCAGGAAGCGGCCGATCGACCGGCCGTCGACCCGGCGGACCAGCTCGCCGACGAGGTGCCCGTAGGTCAGCGCGTGTTCGGCGGCGACGGTGCCCGGCGCCCAGACCGGCTCGGCGTCGGCGAGGTCGCCGGTGAGCAGGTCCCAGTCGCGCAGGGCCGACTCCGGCCGGGGCACCGGGAACACCGGCAGCCCGGCGGTGTGGCTCAGCACGTGCCGTACGGTCGCCCCGGCGGCGCGGAATTCCGGCCAGTGCCGGACCACCGGGTCGTCCAGCCCGATCCGACCCCGCTCGACCAGCAGCAGCAGGCAGAGCGCGGCCACCGGTTTGCCCACCGAATAGACGTTGACCAGGGTGTCCGGGGTCCAGGGCCGGGTCCGGGCGCTGTCCCGCCAGCCGCCGACCAGGTCCAGCACCGGTCGGCCGCGATGCCAGACGGCGAGCGACGCCCCGGTCTCGACCGCGCCGCCGAGCCGGCCGCCGCCGGCCGAGTCGTCGGGCAGGTCGCCGGTTGCGCCGACCTTCCGATTTTCAGTCGGACGCTCGTCGCTCAGCAGCGCCGCGAAGGCGTCCCGTACGGCGACGAACCGCCGGTCCCAGTCGCCTTCCACCCGATCCTCACGCACCCGGTCCGCATCCACCCGCACACGGTAGGCCGCCGTACGGGGACGCCGACACACGTTATGTGGGCCGTCACCGGTCCCGGATCGATTCCGCTGGATCGGCCGGCTGATCCGGGGGCGGCGGCGCCCCGGATCGGTGGTCGGCTGAATCGGCAGCCGAGTGGTCCGGGTCCTTTCGGTGCGGGATGCTGACGGGGTGACGGAGCCGGAGCAGTTCGACGTGATCGTGATGGGACTCGGTGTCGGGGGCGAGGAGGTCGCCGGCCGGCTGGCCGAGGCCGGTCTCTCCGTACTCGGGGTCGAGCGCCGGCTCGTCGGGGGCGAGTGCCCGTACTGGGGCTGTATTCCGAGCAAGATGATGATCAGGGCGGGGAACGCGCTGGCCGAGGCGAAGCGGGTCGGGATGCTGGGCGGCCGGGCGGAGGTCGTACCGGACTGGGCGCCGGTCGCGGCCCGGATCCGGGACGAGGCGACCGCGGGCTGGACCGACAAGCGGGCCGCCGACCGGTTCACCGGCAAGGGCGGTCGGCTGGTCCGGGGTACGGCCGAGCTGGTCGGGCCCGGCCTGGTCGAGGTCGACGGGATCCGCTACCGGGCCCGTCGGGGCATCGTCGTCGGCACCGGTACGGAACCGGTGATCCCGCCGGTCGAGGGGCTGGCCGGCACGCCGTACTGGACGAATCACGAGGCGATCGAGGCGGCCGAACTGCCCGGTTCGATCGCGGTGCTCGGTGGCGGGGCGATCGGCCTGGAGTTGGCGCAGGTGTTCGCCCGGTTCGGGGTCCGGGTGCACGTGGTGGAGCGGTCCGACCGGCTGCTGGCGATGGAGGAGCCGGAGTCGTCGGAGCTGGCCACGACCGCGCTGCGGGCCGACGGGGTGGAGATCCACACCGGGATGCGGACCGAGCGGGTCGAGCACGGCACGGGCGGGTTCACCCTGCACCTGACCGGCGGCGGCTCCGTACGCGCGGACCGGTTGCTGGTCGCCAGCGGCCGGCGGGCCCGGCTGGACGAGCTCGGTCTGCCGAGTGTGGGTCTGGACCCGCAGCAGCGTTATCTCGACACCGACGACCGGATGCGGGTGGCCGACGGCATCTGGGCGGTCGGCGACGTCACCGGTCACGGCGCATTCACGCACATGGCTATGTACCAGGCCGGAATTGTGATCCAGGACATCCTGAGCGGTGGCGGCTCGGGCGCCGCGGCGGTTGATCGGGACGGGCCGAGGGCCGACTATCGGGCGCTGCCCCGGGTGACGTTCACCGATCCGGAAATCGGTGCGGTGGGGCTGACCGAGCGCCAGGCTCGGGAGGCCGGGCTGCGGCTGCGGGTGGGGCAGACCCGGCTGCCGGATTCCTCGCGCGGGTGGATCCACAAGGTCGGCAACGAGGGATTCATCAAGCTGATCGCGGATGCCGATCGGGACGTCCTGGTCGGCGCCACCTCGGCCGGTCCGGCCGGTGGCGAGGTGCTCGGTGCGCTGGCCGTGGCGGTGCACGCGGCCGTCCCGGTGGCCCAACTGCGGCAGATGATTTGGGCTTACCCGACTTTCCATCGGGCCATCGGGGACGCCGTGAACAATCTGAAGTAGCCGCACGGCAGCCGGAGAGACCACGCCGGCAGATTCGCGTTAAATTCTTGCAAGAAACTGCCGTACCATTGCGGCCGTGACTAAACGCCTCACCGAAGTAGCGAAGAAGGCCGGCGTCAGCGAGGCCACGGTGAGCCGGGTGCTCAACGGTCGCGATGGCGTCTCCGAGGCCACTCGGACCGCCGTGCTCACCGCTTTGGACGTGCTCGGCTACGAACGGCCGACAAAGCTCCGGGGTGAACGCGCCCGGCTGGTCGGCCTGGTCCTGCCCGAATTGCAGAACCCGATCTTCCCGGCACTCGCCGAGGTGGTCACCGGTTCGCTCGCCCAGCGCGGCTTCACCCCGGCGCTCTGTGCGCGCACGATCGGCGGCGTCTCGGAGATGGACTACGTCGAGATGCTGCTGGACCACCAGGTCTCCGGGGTGATCTTCGCTGGTGGCTCGTACGCGCTCGCCGACGCCCGGCACGACCACTACCGCCGGCTGACCGACCGGGGCCTGCCGGTGGTGCTGGTCAACGCCGGGGTGGACGAGTTGGAGTTCCCCCGGGTCTCCACCGACGACGCGGTGGCGGTGGAGCAGGCGTACGGGCACCTGCGCTCGCTCGGCCACGAGCGGATCGGCATGGTCCTCGGGCCGGAGGACCACGTGCCGTCCAGGCGCAAGCTGGCCGCGATGGCCCAGGTGTCCGGCTGGGCTCCTGGCGACGAGTGCGTGGAGCGGTCCAGCTTCTCCATGGAGGGGGCCAGGGTCGCCGCGACCAAGCTGGTCGAGCGGGGGGTGACCGGCATCATCTGCGCCAGCGACGTGCTGGCCCTGGGCACCATCCGGGCGGCCCGTCGGTTGGGGCGCTCGGTGCCAGCCGACATCTCGGTGGTGGGCTTCGACGACTCCGCGTTCATGACCTGCACCGATCCGCCGCTGACCACGGTCCGGCAGCCGATCGAGACGATGGGGCAGGCGGCGGTGGACCTGCTGGTGACCCAGATCGAGGGGGCCGGGGTGCTGCACGACGAGTTGCTCTTCGAGCCCGAGCTGGTGGTACGCGGCTCGACCGCGCCCGTACCCAGCCGCTGACCGACCTTCCTGTCCTGAAAACCCTCTGACCAGCCCCGACGCGTACGACCAAGGGCGGACCGGCCTCCGGTCCGCCCTTTCGTGTCGCTGTGCCGGCCGGGGTGGCGTCGTACGCCGCCGACCTGGGGCAAACAGTCGCAGTCTTTCGATTTTCGGTCGAGTTCTTGCGTGGAGCGATTCGACTTTGTATCGTCATCGCCACGAAACATTGCGTGTTAGAGAGCTAGATCACAATCCCGCGTGCCCACCCAGGGGAGGGTGTTCGTTCATGGACAGATCCACGTTGCGGAAGGCTGCGGCGTTAGCGCTCGTAGCCGGCCTCGGGGTCAGCCTCACGGCCTGCTCCACGAAGAGCGACGACTCGTCGACCGCCAACGGCAAGGTCACCATCACGGTCGACTGCCAGCCGGTCGGCGCCCAGAAAGAGATCCTGCAAAACTGGAACGACGACGTCGTGGAGTTCCAGAAGCAGAACCCGGACATCATCGTCAAGAGCGTGAGCGTCGGCGAGCAGTGCAACAACCCGCCGGACTTCACCGCCCGCCTCGCCGGTGGCACCGTGACCGACCTGTTCTACGGCTACATGACCGATCTCCAGCAGGTGCTCGACTCCGGTCAGGCCATGGACATCTCCCAGTACGCCAACAAGGACACCGTCCCGACCTGGGACAGCATCGACCCGGCACTCAAGGAGGTCTTCACCGACGGCGGCAAGCTCTACGCCGTACCGGTGAAGAACTACTCGATGGGCCTGGTCTACAACAAGGTCCTGTTCCAGCAGGCCGGGCTCGACCCGAACAGCCCGCCGAAGACCTGGGCCGACGTCCGGGCCGCCGCCAAGAAGATCTCCGCACTCGGCAACGGCATCGCCGGCTACTCGGAGTACAGCGCCGGCAACACCGGCGGCTGGCACTTCACCTCCCTGCTCTACTCGCAGGGCGGCCAGGTGCTGACCCCGGACGGCAAGAAGGCCGACTTCAACAACGCGCAGGGCAAGCAGGTCCTCCAGAACCTCAAGGACATGCGCTACGGCGACAACAGCATGGGCGACCGGCAGCTGCTCCAGTGGGGTGACCTGCTGACGAACGCCGGTGCGGGCAAGGTCGGCATGTTCATCGGCGCGCCGGACGCCACCCAGGCGATCGTCAGCCAGTTCCAGGGCAAGTTCCAGGACTGGGCGATGGGCCCGCTGCCCGGCCAGGACGGCCCGGCGAAGGCCACGCTCGGTGGTGGCGAGGGTTACTTCTTCAAGAAGGACCTCTCCCCCGAGCAGGTCAAGGCCGGTCTGAAGTGGATCGCGTACCAGAAGCTGACGCCGGGCAAGGGCCAGTTCGACTACGTCCGGGCCAAGCCGCAGAACTACCCGGTCGGCCTGCCCCAGCCGCTGCTCTTCGCGAACGGCACCGACGCGCAGAAGCAGGAGTTCGACCTGCGCAAGGCCAACGCCAACGTCGACACCGCGAACTTCGCCGCCTTCGAGGCGAACCCGGTCCCGATCAAGGGTGAGCCGCGCAACGCACAGGCGATCTACGCCGTCCTCGACGCCGCGATGTCCGGGGTGCTGACCAGCCCGAACTCGAACATCGACGCGCTGCTCAAGACGGCCGAAGAAAAGGTCAACCAGCTCCTCGCCGCAGAGAGCTGATCGGCGACGGTGTGGGGGCCGGTGCGCCCGGCCCCCACACCGTCCAGCCGCACCATCGGTGTCACCGACTCACCCAGGAGTTGCCTTGGCGCTCACCACCGCCCCGGAGACCAGCAGGAAACCGGGACGCCCCGCGTCGCCGTACCAGGCACGGCCGCAGCGTACGAGCCTCGGCCGCAAGGTACGGGACAACCTCACCGGTCACGCGTTCCTGATCGGGGCGGTGCTCTGCTTCATCGTCTTCTCCTGGTACCCGATGATCCGCGGCATCGTCATGAGCTTCCAGCGCACCCGGCGCGGGGAGACAACCTGGGTCGGCTGGGACAACTACGTCCGCATCGTGGCCGACCCCAGCTTCTGGACCGCCTGGCAGAACACCTTCTACTTCACGGTCCTCGCGCTCGTCCTCGGGTACGCGGTGCCGTTCTTCGTGGCGATCCTGCTCAACGAGTTCCGCCACGCCAAGGGCTACCTGCGGATCCTGGTCTATCTGCCGGTGATGCTGCCGCCGGCCTCGGCGCTGTTCCTGTTCAAGTTCTACGCGTACGACCCCAGCGAGGCCGGGCTGTTCAACGCCATCCTCAAGGCACTGCACCTGCCGACCTCGCAGTGGATGCAGTCGCCCGAGATGACGATGCCGGCCATGGTGATCGCGTCGACCTGGATGAACATGGGCAGCGCGGTGCTGATCTACCTGGCGGCGCTGCAGAACGTGCCCGGCGAACTCTACGAGGCGGCCGAACTCGACGGCGCCGGGATCTGGCGACGGATCGTCAACGTCACCATCCCGCAGACCCGGTTGATCCTCGCCCTGTTGGCGATGCTCCAGATCGTCGCCACCATGCAGCTCTTCATCGAGCCGCTGATCCTCGCCAACGGCGCGGGCGCGGAGGACTCGGCGACCTCGGTCGCGTACCTCATCTACCAGCACGGGTTCTTCCAGAACGACCTCAACGGCGCTGCGGCGCTCGGCGTGATCATGCTCGTGGTGCTGGCCGGCTTCTCGGCCGTCTACGTACGACTGACCGCGAAACAGGACTAGGACGGGCGAGGCAATGGCACAGGATTCCGGGACCCGGACACTCATCTCCCATGCCCAGCTCACCCGAGGGCGCGGCAAGGTCATCTACTGGACGCTGCTGGCCGTCGTCGTCACCGGCTTCACGCTCGTCTTCCTCGGGCCGCTCTACTGGATGGTCACCGGCGCGCTCAAGTCTGGCCAGGAGATCGCCCAGACCCCGCCGTCGCTGTTCCCGCAGGACCCCGACTGGCAGAACTACACCGACGCGTGGAACAACCTGGACCTCGGCAAGCTGCTGTTCAACACGTTCTACTACGCGGCCGGCGCGGTGCTGTTCCAACTCGTCTTCGACACCGCCGCCGCGTACGCCCTGTCGAAGCTCCGACCGATCTTCGGCAACGTGATCCTCGGCGCGATGCTGGCGACGCTGATGATCCCGGCGATGGTCCTCATCGTCCCGCAGTACGTGACCGTGATCGACCTGCCGATCGTGCACATCAACCTGCTCGACTCGCCGTTCGCGATCTGGCTGCCCCTGGTCGCGAACGCGTTCAACATCTTCCTGCTGAAGCGGTTCTTCGACTCGATCCCCGAGGAGTTGATGGCGGCGGCGCTGATGGACGGGGCGACGCCGCTGCGTACGCTCTGGTCGATCATCCTGCCGATGTCGCGCCCCATCCTCGGCGTGGTCGCGATCTTCTCCGTGACGGCGGTCTGGAAGGACTTCCTCTGGCCGAAGCTGGTCATGCCGTCGCCCGAGACCCGGACGGTCAGCGTCGGCATCTACGCCTTCGCCGGTGGTACGCCCCAGAACGTGGTGATCGCCGCGTCGGTGATCGCCGCGATCCCGACCGTCATCATCTTCCTGATCTTCCAGCGGAACATCATGTCCGGTCTGACCACGGGCAGCCTCAAGGGATAGCACTGCGTTACCTCCCGCGCGGCGGACAACGACAGTTCGCCCGATACACATCCAGGTCCGGCGAACCCGCCCGACGTACTGACGCAGAAAGCAGGTGCTCGTGTCCACAGCAGACAACAGTCCGTGGTGGCGTGGAGCGGTGATCTACCAGGTGTATCCACGGAGCTTCGCCGACGGCAACGGCGACGGCATCGGTGACATCGCCGGCATCCGGTCCCGGCTGAATCACCTGTCCGCGCTTGGCGTCGACGCGATCTGGTTCAGTCCCTGGTACCCGTCCCCGATGGCCGACGCCGGCTACGACGTCGCCGACTACCGCGACATCGACCCGATCTTCGGGACCCTGCCTGAGGTCGAGTCGCTGATCGCCGAGGCGCACGCGCTCGGCATCCGGACCATCGTCGACGTGGTACCCAACCACTGCTCGGACAAGCACCCGTGGTTCCAGGCCGCGCTCGCCGGTGGACCCGGCGCACCCGAACGGGACCTGTTCTGGTTCCGCCCCGGCCGGGGCCCGAACGGAGACCAGCGGCCCACCGACTGGGTCGGCGAGTTCGGCGGCGAGACCTGGACCCGGACCACCAACCCGGACGGCACCCCCGGCGACTGGTACCTGCACCTGTTCACCGCCGAACAACCCGACTTCAACTGGGAACACCCGCTGGTCCGGGCCGAGTTCGAGGACATCCTGCGGTTCTGGTTCGACCGGGGCGTGGACGGCATCCGGATCGACTCCGCCGGCCTGCTGGTCAAGGACGGGAACCTGCCGGAGACCCTGCCGGGCAGGCCGCACCCGTTCCGCGACCTCGACGGGGTGCACGACGTCTACCGGGCCTGGCGGCGGATCGCCGACGAGTACCCCGGCGACCGGGCCCTGATCGGCGAGGTGTGGATGCCCGACCGGCAGCGGTTCGCCAACTACCTGCGCCCGGACGAGCTGCACGCCGCGTTCAACTTCGACTTCCTCGGCTGCGCCTGGGACGCGGCCGCGCTGCGCGAGAGCATCGACGGCACCCTGGCGGCGCACGCCCCGGTCGGCGCCCCCGCCACCTGGGTTCTGTCCAACCACGACGTCACCCGGCACGTCACCCGGTACGGCCGGGAGGACACCACGTTCAGCTTCGCCAAGAAGCGCGAGGGCATCTTCACCGACCTCGAACTCGGCACCGTACGGGCCCGCGCGGCAGCCCTGCTCTCCCTCGCCCTGCCCGGCGCCGCGTACGTCTACCAGGGCGAGGAACTCGGCCTCTGGGAGGTCGACGTCCCACCGGCGGAGCGTACGGACCCGATGTGGCCCCGGTCGGGCTACGTCGACCCCGGTCGGGACGGCTGCCGGGTGCCGTTGCCGTGGTCCGGTGACGCGCCGCCGTTCGGCTTCAGCCCCGAGGGCGCGACCACCGCCCCCTGGCTGTCCCAGCCGGCGGAGTGGAAGGGGCGTACCGCCCAGGCGCAGACCGGGGACCCGTCCTCGATGCTGGCGCTCTACCAGGCGGCGATCCGGATCCGGCGGGCCGAGTCCGGCCTCGGCGACGGGCCGATGAGCTGGATCGACGCCCCGGACGACGTGCTCGCCTTCACCCGCGGCGACGGGTTCGCCTGCGTGGTGAACCTCTCCGGCGTACCGGTGCCGTTGCCGGCGCACGAGAGCATCCTGCTGGCCAGCGGACCGCTCGACGGGGACCTGCTCGCGCCGGACACGGCCGTCTGGCTCCGGACCGGAACGGTCTAGTCATGACCCGCCCAGCCGTCGCCGAGCGTTGCACCGGGACAGCGGTGTGCTGTTCCCACCGGCCGTCGGCGGCGGCGTACGCGGGTCAGTGGATCGCCGGGTACGTCCGGCTCGGCCCCGGGCCCACCCGGGCCGAGTCGGCCGGCACGGTGGTGGCCGCCGGCGGTGGGGACGCCGACCCCGCCGCCGGCGGACACGCCGTACCCCATGGTTTTTCCGGCGGCGGCGCGACGCGTCCCAGTCGCCGCCACCACCACCGGCCGGCCCGCCGGCCCGGTAGCGAACGGGAGGTCTACGCGCCCTGAACCATTGCTGATTGCGGCTCCACGCGGCTCCACGCACGGGGGAATTGGTTTTCCTGACGAAAGGGATCCAATGGCCATCCATACTGCCGGCACGCCCATGCCCGGCACCGCCACCGCACCACGCACCAACCGCGCCCGGGTCGGGCTGGCAGTCATCGCCAGCACCGCGATGGCCGCGGCCTCGATCAGTGTTCTCACGCTCACGCCGGCAACGCCCGCCCAGGCCGCCGGCCTCTCCCCGTTCGACATCGTCGGTCGCGGTGCCACCGTGCCCTTCGTCGAGCAGGAGGCGGAGAACGTCGCCCACAACGGATCGAAGATCGGCCCGACCCGCTACTACGGTCAGCTACCCTCCGAGGCCTCCGGTCGCGAAGCGGTGACCCTGGACGCGGTCGGCGAGTACGTCGAGTTCACCCTGACCAAGCCGGCCGACGCGGTGACGTTCCGGTACAGCATCCCGGACAGCCCGTCCGGCACCGGCCGGGATGCCAGCATCGACCTGCGGATCAACGGCAACGTGGTCAAGGCCGTCCCGGTGACCTCGAAGTACGGCTGGTACTACGGGGGATACCCGTTCAACAACAACCCCGGCGACACCAACCCGCACCACTTCTACGACGAGGCCCGGACCCTGTTCGGGGCGACCTACCCGGCCGGTAGCAAGGTCCGGTTGCAGGTCAGCTCGACCGCGCAGTCACCCACGTTCACCATCGACCTGGCCGACTTCGAGCTGGTCGGCGGGCCGATCGCGAAGCCGGCGAACGTGATCGACGTGGTGACCGACTTCGGTGCCGACCCGACCGGCGCGACCGACTCCACTGCCGACTTCCAGGCGGCGGTCGACGCGGGCGCGGCCCAGGGCCGGGCGGTCTGGATCCCGCCGGGCAACTTCACCCTCTGGGACCACGTGGTGGTCGACCGGGTGACGCTGCGCGGCGCCGGACCGTGGTACTCGGTGCTCGGTGGCCGGCACCCCACCCAGCGCAACCGGGCGGCCGGCATCTACGGCAAGTACGTGCCCGGTGGCGGTTACACCGGGGGCGTACGCCCGCACGAGGCGAACGGCCCGAGCCGGAACGTGACCGTACGGGACTTCGCCATCATCGGCGACATCCAGGAGCGGATCGACGACGACCAGGTGAACGCGTTCGGTGGGGCGATGACCGACTCGGTCATCGACAACATCTGGATGCAGCACACCAAGGTCGGCGCCTGGATGGACGGCCCGATGGACAACTTCACCATCCGCAACAGCCGGATCCTGGACCAGACCGCGGACGGGGTGAACTTCCACACCGGGGTCACCAACTCCACGGTGACGAACACGTTCGTCCGCAACACCGGTGACGACGCGCTGGCGATGTGGGCGCAGAACGTGCCGAACGTCAACAACTCATTCACCCACAACACCATCGGGGTCACCCTGCTGGCGAACCACCTGGTCAGCTACGGCGGTCGGGACATCAAGATCACCGACAACGTGACCGCCGACTCGCTCACCAACGGCGGCGGCATCCACGTCGCCAACCGCTACCCCGGCGTACAGGGGGCGACGTCGGTGCTGGGCACCTGGACGATCGCCCGCAACACCCTGATCCGCAACGGGAACTCCGACTACAACTGGAACTTCGGCGTCGGGGCGATCTGGTTCTCCGCCCTGAACCAGGGGTTCCAGAACCCCACCATCAACATCACCGACACCGACATCCTGGACAGCTCGTACGCGGCGCTGCACTGGATCGAGGGGCAGACGAACGGCATCAACCTCAACAACGTCAACATCGTCGGCGCCGGCACGTACGCGCTCCAGGTCCAGGCGGCCAGCCAGGTCTCCTTCACCAACGTACGGGCCAGCGGGATCGCCCAGCCGAAGCCGATCCACAACTGCGTCGGCAGCGGTTTCCAGATCACCCAGGGCGCCGGCAACTCGGGTTGGTACACCGCCACCCCGGACTGCGGCCCGTGGCCGGCACCGGTCTGGAACAACGGGCCGACCAGCCCGCCGCCGACCGGTACGCCGCCGCCGACGACCCCGCCCACCACGCCGCCGACGACGCCCCCGACGACCCCGCCGACCACGCCGCCGACCAACGGCAACCTGGCCCAGGGCAAGGTCGTCACGGCGACCAGCACCTCGCAGGCGTACGTGCCGGCGAACGCCAACGACGGCAACGCCGCCAGCTACTGGGAGAGCGTGAACGGCGCCTTCCCGCAGTCGCTGACGGTCGACCTCGGCGCGGTGGTGAACACCGACCGGGTGGTGGTGAAGTTGCCGCCGGGCTGGGAGACCCGTACCCAGACCTTCGTCGTGCAGGGCTCGGCCGACGGGTCCTTCCCGCCGATCGTCCCGGCGGCCGGCTACACCTTCAACCCGGCCACCGGTAACTCGGTGTCGATCACGCTGCCCTCGGCGAACCGCCGCTACCTGCGGTTGGCCTTCACCGGCAACACCGGCTGGCCGGCCGCGCAGGTGTCCGAGTTCGAGGTGTACGGCAGCGGCACCACGCCGCCGCCCACCACGCCTCCGGTGACGACACCCCCGCCGACCACCGCGCCGCCGACCACACCCCCGCCCACCACGCCGCCGGTCAACAGCAACCTGGCGCTCGGCCGGCCCACGACGGTGACCAGCACGGTCGACGTCTACGGCGGCGCCAACGCGGTCGACGGGAACCCGAACACCTACTGGGAGAGCGCCAACAACCAGTTCCCCCAGTCGATCACGGTGGATCTCGGGCAGGTCCGGTCGGTCTCCCGGGTGGTGCTGAAGCTGCCTCCGGCGGCAGCGTGGCAGACCCGTACGCAGACGCTGTCGGTGCTCGGTTCCACCACCGGCCAGGTCCCGTACGCGACGCTCAAGGCATCGGCCGGCTACTCCTTCAATCCCGCCTCGGGTAACACCGCCACGGTCACCTTCCCGGCGACCTCGCAGCGCTACCTGCGGCTCACCTTCACGGGCAACACCGGCTGGCCAGCGGCCCAGCTCTCCGAGTTCGAGATCTACGCCTCCTGAGGCGTACGGCAGGAGCCCTTCCCGTCACCCCGGTAACGGGAGGGCCCTGCCACACCCATCGGCTCGGAGGGTGCCGTCGGCGTACCCGTGGCAGGAAGGTGTCGTTCCGTATGTCCAGGTTCAGCAGTGATCGGGGTCGGGCAACGTCCGCCCGCCCCGCTGCCCCTCGTGGGCTTGCGCACCACCGCCCCCATCTGACGTTCCAGCCCGAAGTTGGAGGAACGCAATGAGATCCCACCCCGTCCCCTGGCGCCCGCTGGCGGCGATCCTCGCGACCGGCATGGTCGCGACGCTCGCCCCGGCGGTCCCCGCCTCCGCCGCACCCGCCAGCCCGGCGAGTGCGACCAACCTCGCCGCCGGCAAGGCCGCCGCGGCGACCAGCGCCAGCACCGGTCACACCGCCGACAGAATCGCCGACGGTGACCAGGCCAGTTACTGGCAGGGCAGCGGCGCCTTCCCGCAGACCGCCGCCGTCGACCTCGGCAGCAGCACCAGCATCGACCGGGTCACGCTGAAGCTGCCGAAGGGCTGGGCGAAGCGGACCCAGACCCTCGCCCTCCAGGGCAGCCCCGACGGTACGTCGTACAGCACGATCGTCGGTCGGGCCAGCTACACGTTCAGCCCCACCTCGGGCAACCTGGTGACGGTCAAGTTCCCGGCCACCACCACCCGGTACGTGAAGGCCGACATCACCGCCAACAGCGGTGCCACCGCCGGTCAGCTCGCCGAGTTGGAGGTCCACCCGGCGGCGGTGTCGAACGTCAACCTCGCCGCCGCAGCGGCGGTGGTGTCGTTGACCGCCAGCAGCACCGCCGACGTGTACGGGCCGGGCAACGCCGGTGACGGCAACGCCAGCACCTACTGGGAGAGCGCGAACAACGCCTTCCCGCAGTGGCTCCAGGCCGACCTCGGTTCCGCCGTCGGGGTGAACCGGGTGGTGCTGAAGCTGCCGCCGGCCGCCGCCTGGGCGACCCGTACGCAGACGCTGAGCGTGCAGGGCAGCACCAACAGCGGTGGCCCGTTCAGCACGATCGTCGGCTCGGCCGGGTACACCTTCAACCCGTCCACCGGCAACACCGTGACGATCAACTTCAACCAGACCACCGCCCGGTACATCCGGCTGAACATCACCGGCAACACCGGTTGGCCGGCCGGTCAGATCTCGGAGTTCGAGGTCTACGGGCCGACCGAGGGCGACACCCAGGCGCCGTCGGCGCCGGGCAGCCTGGCGTACACCGAGCCGGGGTCCGGGCAGATCCGGTTGACCTGGAACGCCTCGACCGACAACGTCGGCGTCACCGGGTACGACATCTACGCCAACGGCACGCTGCGCACCAGCGTCGCCGGGAACGTGTTGACGTACACCGACAGCCAGCCGGCGACCGCGACGGTCGCGTACTACGTGCGGGCCAAGGACGCGGCGGGCAACCAGTCCGGCAACAGCAACACGGTCACCCGTACCGGCACGCCGGGCGGGGACACCCAGGCGCCGACCACACCGGGCACGCTCTCCTTCACCGAGCCGGCCGCCGGGCAGATCCGGTTGGCCTGGGGCGCGTCGTCGGACAACACCGCCGTGACCGGGTACGACATCTACGCCAACGGAGCGGTCCGGGCGAGCGTCGCCGGGAACGTGTTGACGTACACCGACAGCCAGCCGGCGACCGCGACGGTCGCCTACTACGTCCGGGCGAAGGACGCGGCGGGCAACGTCTCCGGCAACAGCAACACGGTCACCCGCACCGGCAGCACCCCCGGCGGCTCGAACCTGGCCGTCGGCAAGCCGGTCACCGCCTCGGGCTCGACCTTCACCTTCGTTCCGGCGAACGCGAACGACAACAGCCTCACCACCTACTGGGAGGGGAACAACTTCCCGAGCGTGCTGACCGTGGCGCTCGGCGCGAACGCCTCCGTCAACTCGATCGTGGTGAAGCTGAACCCGGACTCCGCCTGGGGTCCGCGTACGCAGAACATCACCGTGCTCGGCCGGGAGCAGAGCAGCAGCACCTTCACCACCATCTCGGCCGCGCAGGGTTACAGCTTCAGCCCGTCGACCGGTAACACGGTGACCATCCCGGTCAGCGCCACGGTCGCCGACGTGCGGCTGTCGATCGCCTCGAACAGCGGCGCTCCGGGTGGGCAGGTCGCGGAGATCCAGATCATCGGCGTACCCGCGCCGAACCCGGACCTGACCATCACCGGCCTGTCGTTCACCCCGGCCGCGCCGGTGGAGACCGACGCGGTCACCCTGTCCGGCACGGTCCGCAACGCGGGAACCGCCGCGTCGCCCGCGACCAACGTCAACTTCTACCTGGGTACGACGCTGGCCGGCACCGCCGCCGTCGGCGCGCTGGCGGCGGGCGCCTCCACCACCGTCACCGCGAACGTCGGTCCGCGCGACGCGGGTACGTACCCGCTGAGCGCCAGGGTCGACGAGGCCAACACGGTGATCGAGCAGAACGACGCGAACAACAGCTACACCAACCCGTCGTCGCTGGTCGTCTCGCCGGTGGCCAGTTCCGACCTGGTGGCCAACGTGAGCTGGTCGCCGAGCAACCCGGCGGCCGGCAGCACGGTCACCTTCACGGTGGCGATCAAGAACCAGGGCACGATCGCCTCCGCCGGTGGCGCCCACGGCATCACGCTGACCGTCGTCAACCCGGCCAACGGTGCGGTGGTGCGTACGCTCACCGGCTCCTACACCGGTGCGATCGCGGCCGGTGCCACCACCGCCCCGGTCACCCTCGGCACCTGGGTCGCCGTCAACGGCCGGTACGACGTCCGGACGGTGCTCGCCGACGACGCCAACGAGTTGCCGGTGAAGCGGGGCAACAACACCAGCGTCACCGGCTTCTTCTCCGGTCGCGGCGCGAACCTGCCGTACGAGATGTACGAGGCGGAGGAGGCCGTGGTCGGCGGCGGCGCGCAGGTCGTCGGGCCGAACCGGATCATCGGCGACCTCGCCGGTGAGGCGTCCGGTCGTCGGGCGGTGACCCTGAACTCGACCGGCAACTTCGTCGAGTTCACCACCAAGGCCAGCACGAACACGCTGGTCACCCGCTTCTCCATCCCGGACGCGCCGGGCGGTGGCGGGATCAACTCGACGCTGAACGTCTACGTCAACAACGTGTTCCACAAGGCGATCCCGCTGACCTCGAAGTACATCTGGCTCTACGGGGCCGAGGCCAGCCCGGGTAACTCTCCGGGTGCGGGTGCGCCGAGGCACATCTACGACGAGGCGAACATCTTCCTGGACTCGACCATCCCGGCGGGCAGCAAGATCAAGCTCCAGAAGGACGCCGCGAACACCACCACGTACGCGATCGACTTCATCAACACGGAGCTGGTCGCCGCGGCCGGCAACCCGGACCCGGCCCGGTACGCCGTACCGGCCGGCTTCACCCACCAGGACGTGCAGAACGCCCTGGACCGGGCCCGGCAGGACGCCAACCTGATCGGTGTCTACCTGCCGGCGGGCACCTACCAGACCCAGTCGAAGTTCCAGGTGTACGGCAAGGCGCTCCAGGTCGTCGGTGCCGGTCCCTGGTACACCCGGTTCGCCGCCCCGGCGAACCAGGAGAACACCGACGTCGGCTTCCGGGCCGAGGCGTCGGCGAACGGCTCGACCTTCGCCGGCTTCTCGTACTTCGGTAACTACACCAGCCGCAACGACGGTCCGGGCAAGGTCTTCGACCTGTCCCGGGTGTCGAACATGACGTTCGACAACATCTGGGTGGAGCACCAGATGTGCATGTTCTGGGGCCTCGGGGTCAGCAACATCACGATCAAGAACTCCCGGATCCGGAACACGTACGCCGACGGCACGAACATGACCAACGGCAGCACCAACAACCTGATCACCAACGTCGAGGGGCGGAGCAACGGTGACGACGCGTTCGCACTCTTCTCCGCGACCGACGGCGGCGGCGGGGCGAACACCGACAACGTGTTCGAGAACCTGACGGCCACGCTGACCTGGCGTGCGGCCGGTCTGGCGGTGTACGGCGGACAGAACAACGTCTTCCGCAACCTGTACATCGCGGACATGCTCACGTACTCCGGCATCACCGTCAGCTCGCTGGACTTCGGGTACTCGTTCACCGGGTTCGGCCCCGGTCC
This sequence comes from Micromonospora sp. NPDC049529, assembly GCF_055586685.1. Taxonomy (NCBI): domain Bacteria; kingdom Bacillati; phylum Actinomycetota; class Actinomycetes; order Micromonosporales; family Micromonosporaceae; genus Micromonospora; species Micromonospora sp. NPDC049529. Next base: position 474,547 of record NZ_JBVJHT010000001.1, read on the forward strand.
GACAACTATCGAGAACGCCTCGATCGTCCGGGCCGGTGGTCACTTCTGGGGTTCGCAGACCTTCCCGGCGATCTGGATATTCGCCGCCTCGAAGGAACTCCGCGCCATCCGCATCAACAATGTGGACATCGTGGACCCGACGTACCACGGCATTATGTTCCAGTCGAACTACAGCGGCGGCCAGGCGACCCAGGCCGTCACGGACACCGTCTTCACCAACATCTCGATCAGCGGTGCCCAGAAGAGCGGTGACGCGTTCGACGCCAAGTCCGGCTTCGGCATCTGGGCGAACGAGTTGCCCGAGCCCGGTCAGGGCCCGGTCGTGGGCTCGGCCACCTTCAACAATGTCCGGTTCAGCAACAACTTCCAGAACATCCGCAACACCACGTCGACCTTCACCCTCAACATCAACCCCTGACCGGGGACGATGCGTGTAGGTAGGCGGTAACAGGTGCCGCCGGGAGGCCAGTCCTCCCGGCGGCATCGCCGTGTCCGGCCCCGCCCGACTACCGCCGAACGGGGTTCGTGATGACGTTCGGTAATCGGTCGTATGATCACCCAATGTCAGCAGCTCCGGTACGGTTCGGCCTGGTCGGCTACGGCTTCGGCGGGCGATACTTCCACGCGCCACTACTCGCCTCGGCGCCCGAGTGCGAGCTGGTCGGCGTCGTGACGACGTCACCCGCGCGCCGCGACGAGCTGGCCTCGGACCAGCCGGGTACGCGCGCCTTCGACTCGCTCGCCGCCCTGGTCGCCGAGGGCGTGGAGGCGGTCGCGATCTCCACCCCGGCGGCCACCCACCTGGCCCTGGCGCGGGAGGCGATCGGGCTCGGGCTGGCGGTGGTCGTGGACAAGCCGTTCGTGCTCGACCCGGTGGCGGCACGGGAGACCGTCGAGCTGGCCGAGCGTTCCGGCGTCGTACTCAGCGTGTACCAGAACCGGCGCTGGGACTCGGATCTGCTCACCGTACGTAAGCTCATCGCGGATGGGGAGTTGGGCACCGTCACCCGCTTCGAGTCGCGGTTCGAGCGGTTCGCCCCGCAGCCCGGCCCGCCCGCCGCCGGTGGCGGGACCCTGCTCGACTTCGGCAGTCACCTGGTCGACCAGGCGTTGACCCTGTTCGGACCGGTCGACCGGGTCTACGCCGAGATGCGGGTACGCGACGATCTCGACGGCCGCGACGACGACTTCTTCGTCGCGTTGCAGCACACCGGCGGGGTCCGGTCCCAACTCTGGGGTAGCTGGGTCCAGGGTGCGCCCGGTCCCCGGTTCCGGGTCACCGGCACCACCGGAAGTTACCTGGTCGACGGGGTCGACGGGCAGGAGGAGGCACTCATCGCCGGCCGGTCACCGGCCACCGAGGGCGACCGTTGGGGCGTGGAACCAGAGGACCGCTGGGGCCGGATCCGGCGCGGCACGACCACCACCGTCGTACCCACCGAGCGCGGCCGTTGGGACACCTACTACCCGGCCTTCGCCGCCGCCGTACGCGGAACCGCCCCGGTCCCCGTCGACCCCCGCGACGCCGTCACCAGCCTCCAAATCCTCACCGCCGCCCGCCGCAGCGCCACCCAGGGCGAGGTCATCACCTGTTGATCATGAAGTTAGCGCAACTTTTGAGCCCGGCGGGCGCGCTAACCTCATGATCAACGGCGTCGGGGTGGTGGTGGGGTGGCAGGGTGAGGGGGTGGGGGCGCGGGGGGCGGGGGGCGGTTGTGCGTAACTGGCGGCGGGTGCTCGCGCTGGGCGTACGCGGGTTGTTGGTGGTGCTCTGGGTGCTGTGGGCGGCGCTGGCGTGGTGGTCGGCGCCCCGCCCCGCCGACGCGGACCAGGCGCGACGGGACATCGCGGCCGGTGTGGTGACCAATGTCGACAGTGGGACGGGTTGGGGCCGGGAGGGGTTCTGGGGCTGGAGACCGAGTCTGTGGGGCGGACCCGACGGGAACCTCGTCGCCTGGACGACGGAGACCGGACGGATCAGGTACACCGACGTCGGGGTCGGACGCTCGGTGCAGACGCCGGACCCTCGGGGCGGCACCGAAGCGGTGTGGGTCCGACCGCTGGTCGAGGAGTTGCGGGCGGCGGCGGGAGTCGAACGTACGGACATCGTCCACCCGATCACCCGTACGGCGTACTGGCTCGCGGTGTCCATGATGGCGGTGTTCCTGATCGCCCTGGTCTCCGGTCCGGCACCGATCCGGGGTACGAAGTTGTACTGGTTCTGGCTCTCCTGGATCCCGTTCGGGCTGGGCGTGCTCGCCTGGCTCGCCACGGAACAGTGGCTTCACAAACCGCAGACCGTCGCGGCGACGCGCCTCGTCGGCATCGACGGGCCGGTCGCGAACCGTCGTCGGGGCGGAGTCGAGGGCTTCGTGCTCGCCATCGTCATGGGGGTCGCGATCGACCTCGTGACGTACGGAGTGCGCCAACTGCTCGGGTCGGGCCTCGTACCGGGCTGAGCGGGGCACCCCGACACCGGTGAGTGCGACGGGCGGCCGTCGGGGTAACCGGGGACGGACGGCGGCGCGGCCCGACCGGGAGTGGTCGGGCCGCGCGTACCTCGGGAGGCGGGCCGGTCAGTCGGCCGAGCCGCCGGAGTCGGCGGAACCGCCCGAGTTCGCCGAGTCACCGCCCCCGCCGCCGCGCTTGCGTACCGGGGCCGGCGAGTCGTCCGGGCTGTCGTTTCCCGCCTTCTGCTTCGCCGGGGCCTTCGCCGGGGCCGGCTTGCCCTTGTCACCCGCGCCGGTCGCCTTCTTCGCCGGCGGCGCCGGGGCGGGCGAGTCGGCGGCCGAGTCGCCCGCGCTGTCCGCCGACTCGGGCGACGGGTCGACCCACTGCGGATCACCGGGGCTGTCGGACGCCGAGTTCGTGGAGTCGAACGGCGACTGGTGCGGGCTGTCGGCCGACTCCGGCGAGTCGTCGGCGGCGGCACCCTGGCCGGCCTGGTCCACCTGGGTGTTCACCTGGATCGGGCTGACCTTGTCGCGTAGCTCGATGCTGTCGCTGGCGGTCGCCGCGCCGGCCGTGAGCCCGGCCACCAGTGCGGCGGCACCCGCCCCGGCGATGATCCGCCACGGTCGATTGATGCGCATGACATCCTCCTCGGTGTTTTCCTGCCTGTGTCTCCAGCGTCGGTCCCGTCGATGAGGTGCGACTGAGCCGGACGTGAGACCTCCTTCATCGGCTCCTTCGTCATCCCGGTCCCATCGCCTCGATCCACGAGCGCTGAGCTGTTGCCGGGGGCACCGGGAGAACAGCTCAGCGCGCGTGGATCAAGCGTGATCGGGCTGGCGGAGGCGGCGGGCGCTGTCGAGCCACTGGGCGGCCAGGTCCAACCGGTCCCGGGTGTTCGCCGGCCAGTCCTGTTCCTGCACCCGGTGCGGGCCGGTGGCCAGCGACAACACGACTGCGGCGGTCCGGTAACGCAGGTCGGCGGGGTCCACCACCCGCTCGAACGCGGCCAGGTACGCCGCCCCCGCCCGCAGGATCGTGCCGGCCCGGTCCCGGTTCATCCGGGCCAGCACCGACAGGTGCCCGAGCAGGCAGGCGAGATCGTCGAGCCGTTCGCCCGGTCCGGCGGTGTCGACATCGAGCAGACCGCAGATCCGGCCACCGGAGACGAGCAGTTGACCCTCGTACAGGTCGCCGTGCACGACGGTCGCCGGCTCCGGGCCGGCCTCGCACATGACCGCCTCGGCCACCTCCCGGGCCTGCTCCGCCACGCTGGGCAGCGCGGCGGCGAGCACCGAGGCGTAGTGCGGTGCCTTCTCCCGCCAGGACCGGCGGGGCGACCCGTACGCCAACTCGGGAGGCAGCCGGTCGAGCAGGCTCAGCACGGCCTGACCGGACGGCGGCGTCTGCCGGGCGTGCAGTGCCTGCCGCAGCGTACGACCGGGAAGCGCCTGCAACACCAGCAACCCGTCCGGGGTGTAACCCAGGCTCGGCGCGGCCGGCAGGCCGGCACCGACCAGCAGCCGGTGCCGATCGTGCAGGTCCCGCACCTTGTCCGGGCGGACCACCTTCAGGAAGAGCCGGTGCCGGCGGCCGATCGCCTCGATCACCGCCCGCCGCCGTGGGCGGTACGCCCGGACCTCCAACCGCACCGGCCCGCCACCGTCGAGGCCGAGGTCGCGCAGGAGTACGGCAACCGCCCGCTCGTCGTACGCGGTGCGCAGCGCCGGCAGATCCGGGTCGTACGGGAAACGCCAGGTCGCCACCTGCTCGGTGCCGTCGTCCAGTACCACGGTGCCGCGCGGTGGTCGACCGGTGCTGGCGGCCAGCCGCTCCTCCCGTACATGTCCGTCCGCCCACCGGATCCGGGCCTGGTACGCGGCCGTGGACCGGCGGCCCGGCTGGTGCTCGACCTGCGTGGCCCGCCAGGTGAGCAGTTCACCACCGGCCGGTCGCAGGGCGGTCCGCAGCAACTCCCCGGCGCCCGGCCCGGTGAGCAGGTCAAGATCGGGGTCGGGGCTGCTCCCCGGCCCGTCGGTGCTGGTGGTCATCGACATAATGGCGACGATCCCGGCACGGGATGAGCCCCGGATTAGCCGACGATGAGAATGCCCTCAGCTGTCGCGAATCCGCTGCGAGCCGGTCGTGTGTCGCGGATCAGCGGGGGAAACGCCAGCGGGTCTGGCTGTAGCGGCCCTTGCCGAAGCCGAAGGCGGTGGTCGGGGCGACCTCGAACACCAGCGCCTTACCACCCGGTCCGCCGGAGTGCTGGAACGCTCCGTCGTGGACGTCGAACCGCCAGTCGTCGCCGTACTTCGTGACGTAGGCGTCGGCGACCCGGCGCAGCCGCGCGTCGTCGGTCAGCCGGACCGCGTTGCCCTCGACCACCAGGTCCAGGCCCTCGTGCAGTTTGTTGCTGCCGGTGGTGAGCACACAGTGCGGGTTACCGGCGAGGTTGCCGGCCTTGCGCTCGTCGGGGCCGGTACAGAAGTAGAGCGCGGGTTCGAGCCAGACCCCGAGCAGGGGAGTGACGTGCGGCCGCCCGTCCGGTCGGACGGTCGACAGCCAGTAGATCTCGGCGGCGGCCAGGGTCTCGCGAGCCTGCGTCCAGCCGATGGCCTCGGCGTTGTCGTCGCTGTACCGGGCGTCCAGGTCGGTCACCGGTTCCAGGATGTCCATTACCAGCCCCCATCACAGCGCGTAGTTCGGTCGTCGCCGACGCTACCGCCCCGGTACGACACGTACGGGCAGGTCCGGGCCCCTCCCGCCGCCCCCGCCCGTACGCACCCATGAACGGCTCGTCGCCCACCAGCTCACCCCACCCGCCCCGCTGATCTAGGGCATATACGTGCTTGTTGATCTCCATTCACCACCATTTGCCCTAGATCAACGGGGCGAGGGGCGGGGCGAGGGGCGGGGCGAGGGGCGGGGCGGGTGGGCGGGGAGGGGCGGGGAGGGAGGGGTGGGGGTCAGGAGGGTTTTGCCGGTGGTGGTGCGGGACTCGATGGCGGTGTGGGCGGCGGGGGCGTGGTCGAGGGGGAAGCGCTGGCCGATCACGGGGCGGAGGCGGCCGGCTGCCGCCTCGGCCAGGGCACTCTCGGTGTACGGGCGGATGTCGGCGGGGCGGAAGGCCGGCCGGATCGCCCGTACACCGCGCCGCTCGGCGGCCTCCTCGTCGATGTCCGCCCACTCGCCACTGGCCAGGCCGAAACTGAACATCCGGCCGCCCCGGTCCAGCAACTCGAAGGCGGCACGGGCGATGGTGCCGCCGACGCCGTCGAAGACGACGTCGACACCGCCGACGGCGGCGCGTACCCGATCGGTCCAGTCCGGTTGGCGGTAGTCGACGGCGACGTCGGCGCCGAGGTCCCGCGCCAGTCCGAGCTTGTCCGGGCCGCCGGCCGCCGCGACCACGGTGGCGCCGGCCGCCCTGGCGAGTTGCACCAGCAGTGTGCCGACCCCGCCGGCCGCCGCCTCCACCAGCACCCGTTCCCCGCCGACCAGCCCGGCTGTCCGGACCAGCCAGGTCGCTGTACGCCCGTCGGCGAGCAACGCCACCGCGCTGTCCAGGGCCAGCCCGTCCGGCACCGGGAACAGGCCGGCGGCGTCGACCGCGACCCGTTCGGCGTACCCGCCGGAGCCGCCGGTGCTGCTCACCACCGACCGGCCGACGAGGTCCGGGTCGACACCGGGGCCGACCGCGCTCACCACGCCACCCACCCCGTTGCCCGGGATCATCGGCAGTTCCGGCCGGTACGGGCCGGCGCCGGTCGCCCGGAACTGGGTCTCGACGAAGGTGATGTTGACGAACGCCACCTCGATCAGTGCCTGTCCGGGCCCGGCGACCGGGTCCGGGGCCTCGCCGGGCACGAGCTTGTCCGGCCCGCCGAACTCGGTCAACCACACTGCGCGCATGACGCGTACCTCCGGCGTCGTTCCCGATCCCTACCCCGTAGAGCATGCAACCTCAACCATGGTTGAGGTCAACCACTCCCGCGACGACGCCGGCAGGTCAGCCGGCCAGGCGGTAGCCGATCCCGCGTACGGTCTGGATCAGGTTGGTGCCGAGCTTGCGGCGCAGGTAACCGATGTAGACGTCCACCACGTTCGAGCCGGGATCGTGCGCCAGTCCCCAGACCCGGTCGAGCAACTGCTCCCGGCTGAGCACCTGACCCGGATGGCGCAACAGCGTCTCGGCGAGCAGGAACTCCCGCCCGGTCAACTCGACCAGTTCCCCGTTCACGGTCGCGGTACGGCGTACCAGGTCGAGCCGGATCGGCCCGGCCTGGACCACGGTCGGGGTGGCCTGCCCGTGCTCGCGCAGCCGGGCCCGCACCCGGGCCAGCAGCTCGTCGAAGCTGAACGGCTTGGTCATGTAGTCGTCGGCGCCGAGGTCGAGCCCGGCGACCCGGTCCGGCACCGCGTCCCGGGCGGTCAGCACGATCACCGGCAGCCGCTCGCCCCGCGCCCGGAGCTGGGCCAGTGCGGCCAACCCGTCCTGGCCGGGCAGCCCGAGGTCCAGGATGAGCACGTCGAAGTCACCGCTGCGGGCGGCGACGGCGACCTCCACCCCGCTGGTCACCACCGTCGTCACGTAGCCGGCCGCGCGCAGGCCCTTGGTCAGGAACGAGGCGATCCGCGGCTCGTCTTCGGCGATCAGCACCCGGTTCACCGCAGACCTCCGATCGGCTCGGGCACGACCGCGGTGGCGGGCAGGACCAGGGTGAAGGTGGAGCCCACGCCGGGGACGCTGTCCACCGCGACGGCACCCCGGTGGGCCTCGGCGATCACCGAGACGATCGCCAGCCCCAACCCGGCGCCCTCGGCTCGGGCACGGGCGTGTTCGGCGCGGGCGAACCGGCCGAAGATCCGTTCCCGGTCCTCGGGCTCGATGCCCACCCCGGTGTCCCGTACGGCGAGCAGCACCCGGCCCGGTTCGGCCTGGCCGGGGTGTTCCACCCGGGCGGAGAGTTCGATGGTGTCTCCCGCGCTGGTGAACTGGACCGCGTTCTGGGCGAGCTGCATCAGCGCCTGGGTCAGCCGCTGCCGGTCGGCGACGACGGTGACCTCCTCGATGGCGCCGATCCGCCAGTCCCGGTCGCCCAGGGCGACGGCCTTGGCGTACACGTCGTGCATCATCAGCGCGACCTCCACATGGTCGGGGTGCAGGAAGTCGGGTTGCTCGGCCTTGGCGAGCATGAGCAGGTCGTTCACCATCCGGTTCATCCGGTCCAGCTCGTCGGTGACCAGTGCGATGGTCTCGGCCCGGTCGTCCGGGTCGTCGCCCATCAGCTCCAGGTGCCCCCGGACGATGGTGATCGGGGTACGCAGTTCGTGCCCGGCGTCGGAGACGAACGCCTGCTGCGCGGCGAACGCCCGGTGCAGCCGGCCGAGCATGCCGTTGAAGGTGTGCGCCAGGTCGGCGACCTCGTCGGTGCCGGTGACCTCGATCCGGCGGGAGAGGTCGGTCTCCTCGATCGTGCGCGCGGTCTCGGTGACCGTCCGCAGTGGACGCAGTGCCCGGCCCATGGCCAGGTAGCCGCCGGCCGCGACGACCACGATCACCAGCAGGCAGGCGAGCGCCATCAGGCGTACGGCGTCGTCGATGTCAGCCCGCCGCTCGGCGCCGAACTCGACCACGACCACCTGGCCGCGTACCGCGCCGTCGATCATCAACGGTACGGCGAGCCAGCGCGCCGGACCCTCGGGGCCGTCGTTGATCCGCCCGTACGCGCTCTCGGTCAGCCCCGCCCAGCGGCGCATCAGTTCGGCGTCACCGCTGAGGTCGTACGGTGGCGCCTCGGTCGCCCGGTAGAACGCCCCGTCGACCAGGACCAGCACCGCCTCACCGGCCTGCGGTTCGTTGCGCAGCAGGTACGTGTCGGCGATGGCGCGCAGATCGGGGCCGAACGGCTGCCCGCTCGCCGGGTCACGGCCGCCGACCAGTCGACGGAACTCGGTCACCTCCTGACGCATGTCGGTGCCGATCCTGTTCTCCAGCTGGTTGAGCAGCACCTGACGGATCACCACCACCGAGGCGAGGCTGGCGACCGCGAGCAGGGCCAGGGCCCACCCCAGCAGCCGCAGCCGCAGGCCGAGGCCGAGCAGCCGCCGCAGCGGTCGTACCGCCGGTTCAGTCGTCCCCGTCGTCGTCATCGCCGGCATCGTCGTCGTCATCGCCGCCGGACCGCTCGTCATCGTCATCGTCGTCATCGCCGCCGGAGCGCTCGGAACCGGAACCGGAACCGGCAGGTCCGTCGTCGTCTCCGCCAGCGGGTCCGTCGTCGTCCCCGCCGGTCGGTCCGTCGTCGTCCCCACCAGCGGGTCCGTCGTCGTCTCCGCCGGTCGGTCCGTCGTCGTCCCCGTCGTCGCCGACGGCGGGTTGGCCGGCGTCGCGGTCATCGTCGCCTCCGGGGTTGGCGGGGCCGAGGCTCGAACTGCCGGTCGGGTCGGCTCCATCGTCGGTCTCCGTCTGCGCTGCCGGACTGATGATCTGGATCGCCGGGACCTGGTCGGGCGGGAGCAGCGCCGGCAGACCGACGCCGGTGAGCAGGCCCACCAGCGCCGCCAGACCGATCCCGGTGGCGACCTTCTGTGTGCTCATCGCACCAAGGGTGCCTACCCGCGATAACCAACCGATGAGAGCCGGATGAGAAGCCTCTCATCGAAGGATCGTCCCAGCTCAGCGGCACGACGCCAGATAAAGAAGTTTTCACCTTCGGCTGAGCGTCGACTTACGCACCCGCTGAACACTGGCGGCCACTGACCACAGACCGACCGTGGGGGCGGCATGAGTAACAGCAGACCATCGACCACATCCAAACGCAGATCCGGCGGCAGAACGAGACGCCGCCGGATCTGGCTCTCGGTCATCGCGGCGGCATCCCTGTTGACCACCATGGTCGCCGTACAGCCCGTCTGGGCGATCACCTTCACCGTCAACAGCACCGCCGACGCGGTCGACATCAACATCGGTAACGGCATCTGCCGGACCAGCGCCAACACCTGCACGCTGCGCGCGGCGATCCAGGAGGCGAACGCGACGCTGCCCGGTGACACGATCCAGGTGCCGGCCGGCACCTACCAGATCACCCGTGCGCCGGCCGGTGACAACGGCGACGACACCGGTGACTTCGACATCCTCAGCCCGCTGACCATCATCGGTGCCGGCGCCGCCGGGACCATCCTCGACGGTGGGCAGGCACCGGCCGGCTCCCCGGTCGAACGCCGCGGGCTGGACCGGCTGCTGGAGATCCACGACAGCGCCGGCAACGTCACCGTCTCCGGGCTCACCCTGCGTGAGGGGTACGACTCCGAGCAGGGTGGCGCCGTGCTCAGCGTCTCCGCCGGGGTGGTACGCCTCCAGGGCGTCACCGTCCAGGACAGTTACGCCGGGGTCTCCGGTGGCGGCATCGACCTCGACGGCGAGGGCCGGGTCGAGATCAGCGGCTCGACCATCAAGGGAAACACCACCGGCGGCGACGGCGGCGGCATCTCCAACCAGCACGAGGTCGAGCTGGCACTGACCGACACCGCGCTCACCGGGAACACCGCCGGTGCCGACGGCGGCGGTCTGAGCAGCGTCTCCAAGACCCGGCTGACCGTCACCCGGGGCACCGTCTCCGGCAACGCCGCGCACGGCAGCGGCGGTGGCGTACTCGCCGACTCGGAACGGGCCAGCACGATCCGCAACACCGTCTTCACCGGCAACTCCGCCGGTGACCCGGTCTCCGGTGACGGTGGTGGTGGCGGTCTCTTCCTCGGCGGCAGCGGCGGGGCAACGGTCACCGGGGCCTCGTTCACCGAGAACGAGTCGATCGCCGAGGGCGGCGGTCTCGCCATCGGATCCGACGGCCCGGTCACGGTCAGCGACAGTACGGTCCGGGACAACACGTCCGAGGCCGGCGGCGGTGGTGTCGAGAACGACGGCCAGCGGGTCACCCTGACCCGGCTGACGATCACCGGGAACACCGCGGCAGCCGACGGTGGCGGCATCGAGAGCCAGGGCAGCGGCGCGTTCTCGGTCATCGACACCACGGTCAGCCAGAACACCGCCGAGCACGGTGGCGGCTTCGCCAACGTCGCCGACGGCACCCTCCAGATCACCGGCTCCACCTTCTGGGACAACCGGGCCAAGCAGTACGGCGGTGGCATCTACAACGCCAGCGACGCCGAGGCGCTGATCGAGAACACCACGTCCTCGGGGAACGTCGCCCAGGTCGCCGGTGGTGGGCTCTACACCGACGCGGACGCCGGCCTGCGGGTGGTCAACGCCACCATCAACCGTAACGTCGCCCCGCACGGCGCCGGCATCGGCGACGAGCCGGGCGGCTCGGTCAACTTCCCGGTCGAGCCGAGCCAGTCGGTGATCCTGCGCAACACCATCGTCGCCGGCAACCTCTACAGCCCGGAGTGCAGCTTCGCGGTCGGTTCCGAGGGCGGCAACCTGGACAGCGCCGACTCCTGCTACCTGCGCGGCAGTCGGGACCGGTCCAACGCGGGCGACCCGAAGATCGACGCGATCGCCGACAACGGCGGCCCGTCGATGACGCACGCGATCCAGGACGACAGCTTCGCCCTGGACGGCGGTGTCGCCCCGTGCGCCGAGGTCGACCAGCGTGGCATCACCCGGCCGAAGAACACCACCTGCGACATCGGCGCCCTCGAACACGAGGGACCGTTCCCGGCGGCCGACCTGACCCCGCCGGAAACCTCGGTGGTCTCCGGGCCGACGTTCGCGGCCGAGCGGGCCACGTTCACCTTCGCCGGCACCGACAACTCCACCCCGGTCGCCGAGCTGCTCTACGAGTGCCGGGTGCTGGTCAACGACCCGACCGAGCCGCCGGACCCGCCGGACCCGACCGAACCGCCGGACCCGGAGTTCATGTTCGTCGGCTGCCCGAACCCGTACGAGGTGCTCGACATCGAGTTGGGCGAGAACACCCTCGAAGTACGGGCGATCGACCGGGCCGGCAACGTCGACCCGACCCCGGCGGTCTGGGTCTTCACCGGTGGCGAGGACATCACGCCCCCGGAGACGATCTTCGCCAGCACCCCGCCGAACCCGAGCGCGGGCCGTACGGCCACGTTCTCGTTCCAGGGCACCGACGACCTCACCCCGACCAACCTGCTCGAATACGAGTGCCGGATCGACAGCACCGACGACCTGGCCTGGTTGGAGTGCGCCAGCCCGTGGAGCTTCTCGAACCTCACCACCGGTTCGCACACCGTGCAGGTACGGGCGATCGACGAGGGCGACAACATCGACCCGACCCCGGCGACGTACACCTGGACGGTCGGTTCGCCGGTCGACTGCGACGCGTCGAACGTGATCCTCGGTGCCAACGCGGACTCGTGGATCGACGAGTCGAACACCGTGGAGAACTTCGGCATCTCCGAGGGGCTCAGTGTCCGCTCGCGGGCACCCGGCGAGGACGCCCGTACGCTGATCCGGTTCCCGCTGCCGACCGACGTACCGTCGGCCTGTGAGCTGACCGGGGCGACCCTGCGGATGCACGCGGACGGCGAGACGGGTCGGACCCTGGAGGCGATCCCGATCGCCTCCGCCTGGGACGAGATGCAGGTGACCTGGGCCAACCAGCCCGGCACCGTCGGCGTCGCGGCGACCACCGGCTCCGGTGCCGGCTTCCGCGAGTGGAACGTGACCGGCCAGGTCGCGGCGATGCTCGGCGGGGCGGCGAACCACGGCTTCCTGATCCGGGACTCGGCCGAGGAGGGCGAGGGTGACGACTCCTCGTTCGCCTCGCGCAACACGATCGCCGAGCCGCCGCTGGTGCCGCAGCTCGTGCTCCGGTTCGACGGTCCGGGGGCCCCGCAGCCGCCCGCGCCGCCGACCCCGGTCGCGACGACGGTCACCTGCGGCCAGGTGCTGACCCAGAGCACCCGGCTGCTCAACGACCTGACCAACTGCCCGCTCGACGGGCTGGTCATCGGTGCGCCGAACATCGAGGTCGACCTCGACGGGCACACCATCGACGGGCCGGGTTACTTTCCCGGTCAGCCGGGTTCCCCGATCGAGCTGCCCGAACTGGGCGGCCCGGCCGGCGTACGCAACGTCGGGTTCCAGAACGTCATCGTCACCGGCGGTACCGTGCAGCAGTTCGCGTACGGGATCTCCGCGATGGCCGGCACCCGGTTCAACCTCTACGAGGACCTGACCGTACGCGAGAACGCGGTCGCCGGAATCGAGCTGTCGAACGCCGACGACGGTCGCAACGCCAACCAGGTACGCGGCAACACGTTCGACGGCAACGAGATCGGTGTCGCCCTCGTCGCCGGCTCGGAGAACAGCGTGGTGGCGGAGAACAGCTTCACCGGCAACCTCGGGGTGGCGCTCTGGATGCAGGACGCCAGCGGTCACCTGATCGAGGAGAACACGGTCAGCGGGGTCACCGCCGATCCGACCATCGGCAGCGACGGTGGCTTCCTGCTGGAGGACTCCCGCGACAACCGGCTGATCGGCAACACCCTGTCGGACAGCGGTGACGGCGGCATCCTGATCACCGAGGGTTCGCACCGGACCCTGGTGCAGGGCAACACGATGACCCGTACCGGCGATGCCGGGGTGACGGTCGAGGACTCCGACCAGATCCAGGTGATCGGGAACGTCTCCCACCTGGCGGCGGACTCCGGCATCGGTCTCGGCGGGTCCAGCCACAGCGTGGTCCGGGACAACGACGTCCGGTACAACCCGGGCGGCGTGGAACTGGAGGGTTCCAGCGACAACCTGGTCGAGCTGAACGACGCCAGCTTCTCCGGTGGCGCCGGCATCTCGGTCGGGCCGGGCTCGCTGCGCAACCGCATCCTCGACAACGCCGTCTTCGGCTCGGCCGGCGGCGGTATCGCGGTCGAGGGCGCGGCGGTCGACCCGGAGGGCGTGCCGCTCGGCGCGAACGTGGTCGAGCGCAACGAGGTGATCGGTAACCAGGGCGACGGCATCTCGGTGCCCGAGGCCGGGCACCGGTTGGCCGACAACGTGGTGCACCACAACGCGGCGTTCGGCATCGACGCCGCCGAGGAGGGCACCATCGACGGCGGCGGCAACGTCGCCAGCGGCAACGGTGAGCCGGAGCAGTGCCGAGGCGTGGTCTGCGGTACGGGTACGCCGGGTGCGCCACCGGCAGCGGACATCACCGGGCCGGACACCGTACTGACGTCGACCCCGCCGAACCCGAGCAGCAGCCTCACCACGATCCACTTCGGGTTCACCGGTACCGACAACCAGGCCCCGCCGACCGCACTGCGCTTCCAGTGCCGGCTGGACCCGCCGCCGGACCCGCCGGCGCCGGAGCCGGATCCCGGTGACCCGCCGCAGCCGCCGGACGTCGACAACTGGGTCGAGTGCGTCAGCCTGACCTCGTACCACTTCCTGTTCGCCGGGGTGCACCGGTTCGAGGTACGCGCGATCGACCCGTCGGACAACGTGGACCTGACCCCGGCGACGTACACCTGGACCGTGGCGGCGATCCCGCCCGGCCCGGACTCGACCCCGCCGAACACGACCATCTTCTCCACGCCGGACCAGGCGGCCACGACTCCGGTTGCCGTCTTCGGCTTCCGGGGCAGTGACAACTCGTCGCCCGGCCCGAACCTCAGTTACCAGTGCCGGTTGGACTCCGCGCCGTTCGGGCCGTGTCTGAGCCCGAAGACGTACTCCGGGTTGGCGCTGGGCGTGCACACCTTCGAGGCGCGCGCGGTGGACCTGGCCGGCAACGTCGATCCGACGCCGGCCTCGTACACCTGGACCATCTCGCCGGCTCCGGCGGACAGCACCCCGCCGGACACCACCATCGATTCGGCACCGGACGCCAACACCGTCAGTACGGACGCGAGCTTCACCTTCTCGTCCAGTGAGGCGGACTCGACGTTCGAGTGTTCGTTGGACGGCTCGGCGTTCACGGCGTGCACGTCGCCGGTGACCCACCTCGGGCTCTGGACGACCACGCACGAGTTCCGGGTCCGGGCCACCGACCCGGCGGGTAACACCGACCCGACCCCGGCGGCACACGCCTGGACGATCCGTCCGGCACCGGTACCGACGCAGGTCAGCTGCGGCCAGACGCTCACCCAGAGCGTGCTGCTGACGAACAACCTGACCAACTGCGGCAACGACGGTCTGGTGATCGGGGCGGCCGGTATCACGGTCGACCTGAACGGGTACGGCATCGACGGCATCGGGCAGGGGGTCGGTATCCGGAACAACGGTCACGACCAGGTGACCGTCACCAACGGCACGGTCGGTGGCTTCGACTACGGCCTCCAGCTCAACGCCGGCACCTTCGGCAACATCATCGGCAACCTGACGCTGACCCAGAACCAGGAGGCGGGCATCCAGCTCGCCGACGCGGACAACGGCAACGCCGGCAACCTGCTCCGGGGCAACGAGCTGACCGGGAACGCGGCCGGCATCGTACTGACCGGTGGTACCCAGGGTGCCCTGCTGCTGGACAACACGATCAGCGGCAGTGCGTTGGAGGGCATCCACCTGGTGGGTGCCAGCGGCAACCGGGTCGAGGCGAACCGGGTCAGCGGATCCAGCGGTACGGGCCTGTGGCTGGAGGGGTCGAGCAACAACACGATCGTGGGCAACACGATCCTCGACAACTCCGACGCGGCGGTGACCCTGGAGGCGGCGTCCAACGGCAACAAGCTGGAGGGCAACGAGCTGACCGAGAGCGAAGCCGGCATCAACATCGTCGAGTCCAGCGGCAACGACGTCATCGCGAACATCGCCACGAACCACAGCGATGGCGGGATCAGCCTGGAGGCCGCGCTGAACAACGTACTGCGCGGCAACGACGTGCGGTTCAACAGCAGCGGCATCGACCTGCACCAGTCGTCCGGGAACCGGATCGAGTCCAACGACGCCAGCGACTCCTCGTCGACCGGCATCGGGCTCGGGTCGGAGTCGCTGAACAACGTGGTCACGTTGAACACGGCCAGCGGCAACTCGTCGGAGGGCATCTCGGTCGAGGCGGAGGTGTTGCCGGAGAGCACCGAGCCGGGCAACATCATCGACCGGAACGTCACCGGCAACAACAGCAGTGACGGCATCTCGGTCAACAAGGCGGGGCACCGGATCTCGGCCAACACGGCGAACAACAACGGTGGCTGGGGCATCTACGCCGAAACCGGGAACGTCGACGGTGGCGGTAACCGGGCCTCGGGCAACACCGAACCGATGCAGTGTTACCAGATCTCCTGCGACGGTTCGGCGCCGACACCGCCGGAGGTCGCACCGCCGGACACGTTGATCGTCGACGAGCCGTCGAACCCGAGCAACAGCACGTCGGCGAGCTTCACCTTCACCGGGATCGACGACAACACCCCGCTGTTCGATCTCGGGTTCGAGTGCCGGCTGGACAGCACCAACGAGGCCGACTGGGTGGAGTGTGAGAACCCGCAGACGTACGGCAACCTGACCGCGGGTACGCACACCTTCCAGGTACGGGCGGTGGACCTGTCCGACAAGGTCGACCCGACACCGGCCACGTACACCTGGGTGGTGGCGTTGTCGCCGCCCGGCGTACCGCCGGTGACCACGATCAGTGCCGGGCCGACGGCCGAGACCGCCGCGCGCAGTGCGCTGTTCACCTTCTTCGCCAACGAGGACGCGACGTTCGAGTGTTCGTTGGACGGGTCGGTGTTCGCCGACTGTGTGTCGCCGGTCTTCTACGAGGATCTGCTTCCGGGTACGCACGAGTTCCAGGTCCGGGCACGCGACGCGGAGGGCAACGTCGAGCCGACGCCGGCCACCCGCGCCTGGACGATCACCGGTCCGCCGGTGGTCACCCTGGTCGTCGCTCCGGCGGCCGAGGATCCGAGTACGACCGCCACGTTCGCCTTCACCGCGAACGAGCCGGTGATCCGGTTCGAGTGCTCGCTCGACCTGGGTCCGTTCACCACCTGCGTCTCGCCGGTGGACTTCGCGAACCTGGCCATCGGCGACCACTACCTTCGGGTACGCGCCGTCGACCTGGACGGGGTCACCTCCGGCGAACAGGAGTGGGCCGAGCACGAGTGGGCGGTCGTTCCGGGTCCGGACGCCACCCCGCCGACCACGGTGATCAACACCGGGCCGGCGAACCCGAGCGCGGTCGGTACGGCGAGCTTCACCTTCGCCGGTTCCGACAACGTCACGGCTCCGGCCGGGCTGATCTTCGAATGCCGCCTCGACAGTCAGAACGAGGCCGATTTCGTGGAGTGTGTGAGCCCGCACGGCTATCCGAACCTGGATCTGCCGGCCAACCTGGAGCCCGGTCCGCACGTGTTCGAGGTGCGGGCGATCGACCAGGAGGACAACGTCGACCTGACCCCGGCGAGCTACGCGTGGACGGTGGCCGGTACGCCCACCGCGCCGCAGACCACCATCGCGTCGGCGCCGGACCTGGCGACCACGGCCACCACGGCGACGTTCACCTTCACCTCCAGCCAGGCGGGCTCGACCTTCCAGTGTTCGCTGGACGGGGCGGCGTTCGCGGCGTGCACCTCGCCGCGTACGGTCACCAACCTCGCGGTCGGTGACCACACCTTCGAGGTGCGGGCGGTCAGCGCGAACGGGACTCCGGACCAGAGTCCGGCGGTCTTCGAGTGGACGGTGGAGCCACCGCCGGACACGACCGCGCCGCAGACGTCGATCGGCACCACGCCGCCGGCGACGACGACCAGCCCGACCGCGGCGTTCACCTTCACCGCGGACGAGCCGGGCTCGACCTTCGAGTGCTCGCTCGACGCGGGGGCCTTCGGGCCGTGTGTCTCCCCGGTCAACTACACCGGGCTGGCCGCCGGAACGCACCAGTTCCGGGTACGGGGAACCGACGCGGCCGGGAACACCGACGCCACCCCGGCGACCTACTCCTGGACGGTCTCCGCGCCGCCGAGCTGCCTCACGCCGGGCTCGGTGACGCTCGGGGCCAACCAGGACAGCTGGGTGCTCCAGTCCTCGTCGTCGAGCAACTACGGCCAGGATTCGGCGATCAAGGTCGACAGCAAGTCGGGCAACAACGCCCGGGTGCTGGTCCGGTTCAACCTGCCGGCGATCCCGTCGGGTTGCCAGGTGACCGACGCGCGGTTGCGGCTGTACTCCGGGTCGTACAAGACCGGCCGGACGTTGCAGGCGATTCCGCTCGCGGCGACCTGGTCGGAGGCGAACGTCCGGTGGAACAACCAACCGGCGACCACCGGTACGGCGGCCACCGTGGCGTCGGGCAACGGCTACCGCGAGTGGGTCGTCCCCGCTCAGGTCGGCGGCATGTACGCGACCGGCAACTTCGGGTTCCTGATCCGCGACAGCGTCGAGAACGCGGGCGGGATGGAGCAGGCGTTCAACAGCAGGGAGAAGGGAAGTGACAACCCACCCCGACTGATGATCACCTTCGGCTGACCCAGCCGGCTTCCGAGCCGGCCGGTTGACATCGGCCGGTTGACCAGGGCCGCCCCCTCCGAAACCATCGGAGGGGGCGGCTCGTCATGCGTATCCCGATGAGCGGTACGCGAGTTCGAGGTGAACGCACCTTGAACAACACATGAACCACGGCGGGATTTTAGGTAAGAACGGCTAGTCGGAACGGCTATTCGCGTCCGAGCGCCCGCCGAGTCGGTCAAGCCATTCGATGAATCCCGATGCCTCTACTTCGGACGTACGATGCGTGAGGGCGCCGACACGTGCTGGTGGGCCGGTTGTGCCCGCCGTACTCGCCGGATGGCTTCGTGGAGGAGATTGTTCGATGCTGGGTCGCTCCGGCTGGTCCCGTGTCGCCAGGAGCATCCACACGCGCATCCTGCTGTCGTACATCGCGCTGATCATTCTCTCCGGCGGGCTCTGCACGGTCGCCATCCACGAGGTGCTGATGATCCGGCTGGAGACCCGGATCAGCGAGGCGGTGGAGCAGGAGTTCCAGGAGATCAACCGGCTCGTCGCGAACGGCCGGGATCCGCGTACGGGTGCCGCCTTCACCTCCGTGCAGGGGGTCTTCGACGTCTACTTCCTGCGTAACGTGCCGAGTCACGAGGAGGCGGTGCTCGCCTTCGCCGACGGTCGGCTGCACCACGCCGCACTGAGCCGCTTCCCGATCGACCGGCTGCCCGACGACACCATGCACGCCTTCGCCACCTCGGCGCGCTCGTACAGCCTCGACGACGGTCGACCGCCGCTGGACCGGTACGACACCGGCCGGGGCGACGCCTACTACGGGATCCTGCCGGTCCGGGTCGGTGCCAGCAGCGGGGCGTTCGTGGTCACCCTCCTGCCGGTGAGCCAGCGCCGGGAGATCGCCGAACTACAGACGTACGGGGCCGGCGCGGTGCTCGGCGTGCTGGTGCTCGCCTCCGGGTGCGCCTGGCTGGTCACCGGTCGGGTGCTCGGTCCCGTACGCCAACTCACCGAGACGGCCCGACTGATCTCGCAGTCGGACCTGACCCGGCGCATCCCGGTCGGACGGCAGGGTGAGGCGGCCGAGATGGCCCTCACCTTCAACGCCATGCTCGACCGGCTGGAGGCGGTCTTCCGCCGGGAACGCGAATTCATCCTGGACGCCAGTCACGAACTGCGCGGGCCGTTGACCATCTCGATGGGCAATCTGAGCATGCTCGATCCGGAGGACACCGACCGTCCGGAATGGCGTG
Source organism: Micromonospora sp. NPDC049529 (assembly GCF_055586685.1). Classification (NCBI taxonomy): domain Bacteria; kingdom Bacillati; phylum Actinomycetota; class Actinomycetes; order Micromonosporales; family Micromonosporaceae; genus Micromonospora; species Micromonospora sp. NPDC049529. The sequence continues at coordinate 493,642 of NZ_JBVJHT010000001.1, forward strand.
CCACCATCGCGCTCGTCACCGACGAACTGGAACGCATGGGCCGCATCGTCGGCGACCTCCAACTCCTGGCGGATGTCGCCCACCCGCAGTTCCTCCAACCCGAGCGGATCGACGTAGAGCTGTTCGTCGCGGAACTGGCGGTGAAACTCAGCGCGCTCGCACCCCGGCGCTGGCACGTCGACGACCTCGGCGCCGGCATCGTGGTCGCCGACCGGCACCGGCTCACCGAAGCGGTGATCAACCTGGCCGACAACGCCGTCCGGCACACCGACGACACCGAGACCGTCGCCCTCGGCGCGGCCGTCACCGCCACCGAGTTCCGGCTCTGGGTACGCGACACCGGCTGCGGCGTACCCCTGGACGACCAGCCGCACATCTTCGACCGGTTCCGTCGGGGCAGCCAGGCGCACCTACGTTACCCCGGCTCCGGGCTGGGTCTGTCCATCGTCCGCGCCATCGCCGAGTCGCACGGCGGACGGGCCGAACTCGTCAGCCGGCCCGGCGCCGGCGCCACGTTCACCCTGGTGATACCCCGGCAGACAAGGGAGGGCTGGCACCATGGCCAGGATTCTGATCGCTGAGGACGACCCGCAGATCGCGTCCTTCCTGAAGAAGGGGCTGGCGGCCAACGGCTGGCAGACGGTGCATGTCGCCGACGGCGAGCAGGCCGAACAGTACGGCTGCACCGACGACTTCAACCTGCTCATCCTCGACATCGGCCTGCCCGTACGCAGCGGCCTGGAGGTGCTGCGGTCACTGCGCGCCCGAGGTCGGCGGCTGCCGGTGCTGATCCTCACCGGTCGGGCCCGGGTGCACGACGTCGTCGACTGCCTGGACGCGGGCGCCGACGACTACATGACCAAGCCGTTCCGGTTCGAGGAACTGCTGGCCCGGGTCCGGGCCCGACTGCGCGACGTCGGCTCGGACGAGCCACGGGTGCTGACCGCCGGCCCCGTACGCCTGGATCTCTGGTCCCGCCGGGTCACCGTGCACGGCCGCGACGTGACCCTGACCGGCCGCGAGTTCGCCCTGCTGGAAACCCTGATCCGGCACGCCGGCCGGGTACTCAGCCGGGAACAGTTGCTCGCCCACGCCTGGGGCTACGACTTCGACCCCAGCACCAACCTCGTCAACGTCTACGTCTCCACCCTCCGCAAGAAACTAGGCGAAGACGTCATAGAAACCCTCCGAGGCTTCGGCTACCGCCTCCGCACCACCTGACCCCTCCCCCAACGAAGGGCCACTCCTGTAGAGAAAGAGTGGGAATTCAGCGGGATATTGCCACTCTTTCTCTACAAGAGTGGCGATCTTCGAGGTGGGGGAAGACTGGCAGGGCTGGCACGAGGTGGCCGTCGCACCCTCGGCCGTCGGTGCCGGCGGCTCCGTCGCAGGAGTAGGGTGCCGGCGTGGCGAATCTCTTGAGGGACGTGGCGGCGAAGGTCGGCCGAATGGCCCGGCGTGGACCGGTCCGGGTTCCCGGCCAGCCCACCCCCGCTCAGGTTGCCCGACGGCGGCAGCTCGCGGCCCTGCAACGGCGGGAGCTGACGTACGCGCCGGAGTTGGACGGGCAGGCCGATCCGGGCGAGATCGTCTGGACCTGGGTGCCGTACGAGGACGACCCCCGGCAGGGCAAGGACCGTCCCGTACTGGTTGTCGGGCGTAAGAGCCGGACCCTGTACGGCCTGATGCTGTCGAGCCAGAGTGAGCGCCACGGGCAGCGGAACTGGTTCGCCCTCGGCCCCGGCGAGTGGGACCGTGACAACCGGCCGAGCTACCTGCGCCTCGACCGGGTGCTCACGATGCGCGAGGACTGCATCCGCCGTGAGGGGGCGGTGCTCGACCGGGCCCGGTTCGACCGGGTCAGTCAGGCGCTCCGGGCCGGCTACGGCTGGCGCTGACGCGGGCGTCCGTCCCGTCCGTCGCGTATCGGCATCGGCGCGAGGACGTGCGGACCGCGCGGCTGACCGCGTACTTCCATTGGAACGCGGTATTCGCGAGAGTGTCATTGGGTGAGGGTCACGAGCCGGTGCAGGTCGGCTACAACCTCGTCGTGTGGAACCGGGGACCGGCATCGGCATTGCGCGTCGGACTGGTCATCATGGACACCGACGGGCGGGTGGTGGATCTGGCGGGTGTCGACGACGACGAGTTTCCACTCGACCGACTCGACGGTGGCGCGCGTAATCCGGTGCAGTTCGCCGCGCGGGAGAAGCGCTATCACGGTGTCCGCCGGTTTCGGGCGAAGCTGACCTGGACCGATGGCAACGGCCAGCACGAACATGTGGTCCCGCTACGGAAGGGCCAGACGAGCATGTCGCCCCGACCTGCGGGTCCGGCCACGACGGCTACGAGAACTCGACGTTAGTGTCCGACTCGGTTGCCGGACGTCGATTACGGATTTTAGAAAAAAATCAGGGAAATGAGATTCGTACGACAGGTTGGTCGTTCCGGATAGCCGATCCGGCATTCGCTAAGCCAGATTTAAGGGAGAAATAATCGTTCTGGCTCGAAGCGAACAGGGGTGCGCTCGTAGTCTTCCTTCTCGGAAGAAAGGTGTGCCCCCCACATGAATTTGCGACCCACCCCCAGACAACGTCGTTCCGTGACCGCGCTGCTGCTGCTGAGCGTGGCGCTCGCCGGCGGGTGCAAGGAACTGCCCGGAACCCCCGGCGCCGGCGGCCCGTCCGGCGACGCCGGCATGGGCTCGACCGGCCCCACGACTCCGGCGACCTCCACTCCGGGCGGCCCCTCGGCCACCCCGGGTGCACCGGGCACCTCCGCCAGCCCGGGTGCACCGGGTACGTCGGCCTCTCCGTCGACCAGCACCGCCCCGCCCACCAACTCGGGTGGTTGGGTCGCCATCGACCAGGCCGCGCAGGCCGCCGCGACGGCGGCGTTCTTCGCCCGCAAGCCGAAGCCGGTCACCGGCAACCCGGTCAAGGTGCCCGAGTTCAACGTCGGTTGTACGGTCAGCCACCACAACAGCGACGACCCGATCGTGCTGCCGAAGCTGGCCGGTGCCTCGCACAACCACACGTTCTGGGGCAACAAGTCGACCAACGCGAACTCGACCGCCGAGTCGCTGCGGGCGGCCACCGCCACCACCTGCAACTCTCCTCAGGACCACTCCGCCTACTGGGTGCCGACGATGTACCAGAACGGCAAGGTCGTCGACCCGGACGAGGTGACCGTCTACTACGGTTCCCGCCTCAAGGACCCGAGCAAGACCCAGCCGTTCCCGTTCGGCCTGCGGATGATCGTCGGTGACGCGAAGAACCAGGTCGACACCCCGGACAAGCAGGGCAACCGCTTCTGGTGCGCCGGCATCGGCGGCGAGATCGGACGGAGCGCGGACAAGACCTTCCCGGTCTGCGCGAAGACCGCGCACATCGTCCGCCAGATCACCTTCCCCGACTGCTGGGACGGCAAGCACCTGGACAGCCCGGACCACAAGGCGCACATGGCCAACGGCGACCACACCGGCGCCTGCCCGAAGAGCCACCCGGTGCCGATCCCCTCGGTGTCGTTCGTGATCTCGTACCCGCTCAGCGCCAACACCGACGGCATCACGCTGGCGTCGGGCACCTCGTTCTCGATGCACGCGGACTTCTTCAACGCGTGGGAGGACGACGCGTTGGCGGCACGGGTCCGCAACTGCCTCGACCAGGGCGTGAAGTGCAACTCGGCCGGTAATTTCTAGGCTTTCCCACGTACAGGGCGGCGGCGGTACGGTTCCTCCCCGATCGGGGTCGACCGTCCGCCGCCGTCGTGGTTCAGACGTACCCGCCGCCCTCGTCTTCTCGGGCGTACCCGCCGTGACGGCCGGCACCGGCGGCGAAGCGGGCGGCACCGGCAGCCGCGTCGGCGGCGAGCGAATGGGTGCCGTACCGGAGTTCGGTGGCGAGCGCGACCGGCTCGGGCTGACCGGCGCCCGCGAGCAGTGCCTGCCGGTCGTTGCGCAGGCAGGTCTGGGGAAAATCGGCGAGCTGCGCGGCCAGTTTCTCCGCCGCCGCCCGCGCACCGCCCGGCGGGGCCAGCCGGTTGACCAACCCCATCTCGTACGCCTCGACGGCGGGCACGGCGCGCCCGGTCAGGATCAGGTCCATCGCCCTGCTCTCGCCGATCAGCCGGGGCAGCCGGACGGTTCCCCCGTCGATCAGCGGCACTCCCCAGCGTCGGCAGAAGACGCCGAGCACCGCGTCCGACTCGGCGATCCGCAGATCGCACCAGAGGGCCAGTTCCAGTCCTCCGGCGACCGCGTACCCGGAGATGGCGGCGAGCACCGGCTTGCCGAGTCGCATCCGGGTCGGCCCCATCGGGCCGTCGCCGTCCGGCTCGACCCGGTTGCCGCTGGGTGTTCCGATGGCCTTCAGGTCGGCGCCGGAGCAGAACGTGCCGCCGGCACCCCAGAGTACGGCCACCGAGGCCTTCGGGTCGGCGTCGAAGGCCCGGAAGGCGTCGGCGAGCGCTCGGGCGGTGGGACCGTCGACGGCGTTGCGTCGTTCCGGCCGGTCGAGGACGACCGTTGTCACCGGACCGTTGCGTTCCACCCGTACGACCATCGGTCCAGGATGCCCCGGACCCGCCGGTCGCGGAACCGGCCGCGCGGATCTGCCCACGTCGCGCCCCCTGCCGGGCTGTACGGTCGGGACCAGTGGCGGACCCACGCAACCAGTAATGTCGCCGGGACCGGGCAGTATGGGGCGGGCGTGGCGAGTGTGGAGGAGAACCGGTGGGCAGTTGGGGCAGGGGCAACTTCGACAGCGACACCGCCGCCGACCATCTCGGTATCGTCACCGGTCGGCTGGTCGCCGAGGTGGCCGAGGCAATGGCCGGGGATCCGGTCGAGCTGGAGCCGGACGAGTACTGGGGTGTGGCCGTACCGTGCAACCTGGAGCTGCTCTGTCTCCTCTCCGAGCAGCGGTACGTGGGCGTCGAACTGCCGTCGGAGCAGACGATCGCCGACTGGAAGCAGCGCTATCTGGCGGTCTGGGACGACACCATCGGCGGGCTGGAGCCGACGGCCGACTACGTGTCGCAGCGGCGGGCGATCCTGGTCGGCACCTTCGACCGGCTGGCCGCCGAGGCCCGTCGGCAGGCCGGCACCGACGAGGGCTGACCACCACCAGGGTTGACCGCCGGGCCGGCAGTCAGCGCCGGCGCTCAGTGCTGGCGCTCAGCGCCGGCAGTCAGCGCCGGGTGCTCGGTGCTGGCAGTCAGCGCTGGTCGAGGCCGGCGTGGCGGCGGGTGGTCTCGGTGACAGCGGCCCAGTCCCGGTCGGACTGGCCGTGGGCGACGGCCTCGGTGAAGACGTCGCGCAGCACGCTGCCGAAGGCCAGCGGGACCTGGTGCGACCGCGCGGTGTCCAGGGCCAGCTCGACGTCCTTGCGGCCGAGCGCGAGCCTGAACGCGACCGGTTCGTAGGTCCGGGCGGCGATCATCGCCCCGTAGCCCTGGTATACCGGGCCGGTGAACAGCCCCTCGGTGAGGATGTCGACCAGGAGGGTCGGGTCCAGTTCGGCCGCCTCCGCCACGGTGGTCGCCTCGGCCAGCGCCTCGATCGAGCAGGCGATCAGGTAGTTCCCGAGGATCTTGACCAGGTTGGCGTGCGCGGGCCGGTCGCCGACCGTCCAGGTCCGGCGTCCGAGTACGTCGAACAGCGGTTGCGCCTTCGCGATGGCGGCGCTGTCCCCGGCGGCGAGAATGGTCAGGTTGCCGGCTCGGGCGACCTCGACCCGACCGAGCACCGGCGCGGCGACGTAGTGCAGCCCGTGCGTACGGTGCTGCCGGTCGGCGCGGTCGGCCAGTTCGGCGCTGACGGTGGCCATGTTGACGTGCACGGCGCCCTCGGGTGCGGCGGCCAGCAGCCGGTCGTCGAGCAGGTTCTCGATCACGGCGGTGTCGTTGGCCAGCATGCTGATGACGATCTCCGCCGTGAAGACCTCGGCCAGGTCGGCGGCGGCGGTGGCGCCGCACTCGGTCAGCTCCCGGACCGGGCCGGGGGAGCGGTTCCAGACCCGGACCTTGTGGCCGGCGTCGAGCAGGTTCCCGGCCATGACGCTGCCCATGGCGCCAAGTCCGACAAATCCGATGATCATGCTGGTCACGCTCCTGACTCGCGATGGTGTGCGTATGCCGGCCGGCCGACAGGGGGTGCCGGCGGGCCGGCGGGACGAAGGTTAGCGCATGGAACCAGCTAAGGTGGTTCCATGGGTGTCTCCACGGGTGGTGATCGGCCCCGACCGCGTAACTCGGCGAACTTCCGCTGGGGCAACGGCCGGCTCGCGTTCGCGTACTGCGCGACGCTCGGCGACCGGGGATCGGCGACCCCGCTGGAACGGCTGACCGGCGTCGACGCGCTGCTGCGCTGGGCGGTCGAGGCGCAACTCGCCGACCCGACCGTCCCACCGCCGGTCACCCTCGTGCCCGCGCTGGAACTGCGCGAGGCGATCTACGCCATCGGCCGGGCGGTGAGTGCGGCCGAGCGGCCGAGCGGGGCCGACGTGGCGCTGCTCAACGACTGGGCGAGCCGGCCCGGTGCCGTACCGCAACTGGTCCTGGCCGAGTCGGGCCAGCCGTACAGTCGGATCCGCGCGACCTCGGTCGACCAGGTGCTGGCCGACATCGCCCGCGACGCGGTCGACGCGCTCGGCAACTCAGCGGGTCGCGTACGCCGCTGCACCGCGCCGACCTGCCGGGGCGTCTTCCTGGACGACTCGCCCGCCGGCACCCGGCGCTGGTGCTCGATGTCCACCTGTGGCAACCGGAGCAAGAAGGCCACCTACCGCCGGCAGAACACGAGCACGGGCGCTGCCGTCGGCACCGGTGCGGCGACCGATCAGAGCCCGTAGCCGAGTTCCTCGGCGGCAACCGCCCAGACCTGGTTCTCGTCGCGTACGGCGTCGGGATCGATCCGGCCGATGTGGTCGGTCGTCTCGACGCCCAGCGCCTCCAGCGCCTCGTCGTCGTCCTCGTCGATCTTCCTGGCTTGGCGGGCGGCTCGGGAGTAGACCCGGGATGACTCGACCAGCTGGTCCAGTGACCGGTTCACCAGCGTCGGTGCTTCGTCCTTCGCGACGTACAGGACCGTGCCGTCCTCGCGATCCACGACCAGTGCGGCCACGTCCGGGTCGTCGCAGAGCACCGTGACCGGCCGATCGCCGACCGTCCGCTCGGGAAACGGCGACTGCTGCCAGCGCCCCTCGACGGGCACCTTCGCGTACGTGACCGGACGTAGCGGCGCCAGGATGGCGATGATCGTCTCGTCGGATATCACGCGTGAACGGGGCACGGGTCCAACTCGCGAACTGCGGCGGCGGCGCGTCGCAGAGGTTCACCCTCAACAGCTCGGCCGACCTGGTGAACGTACGGGCCGAGTTGCAGATCTGGGAGTGCACCGGTGCCCCCAATCAGAAGTGGCGACTGGGCTGACTGGCGCGGCGTGGTCGGGAGCCGTCCGTCGCCGACGATTTGGCGTGCTGGCCCCGGCCTCGATCATCGTTCCACGCTCGCGCCGGTGTCGATCGACGACTAAACAGTGGACAGTCGGCTGCGTCAGGGATACCTTGACGTAGTGGATCAGTTGATGAACGCCGCGCTGACCGTCGACGTGGCGCGGGCCGCCCAGGCCGCCGAACACGCGGCGGCCAACGAGGCCAGCCAGCAGGCCGACCTGCTGCTCGGCGGTCGACCCGTACCCGGCTCGGAACAGTGGCAGGTCGAGCAGGATGGTCCCGTCGGGGCCCAACGGGAAGTAGCGGCCCAACTCCTCCGGTTCCGGATCGAGCTGAAGACCGGCATCGACCCGATGGGCAGCCTGATCGGCCTCCGGCGCTGGGGCGTCACCTGGGAGCTGATCGCACGTGCGGCCGGCATCAGTCGCCAGGCCGCCCACGAGCGCTGGGGCCGCCGCGTACGTCAGGTCCTCGACCCGTACGACACCGGCGAACTGGGCGGCCCCGTCCCCAACGACGAACACGACCTGACCTCACCCCCCGGCCCACGGTCGTTGATCTAGGGCAAATGGTGGCGAGCAAAGATCCACCAGCACGTATTCGCCCTAGATCGCGGAAGGGTGGGGGTGGCGGTCGGGGCGGAGGGCGGTGCTGGTGGTGCCGGCGCCGACGGCGATGCCGCCGAGGACGTCGCGTACCGCTTCTCGGGCGTCGTGCCGGGGGTGCCAGCCCAACTCCTGCTCCGCCCGCGAGCAGTCCATCAGCGGCACCCCGGCGGTGAGGTCGATCCAGCCGGGCTCGGTGGGCAGCACCCGCAGCCGCCACGCCACCTTGGCCAGCGTCCGGAGCAGGAAGATCGGCACCGGGATGCTCCGACCGCCCAACTCCTGGGCCAGTACCGGCCCGTCGAGCACCGGCTCGCCGGCGATGTTGAACGCGCCCGCCCGGTCGCTGCGCAGCGCCAACATGTACGCCTCGGCCAGGTCGTCGGCGTGCACCGCCTGAGCCCGTAACCGCTTGTTCCGGGGGATGACCGGCAGCCGCCCCGAGCGCAGCCAGCCGACCGGCAGGATGCGGCCGATGAAGTACCGCTTGATCTGGGCGCCCGCGTCCCGCTGGAAGACCAGGGCCTGCCGCAACCGAATGATCCGCAACTCGGGGTGGTCGTGTTCCACCCCGTCGAGCAGCGCCTCGACCGCCGCCTTGTCCGTGCTGTACCCCGAACCGCCGATCCCGGTCGCCGGCCAGCTCTCGGTCACCCGACGGTCCTTCGGGCCCTGGGCGTACGCGCCGATCGACGAGGCGTACGCGAAGGTCCGGACCCCGGCCCCGTCGATCGCCCGCAGCAGGTGCCGGGTGCCGGTGAGGTTGGTACGCCGCAGCAGCGCCCGACGGTGGCTGGGCTGGATCTGCCAGGCCAGGTGCACCACCGCGTCGACCCCGTGCAGGATGTCGGTCAACCGGGGAACGTTGTCCGGATCGCCGAGGTCGAGCGCGTGCCACTGCACCCTGTCGTACGGGCCACCGCCCTCCGCCGGTGGTGGCCGTCGGGCGATGCCGACCAGCTCGATGTCCGATTCGCCGGTCAACCGGCGCAGCAGCGCGGTTCCGACGTTGCCGGTGGCTCCCGTGATGGCGATCCGCATGTCAACCTCTACCCGACCGCCGCCCGGTCATGCCCGGTCCGGCGTACCCCTCGCGAAACCGGACGGACCCCCGTCGGACCAGCCGGTTTGCCGGTGGAGCGGCGGGGAAAGCGACGCGGATGCGAGCGGTGCTGACGAAACTCGAACAGGCTGCCCAACTGGACCGGGTGGGAGACCAGATCCAGCGGGTGATCTGGTCCGCGCTGCCCCGGCGGTGGATGCGGGACGTCCTCCACGGGGTCTGGCTGGGCCACCCGCTCCACCCGGTGCTGGTGCAGGTGCCGGTCGGTGCCTGGACCGCCAGCGCGATCCTCGACCTGCTGCCCAACCAGCGAAAAGCCTCGACGGCGCTGGTCGCGGTCGGCACCTTCGGTGCGCTGCCGGCGGTTGTCGCCGGCTGGAACGACTGGGCCTCGCTCAGCCAGTCGCAACGCCGGGTCGGCATGGTCCACGCCGTGGCCAACGCGGTCGGACTGGCGCTCTACGGCGGTTCGCTCGGCGCCCGGCTCAGCGGCCACCACGGCATCGGTCGCATCCTCGGTTGGGCCGGGCTGTCGGCGGCGAGCGGGGGCGCGTTCCTCGGCGGGCATCTGTCGTACAAGATGGGCGCCGGGGTGAACCAGGCCGCATCCGACCTGCACCGGATCGACGAGGGCTGGCACCCGGTCGCCGACCTGGCCGCCCTGCCCGAGGCGAGCCTGGTGACCCGGAAGATCAACGACGTTCCGGTGCTGGTCTACCGGGACGGCGAGAAGGTCACCGCGATGCTCGAACACTGCGCCCACCAGGGTGGCCCGCTCGGCGCCGGTGACGTGACCAAGGTCGACGGGCAGGCGTGCGTGGTCTGCCCGTGGCACGGCAGCACGTTCCGGCTGGACAACGGCGAGGTGGTGCACGGCCCGGCCGCCACCGACCAGCAGACCCTGCCCACCCGGATCATGAGCGGGGTGCTGGAAATCCGGATGCCCTGACCAGCTCCGGTCGTGCCAGCTCTCCTCAATCAGGTGCGCCGGTCGAGGCGATCAGTTGCGCCGGTGGCGACCGCCGTCGATGGCGTCGGTGAAGGTGCCGCTCGCCGGTCGCCGTCGCAAGCCGAGCACCGCTCCGATCTGGGCGCCGATGATGCTCGCCACCGCGATCACCGCACTGACCGCCAGCGGCCGGTTCAGGTTGTTCAGCTCACTGGCCCGGGACGCGCCGACCGCGTACGTGCTGACCTCACCCGACTTGCGCGGTGACTGCGGCGCGGGCGGCTTCTCCGGTGCCGGCCACCCGTTCGTCGGCGGTTCGGCCGGTGCGTTCGCTGGCGGCGGTATCGCCACCAGGCCGGTGGCGTGCTTGCGTACGCCCTGGTCGGCTGCGTCCGGGGGCAGGTGCAGCAGTTGGCCGGGCTTGATCCGGTCCGGGTTGCGGATCTCGTTGAGCCGGGCCAGGTCCTGGTAGCGCTCGAAGTCACCGAGATAGCGGTCGGCGATCGTACCGAGGTAGTCGCCGTCCTCGACCCGGTAGACCGGGGCCGGTTCCTCGGCGGGTGCGTTCGGCGCGGCCAGGGTCCCCGGGGCGGTGGCGGCCACCGGAGCGGCCGCCGCGGCCGTCCGGCCGTAGGGGGCCGCCGCCCAGGCGGTCGGGGCGTACTCGGTGGGGTTTGCCGAGGTCGGGGCGGCGATGGCCAGGGCCGGTCGGGCGGCCGGTGTGTGGGGCGCGGCGGCGACCGTGCCGGCGGCCACCGAGGTGGCCGCGGTCGCCGCCGGGCTGGTGACCAGAATCAGCGCCACCGCGCCGATCAGGGCCGCCGCCGCCCGCTGCTGACGGCGCATACCGGGCAGTCGGACCGCCGGCCGGCGCAGGATCCGGGCCGGCAACTCCACGAGTACGGAGAGCGCGAACGTCGCCCAGCCGAGCCAACCGACGATCGCCAGCGCCCGCAGGAACAGTTGCCCGTCATCGCGGCTGGTCAGCGTGTTACCGACTTCCGCGAGGCTCGGTACGTGGTCCGGCAGTGGGTTGCCGGCGAAGGCCAGCAGCGCGATCGGCGCCCCGGCTATCAGTCCGACCAGGATGAGGAGCGAGCAGAGACCGGTGAGGAACTGCCCGGTACGCCGGGCCGCCGATACGCGCGCTGCGGGCATGACGTCGCCTCCCTATCTACGGTTGTTCGGTGAGCGGCCGGGCGGTGGCAGTGCCCTCGATCTGTATTGCGCCGACGCCGACAGCGCTGAGCATGATCGGCTGGTAGGTGAACCGGATCGTGACGGTGATCGTCTGGTTCGGCGGCTCTCCCTGGATGACCGGCGGCGGACCGGTCACCCCGGCGGCGGTCCGGTAGCTGTTGACGGCGGCGATGGCGGCGTTCACGTCGAGCCGTTTCGGCCCCCCGTCGATCGCCGCCCCCAGGTCGATCGCCTGGCCGCCGGTACGGGCCGCTTCGGCGGCGAGGTTGTGGGCGCGCTGCATCGCCATCAGGTGCCGGGTGCCGTCGTACGACAGGCCGATGATCGTGAAGATCGCCAGCATGGCGATCGCGAGGAAGACGCTGACCCGACCGGCGTCTCGGTCCGGCCGCCCGTTCATCCCCGGCTCCGGTAGCGGTCCAGCGGTGATACGAAACGCGCCTTCACGGGTTTGGTCGCCGGTAACCCCAACCCGGCCAGGTCCTTGTACGACACCGTGCAGGTGACCTCGGCGACGATGAAGACCTGGTCGCCGATCGGACGCGCGAAGGCCTGTTGCAGGGTCCAGTTGGTGCCGCCGCTCACCGCCGACGTACCGGAGAGGGTGACGGCGGCGGCCGGTTCGCAGCTCAGTCCCTGCTCGGCCAGGCGTTGGGTCACCGCCGTGCCGCCCGCTGCCCGGGCCTGCGCCGCCGTCCGGGAGATGCTGCTGGCACGGGCCGCGTCGTGCGCTGCCGCCGAGACCGCGTTCTCGGCGACCGCCTGTCGACCGGCCACCACCGCCATCCCGAAGAGAAGCACGAAGACCGGGGCGAGAATCGCCACCTCGACCGAGACCGACCCGCGTTCCCGCCGGCGCCTCGTCACCCGTACGCCCATCCTCATCCTCCCGGCGTGAAGCGCTCGATCGGCCCGCGCGCGTTCTGCCGGACCGTGAGGTTGATCCCGGGCATCACCTGCAGGACGGTTCCCTGCACGGTGGCCGTGGCCACGCCGGTGGCCTCGTTCCGGTCGACGTTGACGCTGGTGACGACGAGCCAGTCCGGAGCGGCGTTGATGTAGGCCCACGCCTTCGCCTCGGCACCCGCTTCGGAGTCGCCGGCGAGCGTACGGGTGGAATTGACGCCGATCTGTGCCGCGTTGAGTGCCACCGCCCGCGCGAGGAAGTACACGCCGGCCTGGATCGACATCATCAGCAGGATGAAGATCAACGGGAACAGGATCGCCAACTCGACGGGAGTGGCACCCCGTTCGGAGCGCTCCTCCGCCCTGCGGTCACCTGCACAGCCCATGCTGGCGCTCCCCACCGTCGCGAGGGTGGGGAGCGCAAGCCTGGGCTGACGTCGGGGCATCGGTCTACTACTTGGGTGCCGCGGGAAGCTTGCCCATCCAGCCTTCGACCATCGTGGTGGCCAGTCCGATGAGGGTGACCGCGAGGAGTGCCAGCCCGACGATGATGACGGCGGTGGGGACCGGCCCGTCGCCCCGGTCGGCGTGCTTGCGCAGCTCCGCCAACCGATTGCTTACGAGCGCGTACGCGTAGAGGACCATTGCTCTTCCTTCCTGCAAATTCCGGATTCAGATTCGGGCGACGAAGGGGTAGAGGATGAAGCCGATGAGGACGAAGACGAGCAGTGCACCGGGAATGTCGAGACGGCTGGTCACCGTCTCGGCGCGGGCCAGCTCGTCGGTGCGGATCTGATCGCGCAGCGAGTCGGCCCGCTGGCGGAGTGTTTCGTGTACCTGCGCCCCGTCGGATCCGGAGGACTGCATGATGGCCCCGACATCACCGAGTTCCGGCACCCCGATCTCGTCGGCGAGGTCCCGGATCTCGTCCCACGGCGAGTGCATCTGCAACTGGGCCAGCCGCAGGGCCTCCCGGATCCGGTCGAAGACCCAGCCGTCGCAGACCGCGGCGGCCTGTTCCAGCGCCTGCACCGGTCCGTGCGCGGCGGAGAGTTGCAGCGCGACGAGGTCCAGGTAGGTGCAGACCGCCCGGCTGAACTCGCGCCGGGCATTCTTTGCCTTGCTCAGCACATCGAGGTGCGCGATGTACGCCATCAGGGCAGCCAGCACCACTGCCGCCAGCACCGGAATCACCACCGGCGGGGTGATGCCCGCGACCGCGAGAAGCACCCCGGCCGACGTCGGAATCAGCAGGCCGATCAGTACGGAGAGGACGATCGACAGGGCGTACTGCTCGGGTGTGCGGCCCAGTAGTGCCAGGTCACGGGTTGGCGGTCGCAGCCACCGGGCGACGCCGCTGAGCCATTCCGCGTCGGCCCGGCCGCCCGGCCGCGACGACGGTGCGGCCGGTTGGTGCAGCCGGCGTAGTGCCGGTCCGAGTGCCGGGGTGGCCGGCATCGCCTCCCGGATGAACAGGAACACGCCCAGGCCGACGGCCGCGCCGCCGGTCACGGCGATGGTGAGCTGCCAGTTGAGGATCACGCCAACACCTCGCCCTGCGGCGGCGTGGCGAGGAAGCGGGCCGGGCGGGGCGGCTGGCTCATCGACCGGACCCAGGCCAGCAGCCCGATGAACGCCGCACCAAGGATGATCATCACGATCTGCCCGGCCGGGGAGCCGTACGGGCGCATGTAGGCGGGGTTGATCAGCCCGTACGCCAGGACCGCCAGGGTCATCCCGCTCAGGAACCGGACCGCGAACCGGGGCTGGGAGCGTTTCGCCTCCACCTCCCGCCGGGTGGCCACCTCGGCCGCCGCCGCCGACGCGATCGAGCCGAGTACGTCACCCAACCGTTCGCCACGATCGGAGAGGTGCAGGATCAACGCGGCCACCACCTGGTCGCCGACCGGGTCACCGATCTCGTCGGCGAAGGCCAGCAGCGCGGGGCGGCCCAGCCAGCCGGCCTGGAGCCGGGCGGCGAGCAGCCGCACCTCCTCCTCGATCTCCGGTGGCGCGGTGGCGACGGTGGCGGTGATCGCCTGCTGGAGTCCCTGCCCGGTGCTGGACATGTCCTTGAGCCGGCGGGTCCACTCACCGACCGCCTCGATCCGGCCGATCACCCGTCGCTCGGCCTTGCCCGCGTTGAACAGCCACGGTATTCCCACCACCGCCAGCGCGGTCAGCAGACCGATCACCGGCAACCCGGTGAGCAGGAAGGCCAGTACGCCGACCAGCGCCGCGACGCCGAGCAGTGCCTGGTGCCGTCGGTGCTCCGAGCGGCTGGTGCCGGAACCCTGCCAGATGCGGCGCAGCCACTGGTCGGAGCCGCCCGACGGCCGGACCGGCTTGGTGGTGCCGACCAGTGCCACGACCAGCAGGACCAGCCCGCCCGCGCAGGCCACCCCGGCCAGCACCGCGATCAGTTCGAGGTTGCCGAGCGGGATCACCACACCACCCCGTTCATCCGCGCCGCCCGAGCCGGGTTCGGCGGGGGCGCCGCCAGGCACCCGTACCGGCCTCGATGTAGCGGCTCAGCAGCCGGGCGTCGTACCCGATCCGGAGGAGTTGGTCGCGGATCCGTTCGGGCAGGTGCTTCGGGACCGCGCGGCCGTCCGGGCCGGGGCCGAAGACCGTGGTGGTGGTGATCCGGCCGGTTTCCCCGGCGCCGATCACCTCCTCGATGTGGGAGACGAACCGGTGCTTGCGGCCGCCGATCGCGGTCTCGTCCTCGACCGTGACGTAGACGATCAGGTCGAGCGCGTTGCCGGCCATCCGGCGGGCCTGGTCGACGGTCATCTCCCGGCCGTGCGACAGCGCCAGTTCGACGATCCGCTCACCGACCCCGGCGGGCGTACGGGCGTGGATGGTGCACATCGAGCCGCGGCTGGTGGTCATCGCCTGGAGCATCGGGACGATCTCGCGGGAGCGGACCTCGCCGACGATGATCCGCAGTACGCCCATCCGCAGCGACAACGGGATCAGGTCGGCGATCGTCACCTCCCCGGCCGGTCGCCCGTCGGCCCCGCGCTCGCCGTGTCCCTCGCGGGACTCGAAGCTCATCACCGCCCGGTGCTTGATCCCCCGCTTGGTCGGGAGCAGTTCCCGGCTCTCCTCCAGCACCACGTACGGCTCGTCCGCCGGGATCTCGTCCATCAGCGCCCGGATCACGGTGGTCTTCCCGGCCCCGGCCAGACCGGCGACCATGATGTTCAGACCGGCCGCCATCGCCGCCCGCAGGAAGTCCCGGATCAGCAGGTCGATCATCTCGTCCAGGTCGCCCCGGCCACCGGCGATCTGGTCGAGGCTGACGTCGAGTGTGTTGTGCTTCCGGATCACCGCGTACGGGCGGTGGCTGACCAGGTAGACCGCGGCCAGCCGGCTGCCGTCGGGCAGTTGCAGGTCCAGGGTCGGCTTCGAGGTGGACAGCGACCGTTCGGTGGAACCGGCCCGGCGGGCGGCGGCCTGGAGGATCTCGACCAGTTCCTCGTCGCTGTCGGCGATCGGGTCGATCCAGTCGACGCCGCCGCCGTGCCGGGTGATCCGGACCAGGTCGCAGCCGAGGATGTGCACCTCCTCGATGGTGCTGTCGACCAGCAGGGTCTGTAGCCGGCCCAGCCCGACGAGTTCGGCGGTGACCTGGTCGAGCAGGCTCCGTTCCTCGCTGGCGTGCATTGGTGTGCCGGCCCGGCGGGCCGCGTCGGCGTACTCACCGACCACGGCGACCGCGAGCCGGGCCCGTTCGGTGTCCTCCTCGTCGACGCTGAACTCGCGGCCGCGCTGCCAGAGGGTCAGCCGTTCGCTGAGTTCGCGCCGGAGTTCGCGGACCACCGCGAAGTCGACCCGGGGGCGTTGCGGCGGCGGCGGACCGGTGGCGACCACCGCGCCGCCGGTCGGGCCGGGCCCGGCGGCACCCTGGATCGGGTACGGGGCAACGGCGGCGGCCGGGGCGGTGTGGCCGGGCGGCGGCGGGGTGCCGTTCGCCGAGGGAGCCTGCGGGCGCTGGTGCCGACCGTTCGCCGGCAGCGGCGGCACCGTCGAGGTGACACCGTTGTCCCGGCCGCGCGGGTCGTGCGAGACCGGCTCAAACCGCATGCGGCACCTCCTGGACGGTGGCCGGCCAGGAGAGCCGCGCCCGGCGCCGGTCCAGCAACGTACGGATCGGCACCTCCAGGGCGCCGGCCGCGCGCATCAGCGGCCGTCTCGCCCGTACGGTGCCGCCGTGGCTGAGCACCTCGGCCGTACGCGGGTCGTGCGGCAGGTGGGCGATCACCGGCAGGCCCAGCGCCTTGCTCACCTCGCTCCGGCTGTGGCCGTTGCCGACCAGCAGCAGTCGCAGTGAGCCGGGCGGGACCCGGTGCTCGGCGAAGTCCCGTTCGAGCGCCTTGATCGTCGAGCGGGCGCTGGACAGGTCGGACAGGTGCGCACCGGTCGTGACCAGCACGATCGCCGCCGCACGC
Organism: Micromonospora sp. NPDC049529; assembly: GCF_055586685.1. Lineage (NCBI taxonomy): Bacteria > Bacillati > Actinomycetota > Actinomycetes > Micromonosporales > Micromonosporaceae > Micromonospora > Micromonospora sp. NPDC049529. The sequence goes on from NZ_JBVJHT010000001.1 coordinate 510,276, forward strand.
AGGATCGGCCAGGGCGGGGCGGTGACCTGCAACCGTCCACAGTCGACCAGAACGTCGTACGCCGGTTGGCCCCGTTCCAGATCGGTGAAGAAGTCGGCGAAGCGTTGCCAGAGCGGGGTCACACTGCCCGCCTGGACCGGGTCGACCACTCCGGGCAGCAGCAGCCGTTCCCGTTTCGGTGCGTCGAGGTCGACCAGTTGGGACCAGAACGCGGTGTCGAGGTTGCCGTCCCGCAGTTCGCCGACGGCCAGTTCGCCGATTCCCCGTGGCCCGTCGAGCGCGCCGCCGAGGTAGCCGGCGAGCACCGAGCCCCCGGCCGGGTCGCATTCGGCGAAGACCAGCCGGTGGTGCCAGGCGAGGGTGCAGGCGAGGGCGGCGGTGGTGACGCCGGGTGAGCCCTTGGTCGAGACGAAGGCGATGATGGCCATGCTCAGGCCGTCGCGGTGAGGACGACCGCGATGCGGTCAGCGGCGTTCAGGGCCACCACCGCCGGCACGTCCCGTACGGCGAGCGCCAGGTAGACGACGACCGTGCTGGTGTCCGGGTTGGACGTGTCGATGACGGTGGTCTCGAACCGGGTTGTTCCCGTGTCCCCGCCGCCGGTGCTGTTCTTGTCGGGCAGCCCGATCAGCAGGAGCTTGTCGCCGGGACGGAGTTCCTTCGCCGGTACTGCGGCCACGTCCAGGTCGATCGCGACCTGCTGCTGGCCGGGGCCGAGCAGCGGCTGGTCGGTGAACTGTCCCGCGGTGAGCAGGGTGCCCGGTGTCAGCGACACGGCGGCCCGCTTCCCGATCACCTCGTCGAGCCGGCTGGCGGCCACCGGGGCGAGGCCCTGACCGCCGGCCACCTCGACCCGGGTGACGTCGTCGGCGGTCAGGATGGCGCCGACCGCCACCGGCCGGGTCACCGCGAGGTAGCTGCCGGTGGCCCGGACCGAGGTGACCGCGAACGCCGACCCCAGCCCGCCGAGGGCGACCAGCAGGACGGCCAGGCCGAGCAGACCGGGTCGGATCCGTCGCTGGCGGACCACCTTCGGGGGTGCCACCGGCGCGTCGACCGGCCCCGACTGGGCGCGAGTGGGTGCCACGGTCACCTCGTCACCACCTGAAGCTCGTCGATCTCGATCGCCACTTCGGCGCTCTGCCGGGTGGTGCGGATGGTGCCGCTGGCGCCGCCGCCACTGGTGACGCGCCACGGCACCACCCAGTGGGTGACGCCGCTGACGATGTACTTGCCGTTGCCACTGGGCTTGCTGTAGCCCTTGGACAGCCCGCACGGTGGGGTGGCGTTCTTGTCGGTGCTCGGTTTGTATGCCCGACCGGGGGTGGTGCAGGTCACCGTTCTGCCGTCGCCCATGGTCCAGACCATCTTCTCGACCCAGGCCTCGATCCGGACGGTCACGCCGCGGTCCGACGCCTGGGCCACCTGCGGCCTCGCGGCCGTCGCCCAGGTTTGTTGCCCGGAATCCGTCCAGAGCCACACCGGGAGCCCGACGAGGCCCGGGCCCTTGCTCGGGTGCGGGGCGATGCCGACGCGCGGTCGGCTGAGGGTGAGGCTGGCCAGCGCCTCGGCGGCCAGGTCGGCCGGGTCCGGGGGAGCGCCGTAGCCGGGCGGTGGGGCGTCCCGCAGTTGGGCGACCTGACCGTTGCCGGCACAGCTCACGTAGTACAGGTCCTGACCCTCCGGCACGCCGTCGGGCTGCGGTTCGGCGAGCTTGTAGTAGCACTCGTCGTTCGAGTTGTACCAGCCGAGCACGTCGTCGTAGCAGCGGATCGGCTTGCCGTCGCGGGTGCACTTGCGGGCCGGGCCGTCACCACCGCCACCGCCCGGGTTGCCGGGGCCGCCGGGGTTGCCAGGGTTGCCGGGGATGTCGTCCCAGACGTGGCAGTCGGTCTGGGTCGGCGGGCATTCGGCACCGGGGCCACGGGCGGCAGCGGCCGGGCCGGAGCCGGTCAGGCCGATCGCCAGGGTCATCGTCGCCGCCGCAACGACGGCGAGCAGCCGCCGGGTCGGGCGGGAGCGCCGGCTCAGCACGGCTGGTCCCGGTGGGCGGTGCCGGTGCTGATCAGCCAACGGCCGTCGGGGTAGCGCGTCGCGGTCGCGGTGGCCAGGTACCGACCGCTGGTGGAGCCGGGTACGACGGACTTGTCCTTGGTGTAGACCAGCCGGTAGCCGGTGCCGTCCAGGCAGTCCTGGATCGAGACCGTGGCCGGGACGGCGTCCAGCCGCACGTCGGTCACCTGTGGGTCGGAGATGAGCGTGCCGGTACGCATCGCGCCGTGCTCCTTCGCGTCACGAATGGCAAGCCGGACCTGGGTCAACAGGGGGTCGGCCAGATACTTCTTGAGCGCCGGATGGAGATGGTTCGCCGATTTTTCCGCTTCCCGGGAGGCGTCCAGATAGCCGGCATAGGCGGCAAGTGCGGCTTTCGAGGCGGCGTCGGTCTCCGGCGCGGCATCGGGTGTGGCGGCGGGAGCGCCGTCGAGAGACGCCGGTGCGGCGGGGCCCTGATCCTTCGCGCAGCCGGCGCCCAGGGCGACCGACACGATCGCGACGAGGACGGCGGAGTACCTGCCCAATCGCTGTGCGCGCAACGGTGTTTCCTTCCTTTCCGCCGCTCGCCGTGCAAACACCGGAATACCGGCCTCACCGATCTGTGCTGCTGAGAGCCCGTTTCCGGTGGAGTACGGGCACGGCACGGCGGGCCCTGACGGCTCGTGTCGAGCCCGGTGCCGCCGTACAGACATTTACTTGTCTCAATCTGAACGGGATCTTACCGAGATGCCAATTCTTTGTCGGATGAGTGGGTTGATCTGTTTTACCCGACGGTTGTGCTCCACTCAAGGGGCGAGCATAGGCTGACCGCCGACGATGCAACAGAGGCAATTGCAGGGAACACGTACGGTCACCATCCGTTGTCCGGATATCCATTGGGGTCCTTTGGTGATGGTCGATAGATATCGTCCCGATCGCCGGCTCCGAGCCGGGTTGGTAGATCACCCTGCGCGTGCTGATGCACGTTCGGATGCACTGCGAAATACAGGGAATGGCGGTGGTCTGGCCGTTTCCGTACCCCGGTCCGGGAGCGGTACCGGCGTGCCGCCGGCTGCCGCGCGTGATCGTCCGAGGCGACCTCGGGGCGGCCGGGGGCCAGTGGTGGACACCGATCGAAGATCGCTCTTGGTTGATCATGAAGTAACGCAACGTGTTGTCGAAGATCCGGCCCGGCCGGGTCTCCCCACCCCCCCCGTACGGAGGTCGTCATGTCGTTGACCGAGCACCGACCGGGACCGGCCGGGACCCGGCGAAGTGGTCCCGGCTGGCCGCTGCGGCTGCTGGCCGCCCTGACGATCGCCTCGGTGGTCCGCTGGATCGTCGCGGCCGACTCGGTGCCCGCCGGCACGGCCCGCCGGACCGGGTGCGACAACTGCGGTACGCCGATCGGGCGCACCGGGCCACTCTCGGCCCTCTCGCCGCTCGCCCGCTGCGGCACGTGCGGCCAGCGGATCGGGGCCCCGCCGGTCACCGTGGAGTTGGGCCTGCTCGTCGCGATCGGGGTGCTGGTGGTGGCCGGCCGACCGGCCGTCGAGACGGTCGCCTTCGCCTGGTGGCTGCTCTGCGCGCTGCCGCTGTTCTTCGTCGACCTGGCCGTACACCGGTTGCCGGACCGGCTCACCTACCCGGCCGCGCTCGGCACCTGGGGCCTGCTCGGCGTCGCGGCACTGGTCGGCGATCCGGCGGGCGGTGGTGGCGCGGCCTGGGTGCGGGCCCTGCTCGCCGGTGGTGCGGTCGCCTTCGTCTTCGCCGCCTCGACGGTGCTGCTCGGCCGGCGCGGGTTCGGCCTGGGTGACGCCAAGCTGGTGTTGAGCAGCGCCGCCGTGCTCGGCTGGTTCGGCTGGGGGGCGGTGTTCCTCGGGTTGATGGTCGCCTTCGTCGTCGCCGCGTTGACCAGCGTGGTCCTGCTGGTCGCCGGCCGGGTCCGCTGGTCGGGCCACCTGCCGTTCGGCCCGTTCCTGATCCTGGGCAGCCTGGTCACCCTGGCCCTGGCCTGAACCACCGGAACGGACTCATCACATCGAGAATCATGGATATAGTGAGGAGGCCTTCCGTCGGCATCACCCGTTTCCGGGGAGGAACGACCACAATGGACAATTGTCGACCGGTGCTCCCGCTCCCACCCACCGGCAGGTTCCGGGGGAGCGTCGGGCGAGGGCTGCTGCCACGCCTGTTGGCGACGACCCTGCTGGCGGTGGCGTTGCCGACGCTCGCACCGGCGGCAACCGCGACCGCCGCGAATGCCGGTGCCACCGTCAGTGCGGCGACCGTCGACACCGAGCGGCCGACCACACCCGGACCGATCGAGGTCGTCTGCTACGGCACCAACTCGGTCGAGCTGACCTGGGCGGCCTCCACCGACAACGTGGCCGTGGTGCGGTACGAGGTGAGCCAGTTCCACACCGACATCGCCGTGCTCTGGCGTACGACGACGAACAGCGTCACCATCACCGGGACACTGCCGTCGCGCACCTACCGGTTCAGCGTCCGCGCGCTCGACGAGGCGGGCAACTCGTCCACCTCGCCGCCGCTGTTCAAGCTGACCATGCCGCCGGGTGACAACCAGCCGCCGACCGCGCCGTCCGCGCTGACCGCGACCCGGATCACCGACACCACGGTCACCGTCTCCTGGGGCGGCTCCACCGACAACATCGGGGTGGGGCTGTACGAGGTGCTGTCGATCACGCCGAGCGGCAACACGGTGGTCGCGACCCGGCCGATGCACCCGCCCTGGCCGAACAACGTACTGGACGTCACCCGGCTCACGCCGGGCACGACGTACACCTTCGCGATGCGGGCGGCGGACGACGCCGGCAACTACTCGGCGCTCTCCGCGCCGGTCACGGTCACCACCCGGCCGGCCGGGCCCGACGTCAGCCCGCCGAACACTCCCGGTACGCCGGTCGCGTCCAACCTCGGCCGCGCGGTGTGACCCTGACCTGGGCTCCGGCCAGCGACGACAGCGATGCGCCGCGCTACGAACTGGTCGACCGTGCCGAGCCGGGCGGCCCGGTCGAGGTCGCCCGGAGCATCCTCAACCAGGTCACGGGGGTCAGGTCATCAGGCTGGTGATGAAGTCACCGAAGCCCTGCAGGATCATCATGCACCCGGCCCCGAGGGTCTTGAAGGTGTGCGCGGCGCTGTCCGGGCGGAACGCGATGAAGAAGATCAGGAAGGCCAGGCCTCCCCAGGCAAATACCTTCTTGATGAAAACGGGCATCTTTCCTCCGCCGGTGCGATCGGCCGTTTCGTCCGGCCCGTGGAGTTCGGATGACAAGTGCTGCTCGACGTGTCGCTGGCTTCCCGCGCGACCGGGTGGCAAACGGCGCGGACCGGGGTCACCTGGCCAGGAAGTGCCAACCCATCCAGACCCACGCTCCGAGTACGATCAGCCGCCCGGTGCCGCCGCGCATCGCCGCGATCAGCGCGCCGCCCAGCGGGGCGACCGTGCTGTTCGGCCGACGACCGGCGAGGTCGACCAGGACCATCGCGCCGATGATCACGGCGAACCCGACGACGAGGACGGCCCGAGCGGTCAACGGGTCACCAGCCAGGCGCCGGTGCTCAGCCACAGCACGTAACCGGCCACCCGGCCCGGATAGGTGTCCAGGAACGGGTCGGCCAGGATGCTGAACGTCGGGTGCGCCGCGTCGTTGCCGGTGAACAGGGCCACCAGCTCCCAGACACAGAAGGCGGCACCGAGCCCGACCCAGGTCACCGCCGTCGCCCGGCCGGCCGTACGGGTACGCTGCGGCACCCGCCGGGCGCCCCACCAGAGCAGGGCCAGTCCGGGTGCCAGTACGGCGCAGGCGGCGGGCAGGGTCAGCGGCCGGGCGAACGCGGCGAGCAGGGCGTACCCGGCGATGGCGGCGGCGAAGGTAGGGGCCACCCGACCGACGAGTGGGGCGACCGTATCGGCGGTGGGCGGCTCGACCGTATCCAGATCCGTCTGATGCATCCCCATAGAATGCGGTGCTTCTCCCGCTTTATCCGCCTACGGCACGCGGACGATCCCGGCCGAACTGGATGAACCAGGTATTCGGTGACCAACGGGCACGGGACGGCTCGGCCGGGGCTCGGTCCTCACCCTCGGTTGCCCGTCCGGCCGGCGCCGGCCGGAAACTACCGGGTATGACTGAGCAACAGACCCGAGCAGAGCTGTTCCGTACGTTGCACACCCCCGGTGACCCGGTGGTGCTGGTCAACGCCTGGGACGTGGCCAGTGCCAGGATCGTCGAGACGGCCGGCGCCCGTGCGATCGCGACCACCAGCGCCGGGGTCGCCTGGAGCCTCGGCGCCCCGGACGGCGACGTGCTCGCCCGTGACCTGGCCGTCGACCTGGTCCGCCGGATCGTCGACGCCGTCGCCGTACCGGTGACCGCGGACATCGAATCCGGCTTCGGCGCCACCCCGGAAGAGGTGGGCGAGACCGTACGGGCGGTGCTCGCCGCCGGGGCGGTGGGCGTCAACATCGAGGACGCGCTGTACGGGGGCGCCACGGGGCTGCGACCCGTCGACGATCAGTGCGCCCGGTTGGCCGCCGCCCGGTCCGCCGGAGCCGACGCCGGCATCCCGCTGTTCGTCAACGCCCGCGTCGACACCTACCTGCGTGGGGTCGGTGGGTTGGCGGAGACGGTGGCGCGGGCGAACGCGTACCTGGCCGCCGGTGCGGACGGGATCTTCGTGCCCGGTGTGGTGGACCCGGCGCGGGTGGCCGATCTGGTGCGGGAGATCCCGGCCCCGGTGAACATTCTCGCCGGGCCGGGTGCCCCGTCCCTGCCGGAGCTGGCGAAACTCGGGGTCGGTCGGTTGAGCCTCGGCTCCGGACCCGCCGAGGCGGCGTACGGGGTGGCGCAGCGGGTCGCCGAGGAGGCGTTCCGCACCGGGACGTACGACGCTCTCGCGGGTGCGTTGGACTGGGGCGCGGTCAACGCGCTGATGGCCGGCCGCTGACCGTCCGCCGACACCACGCCCACCCGAAGCGGCCTCCGGCGAGCGACCTCAGTCGACCGGTCGGGCGAGGGGCGCAGGCTGGGCGAGGGGCGCGGGCTGGGCGAGGGGCGCGGGCTGGACGAAGGACGCCGGCAGCAGTTCGGGCGGGTCGATGCCGACCGGTTGGAGCAGCCACCAGTGCCCGCCCAGCCCGGCCGGGTCGGTCAGCTCGGCGACCGTCGAGGCGGCGGCGAGCGCCCGGAGGTACCCGGTCGGGTCGGTGCTGGCCAGGGTCAGCGGCGGTCGGCTTCCGTCGGCCCCGAGCGCACGCAGCGCCACCCGCTGGCTGACCAGCGTGTACGGCACCCCGCTCACCGCCTCGCCGGCCGCCGCCACCGAGTCGATCGCGACGTGCGCGGTCAGGTCGCAGGACCCGTCCGGCACCGGTGGCACCTGCCGGCCGGCCCGGAAGCCGGTCAACGTACCGCCGGCCGGGCGAGCGGCGCGGAGGTGGCCGTAGTCGACGGCGAGGGCCAGCCCGCGGTCGACCGCGCCGACCGCCGCCGCCCAGGCGGCGTCCCGGCTCCGGCCGATCTCGACCCGCCTGCCCGGCGACGGTTCCGCCCGGTCGGGTCCGGTCGGCTGGTCCGCCTCACCGGGCTGGTCCGCCTCACCGGGCTGGTCCGCCTCACCGGGCTGGTCCGCCTCACCGGGCTGGTCCAGCTCACCGGGCCGGTCAGCCTTACCGGGCTGGTCCAGCTGACTGGGCCGGTCGGGCCACCACCGGTCGAGCCAGGCGAGGTCGGCGGCGGCGAGCGGCGGGCCGGCGGACTCGGTCCCCGACACCGGTTCCACCAGCACCTGGTGCCAGCCGCCGGGCCCGGCCTCGGCCAGGTCGAGCGGTACGTTGTCCAGCCACTCGGTGCCGAGCAGCAGCCCGACGATCCCGCTCGGCACGGTGTCCCGCCAGCCGATGGTGGCGGGCAGCGACTCGGGGCGGGGGGCGAGTTCGACCCCGGTCAGCCGCAGCCGGCGGCCCAGGTCGGCCGGGGCGAGCGCGGCGAGCATACGCAGCAGTTCTCCCCGTCCGGCCCCGACGTCGACCACGTCCAGCCGGTCCGGGTGGTGCAGGGCGGTGTCGACCCGTTCGAGCAGGCGCAGCACTGCCGCGCCGAGCACCGGTGCGACGTGCGCGCTGGTACGGAAGTGCGCCGCCGGGCCGGCACCGGCCACGAAGAAGCCGTCGGGGCCGTAGAGCGCGGTGGTCATCGCCGCCCGCCAGGTCATCGACATCCGTTCATCCGCTGTTCAGTGCACGTCACGGTGCAGACCCTACGGTCGGCGGACATGCGACGACTTCTGATCCCTGCCGCGCTGACCGTACCGCTGCTCCTGGGTGCCGCCGTTCCGGCCAGCGCGGACGGGTCCGCCGGAGCCCGGACCCGCACGGTCGGAGCCGCGGTCGAGACCCCGGCACTCTACGACGACGAGGCCGGCGGCGACGCCGACGCGGACGACCCGGCGATCTGGGTCAACCCGGTCGACCGGGCCGGCAGCCTGGTGATCGCGACCGCCAAGAACGGCGGTCTGCGGGTCTACGACCTGCACGGGCGGCAGCGGCAGGCGATCGCCACCCCGCCCGCGCCGGGACCGGACGACGAGTCCGGCCGGTTCAACAACGTGGACCTGGTCGAGGGCTTCCCGCTCGGCGGCCGGCGCTCCGACCTGGCCGTGGTCAGTGACCGGGGGCGGGACCAGTTGCGGTTCTACCGGATCGACCCGGCCGGGCGGCGGCTGGTCGACGTGACCGCGCCGGACGTGCCGTACGCCTTCAGCCGCGACCAGGCGGAGGTCAACGGGCAGCGCACGGCGTACGGCCTGGCCACCTGGGCCGCCCCGGACGGCACCGTGTACGTGGTCGTCAGCCGGCGCAGTACGCCGGAGGTCGGCATCTTCCGGCTGGTCAGCCGGGGTGACCGGGTCAGCTACCGGCCGGTGGACCGGCTGACGCTGCCGGCGGAGTTCACCCTGCCGAACGGCAACCGTTGGGTGCCGTGTGCCGATCCGGGTGACGGGCCGCAGGTCGAGGGGATGGTGGTCGACCCGGCGACCGGGGTCGCGTACCTGGCCCAGGAGACGGTCGGGCTCTGGCGGATCCCGGTGACCGGTGGCCGGTTCCGGGGCCAGCCGACCTCGGTGGAGCGGACCCGCGAGTACGGCGTACCGGCGGTGTTCGACGTCGAGGAGGACGACTGCGTGGTCGACTACGCCGCCGACCCGGGCTTCGGCGGGCGGATCGCGGCGGACGTGGAGGGGTTGACCATCCACCGGACCGGTCGGCTCGACGGCACCCTGGTCGTGTCCAGCCAGGGTGACGACACGTTCTTCACCTACGACCGGCGGACCAACCGGCCGGTGGGCCGGTTCGAGGTGACCGACACCCGTCGTGCCGGCGTCGCCGAGATCGACGGGGTGCAGGAGTGCGACGGCGCCTCGGTGGTATCGACGCCGCTGCCCGGTTTTCCCGGTGGTCTGCTCGTGGTGCACGACGGGCAGAACACCCCCGAGGTCACCGACGGTGCCGGCGAGGTGCGTCCGAACACCAACTTCAAGTTCCTCGACGCCGGGTTCCTCCGCCGCTGACCCCCTGTTCCGTTCCCCGGCCGGCTCGGTGGAGCCGGGTGAGGATGGCGTGAGGATGGCGGAATGCGCCCGGTGCGGACCGGGCGCATTCCGCTGTTCGGGGGCGGTGAAGGTTTTCACACATGCTTGTCGCACATCCGTAACAACGGCGCATACTTGCGATCGACCGGTACCCACTTGTCGAGGACTGGATCGAAGACATGAGCGCATCGCCGCGCCCGCGTCCGGCCACCCCTGTCGGGGTGACCGCGCCGGCTCACCGCCCCGCTGTCGCCGTACCCGAGGGTGGGCACCTCGGCTCCCGGACGCTGACCGTCGGAGTGATCGGTACCGGCCGGGTGGGTGCCGTACTCGGCGCCGCGTTGGCCCGCGCCGGTCACCGCGTACGCGCCGCCTCCGGTGTCTCCGTGGCCGCGAAGGCCCGGATCGACCAACTGTTGCCCGGCGCCGCGAACCTGCCGGCCGCCGAGGTCGCCCGTTCCGGCGTCGACCTGCTGCTGATCGCGGTCCCGGACGACGCGCTCGGCGCGGTGGTGTCGGGGCTGGCCGAGACCCGCGCGCTGCGCCCGGCCCAACTGGTCATGCACACCTCCGGGGCGCACGGGCTCGGGGTGCTCGCACCGGCCGCCGCCGTCGGCGCCCGACCGCTCGCGGTGCACCCGGCTATGACCTTCACCGGCACCGCCGACGACCTGGCCCGGCTGCCCGGAATCTCGTACGGCGTGACGGTGCCGGCCGATCTCCGCCCGCTCGCCGCCCGGCTGGTCGCCGACCTGGGCGGGGTGCCGGAGTGGGTGGCCGAGGACGATCGTCCGCTCTACCACGCGGGCCTGGCCCACGGCGCGAACCACCTGGTCACCCTCGTCAACGAGGCGATGGACCGGTTGCGGGACGCGGGTGTGGCACAGCCGGAGAAGGTGCTCGGGCCGCTGCTGCACGCCGCCCTGGACAACACCCTGCGGCTCGGTGACGCGGCGCTGACCGGCCCGGTGGTCCGGGGTGACGCCGGCACGGTCGCCAAGCACCTGGACCGGTTGGCCGCCACCGCGCCCGAGTCGGTCGCCGGTTACCTCGCGCTGGCCCGGCGTACCGCCGACCGGGCCATCGCCGCCGGCCGGCTCCGCCCGGTCGACGCGGTGTCGCTGCTCGGCGTACTCGCCGACCGGCAGCGGCAGTCGGTCTGACCAGAGCGGTAGCCGTGGTCGGGTCGACCCGACCGGGCGCGGCGGATGTGGCACGTCAGGTTCGGTTCGGTGGGGAAGCGAGGAGCGGCATGACCGAGGTGGTACGCACCCGGGCGGAGTTGACGGCGGCGCGTGAGGCGCTGTCGGGCACGGTCGCGGTGGTGATGACACTCGGCGCGCTGCACGCCGGGCACGAGGCGCTGCTGCGCGCCGCCCGCGAGCGAGCCGATCACGTGCTGGTGACGATCTTCGTCAACCCGTTGCAGTTCGGGCCGAACGAGGACTTCGACAAGTATCCCCGTACCTTCGAGGCCGACCTGGCGATCTGCGCGGACGCCGGGGTGGACCTGGTGTTCGCGCCGGCCCGCGAGGAGATGTACCCGACCGGGGCGCCGCTGGTCCGGGTCGATCCCGGGCCGCTCGGCGGCGAGTTGGAGGGCGCCAGCCGCCCCGGTTTCTTCCACGGGGTGCTGACCGTCGTGCTCAAGCTGCTCCACCTGGTCCGGCCGGACTTCGCGTTCTTCGGCGAGAAGGACTACCAGCAGCTCACGTTGGTGCGCCGGATGGTGCGCGACCTGGACGTACCGGTGGAGATCGTCGGTGTGCCGACCGTCCGGGAAGCGGACGGACTGGCCCTTTCCAGTCGTAACCGCTACCTGTCGGCGGAGGAGCGGGTGACCGCGTCGAGCCTCTCCGCCGCGCTGCGGGCGGGCGCGACCGCCGCCGAGGCCGGGCTCGGCCCCGACGCCGCGCTCGCCGCCGCCCACCAGGCATTCCAAGCCACCGGTACGCCGGGCGCGAAGCTCGACTACCTGGTCCTGACCGATCCGGAACTGGCACCGGCACCGCTCGCCGGTCCGGGCCGGATGGTGGTGGCCGCCTGGGTCGGCGGCACCCGTCTGATCGACAACCTGGCCGTCCGGCTCACCGACGCCGCTGCTCCTTTCAAGAAGGAAGAACTCTGATGTTCCGCACCATGCTCAAGTCGAAGATCCACCGCGCCACCGTGACCCAGGCCGACCTGCACTACGTCGGCTCGGTGACCATCGACGAGGAGCTGCTCGACGCCGCCGACCTGCTGCCCGGCGAGAAGGTGGCCATTGTGGACGTCACCAACGGCGCCCGGCTGGAGACGTACGTCATCCCCGGCGTACGGGGCAGTGGCGTGATCGGCATCAACGGTGCCGCCGCGCACCTGGTGCACCCCGGTGACCTGGTCATCATCATCGCGTACGGGCAGTTCGAGGATGCGCAGGCGCGGTCGTACCAGCCTCGGGTGGTGCATGTCGACGCCGACAACCGGGTGGTCGGGCTCGGGGCGGACCCGGCGGGTGTGGCGGCCGGTACGGCCGGTGACCCGGTTCGCGGTGACCTGGTGGCGGAGGCCCGCTGAGGCTCCATCCCGGACCGATGGGTTGATGATGATCGACCTATCGGTGAGGCGACGCAACGGCGTCGGACGGCTACCCTATGTCTCAGCCGTCCATACTGGTGCCGCCCCGGGGGAGGGACGCGATGCGTCGTTGGTGGAGCGTCCTGGTCGCGGTGGGATTGGCGGGAGTGCTGCTGTCCGGATGTGGGCAACCGGCCGGGATCGACGGGGCGCTGCTCGACGACTGGGCTCCGCTGGCCGAGCCGAAACCCTTCGTACCGCCGGTCGGGACCTGCCACCCGGCGGAGCCGGTGAAGGTCGCTCCCCTCGCGTCGTACGAGCCGGTCGACTGCACCGCCGCGCACCGGACCGAGACCGTGCATGTCGGCACTTTCGCCGGGGCCGCCGCGAACGCGGAAACCCCGCCGGCCGAGCGATCGCCGGAGATTCGTACCGCCTTCGGCGAATGCGACGGGAAAGCGCGGGAATACGTCGGCAACGAATGGCGGGTCGGCCGTCTCCGGATGGAGGTGGCACTTCCCTCTCCGGTGGCCTGGACGGGTGGTGCGCGGTGGTTCCGGTGCGACATGGCGGAGGTGGCCAACGTCGAGCCGACCAACGGCGCCGTGGTCAGCCGTACGGCCAGCGTGCGCGGTGCTCTGAGGGGGCCGTCCCCGCTCGGTCTGGCCTGCTACTCGATCCAGCGGACGGCGAGCCGGACCATCACCGGGATGCCGGCCGTCGACTGCGCCAAGCCGCACAACAGCGAGTTCGTCGGGGTGTGGAACGCGCCGGCGACGATGACCTTCCCGACCAGGGACATCGACTGGGTCCGGCCGTTCGAGGAGTGCCGGAAGCTGATCGCGACGTACGTCGGTGCGCCCGATGACGCCAACCTCCGGTTCCGCACCGACGTGCTCCCACTGCCGCCCCGCGAGCCGGACTGGCAGGCCGGTAACCGGGGTGTCCGCTGCTACCTGGGCCTGTACGGCCAGGGCACGGTCAGTCGCTCGGTCAGGGGCGCCGGTCTTGCCGCACTGCCCGTACCCACGAAGTGAGCGGGAAGTCGATCCGATCGGATCCAGATCACCCTCGCCGCCCCCGGGCGTCGGGGCGCGCATCGAGCGGGGTTCACTGTGCTGATGCATGTGCCGACCCTGGATCTGCCGGTCTTGCCCACGCTGCTCGGTGCACCCGCACCGGGTTGGGTGGAGACCACCGACGTGTTGGTGGTCGGGTCGGGTATCGCCGGGCTCACCGCCGCGTTGCAGTTGCGGGAGGCCGGTCTGCACGTGACCGTCGTGACCAAGGTCAACATCGATGACGGTTCCACCCGCTGGGCGCAGGGCGGCATCGCGGCCGTGCTCGACCCGCTGGACACCCCGGCCGCGCACGCGTACGACACCGAGGTCGCCGGGGTCGGGCTCTGCGACCCCGAGGCGGTCCGGGTGCTGGTCGAGGAGGGCCCGGCCCGGCTGCGCGAGCTGATCCGGATCGGTGCCGAGTTCGACCGCAACGCGGACGGGTCGCTGATGCTCACCCGAGAGGGCGGGCACCGGACCAACCGGATAGTGCACGCCGGCGGCGACGCCACCGGGGCGGAGGTGCAGCGCGCCCTGCACGAGGCGGTCGGTCGCGACCCGTGGATCCGACTGGTGGAACACGCGCTGGTGCTGGACCTGCTGCGCGCCCCCGGCTGGGGTGAGGCGCCGGGCCCCGCCTGCGGCATCACCCTGCACGTGCTCGGTGAGGGCAGCGAGGACGGGGTGGGCGCGATCCTGGCCCGCGCGGTCGTCCTGGCCACCGGGGGCATGGGGCAGGTTTTCTCGGCCACCACCAACCCGGCCGTCTCCACCGGGGACGGTGTGGCGTTGGCGATCCGGGCCGGCGCGGCAGTCACCGATCTGGAGTTCGTCCAGTTCCACCCGACCGCCCTGATCAGCCCGGCGGACGCGACGAGTGCGCTGGGCGCCGCCCAGCAGCCGCTTGTCTCCGAGGCGCTGCGCGGCGAGGGCGCGTACCTGGTCGACACCGACGGCAAGCGGTTCATGGTGGGCCAGCACGAGCTGGCCGAGCTGGCCCCGCGCGACGTGGTGGCCAAGGGGATCTACCGGGTGCTGCTCGCCTCCGGCGAGGACCACGTCTTCCTCGACGCCCGGCACCTCGGCGCCGAGTTCCTCAACCAGCGCTTCCCCACCATCGTCGCCTCCTGCCTGGCGATCGGCATCGACCCGGCGGTCGACCTGATCCCGATCGCGCCGGCCGCGCACTACGCCTCCGGCGGTGTCCGTACGGACCTGCACGGCCGGACCTCGATCCCCGGCCTGTACGCCTGCGGCGAGGTCGCCTGCACCGGCGTGCACGGCGCGAACCGGTTGGCCAGCAACTCCCTGCTGGAGGGGCTGGTGTTCGCCCGGCGGATCGCCGACGACATCGCCCACAACCTGCCGCCGCAGGCGCAACCGGCACCGGGCGGGGCCTGGCAGGGCGGCACCGGCTGGGTGGTACGGCCGGAGACCCGGACCGGTCTGCAACGGGCGATGACCCGGGGTGCGGGCGTACTCCGGTCGGCGGAGACGTTGCGGGCGACCGCGACCGAGCTGGCCGAGGTCGCCGCGACGCGGGACACGCCCCGGACCGCCACCTGGGAGGCGACCAACCTGCTCACGGTGGCGTCCGCACTGGTGGCGGCGGCGTACGCGCGTCAGGAGACCCGTGGCTGCCACTGGCGGGAGGACTTCCCGACGGTGAGCGACGAGTGGCGGGGTCATCTGGTCGGTTCGATCGGACCGGCCGGCGAACTGCTGGACAGCTGGGAGGCGCTGTGAGGACCGCTACCGAGGACGCGTTGCGGGCGGCCGGACTGGATCCGTCGGCCGTGACCCGGATCGTGCAGACCGCGCTGGAGGAGGACCTCGGGCCGGACCGGGTGGACGTGACGAGCGTGGCGACGATTCCGGCCGGGCAGGTCGACACGGTCGACGTGGTCGCCCGCGCCGACGGGGTGGTGGCCGGGCTGGCCGTGGCGGCGGCGGTGTTCGAGCTGGTCGGCGACGAGGCGGCCGGTCGTACGGTGGAGGTGTTGCTGCACGCCCGCGACGGTGACCGGGTGGCCCGCGGCGACGTGCTGGCGACGGTGACCGGGCCGACCCGGGTGCTGCTGACCGCCGAGCGGACCGCGCTGAACCTGCTCACCCGGATGTCCGGGGTGGCGACCCACACGCGGGCCTGGGCGGATGCCCTGGTCGGCAGCAAGTCGACGGTGCTGGACACCCGGAAGACCACGCCCGGCCTGCGGGTGCTGGAGAAGTACGCGGTCCGGGCCGGTGGCGGCACGAACAAGCGGATGGGCCTCTACGACGTCGCGATGATCAAGGACAACCACAAGCTGGCGGCGGGCGGGATCACGCCGGCGTACCAGCGGGTGCGGGAGGCGTTCCCGCAGGTGCCGATCCAGGTCGAGGTGACCACCGTCGCGGAGGCGGTCGAGGCGGTGGAGGCGGGCGCGAGGTTCCTGCTCTGCGACAACATGACCCCCGGCCTGCTGGCCGAGGTGGTGGCGGTGGTGGGCGACCGGGCCGAGCTGGAGGCGACCGGCGGGCTGACCCTGGACGTGGTGGCCGAGTACGCCGCCACCGGGGTCGACTACCTTTCGGTTGGGGCGCTGACCCACTCGTCGCCTATCTTGGACATCGCACTAGACCTCCGGCCGGCGGACCTCGGCCGAACCGAGGGTACGGACCTGGAGCACCGGGGCTGACGAATGCTGCTCTGCATCGACATCGGTAACACCAACACTGTTCTGGCGACGTTCGACGGCGACAAACTGGTCCACTCGTGGCGGATCAAGACCGATGCCCGGTCGACCGCCGACGAACTGGGCCTGAAGTTCCGTGGGCTGCTCGCCGGTGACGCTGTGGAGATCACCGGGGTGGCCGCCTGTTCGACCGTGCCGGCGGCGCTGCGGTCGTTGCGCAGCATGCTGGGTCGCTACTACGCCGACGTACCGAGCGTGATCGTGGAGCCGGGGGTGAAGACCGGGGTGCAGCTCGCGATCGACAACCCCAAGGAGGTCGGCGCCGACCGGGTGGTGAACACGCTGGCCGCGTACACGATCTACGGGGGACCGTCGATCGTGGTCGACTTCGGCACCACCACCAACTTCGACGTGATCAGCGGGCGGGGCGAGTTCCTCGGCGGGGCGTTCGCGCCCGGCATCGAGATCTCCTTCGACGCGCTCGCCGCCCGCGCCGCCCAGCTGCGCAAGGTGGAGCCGACCAAGCCGCGTTCGGTGATCGGCAAGAACACCGTCGAGTGCCTCCAGGCGGGGCTCTACTTCGGGTTCGCCGGCCAGGTGGACCGGATCGTCGAGCGGATGACGCAGGAGCTCGGTGAGGTGCGCGCGGTGATCGCCACCGGTGGGCTGGCCCCGCTGGTCATCGGCGAGTGCGACACGATCACCCACCACGAGCCGATGATCACCCTGATCGGCCTGCGGATGGTCTACGAGCGCAACATCTGAGCGCGCTACCGGGTCAGCGGCCCGAGCGTGACCGGGTCAGCGGCGGCGGGCCCGGTAGACGGTGGTCCGGTAGGGCAGGTCGAAGGTTTCCCGGCCGGCCAGGTCGGGGTGGTGCAGGGCGAGCTCGCGTACGGCCGCTTCCAGCTCGCGTTGTCGCTGCTCGGAGGCGGTCAGGTAGTAGGAGCGGGTGCCGACCAGCCCGACCAGGGTGTCGGCGGTCTGGCTGACGGTGTGGGTGAACTCGGCCCGCTCCAACGGCTCGAAGCGGTCGCCGAAGGTGCTCAGGTCCGGTGCGGTGTCGACGCTCGGCCTACCGGCGAAGTCGGCCAGCAGCCGGCTCAGCGCGGCCACCCAGGCCACCGACTCGTCCCGGCTGTTCCAGATCGGGGCGAAGCGTCCGCCGGGGCGCAGCACCCGGGCCGCCTCGGCGTGCGCCCGGTCGCGGTCGAACCAGTGGTACGCCTGCCCGGTGACGATCACATCGGCGTCGCCGTCCGGCAGCGGTACGGATTCCGCGCTGCCGGCCAGCGCCGTCGTGCCCGGTGTGGCGGCCTCCAGTTGGGCCCGCATCCCCTCGTCCGGCTCGACCGGTACGACACCGTGCCCGAGCCCGAGCAGTTGCCGGGTCAGGATGCCGGTGCCGGCGGCGAGGTCCACCACCCGGACCGGCTCGGCGGCGTCGACGGCCCAGGTGAGCGCGGCGAGCGGGTACCCCGGCCGGAAGCGGTCGTAGGTCGACGCGGCGGCGCCGAACGACAGCGCCTGCTCAAGATCAGCCATAGCCCGATGCTATCCGCTGGTCACCCGGTGCTGTCGCCCGGTTATCTGCTGCCCGGCCCGGAGGCACTTGAGTAGGCTCGGGGAACTCTGCCGAACTCACTGTCCTGAGGAAGCCTGCCGTGACCGAGCACATCCCCGCCGCCGCCGAACCAGTGGACGACCTTCCGGAGCAGATGCGGGTCCGGCGGGAGAAGCGGGACCGCCTGCTCGCCGACGGCGTCGAGCCGTACCCGGTGGGGTATCCACGTACCGCGACCCTGGCCGAGGTCCGGGCCCGGTACGTCGACCTGGCGACCGACAGCAAGACCGGGGACACCGTCGCGGTGACCGGCCGGGTGATCTTCGTACGGAACAGCGGCAAGCTCTGCTTCGCCACCCTGCGCGACGGCGACGGCACCGAACTCCAGGCGATGATCTCCCTGGACCGGGTCGGCGCCGAGCGGCTGGAGGAGTGGAAGCGCCAGGTCGACCTCGGTGACCACGTCGGTGTGACCGGTGAGGTGATCACCAGCCGGCGTGGCGAGTTGTCCATCCTCGCCGAGTCCTGGACGATCACCGCCAAGGCCCTGCGGCCCCTGCCGGTGGCGCACAAGCCGCTCAGCGAGGAGGCGCGGGTCCGGCAGCGTTACGTCGACCTGATCGTCCGGCCGCAGGCCCGACAGACCGTGCGGACCAGGGCGACGGCCGTACGGAGCCTGCGCGATTCTCTGCACGCCCGCAGTTTCGTCGAGGTCGAAACCCCGATGCTCCAGTTGCTGCACGGCGGGGCCAGCGCCCGGCCATTCGTGACGCACAGCAATGCGCTGAGCACCGATCTGTACCTGCGAATCGCGCCCGAGCTTTATCTGAAGCGTGCCGTGGTCGGCGGGATCGACCGGGTCTTCGAGATCAACCGTAACTTCCGTAATGAGGGCATCGACTCCTCGCACTCTCCCGAGTTCGCGATGCTGGAGATGTACGAGGCTTACGGCGACTACGACACTATGGCCAAGCTCACCAGGGAACTGGTGCAGGAGGCGGCGTACGCCGTGGCCGGCTCCCACGTCGTGACGCACGCGGACGGGACCGAGTTGGACCTGAGCGGCCAGTGGCGTACGACGACGCTCTTCGGGTCGCTTTCGGAGGCCCTCGGCGAGGAGGTGACGGTCTCCACCGATCGGGCGCAGCTCGTGCGGTACGCCGAAAAGGTCGGCCTCGGAGTCGATCCGAAGTGGGTGCCGGGCAAGCTGGCGGAGGAGCTGTTCGAGGAACTGGTGGTGCCCGGACTGCGCGAGCCGACGTTCGTACGGGACTACCCGGAGGACACCAGCCCGCTCGTCCGCGCCCACCGTGAGCAGCCAGGACTCACCGAGAAATGGGACCTCTACGCGCTCGGATTCGAGCTCGGTACGGGCTACTCGGAACTGGTCGACCCCGTGGTGCAGCGTGCCCGCCTGCTCGCCCAGGCGCAACTCGGGGCGAAGGGTGACGATGAGGCAATGCGCCTGGACGAGGACTTCCTCCGCGCGTTGGAGTACGGAATGCCGCCCTCCGGCGGCGTCGGAATGGGAATCGACCGGCTGCTGATGACCCTCACCGGCCTCGGAATTCGGGAAACCATCCTCTTCCCCTTGATCCGCGCGGAGTAGTCGCGTAAGTCCTGTTGAGTAATTTCCGGGTCCTATTGACGCAACGAGTGCGTTGCGGGCTATTGTGCTCTTGTTTGCGGAACACCCTGCTCGAGAGGATTACGGCACGTGGCCAAGCAGATCATTCACAAGCTTGTCGATGACCTTGACGGCGGCGACGCGGACGAGACCGTCAAGTTCTCGCTCGACGGCGTTCAGTACGAGATCGACCTGTCGAAGAAGAACGCCGGGAAATTGCGGGACCTATTCGCGCCGTACGTCGCGTCCGGCTCGAAGGTCGGCCGTGGCGGCGTCGTCGTGGGCGGCCGGGCGGCCCGGGGGCGCGGGGGCGCCACCGCGGACCGGGAGCAGAACAAGGCGATCCGGGCCTGGGCCAAGAAGGAAGGCCGGGACATCTCCGACCGTGGACGCATCCCGCAGGAGATCGTCGACGAGTACCACGCCAAGGCCGGCCGCTGAGGCCTGCCCTGTGACCGGCTCCCTGCGCCGGGCCCGGAGCGAATGCGACGCTCTTGGCCCGGCGCCGGACTTTATCCCCATACGTCCCTTCTGTCGGAATTAAGCCGGTTCGCCACCCCGGCTCCCCGTCTGTTGCCCGCCGTTGCTCGGCTCCCCGTCTGTTGCCCGGCGCCCGTTCGTTGCCGGGCCACCCGTCCGTCAGCCGTCAGCCGCGTCGGTCGTCAGCCGTCAGCCGTCGGCTCGGCCCCGGCGTCCCGGGGTGAGGGGCGGCCGTTGCCGTCCGGCGGTTCGGGGCGTCCCAGGGGTACCGGCCGCCTTGGCGCCCCGGGCCCTCTCCGGCTCCCTCCCGCTCTCCCCGGCCTGGTTCGGGCTGCCCTGCCGTCCGGCTCTCCGGGGTGTCTCGGGAAAGATCCCCGCCGCCGGGAAGGAACCCGGCGGCGCCGACGTTGTCCACAACCAGTGGAAGAGTTATCCACAAGCTGTGGATGGACTCGGGGCTGCCTGTGGACGTCAGACCGCCGGGCTGGATTTCGCTCTACGCGTAGAGCCGGGGGCCGGGGAACACGCTCTGAGCGCGGGCAGTTGGGAAAAAACGTCGCGGACGTGGCGCATTCCAGCAACACACGACCTCAGAAGAGTCGGTTCGCGGCGATAGAGTGATGGCACGGGTGTCACCTGGACGCCCGGGCGCTGGCCCCGCCAAGATCAATGGCGCACGGCACGTGAGGAGCACGAGGGCATGTTCGAGCGGTTCACCGACCGAGCGCGGCGGGTTGTCGTCCTGGCTCAAGAAGAAGCCCGGATGCTCAACCACAACTACATCGGTACGGAACACATCCTGTTGGGTCTCATCCACGAGGGCGAAGGCGTCGCCGCAAAGGCTCTGGAGAGCCTGGGCATCTCCCTGGAGGGCGTCCGCCAGCAGGTCGAGGAAATCATCGGCCAGGGTCAGCAGGCGCCGAGTGGGCACATCCCGTTCACGCCGCGGGCCAAGAAGGTGCTGGAGCTGTCGCTGCGCGAAGCGCTGCAGCTCGGCCACAACTACATCGGTACGGAGCACATCCTGCTCGGTCTGATCCGTGAGGGTGAGGGCGTTGCCGCCCAGGTGCTGGTCAAGCTCGGCGCCGACCTGAACCGGGTCCGCCAGCAGGTGATCCAGCTCCTCTCCGGCTACCAGGGCAAGGAGCCGGCTGCGGCCGGAGCCGCGCCGGGTGAGGCCGCGCCGTCGACCAGCCTCGTGCTGGACCAGTTCGGCCGGAACCTGACCCAGGCCGCCCGCGAGGGCAAGCTCGACCCGGTCATCGGGCGCGAGAAGGAGATCGAGCGGGTGATGCAGGTGCTCTCCCGCCGTACCAAGAACAACCCCGTCCTGATCGGCGAGCCCGGGGTCGGTAAGACCGCGGTCGTCGAGGGGCTGTCCCAGCGGATCATCAAGGGCGAGGTGCCGGAGACGCTCAAGGACAAGCAGCTCTACACGCTTGACCTGGGTGCCCTGGTGGCCGGTTCGCGCTACCGCGGTGACTTCGAGGAGCGCCTGAAGAAGGTGCTCAAGGAGATCCGCACCCGCGGGGACATCATCCTGTTCATCGACGAGATCCACACGCTGGTCGGCGCTGGCGCCGCCGAGGGTGCGATCGACGCGGCAAGCATCCTGAAGCCGATGCTGGCCCGTGGCGAGCTGCAGACCATCGGTGCCACCACGCTCGACGAATACCGCAAGCACCTGGAGAAGGACGCGGCGCTTGAGCGCCGGTTCCAGCCGATCCAGGTGGGTGAGCCGTCGCTGGCCCACACCATCGAGATCCTCAAGGGTCTGCGTGACCGGTACGAGGCCCACCACCGGGTGAGCATCACCGACGCCGCGTTGGTCGCGGCGGCCACGCTGGCCGACCGGTACATCTCGGACCGCTTCCTGCCGGACAAGGCGATCGACCTGATCGACGAGGCCGGTGCCCGGATGCGCATCCGTCGGATGACCGCGCCGCCAGACCTGCGGGACTTCGACGAGCGCATCGCCCAGGTGCGTCGCGACAAGGAATCCGCCATCGACGCGCAGGACTTCGAGCGCGCCGCGCAGCTGCGGGACAAGGAGAAGCAGCTGCTCGGCCAGAAGGCCCAGCGGGAGAAGGAGTGGAAGGCCGGCGACCTCGACGTCGTGTCCGAGGTCGACGACGAGCAGATCGCCGAGGTCCTGGCGAACTGGACCGGCATCCCGGTCTACAAGCTGACCGAGGAGGAGACCTCCCGGCTGCTCCGCATGGAGGACGAGTTGCACAAGCGGGTCGTCGGCCAGGAGGACGCGGTCAAGGCGGTGTCCAAGGCGATCCGGCGTACGCGTGCCGGGCTGAAGGACCCGAAGCGGCCCTCCGGCTCGTTCATCTTCGCCGGCCCGTCGGGTGTGGGTAAGACCGAGCTGTCCAAGGCGCTCGCCGAGTTCCTCTTCGGCAGCGAGGACGCCCTCATCCAGCTGGACATGTCCGAGTTCCACGACCGCTACACGGTGTCCCGGCTCGTCGGTGCGCCCCCCGGATACGTCGGTTACGACGAGGGTGGCCAGCTGACCGAGAAGGTGCGCCGGCGGCCGTTCTCGGTGGTTCTCTTCGACGAGATCGAGAAGGCCCACCCGGACGTGTTCAACACGCTCCTCCAGATCCTGGAGGACGGTCGGCTCACCGACGGCCAGGGTCGGATCGTGGACTTCAAGAACACGGTCATCATCCTGACCACCAACCTGGGTACGCGTGACGTCGCCAAGGCGGTGTCGCTGGGCTTCCAGGCCTCCGAGGATTCCGACTCGAACTACGAGCGGATGAAGCAGAAGGTCAACGACGAGCTCAAGCAGCACTTCCGGCCGGAGTTCCTCAACCGGATCGACGACACGATCGTGTTCCACCAGCTCAACCAGAACGAGATCCTGCACATCGTCGACATCATGATCCAGCGGATCGAGA
Source organism: Micromonospora sp. NPDC049529 (assembly GCF_055586685.1). Classification (NCBI taxonomy): domain Bacteria; kingdom Bacillati; phylum Actinomycetota; class Actinomycetes; order Micromonosporales; family Micromonosporaceae; genus Micromonospora; species Micromonospora sp. NPDC049529. Next base: position 532,802 of record NZ_JBVJHT010000001.1, read on the forward strand.
CTCAGCTCCGCAACAAGGACATGGGGCTCGAGCTCACCGACAACGCCAAGAAGTACCTGGCGAAGAAGGGGTTCGACCCGGTGCTGGGCGCCCGGCCGCTACGCCGGACGATCCAGCGCGATATCGAGGACAACCTGTCCGAGCGGATCCTGTTCAACGAGCTGACCCCCGGTCAGATCGTGGTGGTGGACTGCGAGGGCGACCCGGAGAACATCGACAAGTCCAAGCTGGTGTTCCGCGGCGCGGACAAGCCGGTTCCGGTGCCCGACGCGGTCCCGGCCGACCTCGGCAACACGGCCGCCGCAGGCGCGGACGAGTAAGCACAGCACCACCCAGCACCACGAACGCGGGCCCGGCGGGGGAAACGGCGCCCGGGGTCGAGTGACGCCCCCCACCCCCACCACCCAACCCCCCCCCCTCTCTGGGGAGGAGGGGGAGGGTCCCCCCTCTCCCCCGAAACC
>NZ_JBVJHT010000001.1:533272-576670 GCF_055586685.1 Micromonospora sp. NPDC049529
CAAGAGCGGGAGGGGAGGGGCAAAACAACCCCCCCCCCCCCCCCCCCCCCCCCCCCCCCCCCCCCCCCCCCCCCCCCCCCCCCCCCCCCCCGCTTCACGCCCCCCACCCCCACCCGCCACCCCCCCACCGTCGATCTAGGGCAAATACGTGTGGTTAGAGATCAACAAGCACGTATTTGCCCTAGATCGACGCGGGGAGGGGTGGCGGGGGGAGGGGCGGGAGGGGGTGGGTGGGGAGGGTGTAGGTGGTGTTGGGGAGACGGGTTACCAGGCCGTCTTCGACGAGGGTGGCCAGGGCGCGGGTGCGTTGGGCGTCGTCGGGCCAGACGAGGTCGAGCTGGGCGAGGGGTACAGGGGCGGTCGCGTCCCGGAGCACCGCCAGCAGAAGGCCGCGTACCTGACGGTCGGTGCCGGCGTAGCCCTGGGGGCGGCGGGTCGGGCCGGTCGGCGGCGGTGCGCCCGAGGCCAGCCAGGCGCACCGGTCGGCGAGCGGGCAGTCCACACACCGGGGAGCACGGGCGGTGCAGATCAACGCCCCGAGCTCCATGAACGCCGCGCTGGCCCGAGCCGCCCTGGCCGGCTCCACCGGCAGCAGTTCCGCCGTGGCGACCAGGTCCGAGGGGCGGGTCGCCGGGCCGGCATCCGCGGCACCGGCCACCGCCCGAGCCACCAACCGGCGTACGTTCGTGTCCACCACCGGATGCCGCTGCCCGTACGCGAACGCGAGCACCGCCCGTGCCGTGTAGTCACCGATACCGGGCAGGGAGAGCAGGGCAGTCAGGTCGGTCGGCACTTCGCCGCCGTGCCGTTCGACCAGTGCCACCGCACAGTCGCGCAGCCGGAGCGCCCGACGGGGGTAACCGAGCCGCCCCCACATCCTGATCGCCTCGCCTGGCGGGTCGGCGGCCAGTTCGGCCGGCCCCGGCCAGCGGGCCAGCCACGCACGCCAGGCGGGTAGGACCCGTACGACCGGGGTCTGCTGCAGCATGACCTCGCTGACCAGCACCGCCCAGGCGGTCACGTCGGGCTCTCGCCACGGCAGGTCACGCGCGTTCTCGTCGTACCACCGGATGGCCACGGTGGCGAGGGATGGTTCGGACATCGCGCCCGATCCTGTCACGGCCACCGGCGCCGCGACAGCGGACCGCCGTCGGCGTCGTCGTCCGCACATCCCGACGTGCGGTGGCGCGCCGTGGATCGGTGCCCGGCGGTGTGGTGGCTGTCCCGCAGCGTGGACCGGTGGGCCGTCCCGAGGCGAAAGGCGGGCGCCGATCGGGCAGAATGCCCGGATGAGCCAGCTCGCGATCACCGTCATCGGTCATGACCGGCCCGGCATCGTGGCCGATGTGGCAGAGGCGCTCGCCCGGCTCGGTGCCAATCTGACCGACTCGACGATGACCCGGTTGCGCGGGCACTTCGCGATGACGCTGATCTGTGTCGGCCCCAGCGCCGACGAGGTCGAGTCCGCGCTGCTCCCGCTGGGCGCCGACGGTCAACTGCTGGCCACCGTACGGGCGGTGCGCGCGGACGGGGAACAGCCACCGGCCGGCGAGCCGTACGTGCTCGCGGTCCACGGTGCCGACCGTCTCGGCATCGTCGCCACGGTCACCCGGGTCCTGGCCGAGTACGGCGGCAACGTCACCGACCTGACCACCCGGCTCACCGGGCCGCTCTACCTGATCGTGGCCGAGGTGGATCTGCCGCCGGGTACCGCCGACCCGCTCGGCGTCGCGCTGACCGAGGTGGCCGCGGGCCTGGACGTTGAGGTGACCCTGCGACGAGCCGACTCGGACCTGCTGTGAGCGCCGACGACGCCCTCGTCGAGCCGGGGCCCACCGACGATCGACAACGGAACGGGTCGGGTGACCCGACTCCGGCCGGGTCGGGTGGTGGCGTGGGCCGAGCCGGACAGACGCCGGTGGTGGCCGATCGGGCTGCCGGGCCGAGTCACAAGGCCGCTGGCGGGGACGCCGGGCAAACGCCCGAGGTCGCTGGCGGGAAGGTCGGGCAGAGTCCCGAGGTGGCTGGCGGGGACGCCGGGCAGGGGCCCGCAGAGGCCGGCGGGGATGTTGGGCTGGGGGGCTGGAGGCCGGAGCTGCTCGGCCCGGTGGGGCGGGTACGGCCGGTGGTTTCCGCGCCGGACCCGGTGCTGAGCCGGGGCGGTGTCGATGTCGACCCGACCGCCGACGAGGTGGTCCAACTCGCCGCCGACCTGATCGCCACCATGCGCGCCGCACCCGGCTGCGTCGGGCTGGCGGCGCCGCAGATCGGGATCGGGGTACGGGTGTTCGCGGTCGACGTGACCGGACATCCGAAGGCGGTGACCGTGCACGGGACGTTCGTGTTGTGCAACGCGACGGTGGTCGAGGCGAGCCGGTGGCGGCCGGGCCGGGAGGGCTGTATGTCGGTGCCGGACCTGACCGGTGACGTGAAGCGGGCCAGTCGGCTCGTGGTGACCGGTGAACTGCCCGGCACCGGTGAGCTGGTCCGGTTGGTCGCGGACGGCTTCGAGGCGCGGGCGTTGCAGCACGAGATCGACCACTGTGCCGGTCTGCTCTTCCTGGACCGGGTGGCCGGTGCCCACGCTGTGTACCAACGCAAGGTCTACCTGTGATCGACACCGGATTGGCTTGCCCCGTACGGGTTTCCGGACGCCCGCAGCGGGTCTGCGGGGGCTCGGATCGGGGATTCCGTACCCGCGAACCCCGGCGCGTCGCGGGAGTCCGCCGAGTGCGCCCGGATACGGTGAACGCATCATGCGTTTGACGGTTGGCCCCCTGTCACCCGCCGTCTATTGGCGGCGTCGAGCCGTCGTGCTCGGCGTGGCTCTGCTCTTCCTCATCGTCGTGCTCTGGTCCTTCACCGGGCAGGGTAAGTCCGATCCGAACGCGGCGAAGCCCACGCCGACGCCGACCACACCGGCCGAGGGGCAGCCCAGTTCGCCGGTGCTGACCCCGGAGACCGGTGCGCCGGCCTCCGAGGGGGCGGAGGAGCAGCCGGCGGATGTCGGACCGGCCGTCGCGGACCCGCAGCCGCCGGCCGGAGATCCGGTGGCCCCGCCGGCCGGGACCGTGCCGGACGTGGTGCCGCCGGCCGCCGGCTCGTGCACCGACGACGAGATCTCGGTCGTGCCGGTGCCGTTGGCAAAGTCGATCAAGCAGGGTGGCACGGTCGGGCTGCGACTCGAAGTCACGAACACCTCGAACCGTACGTGCAGCCGTGATCTGGGGGCCGATCTCCAGGAACTCTTCATCAAGCGCGGTGCGGAGCGGGTCTGGTCGTCGGACACCTGCGGGACGAAGGGCACCAGCGTGGTGTCGCTGGTGCCGAACGTGAAGCACACCTTCCAGGCGGACTGGAACGGCAACCGCGACACGAAGTGCAGCGGCTCCCTGGCGGCGGGAGACAACGCGGAGCCCGGCGAGTATCAGATCTTCGCGCGGCTCGGCACCAAGCACAGCGACCCGGTGGCGCTGACCGTCACGAGTTGACCCCGGTCACCGCCCACCCGGCCGCTGTGAGCCGGCCGGGTGACGGCTGACGAGTCAGACGTACCGCTCCAGGATGGACGCCTCGGCGAGCCGGGACAGACCTTCCCGTACGCCACGGGCGCGCGCGTCACCGACGCCGTCGACCGCCTGGAGGTCCTCGACGGTGGCGCCGAGCAGTTGCTGAAGGCTGCCGAAGTGACCGACCAGCCGGTCGACCACCGCACCGGGCAGCCGGGGCACCTTGGCGAGCAGCCGGAAGCCGCGTGGGCTGACCGCCGCGTCCAGCGCGTCGGAGGCACCGTGGTAGCCGATCGCCTTCGCGACCGCCACCAGATCGATCAGCTCGGTGGCGGTCAGCAGGTCGAGTTCGACCAGCGCCTCGTCCAGAGTCCGCGCCTTGCGCCCGGTGGGCAGGTAGTCGCGGATCACCAGGGTCCGGTCGGCGTCGACCCCGGCCATCAGCTCGTCCAGTTGCAGGGCGAGCAGTCGGCCGTCGGTGCCGAGTTCGACCACGTAGCCGGCGATCTCGTCGGCGATCCGGCGCACCATCTCCAGGCGCTGCACCACGGCCACCGCGTCCCGTACGGTGACCAGGTCCTCGATCTCCAGCGCCGACAGGGTGCCGGAGACCTCGTCGAGCCGCAGCTTGTAGCGCTCCAGGGTGGCGAGCGCCTGGTTGGCCCGGGACAGGATCGCGGCCGAGTCGTCGAGCACGTGCCGCTGGCCGTTGACGTAGAGGCTGATGATCCGCATGGACTGGCTGACCGAGATGACCGGGTAGCCGGTCTGCCGGGCGACCCGTTCGGCGGTGCGGTGCCGGGTGCCGGACTCCTCGGTCGGGATCGACGGGTCGGGCATCAGGTGCACGGCGGCCCGGACGATCCGGGTGCCGTCGCTGGACAGCACCACCGCACCGTCCATCTTGCACAGTTCGCGAACTCGCGTCGCGGAGAACTCGACGTCGAGCGGGAAGCCGCCGGTGCAGAGGGTCTCGACGACCTTGTCGTAGCCGAGCACGATCAACGCGCCGGTACGGCCGCGCAGGATCCGCTCCAAACCGTCGCGCAGGGCGGTGCCCGGCGCCATCAGCGCGAGATTGGCGCGTAGCGGATCGCCGGTGGTTCCGGGTACGTTCACGGTCACCCCCGCGCTGATGGTGCGTGCCAGAGAACCCACGGCGCTGCCGCGGGCCGGGGCACTCGCGCCAGCGCTTCTGCTCGCGTCGCGGTCGGTTGGCACCCGGACAGTCTACGGATCGGCGTGCACTCGGTGCTGCCGCGGTTACTGTGATGTGGCACTGCGTCCGTTCCCTTCGCCGCGATCGGGCCGGCGCCGGGCTCGGCGCAGACCATCCGGGTGTCGGTCAGATTCGTCGTACGAGGATCTATCAGGGACTTTCCGGTCACTCGGCGGAGACCCGGGCAGCCTGTTGCAGGGCCGATCGTACGTCGGTGACCTCCAATACCCGCATGTTCTCCTGGCTCACACCGGTCGATTCCGGTCCGCAGCCCTGCGGCACCAGGGCGAAGCGGAAGCCCAGCCGGGCGGCCTCGGCCAGTCGCCGGGGCACGGCACCGACCCGGCGGACCTCGCCGGTCAGGCCGACCTCCCCGATCGCCACCAGGTTCGGTGCGATGGCGAGGTTGAGGCCACCGGACGCGACGGCGAGCGCGACGGCCAGGTCGGCGGCTGGTTCGACCACCCGGATTCCGCCGACGGTGGCGGCGAAGACCTCCCGGTCGTGCAGGGTGAGCCGCTCCGTACGGCGTTGCAGGACGGCGAGGACCATGGCCAGCCGGGCCGAGTCGAGCCCGGAGACCGTCCGCCGGGGCGAGCCGGCGACGGTCGCCCCGATCAGTGCCTGGACCTCGGTGAGCAGGGCCCGGCGCCCCTCCATCGCCACCGTGACGCAGGTGCCGGGCACCGGCTCCGTGTAGCGGGTGAGGAACAGCCCGGACGGGTCGGCGAGACTGCTGATCCCGCCCTCGTGCATCTCGAAGCAGCCGACCTCGTCGGCGGCGCCGAACCGGTTCTTCACCCCGCGCACCATCCGCAGCGAGGAGTGCTTGTCGCCCTCGAAGTGCAGCACCACGTCGACCAGGTGTTCCAGCACCCGGGGGCCGGCGACCTGGCCGTCCTTGGTGACGTGCCCCACCAGTACGACCGCCACGCCGCGCTCCTTGGCGACCGACACCAGGGCGGCGGTGACCGCCCGGACCTGGGTCACCCCGCCGGGCACCCCGTCGCTGGTCTGGGTGGCGATGGTCTGCACCGAGTCGAGCACCAGCAGGCCGGGCTTGACCGCGTCGAGGTGGCCGAGCACCGCGCCGAGGTCGTTCTCGGCGGCCAGGTAGAGCTGCTCGTGCAGGGTGCCCATCCGTTCGGCCCGCAGCCGGACCTGGCTGACCGACTCCTCACCGCTGACCACGAGCGACGGGCTGCCGGCGACGGCGGCCCACTGCTGGGCCACGTCGAGCAGGAGGGTCGACTTGCCGACGCCGGGCTCACCGGCGAGCAGCACCACCGCGCCGGGCACCAGGCCGCCGCCGAGCACCCGGTCCAGTTCGCCGATGCCGGTCGGTCGGGCCTTCGCCGGAGCGGCGCTGATGGTCGCGATCGGCCGGGCCGGCTCGCCCGGCATGCGGGAGCTGACCACCCGGCCGCCCACCGTGGGGCCGCTGACCACCGTCTCGATGACCGCGCCCCACTCGCCGCACTCGGGGCACCGGCCGACCCATTTCGGTGGCTGGTGCCCGCAGGCGTCGCACTGGTAGGCGGGCCGGGGTTCACGGGTCGTGGCTCGGGCACGCGTGGGGGTCGCGCGGGGAGCGGGGGGCGGGGTCACCCCGCGACGTTAGCCAATCCGTACGACGAAACGGGCCGGTCGTGGCCACTGCCACGCCGACCCGGTTCGATGATCTTGCGATGTGCCGGCGGTGCGCCGACCTCGGAGCCCCGGAGGCTCAGCCCTCGTGGCCCTCGCCACCGACCACCGGGGTGGCCGCCGGAGGGGCGGTCAACGGGATCGCGACCGGAGCCGGGGTCCGGATCTGCTGGCCGCCGAAGTCGAAGACGAGCTCGACCGACTGTCCCGGCCGCAGCGTCTCGTTGAGCCCGGCGAGCTGGAGGAAGCTGCCGGTGGTCGGGTTGAGCACGACGAATTCGTGCGCCGGGATCTCGATCTTCGCAGGCTGGTTGCTCGGCGGCTGGCTGGTCGCGGCGGTGGTCGGCTCCGGCGAGCCGCTTGCGCCGCCGGACGGGGTCACGCTCGGCGAGCCGGACGGGGTCACGCTCGGCGAGCCGGACGGGGAACCGGACGGCGAAGCGGGAGCGGAAGCCGGCGGCGACGCGCTCGGCTGCGGGCTCGGGGCCAGCTTTCCGCCGAGCACCACGGCCTGGGCACTGGTGGTGGTGACGGTGACCGTCACCGGCTTCATCGAGTCGTTGTAGATGGAGACCTCGAGCGGCGCGTCGGAACCGGCCGGGTAGCCCTTGGTGTCCTTGTAGACGACCGCGAGGTTGCGCAGCTTGAAGGCGTCGTCGTCCGTCTGGGTGTTCACCCCGGAGACGGTCGGCCGCATGGCCGCCGTCTCGGCGATCTGGCCCGTCCCGCAACCGGAGAGCAGCAGGGCGGCAGCGGTTGCCGCACCGCCCAGCAGCAGCGCCGCCCGCCGGGGTCGCCTGATCGAGCGCGTCACGTCGGTCCTCCTCGTTGCGATCCACGCCCAGCTGACACCGGGCGCGGTGGCCATACCCGCGCAGACCGGGCTCCAGGGTAGTGGGGGGTCGTGCCGTCCCGTACGCCGACCCGGTTAACCCGCCAACAGGGGACGGCCCGCTCACACCACCCGTCCGCTGGCGACCAGGAGCACCACGTCGATCACGGCCACCACCAGCACCGCCCGGAACACGCCGACGGCCCGGTTGCCCCGTCGACCGGCCGAGCGGCCGGCGTACCAGCCGAGCGGAAGGACCACGGCGGCGGCGGCGATGGCCGCGAGCCCGGCCCACGACGGCGGCCCGGACGGACCGAAGACGAGCATCGCGGTCGCGGCGAGCAGCAGTACGGCGGCGGCCACCCGCGACCCGGCCGGGCCGATCCGGTGCGGCAGGCCCCGCACCCCGGTCCGGGCGTCGTCGTCGAGATCCGGCAGTACGTTCGCGAAGTGCGCGCCCGCGCCGAGCAGCGCTCCCGCCGCGACCAGCCAGCCGGGCGGGGCGGGCGAGCCCGGTAGGGCGAGTACGACGAAGGCCGGCAGTGTTCCGAACGAGACCGCGTACGGCAGCACGGAGACCGGAGTGGACTTGAGCGGCCAGTTGTAGAGCAGTGCGGAGATCAACGCCACGCTGATCGCGATCGTGGCGGACGGGTTGAGCAGCAGGGCCAGTGCCGGGGCGGCGAGCGCGGCGGCGAGCCCGCACACCAGGACCAGGCGACGGTCGAGCGTCCCGTCGGTCAGTGGTTTGTCGGTGCGGCCGACGGCGGTGTCGCGGTCGGCGTCGAGCCGGTCGTTGAGCCAGCCGACCGCCAGCTGCGTCGCCAGTACGGTCACCGCCACCGTCGCGACGCCGCCGGGCCGGTGGCCGACCCCCCAGGCAAGGAGTGCCGACACCCCGGTGACGGCGGCTGCCGGCTCCGGGTGACTCGCCCGGACCAGCCCTAACACCATTCGCGACATAGAAGAAGTCTGTTCGTTACCGGCGAGTCGTGCCAGGCTCAACGCCATGGCGAGTGAGGATCCCTGAGGTGGGCGACGTCGAGACGGCGCGCGCCGGGTTTCCGGTCCGGCCGCGTAATGATCCACGACAGTACGACGATCTGGCCGACGAGTGGTGGCGGCCGGATGGTGTCTTCGCGATGCTGCACTGGCTGGCGCGGGCACGGGCGGAGATGGTGCCGGTGGCGACCCGCGCCGGGGCGCTCCTGGTGGACGTGGGCTGCGGCGCCGGCCTGCTCGCCCCGCACGTGGCGGATCGTGGTTACCGGCACGTCGGGGTGGACCTGACCAGGTCGGCGCTGGCTCAGGCGGCGGGGCACGGGGTCACGCCGGTCAACGGCGATGCCACCGCGCTGCCGTTGGCCGACGGCTGCGCGGACGTGGTGGCCGCGGGTGAGCTGCTGGAGCACGTACCGGACTGGCGGGCGGCGGTGGCCGAGGTGTGCCGGGTGCTCCGGCCGGGCGGCACGCTGGTGCTGGACACGCTGAACGACACGGTGATCAGCCGGCTGGTGGCGGTGACGCTGGCGGAGCGGGTGCGCGGGGTGCCGCGCGGGATCCACGATCCACGGTTGTTCGTGGACGCGCGGGCGCTGGTGGTGGAGTGCGCCCGGTACGGGGTGGTGCTGCGGCTGCGCGGGATCCGTCCGGCAGTACCGGGCCTGCTGCGCTGGCTGGTCCACCAGTCGAGTGGTGGCGGGGCGGTGGGACCGGTGGCCGGCGGTCGGGCAGCACCTCGGATCGTGCCCACTCGGTCGACGGCGGTGCTCTACCAGGGCCGTGGGGTGAAGCATGGGTAGGTGTGGAGGGCGGCACGGGTAGGCAGGCGGGTGGCCCGGCAGTACGGGTGACGTGCAGGAGGGGGCAGGTATGGCGGTGGACGCGCTCGGAGCCGCGCGCCGGTTGGCGCCACGGTTGGCCGCGCGAGCGGCCGAGCACGACCGCGAGGGCACGTTTCCCGTTGAGGATTTCGTGGACCTCCGGGATGCGGGCCTGTTCGGGCTGATGGTGCCGGCGAACCTGGGCGGCTTCGGTGCCCGCTTCGCCGAGTACGCCGGCGTCGCCACCGAACTCGGGCGGGGCAACGGTGCGACCGCGCTGGTGTTCAACATGCACGCCTCCGTCACCGGTGCGCTCGGTGCGGTGACCGAGGAGTTGGCCGAGGCGCTGGGCCTACCGGACGAGGCGCTGGCGGCGCGGGACCGGTTGCTGGCCGAGGCGGCGGCCGGCGCCTGGTACGGCGTGGCGATGAGCGAACGGGGTGCCGGTGCCCGGCTGTCCCAGCTTTCCACGGTGTACGAGCCGGTTGACGGCGGTTTTCACATCAAGGGCGCGAAGACGTTCTGCTCCGGTGCGGGGCACGCGGACGCGTACCTGGTGGCGGCCCGGAGCGTGGCCGACCAGTCGGTGGTGTCGCAGTTCCTCGTGCCCGCGTCGGCGGACGGGCTGCGGGTCGAGCCGACCTGGGACTCGCTCGGCATGCGCGCGACCGCCTCGCACGACCTGCACCTGGACGTGACGGTGCCAACGGACCGCCTGCTCGGCGGGGTGGAGGGGCTGGCCCTGGTGGTGGCGCAGTTGATGCCGCACTGGCTGGTGGCGAGCTACGCCGCGGTCTACGTGGGGGTGGCCCAGGCGGCGATCGATGCCGCGGTCGCGCACGTCAACGCCCGCAACCTGGGTGAGCTGCCGGCGATCCGGGCCCGGATCGGGCGGGCCGACGCGGCGGTGGCCGCGGCCCGGCTGGTGGTGGCCGAGGCGGCCCGCCGGGTGGACTCCGAGCCCGGTGACGCGGAGACCAACCGCTGGGTGTGGCGGGCCAAGCTGCTCGCCGGGACGACGGCGGCGGAGGTGGCCGCGTCCATGCTGGAGGCCGCCGGTACGTCGGCGACCCGGCGGGGCCACCCGCTGGAGCGGTTGTACCGGGACGCGCGCTGCGGATCGCTGCACCCGGCGACCTCGGACGTCTGCGCCGACTGGCTCGGCGTCGCGGCGATCGGTGGGGACCCGGACCGGGACGGGTCGGCCCCCCGATGGTGAGCGCGGGCGGTACGGGGGAGCTGCCGGTGATCGCCGGCCTGGGTGTCGCACTGCCGCCCCGCGCGGCACAGACCGACCTGTGGGCCGGTTTCTTCTCGAAACACTTCGAAGGTACGACCCGTGCCCTGGCCGAGCGGATCTTCGCGAACTCGGGCGTGGTGACCCGGCAGGCGGCGGTCAACCCGCTGCTGGAGGACGTTTCGGCCTGGCCGACCGAGCGGCGGATGCGGCGCTACCTGGTGGAGGCGTTGCCGCTGGGTAAGGAGGCGGTCGGCCGGGCGCTGACCGGCGCCGGGCTCTCCGCCGGTGACGTGGGCCTGTTCGCGGTCTGTTCCTGCACCGGGTACGCCACACCGGGGCTGGACATCCTGCTGGCGCGGGACATGGGCATGTCGGCCGCGACCCAGCGGGTCTTCATCGGGCACATGGGCTGTTACGCGGCGCTGCCCGGACTCGGCACGGTGAGTGATTTCGTCGCCGCCCGTGGCCGACCGGCGTTGTTGCTCTGCGCCGAGTTGACCAGCCTGCACATCCAGCCGTCGTCGGCGCGGGTGGACACCCAGCAGATCGTTTCGCACGCGCTCTTCTCGGACGCCGCGGTGGCCGCGGTGCTCACCCCGGCCGGCCGCCCCGGGTACGCGGTCCGCGAGGTCGTCGCGGTGACGGACACCTCGACGGCGGACCACATGACCTGGGACGTCACCGACACCGGGTTCCGGATGGGCCTGTCCCCCCGGGTGCCGCAGGTCCTCGCGATGCACGTACGCGGCCTGGTGGACGACCTGTTGGCCCGGCACGGGCTGGGCATCGACGAGGTGGACGGCTGGGCGGTGCATCCGGGCGGTCCCCGGATCCTGAACGTGGTGGAGCACGAGCTGGGCCTGCCGCCGGAGGCGTTGGCCGACTCCCGGGCGACCCTGGCCGACCACGGCAACTGCTCGTCGCCGACGGTGCTGCTGATCCTGGACCGGTTGCGGTCCAGGCCGGTGCCGCCGCGTCGGGTGGTCATGCTCGCGTTCGGCCCCGGCCTGACCCTGTACGCGACCCTGCTCGAATTCGTCCCGCCGTGCTGAGCCGTGCCGCGCCGAACCGCGCCCGGCCGAGCCGCGCCGGGTCGACCGGTGACCGCCCCGACCCGGCCGGGGCTGATCGGGACGTCGGTGTCCTGCTGGCCGTCGGTACGGCGGTGGTGCTGGCGGCCGGCGGCTGGTGGTGGGTGGCGGCGGAGCCGGAGTCGCCGGCGCCGGTCGCCGCGCCGAGGGTCGCGCCACCGGTCGCTGCGCCGGAGCCGTCGTTCGACGTGTACCGGGTGGAGCCGGGGGCCCGGCTGTTGCTGCCCGACGCCGGTGGGTCGCTGCCGGAGTTTCCCGGGACAGTGCGGCGGGACCTGTTCGCGGTGCACGAGGGGACCACCACCGACTGGCCGGTCCAGGTGGAGTCCGGTGGGCGTTACCTGTTGCAGTACGTCTGCGCCGGGTACGGGGAGTTGACCATCCGGGTGGACGGCGACCGTACGGGTCCGACCGAGAATGCGCTGGTCTGTGGCGACGGGTTCACCAGCAGGATGGTGACCACGGCCGGCACCCGGATGGTTATCCAGGTGTCCCGGGCCCGCCCGCAGTCGGGGCCGGTCGAGGTGGCGATCCAGTTGCTGGCCCTGTCCTGATCAGCGCCGTACCGACCGGTGCCGTCCCGGTCGACCCGTCCTGGTGTGACCTGTTCCGGGCAGGGAGGTGCCGTCGGAGTGGGCTCACCGTCGGGTGAGCGCGGGCAGGTCGGGCTGGTAGTCGGCGGGTGAGGCCAGGGCGGGCAGGATCCGGACGATCGAGCCCGCGCGGTCGACCAGCACGGCGGTGGCGGCATCGGGCCGGGGTTCGACCTGGACGAGACCGCGTAGTTCGGCGGCCGGGTCGGCCAGTGCGCGTACCGGTGCGCCGACCACCGGTGCCGGGCTCGGCAGTGGGCTGGGTCGGGACCGGCCGCTGGTCACCACGATCACGGTCACCCCGGCGGGTGCGGCCGCAGCGGCGGCGGTCACCTGTTCGGCGCAGGCGCAACCGTCGGTCAGCAGGATCACCGCCGGGAGCAGTCCGCGCAGGGCGACCGGGGCGGCGTCAGAGTCGACCAGGTCGAGCGCGGGCAGCGTACGTCCGGGGCTGCCGCCGGTGCTGGCGCGCGGAGCCGCGGGTTGGCGCTGCTGGCCGGGCCAGGCCACCGCGAACAGGCTGCCGAGGGCGGCGATCAGTGCCAGCGGCATGATCAGCAGGGTGAGTCGTACGGCGGAGAGACCGCTGGTACGGCCGAGGCCGAGCCGTCGGCGCCAGGTCGAGCGCCGGGCCTGCTGGCGCAGCTCGCGGCGGACGAGGGCTGCCTCGGCGGCGAGTTCGGCCGGGTCGTCGGGGATGACGATCGGGCCCCAGCCCGGCGGCAGGTCGGGCAGGCCGTCCGGTTGGCCGCCGAACTCCGGCCAACCTTCGCTGTTTCCCGGCGTGCCCATCGTGCCCCCTGGCCGGTCACGTGATAATGGATCGGGCTCCTCGTCCAGCGTCCCGTACCGGGGCCCGTACCGCTAGTCTCCGGCGCCCCCTAAGGGGGAGAGATATGATTGAACCACCGGAACGCCCTACATCCGATTCTTCCGACTAGGCTCGCCGGCCGGTGATCCGGAGGTTACGCAGCGTGGTGGAACTCGTGGATCGGCGGCCTGTCAAGCGGAAGAAAGACCTCTCACAGGGCCTCTGAGCTGCGCTAATGGTCAGGACTGAGGTGGGACATCAGTGCCTGAGCGTGTTACCCTAGACACAGCGAAAGGGGTTTCGAACCTATGGTTTTCAGTGTCGGCGAGACCGTTGTTTACCCCCACCACGGGGCCGCACTCATCGAGGCAATCGAGACTCGGGTCATCAAGGGCGAGCCAAAGCAGTACCTCGTCCTCAGGGTCGCGCAGGGTGACCTGACGGTCCGGGTGCCCGCTGAGAATGCCGAGATCGTCGGCGTCCGCGAAGTGGTCGGCGAAGAGGGCCTGGGCAAGGTCTTCGATGTCCTCCGCGCCCCTCACACCGAGGAGCCGACCAACTGGTCGCGGCGTTACAAGGCGAATCTGGAAAAGCTGGCCTCCGGAAACCCCCTTAAGGTGGCTGAGGTTGTTCGTGACCTCTGGCGCCGGGAGCGGGAGCGGGGCCTGTCGGCGGGCGAGAAGCGGATGCTCGCCAAGGCCCGCGACATCCTGGTCGGCGAGGTCGCGCTCGCCGAGAAGAGCACCAAGGACGAAGCCGAGAACCTTCTCGACAAGGTGCTCACCGAGGCGTAACACCCGGGTTGGGATGATCCGCCGCAATCCCACCCACGGATCGCACAGAAACGAGGACCGCGACGTGACCGCGCAGCTCAATCCGCGCGGTGACGTCGCGGTCCTCGTTCCTGCGGCGGGTGCGGGCGTACGACTCGGGCCCGGTGCGCCGAAGGCCCTCCGGCTGCTCGCCGGGGAGCCGCTGCTGGTGCACGCGGTGCGCCGGATCGCCGCCGCTCCCTCCGTACACACGATCGTGGTGGCGGCGCCGCCGGCCGAGGTCGAGGCGGTGCGGCTGTTGCTCGCCCCGGTCGCCGAACTGACCGTGGTGGTCGGTGGACTGACCCGGCAGGCGTCGGTCGCCGCCGCGCTGGCCGCCGTACCGGACGGCCCGGAGATCGTGCTGGTGCACGACGCCGCGCGGGCACTGCTCCCGCCGGTGCTGGTCGAGTCGGTCGCCGCGACGATCCGGGCCGGGCACGACGCCGCGATCCCGGTACTGCCGGTGATCGACACGGTCAAGGAGGTCTCCGTCGACGGGATGGTGCTCGGCACCGTCGACCGGTCCGTCCTGCGCTCCGTGCAGACCCCGCAGGGCTTCCGCCGGGCGGTGCTGGCCGCCGCGCACGCCGTCGCCGTCGACTCGCTCACCGACGACGCCGGGTTGGTGGAGAAGCAGGGCGTACAGGTGACCTGCGTGCCCGGATCGCCGTACGCGATGAAGATCACTCAGCCGTTCGACCTGGCCCTGGCCGAGCACCTGTTGCAGAGCCAGCCGGGACCAGACACCGCCTGACCGGTGTCGAGCCGTCCGCTCGGTACCCTGTCCCGGTGATCGTTCCCCGGGTCGGCATCGGCACCGACGTACACGCCTTCGAAGCTGGCCGGGCCTGCTGGGTCGCCGGCCTGCACTGGCCCGGCGTCGACGGGCTGGCCGGACACTCCGACGGTGACGTCGCCGCGCACGCCGCCTGCGACGCGCTGCTCTCCGCCGCCGGGCTCGGCGACCTCGGCGCCAACTTCGGCACCGACCGGCCGGAGTGGGCCGGCGCGGCCGGGGTGGTCCTGCTCTCCGAGACCGCCCGCCGGGTCCGGGCCGCCGGATTCGAGATCGGCAACGTGTCGATCCAGGTGATCGGCGTACGGCCGAAGATCGGGCCCCGACGCGACGAGGCGCAGCGGGTGCTCTCCGACGCGGTCGGCGCCCCGGTGACGGTCTCCGGCACCACCACCGACGGCCTCGGGCTGACCGGCCGGGCCGAGGGGCTGGCCGGACTCGCGGTGGCCCTGATCCACGCTCGCTGACACCCCGGAACCGGCGACGGTGACACCCTCGATCCGGCCCCGGTGACAGTCCTGCCCATCCATGGCCGCCGGCCCTCGTTCGTCCGGTCCGTCTAGGCTCGAACGGTGTCCAGCGACGCCGTACCCGAACAGCACGCCTCCGCCGACGACTACCTTCAGCGGGCCGACCTGATGGCCGAACTCGGCCGCTACGACGACGCCGTGGCCGAACTGGGCTTCGCCATCACCCTCGACCAGGCCAGCGTGCAAGCCTGGACCATGCTCGCCCGGGTGCAGTTGGCGGCGGAGCGCCCGGAGGAGGCACTGACCGCCGCCGACACCGCGATCGCCGTGTCGACCGCGACCGCAGCCATCCCCGGTGCCGCACCCGACTGGGCGCCCCCGCTGGTCGCCCGAGGGCTGGCCCTGGTCGACCAGCGCCGGTTCAAGGAGGCCGCCGAGGTCGCCGACGAACTCCTGCGCCGGGGACCGGCGGACGCGTACGCCCAGCGCAGCGCCGCCGGGATCCTGGCCGACGCCCGCAACGGCCAGCCGGCGCTGAACGCGGCCTGGCGTGGGGTCGAGTTGGCCCCGCGCGAGGCGCAGGCGCACTTGGTGCTCGGCATGGTCGCCGCCCGACTGGACCTGTTCGACCTGGCCGAGCGGGCCTACCGGGAGGCGCTGGAACTCGATCCGTCGCTCGCCGAAGCCCGCGACGACGTGGGGCAGAGTCGGCTGGAGCGGCGCCGTTACGTGTGGGCGCTGGAGCAGGTCGCGGCGACCGTCGCGGTCACCCCGATCCGCACGAACAGCGTCCACTCGGTTGGCGAGAGCCTGCTCCGCCTGGTCATGTACGGCGCCGGCTACTCGATCGTGGCGGCGGTGCTGGTCGCGTTCATGGCTGCCGGGAGCGGTCCCACCTCGCGGGTCTGGGCGGCGCTGCTGGCGATCGGTGGCGGGGTGCTGCTGTGGCGGTTCGCCTCGGCGGTGCCCGGCCTGGTCCGCACCATCCTGCCCGAGCTGCTGCCCCGGGACCGGACGTTGGCCCTGGCGGTGTACGCCGCCCTGGCCGCGCCCGTACTGATCCTGCTCTATGCCCTGGTCGGCTCGCCGTGGCCGCTGGTCCTGGCGATCGCCGCCGCGTCAGTGGCCGAACTGGCCGTCCTGCGCCGCTACGGCCCCGCCCCGAGCTGACCCCGCCCCGCTCCGCACTCTTTCAGAGAAAGCGTGCCCACTCCCGCGCGGACAGGCACGCTTTCCGTGGAAGAGTGCGGATCTCGGGACGGTGCGATCTCGGTTGACCGGGGTCAGGTCGTGCGGCGGGCCCAGGTCCAGGCGTAACCGGGGTCCTCCACGCTCAGGCCGGGTTCGCAGAGGTCGAGCGGGCGGAACGTGTCGACCATGACGGCGAGCTCGTCGAAGTAGTCGACCCCGATCGACCGTTCCGCCGCACCGGGCTGCGGGCCGTGGGTGAAACCGGCCGGGTGCAGCGAGATCGAACCCTGCTCGATGCCGGAGCCGCGCCGGGCCTCGTAGTTGCCGCCGGTGTAGAAGAGCATCTCGTCGGAGTCGGTGTTGTGGTGGTTGTACGGCACCGGGATCGCCAGCGGGTGGTAGTCCACCTTGCGCGGGACGAACGAGCAGATGACGAAGTTGGGCCCCTGGAAGGTCTGGTGCACCGGCGGCGGCTGGTGCACCCGGCCGGTGATCGGCTCGAAGTCGTGGATGGAGAACGCCCACGGGTAGAGGTGCCCGTCCCAGCCGACCACGTCGAACGGGTGATTGGCGTAGACGTACCGGGTCCAGCCGCGGCGGTGTTGGACGTACACCTCGACGTCCTCCCCGTCGACCAGGAACGGTTCGGCGGGGCCGCGTACGTCGCGTTCGCAGTAGGGGGAGTGCTCCAGGAACTGGCCCCGCGCGGAGAGGTACCGCTTCGGCGGGCCGATGTGCCCGGTCGCCTCGACGGTGAGCAGGCGCAGCGGAACGGGGGCGATCGGCACGATCCGGTGGATCACCGAGGTCGGGATGATCACGTAGTCGCCGGCGGTCACCCCGAGCACGCCGAAGGTCGACTCGATCCGGGCGGCACCGGACTCGACGTACAGGCACTCGTCGCCGATGGCGTTGCGGTAGAGCGGTGAGGGGCGGTCGGCGACCACGTACGAGATGCGCACATCATCGTTGGCGAGCAGGTGCTGCCGGCCCAGTACCGGGTCCGCGCCGCCCGCGTCGAGCTTGTGCGTACGCAGGTGGCGGGGCTTGAGCGGCAGGTTCGGCAGCCGGGACCAGGCGGTCGGGGTGAACTCCTGCGCGTCCACGATCGCGGTCGGCGGGTAACGGTGGTAGAGCAGCGACGAGTCGGAGGAGAAGCCCTCCTGGCCCATCAGCTCCTCGGAGTAGAGGCTGCCGTCGGGTTGGCGGAACTGGGTGTGGCGTTTACGGGGCAGCTCACCGACGCTGCGGTAGTAAGGCACTTTGACCTCCGCATTTGTCCCATTCAGCGGCCGATGGTGTCCGATAATCGGACGCTGTTGTCCGTTAGTCGTAGCGTCCCGTAAGTTCTCTGTTCGTGTCAACGCAGGTGCCCCGGCTCTTCGCCGGCCTGGTCGACGACGCGGCCGTCTTCCCGCCCGGCAGCGCGTCGCTGGCCGATGCCCTCGCCGCCCACCGAACGCACCGGACCACCTGGTACGCCGACCTCGTCGGCCCGCTGCTCGTCCCCGCCTCGGCCCTGACCCACCTGCCCGCGCTGCTGGGGCCGGGTGAGCGGATCGAGGTCGGTGTCATCGGGGACGTGCCGATCGGCCGGCTGCCCGCCCTGCTGGCGGCGGCCGATCCCCGACTGGTGGTCCGGCAGATCGAGGTGGCGGTCGCGAAACGCGGCGAGGACCCGCTCCCCGGCCTGACCGACCTGCTCGCCGTCCGGGCCGACCTGCCGGCACCTGATCCGACGGCACCTGATCCGACGGCGCCTGATCCAACGGGGCCGGATCCAACGGGGCCGGATCCAACGGGGCCGGATCCAACGGGGCCGGATCCAACGGGGCCGGATCCAACGGGGCCGGACTCGGCGGGGCCCGAGTTCTATGCCGAGGTGCCGCTCACCTGGGGGCTGCTCGCCGCCCTGGACGAGATCGCGGCGGCACGGGCCGCCGGCACCCCGATCGCGGCGAAGTTCCGCACCGGCGGGCTCGCCGCCGAACTCTTCCCCAGCCCGGTCGAACTGGCCGCCGTGATCCGCGCCTGCCGGGACCGGGACCTGCCGTTCAAGCTCACCGCCGGGCTGCACCACGCGCTGCGGCACACCGACCCGGAGACCGGCTTCACCCATCACGGCTTCGTCAACGTCCTGGTGGCTACCGCTGCCGCAGCCGAGGACACCGAGGTGGCCGGGATCGCCGAACTGCTCGCCAGCGGCGACCCGCTGCGCCTGGTCGAGCCGGCCCGGATCCGGCGCGACCGGCCCCGGCCACTCTGGCGCGGCTTCGGCTCGTGCAGTATCGACGAACCACTGACCGACCTGGCCCAACTGGGGCTGATGAACCACGGGGAGACCGAGTGAGCTGGGTCGAGGGCGCGGCGGGTTCGCCGTACGACGTGCACAACCTGCCGTACGGGGTGTTCGTCCGGGGCGACGAGGGGGCGCGGCGGATCGGCGTACGGATCGCGGAGTTCGTCCTCGACCTCGACGGCGCGGAGGCGGCCGGGCTGATCCTGGCCGGCGGTGCGCTGCGCGAGCCGTCGCTCAACGAGTTCATGGCGCTCGGGCACGCCCAGTGGGCCACCGTCCGGCAGCGGATCGTCGAACTGCTCACCGAGCCGGCGCACCGGGCGGCGGTGACCCCGCTGCTGGTCCCGCTGACCGAGGTGAGCATGGTGCTGCCGTTCGAGGTCGGCGACTACGTCGACTTCTACTCCTCCGAGCAGCACGCGTCGAACGTCGGCCAGATCTTCCGCCCGGGTGGGCCGCCGCTGCTGCCGAACTGGAAACACCTGCCGATCGGCTACCACGGCAGGGCCGGCACCGTCGTCGTCTCCGGTACGCCGATCGTCCGCCCGTGCGGGCAGCGCTCCACTCCGGACGGTCCGGTCTACGGCCCGTCGATCCGGCTCGACATCGAGGCCGAGGTCGGCTTCGTGGTGGGGCTGCCGTCGGCGCTCGGTGACCGGGTGCCGGTCGAGGACTTCCGGGCGTACGTCTTCGGGGTGGTGCTGCTCAACGACTGGTCGGCGCGGGACCTGCAGAACTGGGAGTACCGGCCGCTCGGCCCGTTCCTGGGCAAGTCGTTCGCGACCTCGATCTCGCCCTGGGTGGTGCCGCTGGACGCGCTGGCGCACGCCTGGGTGCCGGCGGCCGAGCAGGACCCGCCGGTCCTCGACTACCTGCGCGACGACCCGCATCTCGGTCTCGACCTGCGGTTGGCGGTCGACTGGAACGGCAGCCGGGTGAGCGAGCCGCCGTTCGCCGGCATGTACTGGACCCCGGCCCAGCAGTTGGCCCACCTGACCGTCAACGGCGCCTCCGTACGCGCGGGCGACCTCTATGCCTCCGGCACCGTCTCCGGGCACCGGCGTGACCAGGTCGGCTCGTTCCTGGAGTTGAGCTGGGGCGGCACCGAGCCGCTCACTCTCTCCGACGGAACCACCCGCACCTTCCTCGAAGACGGCGACACCGTCACCATCTCCGCCACCGCCCCCGGCCCCAACGGCCGCCCTCTCGCCCTGGGCGAGGTGACCGGCACCATCACCCCCGCCCGCTGATCCGCGCTTCGTGATCACGGAGACTTCGGCTCGCTACAGCCGGCCGAAGTCTTCGTGATCATCGGGCGCTTCCGATTGTGGTGGAGCGGTCTATCGACTGTGGAGTAGTCCTGGTCGCGGGCTGACGGGCGAGTCGCACAGTGTGTGCGCGGACGTGTCGCCACGCTCGGGCATGTTGCAGTCGGTGACGCACGATTCACGCTGCGCTGTGCGAGAATACCGGCGAATGCACATGAATGTGCATAAACCGCGACCAAAGGGGTAGAACATGCAGCTTGATCTCGCGCGTGCGACGTGGCGGAAGAGCACCCGTTCGAACGACCAGGGCTGGTGCGTCGAGGTGGCCGACAACGTGGCCGACGTGGTGGGTGTGCGTGACTCGAAGGACATCAGCGGCCCGGTGCTGGCATTCAGCCCGGTCGACTGGTCCACGTTCATCGGTGCGGCACGATCCGGCGCCTTCGACGGCTGATACAGACCACCGTCAGAGCTAGGTTTCGGGCGGCCCCGCCCCATCCGTGATCGGTCGGGGCCGCCCATGTGCGTCCGGCACCGGTTGCCGCCGGGCCGGACAAAATCAAGAACTCACCGGTACGGGGCAAGCCGCCGCGCCACCGTCGCGCACCTCGTACGCCCAGGTGAGTTGGGGGCAGCCGGCGGGAGTGCACTGCCAGCAGGTGCCCGGATTCCAGATGTTGCCGCCGGGCTCGTGCTGCCGGATCGTCAGGTCCGCCGACAGTTGCAGGGTTGCCGTAGTGATCGGCTCCAGGTTGCGGCTCATCGGGCCCGTACCCGTGCGCTCGCCTGCTCTAACAGCGCGTCCGCTCGGACGAGGATCTCGACACACGGCGGATGCCGCTCGGTGGACTGCCACGAACACTCCGGCAGGTGCCCGGTGACCCAGACCTCCTCGTGGTTCGGGTGCGCCCGATCAATGTGCACCTTGGCGACGTGCAGGTCGACGGTTTCGCCGGGATGGCGGCCCGTGCAGTGTGACCACTGGCCGGGCAGGAGGCGGATCGGCGTACCGGGTGGCGGGTCGAAGGTGCCGATCTCGATCAGCGCGCCCCGGAGGCGGTGGCAGTCGCCGGGCTCCGCACACCGTTCGCACATCTTCCCGTCGCGGTGCGCGGTGACGACGTTGTGTGCCAAGCGGACGATCTCCGGCCAGAGGTAGCGGGAAAGAATGCTCATATCCGCCGCCTCGGCCAGCCGGGTCCCCGGTTGACCCCGGTACGACCGCCGGTGCGGTTCTCCCTGTCGTCATGATGGTCGGACCGGTTGTCGTACGGGGAAGGCTCTTGTTCTTCGTCCGGATCCTCGGGATCGGACTGACCGGCCACGGCTGTGCGCATGACACCCTCCAGACCTGCCCGTCCGTGGTCGGGCACGGCGAATCGCGCCCGGTTCGGGCGTTTTTCGGATGATTATTCGAACAACCCGAAGCTTCCTCGATCCGTTTCGGTGACGCAATGGTCACCAGGGGATGTGGTAGAGATAGGTACGAATAGCCGAGGCCCGACATCGGGCGAGTGCGCATCGTCTTTGCCGACAGCACGACCGGACGAGTGGACGATGCACAGGCCGGGGGGAGCATCATGCCGGAGTCCGTTGTCGGGTCGACCGTCCCGCGTCGACAGCTCGGCCGGGAGCTGCGCCGGCTCCGCGAACACGAGGCGCGTATGCCGCAGGTGGACGCCGCCCGTGCGCTGGAGTGGTCGGTGACGAAGCTGTGGCGCTTCGAGAGCGGCGAGCTGCCCGCCCGTACGGTCGACGTCAAGGCCATGTGCGACCTGTACGGCGCCGACGAGCAGACCACCACCGCCCTCACCGCCATCGCCCCGCACACCAAGTCCAAGGGCTGGTGGCACGACTACGCGGACATCCCGCCCTGGTTCGAGCTGTTCATCGGTCTCGAAGAGGCCGCGAGCAAGCTCCGCGAGTACCACACCGATCTCGTCTCCGGCGTCCTGCAAACCAGGGAGTACGCCACAGCGGTGTTCAAGAGAAGCGTGCTGGGGTTGTCACCCGATGAGATTGAGCGGCGCGTCGCGGTGCGGATGAGCAGGGCCCGCCTGCTGACCAGGCTCGACCCGCAAGCGCCGGTATTCGACGTGATGCTCGACGAGGCGGTCATTCGTCGGCCCGTCGGGGATGGGCAGATCATGGCCCGGCAGCTGCGGCGCCTGGCCGAGGCAAGCGAGCTGCCCAACGTATCCATCCGCCTGCTGCCGTTCAGCGCCGGCATCCACGGAGGCACCATGGTCGGTGGATTTACCATCATGGACTTTCCGAAGCGCCAGGAACCCACGACAATCTACGTGGAGGGCCTGACCGGTGCTCTCTACCTGGACAAGCCAGCCGAGACCGCGCGGTACGCCCTTGCCTTCGAGGACATCACCGCGTCAGCACTGAACGAGGCCGCATCGCGCGATGAGTTCGTGCGCGCGGCGAAGGAGTATGAGTCGTGAGCAGTCTTTCAGGAGCCCGCTGGCGCAAGAGCAGTCGCTCGAATGATCAAGGTCAGTGCGTTGAGGTGGCGGACAACCTGGTGGGGGTTGTCGGGGTGCGTGATTCGAAGGATGTGGCTGGGCCGGTGCTGGTGGTGGAGTCGGCGGGTTGGATGGCGTTCGTCGGTGGGGCGAAGTCAGGTGCCTTCCGTCGCTGACGGCTGGGTGAACACATGATCCACGCGCGCTCACCTGTTGTGGGGGCGGTCAACAGAACAGCTCAGCGGGCGTCGATCATGGTCTGTCCGTGCGCTTCGGCGCCGAGGTGGGGCGTCTGCGGACAGTAAAAGTTTGCCTAAAAACCCACGTTTAGCTGTCGCAGGCAAACCGGGGTTTTTAGGCAAACTTTGCCAATCGCGCTGTGAGAGTCCCGGCGCGGTCAGGCAGCTCACGGTCGCCCCGGATCGGTCGAGTCTGAGTCTGAGCTGGTCGTGCCGGGGTCGGTGGCGGTACGGATGCGGTGAGCTGTTCCAGGGCGGCGACCTCGGCCCGCAGGGCGGCTCGCCCCTGCCGACCGGTTCCCGACGGAGAGGTTCAGGCCGACGGGTGCCAGCGGTCGTGGTGCAGCGCCGCCGACAGGGGGCGGCGTTGGCGCCAGCCGTGTCGTTCCAGGTCGGGCGTCTGCTCGAAGTGGGTCACCGGGCCCAGGCAGAGCCAGGCGACCGGGCGGATGGTGGCCGGGATGCCGAGCAGGTCACGCAGGAACGTCTCCCGGTAGAAGGAGACCCAGCCGACCCCGAGCTGTTCGGCACTCGCCGCCAGCCAGAGGTTCTGGATCGCCAGGCAGACCGAGTAGAGCCCGGCGTCGGCGATCGCGTGCCGGCCGAGCACCGACGGGCCACCCCGCTCCGGGTCGTACGTGACGACGATCGACAGGGTCGACTCGCGTACGCCGTCGATTTTGATCCCGGCGAACCGCCGCGCGGCCTCACCCTCCAGGGTGGCCGCGAAGCTGTCCCGCTCCCGCTCCACGTGCCGGTGGAACTCCCGCCGCAGGTCCGGATCCCGGACCAGGACGAAGTCCCACGGCTGGGAGAGCCCGACGCTCGGCGCGGCGTGCGCCGCCGTCAGTACCCGCTCCAACACCTCGTCGGCGATCGGTGCTCCAGTGAACTGGCCGCGTACGTCCCGGCGACGGTGGATGACCTCGTAAAGATCCGTGTCCAAGGCAGGCTCCCGCTGCGCTCGTGCCCCGAGAACGGGGCAGGTGACAGCGAGGCCGGTCTTCGGACTCCCGGATCTGCGCTGGTCACCCGCCTTCCCAGCCCTGTTCGGGCCAGTGGCCGCGTCTCGTACGCGTGGGTGGCAGCTCCCCGGTCACCGCGGCGGGCCCGTGCCGGATTCACACCGGCTTCCCGATTCTCCCCGCTCGCGCGGGGCACCTCGCAACGTTTGTGCCAGGACGAACCCTAGCGCCACCGGCTCGGCGGACGGCGAGGACAGGTTCCCGGCGTCACTCGCGTCACGTTCTCGTCGCCTTCCGCGAATGTTCGCGTGGATGGTCGGTCACCCGCCGTACGGTGGAGGTTGGGGAGGTGCGATGGCGACGGTAGCGGTGACCCGGCTCGTGCAGGCGTCCGCCGAGGAACTGTGGCAGGTCTTCACCGACCTGCCCGGCCGGTCCGACTGGCTCTCGACGATCAACGGGATCGAGGTGCTGACCACCGGCCCGATGCGGGTCGGCACGGTCTGGCGGGAGAGTCACCGCCTGCCGGACGGCACCGAGCTGATCGAGGAGTTCCGGGTGGACGAGGCGAGTCCGCCGCACCGGCTCACGGTCAGCTCGTCCGGCGTCGGCGTCGACTACCGGACCGTGTACTCCTTCACACCGGTCGAGGGGCGGCGCCGTCGGCGTGGCTGGACCGCGGTCAGCGTGGTCCAGGAGGGCGCCGTGACGGCGCCGTACGCGCGCCTGCTCGCGCTGGTGTTCGGCGGGCTGGCCGCTCGTACCGTCGAGGGAGCGCTCCGTCGTGACCTGGCCGACCTGGCCGCCGTGGTTACCTCGCCCGACGGCGACCACCGGGGCGACCCGGCCGCCGCGGCCTGATCGGGACCGGCCGCCACAGCCCCGTCCCCGGAGGCGCCGCCCAGCGGCTACCGCCGTCGGCCGAGACACGGGACGGGGCGCCGAGACACGGGACGGGGCGTTGCCGACTGACCTGACAGGCATCGGTCCGGCATGGCTCGGTAGGGTGCCCGGCGGAGGTGCTGGATGCGATCGCGGGGCCGGAGGTGGGGTCGGCGCCGGCCGGCCGTGATCGTGATCGCGGCCGTGCTGGTCGTGGCGTCGGTCGCGGTGATCGCGTACCGGGTGCTCGCTCCGACCGAGGTGCTCACCACCGCCCGTACCGGTTATCCCGCTCCGGTGCGCCCGGCGATCGGGGTGGTCGGCACGCTCGCCTCCGCTCCGCTGATCGTCGACGGTCGGCTGCGGATCTACGCCACCACCCGCCAGGTGCGCGCCGACGAGCCGGTCGACGCCCGGACCCGGCGTACCCCGTACTGGTCGTACCGGCGCTGGCCGGCCGAGCTGATCGGCGTCGTGGCGGTCGGGACGACCGTGGTCAGCCGCTGGTCGGATGGCGACCTGGTCGCGCTGGACGCCCGTACCGGCCGGATCAGGTGGCGGGCCGACGGCCCACCCCCCGGACACGGGTACGACGGGCGGCGCACCGGAGCCGGCACGAACTACACCCCGGCCGGGCTGATTCCGGCGACCGGGAGCAGCGGACGGGCCGTACTGGTGGTGATCGGCGGATCCGGGCTGCGCGGTCTCGACCTGGCCGACGGGCACGAGTTGTGGCGGGTCGACATCGACGGTTCCTGCCGGGCCGGTGCGCTCACCACCACCGCCGGTCAACTCGTCACCGTCGACGCCTGCGCGGCTCCCCAGGTGGCGGAGTTCCACGACGTCCAGACCGGTCGGCTGGTCAACCGGTGGCGGCCGGAGGACGCCGGACCCGAGTTGGGGTTGGTCCCGGTCGGCTGTGGCAACGGCGGTTCGAACTGCTCGGCCATGCGTACGACCAGCGCCGGCAACAGCCGTGGTTGGCTGCTGGACCGGGGCGAACCGGTGCCGGTGCCGGTGCTCGACCCGGCCGAGGCGGTGCTCGACGGCGATGTGGCGCTGACCCCGAGCGGCAACGAGCTGGTGGCCCGTTCGGTCCGGTCCGGGACCGAGCTGTGGCGGCGGACCGGGCCGGCGCCGGTGCGGATCGTCGCCCTACAGCCGGG
Source organism: Micromonospora sp. NPDC049529 (assembly GCF_055586685.1). Classification (NCBI taxonomy): domain Bacteria; kingdom Bacillati; phylum Actinomycetota; class Actinomycetes; order Micromonosporales; family Micromonosporaceae; genus Micromonospora; species Micromonospora sp. NPDC049529. Next base: position 558,603 of record NZ_JBVJHT010000001.1, read on the forward strand.
GTTGGTGCACCTGCTCACCGACGCCCACGAGTTGATCACCCTGGATGCGATGACCGGGGCACAGAAGTCGAGCTTTCCGCTCGTCGCGGGCGACGAGGTCGTGCCCTGGCGACCCGGTTTCGTGTACGCCGCGAACGGCTTCGTCGCGGTGGAGCGGCTGGCGCAGGCGGCGCCCTCGGATGCGGACGACGCGCAGTTCTACGCGGCGCCACAGCCGGTGATCCTGGCCGCCAGCTGACTGGCGCTGACGGCCGGGTACGGGTCGGGCTAGACCGGTACCTTGACCCGGCGACGTCGCGAGCGGCGGATCAGGAACGTCAGTCCGACGACCAGGATCAGTCCCACCGCGAGTGCCGCAGCGGCCAGGATCCATGGTGAGGCGAAGCGACTCAGCGGCGAGCTCGGCTTGCCGACCTCGCCCGGATCCGGGAAGGTGATCCTTCCGGACGCACTCTGTTTGACCAGGCCGCTTTCCAGGTCGACGTCGATCTGCCAGGGGCCGTTGGGTATCTCGCGGGGGAGAGTCGCGAGTAACATCCCGGACTCGCCCGGTGCCAGCGTTGTCCCATCGACCACGTCGAACGGGCCGGCCCGCATGCCGGCGGGGCCGTCGGAGAGAGTTACCGAGCCGGTCAGGTCCAGGGCGCGCTCGCCGGTGTTCCGCACGGCGATGCGTACCGAGGGCACGCCGAGGGTGTCCCGGGCCGGGATCATCTCGTTGATACTGAAACCGGACGGCGGCTCGCCACCGACGCCGATGTCGAGATAAGTTCTGACGCCGACCCTGTGGATCTTGTTGACGTTGGCACCGGGATCGGTCGCCGAGGAGATCGCGGCCCAGATCACCGCGTACCGTTCGCCCCTGGATGCCTTCGGCGGAACGGCGATGGTGGCTCGGAAGCGGGCCTCACCGTGCGGCTCCAGCTCCACCGTCTCGCGGTCGAGCGAGATCCAGGAGGACAGTTCGTTGGCCGTGCGTCCCTCACCGAACCGGAACCGGGCGTCCGCCACCGTCGCGGCGGCCGGGTAGAGCTCGATCTTCTGCCGTTCGTCGGTGTTGTTCGCCACCAACATCTGCCGCTTGACGATGGTGCCCGGCGGCAGGTGGTCCACGATGTAGCGCCGGGCGCGTGGGTCCGCGCGGCGGTCGGCCGGCCCCTCCAGCAACTGGATGCCGATTCTCCCCTGGTCGGGGTCCGGCTCGGCCGCGCTGGCCTGGGCGGGAAGGCCCAGGCCAGCGAGGCACAGCAGCGCCAGGGACACGTGGCGTGCCGACCGGCTCCGGCGGCTACGCCACCGAATGCGTCACCGTCCCGGTGTAGGTGCCGGCCTCGCTGTCCAGCGGTGCGTGGACGATCAGGGTCGGGTTCCAGGTGGCGGTGTTGTTTCCGGTGCCGCCGGTGTGGGTGAAGGCGATGACCGGCACGACGTTGTCCAGCGGCTCCGCGTCGGCCACGGTGGGCTGGCCGGGAGTGAACGTGCCGTCACCCGTGGTCGCCGTTGCCGGGCCCGACCAGTACTCCACCTCGGTGGCCAGGATCACCTCGGAGGGAGTGCCCGTGCCCGTGGTGAAGTTGGTCGAGGTCACGGTGACTTCCCACGAGGCGTCGGCCGAGGCGCGGGAGTCGGTGACGGTGACCGGGCCGATCGGTCCGGTGATGTCGGTTCCGGGCGCGCCGCCGCCGAGGTCGGCGGCGGCGGGCGCGACGATGTCCAGGGTGCCGGCTTCGATGTCGAAGGTGACGACGGTGTCGGCGGTGGGCGCCGCCGCAGCCGGTGCGGCGGCGAGCCCTACGGCCGCGATGGCGGCCGTGCCGACGATGAGAATTTTGCCAATGCGCACGGGTCTTGCCTCAGCTTCCTTGAAGTGTCGATTCGGTCGTGTCGCTCAGGTGCGGCGTCACGCGGCACTTCGAAACATAAGCCAGATCGCGCTTTTATACTCCCAAAACGGACCAAATGGAAGAGTCGCCGAGACGGGGCTCAGAGGGCTGATTCGGCCACGGCGAGGAAGGCGTCGTTCTCCGCCGGGGTGCCGATGGTGACCCGTACGCCCTCACCGGCGAACGGGCGGACGATCACGCCCCGCGACTCGCACACGCGGGCGAACTCGGCCGCCCGGTCACCCTGCCCCGGTACGCCGGACAACGGCAGCCAGACGAAGTTCGCCTGACTCTCCGGCACCTCCGGCAGGAGTTTGCGCAGCGCCTCGGTGACCCGGTCCCGCTCGGCCACCACCAGCGCGCAGCGGCGGCGTACCTCCTCGGCCTGGGTGAGCGCGGCGAGCGCGGCAGCCTGGGCGACGATGTTGCTGGAGAAGGCGATGACCACCTTGCGGACGGTGGCGGCCACCTCCGGATGCGCGATCAGGAAACCGATCCGCAGCCCGGCCAGCCCCCACGCCTTGGACAGCGTCCGCAGCACCACCACGTTCGGCCGGTCGCCGTAGGCGGTCAACGCGTCCGGCACGTCCGGGTCGGTGACGAACTCCCGGTACGCCTCGTCGAACACCACCAGCACGTCGTCCGGCACCGCCTCCAGGAACCGGTCCAACTCGGCCCGGCGCAGGCTGGTGCCGGTCGGGTTGTTCGGGTTGCAGACGAAGATCAGCCGGGTCTGGTCGGTGATCGCACCGGCCATCGCCGCCAGGTCGTGCCCGTGCCCGCCGGTGTTCGGCACCCGTACGCTGGTCGCGCCGCTGGTCGCGGTGATGATCGGGTACGCCTCGAAGGACCGCCACGAGTAGAGCACCTCGTCGCCGGGGAGGCTGGTGGCGCGGACCAGGTGTTCGGCGAGCGCCACCGAACCACAGCCGGTCGCGATCCGGTCGGCGGTGACCCCGTAGTGCTCGGCGAGGGCCTCGCGCAGGGCGACCGCCGCGAGGTCGGGATAGCGGTGCGACCCGGCCGCGGCCTCGGTGATCGCCTCCACCACACCCGGCAGCGGGCCGAACGGGACCTCGTTGCTGGCCAGCTTGATCGCCTCCGGCAGGCCGAGTTCGCGGGCCAGGTCGGCGGGGCTGCGCCCCGGCACGTAGCTCGGCAGCGCGGCAAGGTCGGGGCGGGTCAGGCGGGACGGTTGGGTGCGGTCGCGACCGGTCATGACGTGGGACCTCCGGGAGTGTCGGTACGGTTCGCCGTGGGCGGCGGGGACGGGGCAACCGACCGGTCGAGCCGTACGACGACGGTCTGCGCGCGTTTGTCGTGCAGGGCCTGTCGCAGCGGTCGGTCGAAGAGCGCGAAGGCGCAGTCGACGATTTGCAGCAGGAGGCCGAGACCGCAGCAGTACCAGAAGAAGGTCGGCAGGCCGAGGGTGTTCCACCGGCGGGCGGAGCGGCCGAAGCCGAGCTGTTCACCGTTGGCGAGCGGGACGACCTTGAGCCGGAGCAGCCGCTTGCCGAGGGTCTGTCCGGTGTTCGCCATCGACGGCACCTCGTAGGCGAACCAGAGCGCGACGGCGATCACCAGGATGACCAGGAGCAGCCAGTCGGCCTGCTGGCTGACCGGGGGCAGCCCCTCGGTGGAGCGGTCGCCGGCCACGGAGCGGCGCCAGATCTCCCGGTAGACCGGGCCGATCTCCTGGACGTACCGGTAGACGAACCAGCCGTTGACCACGACGTTGAGCAGCAGCACGGCGACGATGTCGATCAGCCGGGCGGCGATCCGGGCACCGAGTGGCGCCAGCGGTTTGCCGTGCGGCCGTGGTTCCTGCGCGGGAAGCGGGTAGGGCGGGTAGCCCCAGGCGGGCGGCATCGGGGCGCCCTGGTTCGGCGGGTAGGGGCCGGCGGGCTGCTGGCCCGGCCAGGCCGGACCGGCCGCGCCGGGCCACGGTGGTACGCCGTTGGCCGGCGGTGCGCCGGGCGGGCCCGGCTGGACCGGTGACCCCGGTACGCCGGGCAGCCCGCTGGTCGGACCCGCTGTCGGGGCGGCGGTGGTGGTCGTCCCGCCCGGTGTTCCGGTTCCGCCCGTGGTCGGCGTCTGGGCGGCCGGGCTGGTCGGTGGCTCCGGCTCGGCGGGTGGGGGTCCCGGCGGTGGGGTCGCATCGGCGGGCAGTGGCGCACCGATCCATCCGCCGCCGTCCCAGTAGCGCTGGGTGCTCGGCTCGGCGGGGTCGGTGTACCAGCCCGGTTGCACCGTCATGGTGCCAACCTCAGTTCGTTCACCCTGGGAACCTTAACCACCACGGTTCGGGCGGCCTTGTCGTGGAGGCACTGTTGGTACGGCTTGTCCCACAGTTGCCACAGTCCGTCGAGGTAGCTCAGGCCGGGTACGAACCCGGCCGCCACGAACTGGACCAGGTAGCGCTTGGCCGCGGCGGCACGGGTGAGGGTCGCCTGCGGGTCGAGCGGCACCACCCGGATCTTCATGATCCGCTTACCGAGGGTCTGCCCGGACCGGAACATCATCTCGACGTGGTAGACGTACGCCAGCGCCAGCAGGACCACGACCAGGGCCAACTGGAGCAGGAGTAGCGGCCGCAGCGCGCCGAAGAAGTCGGGCTCGACCAGCGCGCCGTCCGGGGTCGTCTCGAACAGTGCCGGCAGCGTCCGGGTCAGGTAGAAGATCATCATGGGTACGCTGAAAACCATGCTGGCCAGGAAGTAGATGCCGTAGTCCACCAGCCCGGCCAGGAACCGGTCGGAGAACTCGGCCAGCGGCTGACCGGACGGACTCACCGGCGGCGGGGTAGGGAAGCCGGGCCGGAAGTACGGCGGCTGGCCGGGGACCGGGTGCGGCGGCGGTGAGGCGTACCAGAGCGACGGCTGGCCGGGCGGTGGCCCGGCCTGCGACGGGAGGTGGCCGCCCGGCGGGACCTGCCCCTGGGGGTGAGGGGTGGGGGTCCCGCCGGGCGGCGGCGACGAGGGTGGGGGCGGGGCGGTCACGCGGACAGTGTTACAGGTTCCCGCGCGCTTCCTGCTCCCGCTCGATCGCCTGGAACAACGCCTTGAAGTTGCCCTTGCCGAAGCCGAGCGAGCCGTGCCGTTCGATCAACTCGAAGAAGACCGTCGGCCGGTCCTGGACCGGCTTGGTGAAGATCTGCAACAGGTAGCCGTCCTCGTCCCGGTCGACCAGGATCTTGCGGGCCTTCAGCTCCTCGATCGGCGCCCGTACGTTGCCGATCCGCTCCCGCAGCTCCGGGTCGTCGTAGTACGAGTCCGGGGTGTCCAGGAACTCCACCCCGGCCGCCCGCATCGCGTCCACGCTGGCCAGGATGTCGTTCGTGGCGACCGCGATGTGCTGCGCGCCGGGGCCGCCGTAGAACTCCAGGTACTCGTCGATCTGCGACTTCTTGCGCGCCACCGCCGGCTCGTTCAGCGGGAACTTGACCTTGCGGGTGCCGCTCGCCACCACCTTCGACATCAGCGCCGAGTAGTCGGTCGCGATGTCGTCGCCGACGAACTCGGCCATGTTGGTGAAGCCCATCACCCGCCGGTAGAACTCCACCCACTCGTCCATCCGGCCCAACTCGACGTTGCCGACCACGTGGTCGACGGCCTGGAAGAACCGCTTCGGCTGGACGCCCGCGTCGATCAACGGCTGCCGGTCCACGATCGGCCCACGGGCCACGAAGCCGGGCAGGAACGGCCCGGTGTACCCGGACCGGTCGACCAGGGTGTGCCGGGTGTCGCCGTACGCGGCGATGGTCGCCATCCGGACCGTGCCGTAGGCGTCCGTCACGTCGTACGGGGCGACGATCGCGGTGGCGCCCTGGGTGAGCGCGTGGTCGTACGCGGCGTTCACGTCCGGCACCTCCAGCGCGATGTCCTGCACCCCGTCGCTGTGCCTGGCCACGTGCTCGGTGCCGGGCGCGTTCGCCCGTACCGCGCCGGTCAGCACGAACCGGGCCGAACCGCTGGTCAGCACGTACTCGGCGTGGTCGCGGAAGCCCTGCTCCGGCCCCCGGTACGCGACACAGGTCATGCCGAAGGCGGTCGAGTAGTAGTGCGCGGCCTGCTTCGCGTTGCCGACCAGGAACTGGATGTGGTCGATGCCGCGCACCGGGAACGGGTCGGCCGAGATGTCGTGGTCGACCGCGCCCACCAGCACGTCGACGTCGACGTCCTGGATGTCGGGCGAGGGTCGATCGATCGCCTGGGTCATGGTCGCGACTCCCTCCGTGCCGGCGCCCGCCGATGAGCAGCCGTCCTGTGGCGAGGATCTCGTCTCGCCAGTCGGGTGAGCAACCGTCACGTTTTCCGCTGGTCAGCTTGCACATTCGGTATGGTCAACCACCGTGACCGCTGCACAGGATGTCCAGCTCGATCGGCTGGACGCCAGACTGATCGACCTGCTCGCCGCCGAGCCTCGGATCGGGGTGCTCGAATGCTCCCGCCGGCTGCGGGTGGCCCGTGGCACGGTCCAGGCCCGGCTCGACAAACTGCTGGCCCGAGGGGTGATCCGAGGCTTCGGCCCGGACCTGGCACCGGCCGCGATCGGCTTCGGGGTGACCTCCTTCGTCACCCTGGAGATCAGCCAGCGGCACGGCCACGACCCGGTCGCCGCCCACCTGCGGCGGATCCCCGAGGTGCTGGAGGCGCACACCATCACCGGCTCCGGCGACATGCTCTGCCGGATCGTCGCCCGGTCCAACGCCGACCTGCAACGCGTCATCGACCAGATCGTGTCGTACGCGGGAATCGCCCGCGCCTCGACGATCATCGCGCTGGCCGAGCAGATCCCGTACCGGGTGCTGCCGCTGGTCCGCTCGGCCGCGACCGGCGCCGGGAGCACGGCCGGGGCCGGGGTCGTACGGCCAACTCCGGAAGATCCCGGCGGCGAGCCCTCCCGCGTTTGACCCCCGCGCGTCGCTACGGTAGCCGGATGGCGAAGGGGAGCGCCGGGCGGAGCGCGAAGTGGTTCCTCGCCTTCATGCTGGTCGCGGTCATCGTGCTCTCGGCCACCGGGGTCTGGAACCCCTTCCCCAACGTGGTGTCCTGGATCAACCGCAGCCAACCACTCTCCGAACCGGACGTGGTCTGGCAGCAGCGGGTCGGCGGCACACCGCAGAGCGTCACCATCGCCGGCAGCACCGTCGTGGTCGAACAACGTACCTTCGTGGAGTCGCGCAGCCTGGCGACCGGCGGCAAGCTCTGGGAACGCAAGGCCGACTGGGCCGCGGTCGCCGGTGGCGAAACCGACCCGGTCGTCGCCGTCGGCAAGCTCCTGGAGAAGGGGTACGAGCTGATCGACCCCGAGTCCGGTGCGGTACGCCGCCGCGACACCAGGGCGAGCGGGGTCTGGACCTACCGCAACGCGCTGCTCGACGTCCGCTGCTCCGACCCGCGCGAATGCACCCTGACCCGGTGGGACCCGCGCGGCACCAAACCGGTCTGGACCGCGTTCCTGCCCGGTGTCGGCACCGGACTCTTCGCCGACAACCCGGAGGTGCTCGGCACCCGACGGCTGACCACCAAACTCGTCGCCGACGACGCGAGCGGCCCGGAGACGATGCCGTCGCTGCTCGGCTTCCCGGTCGACGGCCGGGTGCACATCGTGGACACCGCCACCGGCCGGGTGCTGCGCGACGTACAACCCGGCCGGGCCGACCGGCTGGTGGTGGTCGGCGGGCGGATGCTGCGAATCGAGGCGCGGGCCGAGGACGGCAGCTGCTACTTCACCGTGGTGGCCCGTGACCCGATCACCGGCCAGGAGGTCTGGCGCCGCTCCGGAATCAACCTGCGTACGGCGAACGCGGGCGGCTGCGTCCAGCGGGAGGATCCGCAGGGCGGCCAGAGCGTGCTGGTCGGCGTCGGCCCGGACGGCCGCGAGACGATCCTCGACGGGTACGACGGGCGGGTGCTCTGGTCCGGCGCCGAAGGCGAGAAACTGCTCGCCGTCGACGACCGGTACGCGCTGGTCCGCTCGGCCGACCACCGCACCGTCATCGGCCGTGAGCTGGCCCGCGAGGCGCCCCGCTGGAACCGCCCGCTGAGCCCCGAGGGGGCCGCCACGCTGACCCGCTGGGCGGCGGTGCTGGTCGACGAGAAACCGAACCGGGTGCTCGCCCTCGACCCGCTCAGCGGGCGTGAGCTGCTCACCCTCGCCACCTCGGCCAGGGTGCTCGCGGTCGGTCCGGGCGGGATGGTCATCGGCGACGGGCGGGACATCGGTTATGTCCAATTCAGCACGACTGCCGGCGTACCCGGACCGGGGCCCGGCGGCCCCGGCGCACCGCCCGGACCGGGGGCGGGTCCCGGTGACACCGGGCCGACCTGCGGCGGGCCGAAGATGGAACAGTGCCGCCCTGCCGGCCCCGGCAAGGACGGTTGAGCGCGGCCGGGACCGCGCCACGCGCGGCGGAGGAGCGGCACCGCACCGGAGGCGACCGGCGGGTAGGACGGTTCCGGTCGGCTGGCCTAGGCTTTCCGGTCATGAGCAGTGCCGCCGCGTTCTCCTACGCTCCCTTGCTCCCCGTCGGTGCCGACCAGACCGAGTACCGGCTGATCACCGACGAGGGTGTCGACGTGGTACACGGGCCGGGTGGCCGGCGTTTCCTCACCGTGGAGCCCGCCGCGCTGACCGCGCTGACCGCCGAGGCGATGCACGACATCGCGCACTACCTGCGCCCCGCGCACCTGGCCCAGCTCCGGTCGATCATCGAGGATCCGGCCGCCTCGCCGAACGACCGGTTCGTCGCGCTCGACCTGCTGCGCAACGCGAACATCGCGGCCGGCGGGGTGCTGCCGATGTGCCAGGACACCGGCACCGCGATCGTGATGGGCAAGCGCGGCCGGCACGTGCTCACCGACGGGTCCGACCACGAGGCGGTGTCGCGCGGGGTCTACCAGGCCTACACCCGGCTCAACCTGCGCTACTCGCAACTCGCCCCGCTCACCATGTGGGACGAACGCAACACCGGCAGCAACCTGCCCGCCCAGGTGGAGATCTACGCCGAGGACCCGGACGGGTACCCGGACGCGTACAAGTTCCTGTTCATGGCCAAGGGCGGCGGCTCGGCCAACAAGTCGTACCTCTACCAGGAGACCAAGGCTCTGCTGAACCCGACCAGGATGATGCAGTTCCTGGAGGAGAAGCTGCGGCTGATCGGCACCGCCGCCTGCCCGCCGTACCACCTGGCGATCGTCATCGGCGGCACCTCCGCCGAGTACGCGCTGAAGACCGCCAAGCTCGCCTCGGCGAAGTACCTCGACGCGCTGCCGACCGAGGGGTCCATGCTGGCGCACGGCTTCCGGGACATCGAACTGGAGGCGGAGGTGCTGGAGCTGACCCGCCAGTTCGGCATCGGCGCCCAGTTCGGTGGCCGCTACTTCTGCCACGACGTACGGGTGGTCCGGCTGCCCCGGCACGGCGCCTCCTGCCCGGTGGCGATCGCCGTCTCGTGCTCGGCCGACCGGCAGGCGGTGGCGAAGATCACGCCGTCCGGGGTCTGGCTGGAGCGGCTGGAGACCGACCCGGCGCGCTTCCTGCCGGATGTGACCGACACCCAGCTCGACGCCGGGTCCGAGGTGGTCCGGATCGACCTCAACCGGCCGATGGACGAGATCCGGGCCGAGCTGTCGAAGTACCCGGTCAAGACCCGGCTCTCGCTCACCGGCCCGCTGGTGGTGGCCCGCGACATCGCCCACGCGAAGATCGCCGAGCGGCTCGACGCCGGTGAGCCGATGCCGCAGTACCTGCGCGACCACGCGGTCTACTACGCCGGTCCGGCCAAGACCCCCGAGGGTTACGCCTCCGGCTCGTTCGGTCCGACCACCGCCGGCCGGATGGACGCGTACGTGGAGAAGTTCCAGGCGGCCGGCGGCTCGCAGGTGATGCTCGCCAAGGGCAACCGGTCCGGCCAGGTCACCCGCTCCTGCCACGAACACGGCGGCTTCTACCTCGGCTCGATCGGCGGCCCCGCCGCCCGGCTGGCCCAGGACTGCATCAAGCGGGTCGAGGTGCTGGAGTACCCGGAGCTCGGCATGGAGGCGATCTGGCGGATCGAGGTCGAGGACTTCCCCGCCTTCGTCGTCGTCGACGACAAGGGCAACGACTTCTTCGCCGAGGTGACCAAGCCGGTCCTGACCGTCGGCCGGCGCTGACCGCGCCACCACCCGCAAACCACCCCGCGGACCGGTACGACCGCCCGGTGCACCCGCCGCCCAACGGCGACGGGTGCACCGCCCCCGATCAGGGCAGACCGACGTAAGCCGGGGACCCGGTGCGCATCGTGCCCGGAAGCGCTCTCGAATCACTCCCGCCCCGCTATCGTCCGGCTGATCATCGACTGTGTTGTCCGGGCTACTCTTTGATCATCGCTGGTCGCACGAGGGCGGGGAATGCGCTTCGGAATCCTGGGTCCGCTGGAAGTGGACGGTGGAGTCACGGTCACCGCGGGTCGGGACCGGATCGTGCTCGGCATGCTGCTGCTGCGAGCCGGCCGACCCGTACCGGTCGACGACCTGGTGGACGCGGTCTGGGGCGACGACCCACCGGCCACCTCCCGGGCCCAGTTGCAGACCTGCGTGTCCCGGCTGCGCCGGCTGTTCGCCCAGGCGGGCGCGGGCAACGACGTCATCGTCACCGACCCGGTCGGGTACGGCTTCCGGCCCGGCACGGTCGAGTCGGACGCGCAGGCGTTCAGCCAACTGGTCGACGCCGCGCGGGCCGAGGTGAGCGCCGGGCGCCTGCCCGCCGCCCGGTTGCACTTCCGGGCCGCGCTGGCCCTCTGGCGGGGGCCCGCGCTCGGCGGGATCGGCGGTGCCGGCGTACGCCGGGCCGCGATCGCGCTGGACGAGGAACGCACCGTGGTCACCGAGGAGTGGGTCGAGGTCGAGCTGCGGCTGGGCCACGACGGTGAGCTGATCGGTGAGCTGACCGACCTGATCGCCCGGCACCCGCTGCGGGAGCGGCTGCGCAGCCAACTGATGCGTGCCCTCTGCGCGGTCGGACGGCAGGCCGACGCCCTCGCCGTCTACCGGGACGCCCGGCGCGCACTCGCCGACGAACTCGGCATCGAGCCCGGCGCCGAACTGCGGGACCTGCACCGCCGGATCCTCGCCGGTGAACTGCCCGACGAGGTGACCGGCGACGACGAGGCGGCACCGGCCCGGTGCCTGCCGCGCGACGTACCCGACTTCACCGGGCGGGCGGAACTGCTCGGCCGGGTACGGCACGCGATCGCGACCGCCGAGCCGGCCAGACCGGTGGTGGTGCTGGTCGAGGGGATGGCCGGGAGCGGGAAGACCGCTCTCGCCGTACACCTGGCCACGTCGCTCGCGGACCGCTACCCGGACGCCCACCTCTTCCTCGACCTGCACGGGCACAGCGAACGCAGCCCGGTCGACCCGGCCGCCGCACTGGTGACCCTGCTGCGGCAGCTCGGCGTCGACGGCGAGCGGATCCCGGCGGACTTCGACGGGCGGCTCGGCCGCTGGCGTACCGAACTCGCCGGGCGGCGGGCGGTGATCGTGCTCGACAACGCGGCCAGCGCCCAGCAGGTGGGGCCGCTGCTGCCGGCGGGTGCCGGCTGCCTGGTGCTGGTCACCACCAGACGGCGGCTGGTCGGGTTGGACGGGGTGCAGCCGTACCCGTTGCCGGTGTTCAACCCGGACGAGGCGGTGGAGCTGCTGGCCCGGATCGCCGGCCCGGAGCGGGTACGCGCCGAGCCGGCGGCGGCCGCCGAGGTGGTCCGCAGGTGCGGCTACCTGCCGTTGGCGATCCGGCTGGCCGGTGCCCGGCTGGCGCACCGGCCCCGGTGGACGGTCACCGACCTTCACGACCGGCTCGCCGACGACGGGGCGGTGCTGACCGAGCTGGCGGCCGAGGAACGGACGGTGGCCGGGGCCTTCACCCTGTCGTACGCCCAGTTGCCGGCGCCGGCGCAGCGGATGCTCCGGCTGCTGGCGCTGCATCCGGGGGAGTCGTTCGACGCGGCGGCCGCGGCGGCGCTCACCGGCGACACCCTGCTCGCCGCCCGGGACCTGCTCGACGACCTGGTCGACGGGCACCTGCTCGAAGAACCGGCGGCCGGGCGGTTCCGGTTCCACGACCTGATGCGCCAGTACGCGGCGAACCTGGTCGCGACCGACCCGCCGCAGGTACGGCGGACGGCCACGACCGGGCTGTTGGACCACCTGTTCCACCTGGTCGCCCGGGTGACCCGGCCGATGGAACCGTTGACCGTGCCGTTGACCGGGCACGAGCCGGCGAACCCGCTGCGCCCGGACCTGCTGCCCGCCTCCGCCGAGACCGGGCTGGACCGGTTGGAGCCGGACCGGAGCACCGTGGTCCGCGCGGTCCGGTACGCCGCCGCGCACCAGCACGACACGTACGCCTGCGTGCTGTCCCGGGCGCTCTGGTTCTACCTCTACCTGCGCGGCTACCACGACGACCTGATCGACACCCATCAGCAGGCGATCGTGTCGGCGTCTCGGCTCGGTGAGCCGAGCCTGGTCGCGTCGCTGCGCATCCAGGTCGCCTCGGGGCACTACCGGGCCGGGCAGTGGGCGGCGGCGAAACGTGAGCTCGAACTGGCGCTGTCGGTGTACGAGGAGCACGGGGACCCGGTCGGGATGGCCCGGGTCCGGACGAACCTGAGCGGCGTCCTCACCCACATGGGGAAGTTCGAGGAGGCGGAGCGGCACATCCGGCTGGCGGCGAGGGGTTGGGGCAACCAGGCGCTGTCCCTGCTCCGGCTGCCGCAGGCGCTCAGTGATCTGTATCTGCAGATGGGCCGGCTGGCCGAGGCGCTGCCGCTGGCCCGGCACAGCATCTTCCTGGCCCGGGTGTACGGCACCGACCGGAACCTGACCACCGCGCTCTGCAACGCCGGGCACATCCGGGCCCGGCTGGGCCACCACCGCCCGGCTCACCGGCTGCTCACCGCCGCGTTGCGGCGGGCCGTCGCGACCGCCGACCGGCTCACCGAGGGCGAGGTCCTGCACAGTCTCGGGCTGACCCTGCGCGGGCTGGGCCGGGACGAGGAGGCGGTCGGTGTGCTGCACGACGCGCTGCGGATCCTCCAGGAGTTCGGCGAGACGCGGATACTGGTCGACTGCCAGGTCGACCTGGCGCAGGCGGTCTGGGACACCGGTGACCGGGTCAGCCCGCTGGCCCTGTACGAGCGGGCGTTCGCGGCGGCCACCACCCTGGCGTACCTGGCCGGGCGGACGCGGGCGCGGGACGGGATGACCGCCTGCCGGCGGGACCTCGCCCTCGTCGCCGGCCAGTGACTCACCGGTCGGTGACCCGGATCATCTGCGGTTCGGCGCGACGCGCGGCAGGATGGAACGCGTGAGCACATCAGTGACGACGGGCTACCGGGTCGAGCGGGACACCATGGGCGAGGTCGAGGTACCCGCCGAGGCGTTGTGGCGGGCCCAGACCCAGCGGGCGGTGCAGAACTTCCCCATCTCCGGGCGTGGGCTGGAACCGGCGCACATCCGTGCCCTGGCCCAGATCAAGGGCGCGGCGGCCCAGGTCAACGCGGAGCTGGGCGTGGTCGACGCGGACATCGCGGCGGCGATCGCGACGGCGGCGGCGCACGTCGCCGACGGCGGCTACGACGACCAGTTCCCGGTGGACGTGTTCCAGACCGGCTCCGGCACCTCGTCGAACATGAACGCCAACGAGGTGATCGCCACGCTGGCCACCCGTGAGCTGGGTCGTGACGTGCACCCGAACGACCACGTGAACGCCTCCCAGTCCAGCAACGACGTCTTCCCGTCGTCGATCCACCTGGCGGCCACCCAGTCGGTGATCCAGGACCTGGTCCCGGCGCTGCGGCACCTCGAACTGACCCTGCGTTCCAAGGTGGAGGAGTTCTCCACGGTGGTGAAGGCCGGTCGTACGCACCTGATGGACGCCACTCCGGTCACCCTCGGGCAGGAGTTCTCCGGCTACGCCACCCAGGTCCGGTACGGCGCCGACCGGATCGAGTCGGTGCTGCCCCGGCTGGCCGAGCTGCCGCTGGGCGGGACGGCGGTCGGCACCGGGATCAACACCCCGGCCGGGTTCGCCCCGGCGGTGATCGCGAAGCTGCGCGAGCAGACCGGCGTGCCGGTGACCGAGGCGGGCAACCACTTCGAGGCGCAGGGCGCGCGGGACGCGCTGGTGGAGGCGTCCGGTCAGCTCCGGACGATCGCGGTCGGCCTCTACAAGATCGCCAATGACATCCGCTGGATGGGCTCCGGGCCGCGCGCCGGCCTGCGCGAGTTGCAGATCCCCGACCTCCAGCCCGGCTCGTCGATCATGCCCGGCAAGGTCAACCCGGTGGTCTGCGAGGCGGTCCGCCAGGTCAGCGCCCAGGTGATCGGCAACGACGCCACCGTCGCCTTCGCCGGCTCCCAGGGCGACTTCGAACTCAACGTGATGCTCCCGGTGATGGGCCGCAACCTGCTGGAGTCGATCCGCCTGCTGGCCGCCGTGAGCCGCCTGCTGGCCGACCGCTGCGTGGCCGGCCTGGTCGCGAACGCGGAGGTCTGCCTGGCGTACGCGGAGGGCTCGCCGTCGGTGGTCACCCCGCTCAACCGCTACCTCGGGTACGACGAGGCGGCCTCGATCGCCAAGGAGGCCCTGGCCAGCGAGTCGACGATCAAGGCGGTGGTGCTCGCCCGGGGTCACGTCGACGCGGGCAAGCTCACCGAGGAGCAGCTCGACCAGGCCCTCGACGTCCTCCGGATGACCCACCCCTGACCGCTCAGGCCAGCGCCCGGCCGATCGTGTCGGCGGCGGCGCGTACCTGCGCACCGACGGCGGGTACGTCCAGCGCGGCCAGCGCCACCACCCCGACACTCGCCTCCAGCCCCGGTACGCCGAGCACCGGCGCGGCCACCCCGTACGCCCCGGGTTGCAGCTCGCCGGTGGTGGCGACCGGTTCGGCCCGCCCGGCGCGACCGGCGAGGATCGCCTGCCCGGCGGCGCCCCGGTCCAGCGGATGCCGGTAACCGGTCCGGTAGGCGACGTGGAACGAGGTCCAGCTCGGCTCGACCACCGCGACCGCGACCGCCTCGCCGCCCTCGACCACGGTCAGGTGGGCGGTCGCCCCGGCCTGTTCGGCCAGCCGGCGCAGCGCCGGCAGGGCGGCCTCGGCGAGCAGCGGTTGGGCCCGTCGGGCCAGGTGCAGCACCCCGACGCCGAGGCGTAGCCGCCCGGCGGTGTCCCGCCGGACCATGCCGTGCTGGGTGAGGGCGCCGACCAGCCGGTAGACCACCGCCCGACCCACCCCGAGCCGGGTCGCCGCCTCGGTCACGGTCAGTCCGCCGGGTGCGTCGGCGACCAGGTGCAGCAGGCGCAGGCCCCGATCCAGGGTCTGTGCCGTCTCGCCCGCGTGACCCGTCGGCTCCACACCCGCAGCGTACGGCGGGGTGGTTGGCGGACCACGGCGCAGGGGCGCGCGCGTACAACGGCGGAAACCGGTGACCGTTACCCTGGTGCGGTGACGCTACGCCTATATGACACCGCCACCCGATCGGTGCGGGACTTCGTTCCGCGGCAGCCCGGCAAGGTGGGGGTCTATCTGTGTGGTCTCACTCTCCAGGGGCCGCCGCACATCGGCCACCTTCGCTCCGGGGTCAACTACGACGTGCTGCGCCGCTGGCTGACGTACGCCGGTCTTGAGGTGACCTTCATCCGGAACCTGACCGACATCGACGACAAGCTCCTGGTCAAGTGCCGCGAGCAGGACCGCCCGTTCTGGTCGATCGCGTACGCCAACGAGGTGATCCTGGCTGACACGTACCGGACGCTGAACGTGGCGCCGCCGACGTACGAGCCTCGGGCGACCGGTCACATCCCGGAGATGCACGAGCTGATCCAGGCGCTGATCGACGGCGGGCACGCCTACGCGGCCGGTGACGACTCGGGCGACGTCTATTTCGACGTGAAGTCCGACCCCGACTACGGCTTCCTCTCCGGCCAGCAGTTGGAGGCGGTGCAGGCCGGGGTGGACGAGTTCGAACGGGGCAAGCGGGATCCCCGTGACTTCGCCCTGTGGAAAGGCATCAAACCGGAGGAACCGGAGGATGCGTCCTGGCCGTCGCCGTGGGGGCGGGGACGGCCCGGCTGGCACATCGAGTGCTCGGCGATGTGCCGCCGCTACCTCGGCGCCGAGTTCGACATCCACGGCGGTGGCCTCGACCTGGTCTTCCCGCACCACGAGAACGAACTCGCCCAGTCCCGTTCGGCCGGGCTGCCGTTCGCCCGGTACTGGGTGCACCACGGCCTGCTCAACCTCGGCGAGGCCAAGATGGGCAAGTCGCTCGGGAACGCGCTCGACCTGGCGCACGTCACCGCGCTCGGCGTACGCCCGGTGGAGCTGCGCTACTACCTGGCCTCGCCGCACTACCGGTCCCGGATCGACTACTCCGACGAGGCGCTCGGCGAGGCCGCCGTGGCGTACCGCCGGTTGGAGGGCTTCGTCCAGCGGGCGGTGGAGCGGGTCGGCCCGGCCGAGCTGGGTGCCGTACCGGCCGAGTTCGCCGCCGCGATGGACGACGACCTGAACACCTCGGCCGCCCTCGCGGTGCTGCACGAGGCGCTCCGCGAGGGCAACAACGCGCTGGCCGAAGACGACAACGACGCCACCCGCAGTACGCTGGTGTCGGTCCGCACCATGCTGGACCTGCTCGGCGTTGACCCCCTCGATCCGGCCTGGGCCGGTCACGGGCAGGACGGCGAGCTGCGGGACGTCATCGACGCGTTGGTGGCGCTGGCGCTGGAACAGCGCGCGCAGGCCCGCGCCCGGAAGGACTGGACCGCCGCCGACGGGGTGCGCGACCAGCTCAGGCACGCTGGTGTCGTGGTCGAGGACACCCCCCACGGACCCCGTTGGACGATCGGAGAACAGGACTGATGGCCGGCAATTCACAGCGGCGTGGCCGGCGGGTGACCGCCAAGAAGGGCGCTCCCGCCGGATCCGGCGGCAAGAACCGGGCCTCGCTCGCCGGCCGGGGTCGAACCCTGCCCGCCGACGAGCGTCCCTGGCACAAGGGCTACTCCGGCACCGAGCAGGTGCCGCAGCGCACCGCCTGGAAGCAGGACAAGGAGCGCCGGGCGGCGGCCGAGGAGGGTCGCGCCCCGAAGATCGGTCAGCCGGGCACGAAGGACACCACCTGGGGCGCCGGTGGCGGTGGCAGCGGTCGGGGCAGCCGGGCCGCCGGTGCGACCCGGGGTGCCGGCGCCGCTCGGGGCGCGGGTGGCCGGGGTGGGGTGAAGCAGCCGAGCCGGGGCCCACGGGTCGCGCCGGGGCGCAAGTCGAACCCGGCCAAGGACGCGCCGGAGTTGCTGGTCGGGCGGAACCCGGTGGTCGAGGCGCTGCGGGCGAACGTACCGGCGACGGCGCTCTACATCGCGCAGGGCATCGAGATCGACGACCGGGTGAACGAGCTGGTCCGGATCGCCGCCGACCGGGGGATCGCGATCCTGGAGATCAGCCGGGCCGAGCTGGACCGGATGACCGGCGGGGTGCTGCACCAGGGCGTCGGCATCCAGGTGCCGCCGTTCGCGTACCAGTCGTTCGAGGACCTGGTCACGGCGTCGCTGGAACAGACCGCGCCGCTGCTGGTCGCGCTCGACGGGGTCACCGACCCGCGCAACCTCGGCGCGGTGATCCGGTCGGCGGCGGCGTTCGGCGCCCAGGGGATCTTCGTACCGGAGCGGCGGGCGGCGGGCATCACCGCCACCGCGTGGCGGACCAGCGCGGGCGCCGCGGCGCGGGTGCCGGTGAGCCAGGTCACGAACCTGACCCGGTCGTTGAAGGCGTGCCAGGAGGCCGGGTTCATGGTGGTCGGGCTCGACGCCGACGGCGAAACCGACCTGTACGACCTGGAGGCGGCGGTCGGGCCGCTGGTCGTGGTGGTCGGCTCGGAGGGGCGCGGGTTGTCGCGCCTGGTCGGGGCGACGTGTGATCTGCGGGTGAGCATTCCGATGATGTCTTCGGTGGAGTCGTTGAACGCCAGTGTCGCGGCTGCGGTGACGTTGGCGGAGGTGGCTCGGCGGCGGGCTGCTGCTCTCTAGGATTCTGTTCACGCAGCGGGGGTTGGGGGGGGGGGGGGGGGGGGGGGGGGGGGGGGGGTGGGGGGGGGGGGGGGGGGGGGGAGAGGGGGAGGGGGAGGGGGGGGGGGAGGG
>NZ_JBVJHT010000001.1:576679-598150 GCF_055586685.1 Micromonospora sp. NPDC049529
TCCCCTCCCCCCCCTCCCCCCACCCCCTCCCCCCCCCCCCCCCCCCCCCCGCCCCACCCCCCCCCCCCCCCCCCCCCCCCCCCCCCCCCCCCCCAACCCCTGTGGCGGCTGGGATCATGGGGTCGCGCGGTGGCCGTAGCATTCGGGGCCGGTTGGTTTCCTCGGCCCCGGAGGAGTCGGTAGATGGCAGGGCAGGACGGCGGCTACGCGCTCGGCGTCGACCTTGGTACGTCGAACACGGTGGCGGTGTTGCGCTGGCCGGACGGGCGTACCCGGCCGTTGCTCTTCGACGGGCAGCCGATCATGCCGTCGGGGGTGTTCCTCGACGGGGCCGGTCTGCTGCACGTGGGGCGGGACGCGCAGCGGCTGGCCCAGGCCGATCCGGGGCGCTACGACCCGAACCCGAAGCGGCGCATCGACGAGCCGGGTGTGCTGCTCGGTGATGCCGAGGTGGCGACCGTGGACCTGCTGGCCGGGTTGTTGCGGGCGGTGGCGCAGGCGGCGGTCGAGGCAGTCGGCTTCCTGCCACCGGCGGCGCTGACGTACCCGGCGAGTTGGGGTGCGCGGCGCCGGGGTGCGCTGGCCACGGCGGTGGCTCGGGCCGGGTGGCCCCCGGTCGGAGCGGTCGACGGTACGGCCGGCGGCGGGACGGTGCTGGTGGCGGAACCGGTGGCGGCGGCACGGTACTTCGCGGAGGTGTTGCGGCGCCCGGTGCCGGTGGGCGCGGCGATCGGCGTCTTCGACTTCGGCGGCGGGACGCTCGACGTCGCGGTCGTACGCAACGAGGGGCCCGACCGGAGTGGACGGTCCCGGTTCGCCGTGATCGGCTCGGGTGGGTTGCCGGAGCTGGGTGGGCTCGATCTGGACGCGGTGCTGGTGGATCATCTCGGACGGCTCGTCGCCGCCGGGCAGCCGGAGCTGTGGCGGCAGCTCTCCCACCCGGAGAACACCAGTGGGTGGCGTAACCGGCGACAGTTCTGGGACGACGTACGCGGCGCCAAGGAGATGCTCTCCCGTACGACGGTCGCGCCGATCGCGGTGCCGGGCCTGGAACAGGCGGTGCACCTGACCCGGGACGAGTTCGAACGGCTGGCCACTCCGCTGCTGCGACGCGCCGTCTTCGAGGCGTCCTCGGTGATCGCCCACTGTGGACTGAGGCCGGATCAGCTCGCCGGGTTGTTCCTGGTCGGTGGGTCGTCCCGGGTGCCGCTGGTGGCCCGCCTGCTGCACGCCGAGCTGGGTGTGGCGCCGACCGTGCTGGAGCAGCCGGAGCTGCCGGTGGCCGAGGGGGCCTTGGCCGAGCTGGCGATTCAACCTTCGGCTTCGGCGACTGCCCAAACGGTGGTGGGGGCGGCGGATGTCACGGTGGTGGGGGCGGCGGTTCCGGTTTCCGGGGCGGCGGTTTCCGGTGGGCCGGCGGCGGGGGCGGGTGGTTCGGCGTACGCGGGGGGTGTGGGTCGGGCGGGTGGTCGGCGGCGGCGGGCGGTCCTGGTCGGTGCGGGCGCCGTGCTCGCGCTGGCGGGGGTGGTGACGGCGGCGGTTGTCTACCTCAACCGGGACGGGTACTCGGACATCGCGTTCGACAACTTCCGCGATGTCGGTGCGGGGATTCCGCTGGGCGCGGAGCGGCCGTACTACAGCTGGACCGGGCTGACCGGGGACCGGGCCTACGTCGCCTACCAGCGGGAGGACAAGCGGCTGGAGGTGATCGCCGCGAAGGCCAGCACCGCCAGCCGGGAGTGGCAGGTCACGACGGAGGTGGCCGCCGACCGGTGGGACCGCGTCACCGCCCTGCCGCGCGGGTTGGTGCTGCTCACCGACGAGGTGACCGCGTCCGACTCGCGGGAGCTGGTGGTGCTGGACCCGGCCGACGGGGACGAGATGTGGCGGCGCACCATCCACGGCGACGACTCGGTGCTGTACTTCGACCGGACGCTGGTGCTGGTGGACCGGGTCGAGAAGAAGGTGGTCGGGCTCGACCTGGGCAACGGCAAGCAGCGCTGGGACGAGCCCAGCCCGCAGGACACGTACGGCAACGCGCCGACCTCGGTCTACCCGGTGACCGTGCCCGAGGACCTGGGCCGGGCGGCGAACGTGGAGGGTAGGCAGGCCCCCGTCGGTGGGACGAAGCCCCGGATCGTGCAGATCGGTGCGAACCGCTCGGCGCGGGTGATCGACGTGAACAGCGGCGAGGTGCTCAGGTCGAAGGACGGGGTGGCCGACTACACCGACCTGGTGGCGGCCCACGACGGTCGGCTGTACGTCACGCCCAAGGAGAGCGGTTACCGGGTGATGATGTACGACCTGGAGCGGATGGGGGAGCCGACGGCCCTGCACACGGCCGCCGAGCGGCACTATCCGGACCGGTTGGTGGCCTGCGGTGGGGACCGGGTGTGCCTGCTGGACCGGGCGAACTTCGACATCGAGACGACCGAACTGGTGTCGATCGGGTCGAAGGAGAGCGACGGGGCGCAGGGTGAGGACATCTGGCGCAGGCCCGTACCGAAGGCGGAGACGTTGGTGGCGGTGGGCGAGCATGTGCTGGTCCGGGGCGGCTCGCCGGAGGTCAGCACCCTGTTCCGCCCGGACGGCAGCCAGGCGCTGGGCCGGGAGGGGGTCGGGGTGCGGCTCGACGGCGGCAACCTGCTGCTCTTCGCCGACGACCTCTCCACCGCGACGGTCGACGTCAGCGTCGCCGGCGTACGGGTCAGCTCGGCGACCCCGGTCGAGCTGGGCGAGCTGCGGGACGTACGGCCGTCGGCCTGCTCCTGGAACAGCTCGGTGATCGTCTGTCCGGGGGAGACGGCACTGCTCTTCCGGACCTTCGTGCAGGGTTGATCGACCGGGCTCAGCGGCCGGTGGAACCGGTCCGCTCGATCCGGCGTACGGTCGCGTGCAGGGCGAGCAGGGTGTAGCCGGCCAGGATCGGCGTGATCAGGGGCAGGACCAGCCCACAGAGTACGGCCACCAGCGCCAGCACCCCGGCCAGCGCGAGCGGTACGACCGGCCGGGCGACGGCGATCCGCCCGGCCTGCCGGACGGCGTCGCGCCAGCCCGTCCCGCCGAGCCGACCGAGTTGGACCACGGTCAGTCCGGCGAGACCGGCCACCGCCCCGGCCAGCACGGCGGTGATGACGATCAGGGCCGGGCCACCGGGCACGACGCCCCGGCCGAGGGCGAGCAGGTTGACCGTGAACAGGGCGGCGGCGGCACCGGCGATCACGGTGGCGGCGGCACCGGGCAGCAGACCACGGACGAAGCCGCGCAGCAGCGTACGGAATCCGGGCCAGCTGTCCTGTTCGCTCCAGTGGTGAACGGCCGCGCTGGCGGTGGCGACCGCGGCACCCGCGGTCAGCACCGGCAGCGAGGCCACCGTGGTGAGGATGCCGACCAGGGCCAGGTCGCTGGCGTTGCGCAGGGTGTCGCGCCAGTCCGGACGCCGGGCCACCGACCCGCCCGGTTCCTCCGGCCACCCCGCTCCACCCCGAGCCACCTGCGCCACCACCATCACTCCATCCAGGTCTTCTGCCCGACCGCGACGAGGTACCTTGCCCACCGACTACCGGCACCGCTCCGTCGGACCACCGATCGGCCCCGCCGTGACCCTCCGATTCACCCCTTCAGGCCGCTGGTGTTGAGGCCCTCTACCAGCATGCGCTGGAAGGCCACGAAGAAGAGGAACACCGGAAGCAGGGAGAGTACGGACATGGCGAACATCGGGCCGACCGCGCTCTGGCTGGTCGAGTCGATGAACAGGGTGAGCGCCACCGGCACGGTGTAGTCGTCCAGGTCGGAGAGGTAGACCAGTTGCCGGAAGAAGTCGTTCCAGGTCCAGATGAACGAGAAGATCGCGGTGGTGACCAGGGCCGGTCGGCTCAGCGGCAGGATGACGTGCCGGAAGATGCCGAACGGGCTGGCCCCGTCGATCTTCGCCGCCTCGTCCAACTCGCGGGGGATGCCCCGGATGAACTGGACCATCAGGAAGACGAAGAACGCCTCGGTGGCCAGGAACTGCGGCACCACCAGTGGCAGGTACGGCCACGGCCCGCCGACCATGTCGAAGGTCCGGAACAGGATGTACTGCGGCACGATCAGCACGTGGCCGGGGAGGAGCAGGGTCCCGATCATGATGGCGAACCAGAAGCCGCGCAGCCGGAAGCGCAGCCGGGCGAAGGCGTACGCGGCGAGCAGGCAGGAGATCGCGTTGCCGAGCACGGTGAGCAGGCTGACCATGGCGCTGTTGAGGAAGAAGCGGCCGAAGCTGACGTCGAAGTTGCTCCAGCCGTCGGGGTAGTTGCCCGGGGTGAACTCCCGGGGCAGCAGCCCGATGTTGTTGACGATCTCCTGGGGCGACTTGACCGACGTACCGATCATCCAGAACAGCGGGTAGAGCACGACCGCGAGGATCGCGACCAGGATGAGCAGCCGGCCGAGGTGGCGGCCGGTGCCGCTGCGGCGCCGCGCGACCGCCGGGGTGGGGGTCATGGTCTCGGTGACCATCAGCGGTCCTCCCCGTCGGAGTAGTGGACCCAGAACCGGCCCGTGCTGAACAGCACGACGGTGATGACGGCGATGGCGAGCAGGAAGACCCAGGCCATCGCCGAGGCGTAGCCCATCTCCAGGTCGACGAAGCCCTTGATGTAGAGGTTCAGGGTGTACATCAGGGTGGAGTCGACCGGCCCGCCGGTGCCGTTGCTGAGCACGAACGCCGAGGTGAAGCCCTGGAATCCGTTGATCGTCTCCAGCACCAGGTTGAAGAAGATGACCGGTGAGAGCATCGGCAGGGTGACGCTGAGGAACTGCCGGATCTTGCCGGCCCCGTCCACCGAGGCGGCCTCGTACAGCTCGGTCGGCACCTGCTTGAGCCCGGCCAGGAAGATCACCATCGGTGCGCCGAACTGCCAGATGGCCAGCACCATCAGGGTTTCCAGGGCCCAGTCCGGGTCGTTGACCCAGGGCTTGCCCTCGATGCCGAAGAGGCTGAGGAACGAGTTGAACGCGCCGTCCCGGTTGAACATGCTGACCCAGACGATCGCCAGCGCCACGCTGCCGCCGAGCAGTGAGGGCAGGTAGAACAGACCCCGGAACAGCCCGACGCCGCGCCAGGCACGGTTGAGCAGCAGCGCGACGCCGAGGGCGGCGGCCAGCTTCAGCGGTACGGCGATCAACGCGAACGAGAGCGTCACCTCGACCGCGTGCCAGTACGACGCGTCGCTGGTGAACATCCGTTCGTAGTTGGCCAGCCCCACCCATTCGATCTCGGACCAGGGGGTGAGGATGTCGTAGTTGGTGAAGCTCAGGTAGAGCGACAGAAGCATGGGGACCGCCGTGATGGCCATCAGGCCGATCAGCCACGGCGACAGGAAAACGTACCCGGCCAGACTCTCGCGCTGCCAGATCCGTCCGGACCCGCGCTGGGCGGCGGGGGTCCGGACGGGGCCGGTGGTGCGCGGAGTCGAGCTGGGCGCCGTGGTCAGCGCCACGAGCCGGCTCCTCTCGGAAATGTCGGGCCGATCGTCAGGCGATCGCGGTCTTGCAGAGCTCCAGGAACGCGCCAGCCGACTGGGACGGTGACTGGCGGCCGTACTGGACCTCTTCGGCTGCCTTGATCAGCTCG
Organism: Micromonospora sp. NPDC049529; assembly: GCF_055586685.1. Classification (NCBI taxonomy): domain Bacteria; kingdom Bacillati; phylum Actinomycetota; class Actinomycetes; order Micromonosporales; family Micromonosporaceae; genus Micromonospora; species Micromonospora sp. NPDC049529. The sequence continues at coordinate 582,297 of NZ_JBVJHT010000001.1, forward strand.
GCCCGGATCTTGCTGTGCCCCTTGAGCGGCACCTGCGGGGACTTGCCGAACTTGGTCGCCAGCTCGGTCTCCACGTCGATGGAGAGCTTCATCGCCGGGTCGGTGACTCCCTCGCTGACCGCCTTGCGTACGTCCAGGTTGGACGGCAGTCCTCGGTCGGTGCCGAGGATCTTGCCCGCCTCCGGGTCGTTGACCAGGAAGTTCAGTACGTCGACCGCGACGTCCCTGTGCTCGCTGCTGCGCGACACCGAGTAGTAGAGCGAGGCCCGCGCCCACTGCGCGCTCGGGTCACCGGGGTAGGCGACCACGCCCAACTCGTCCTTGGTGGCCTTCTTCAGCTCGGGCAGCTGGTTCGCCCAGACGAACGAGGTCGCGGCCTTGCCGGTGACCACCAGCTGCTTGGTGATGTCGGTGGCGTTGCCCTCGTGGATCACGTCGGCGGTCGGGGTGGCACCACGGTCGCGGGCGCCCTTCCACAGGTCGAACCACTGGGTGACGTCGCCGGCGGTGAAGCCGAGTTCCTTGCCCTGGTACAGGTCCTTGCCCTGCTGGCGCAGCCAGACCCAGAACGCCTTGTAGTCGGCGCTCGGGTCCATCGTGCCGGGGACCTTGGTGGTCCTGGAGACGTTCTCCGCCCAGGTGATGAAGTCCGCCCAGCTCATGCCGGTGGTCGGCTCGGGCAGGTTGTGCTTCTGCAACAGGGTCTTGTTGTAGACCAGCCCCTGGGTGTTCTCACCACCGGCGATGCCGGCCAGCTTGCCGTCGACGACGCCGTACTGCCAGAGGCTTTCTGGGAGCTTGGTGACGTCGAGCTTCTTGTCGTCCTTGTACTTGGTCAGGTCCAGGGTGACGTTGCGCGAGGCGTACTCGGTGAGGAAGTTGTCGTCGATCTGGAAGATGTCCGGGGCGTCACCGCTGGCGGTGAGGGTGGCGAGTTTGTCGAAGTAGCCCTGGTTGGCCTGCCAGGTCTTCTTGAACGTCACGTTGGGGTGCTTGCTGGTGTAGAGGGCGAGGGCATCCTCGGTGAGCTTGGCCCGCGCCTCACCGCCCCACCAGAAGACCGACAACTCGACCGGGGCGTCCGGGGCGGCAGGACCCGCTTCCTCATCGTCGCCGCAGGCGGCGGCGCCGAGCAGGAGCGGTAGGGCGACGGCGGCGGCCACCAGACGGTGGACCAGACCGCGACGGGAAATCGAGGTACGGTGATCATGCGCGGCACGTTCGTCCGCCATCGGGGGTGTTGCGGGGTGCATGTGCGCTCACTCCTTGGCGTTAGGAGGCGACAGCTTCGGGGTTGACCGCGGCCGCGTTGCCCGGGTCCGCAGGGCTGTGCGGACCCGGGTCAGCGGTTGTGGTGGTGGCCGCGGGGCTGGTCCGGCCGGGAACGGCCGGTGGGCGGGGCCCCGTCGAGTCGCGGATGACCAATTCGGTCTGGAGCATTACCTGTGCGGTGGTACGACGGTCGTCTGCCGCGACGGTCCTGTTCCCACCCCGGTTGCGGTGGGCGGCCGCACTGTCGTGTTGGAGCAGCATGTCGACGGCCGTCCGGCCGGCGGCCGCGGTTGGTGTGGCCACCGTCGTCAATTTCGGCCGGACCAGTCGGCTCAGGGCGATGTCGTCGATGCCGACGACGCTGACCTCCTGGGGCACCCGAATGCCGAGCGAGTCGAGCCCTTCGATCAGGCCGATCGCCATCAGGTCGTTGTAGGCGAGGACGGCGGTGACGCCCGCCCGGCGGACCTGTTCCGCCATGGCGATGCCGCCGCCCTCGGTGGGCGGGTTGGGTCCGAGTACGGTCAGCGCCGCGTCGGCGGAACGGGCGGCGGCGGTGGCCGCCCGGCGGATCTCGCGGCTGGTCCAGGATCCGCGCGGGCCGCCGAGCAGGGCGAGCTCGTGGTGCCCGAGTCCGGTCAGGTGCTCGATCGCCAGCCGGGCTCCCTGGCCGACGTCCATCACCACCGCCGGTAGTCCGGTCACCTGGCGGTTGATGACCACCAGCGGCACCTCGCGGCTGAGCTGTTCGATCAGGCTGTTGCTCATCCGGGGGCTGCACAGCAGGATGCCGTCGACCTGTTTGGCCAGTGCGTGGACCAGGTCCTCTTCGGCGGTCGGGTCTTCGTTCGTGTCGGCCACGAAGATGTGGTAGTCGCGGTGCCGGGCCTGGCTCTCGGCCGCCTTGATCAGTGGCGGGAAGAACGGGTTCGCGATGTCGGCGACGATCAGGCCGATGTTGTGCGTACGCCCGGTGATCAGCGCACGGGCGGCGCGGTTGGGTCGGTAGCCGAGGTGCTCGGCGCAGGCCAGTACCCGGAGACGAGTCTCCGGGTTGACCAGGTGCGGGGCGGAGAACGTGCGGGACACGGTGGAGATGTGCACGCCGGAGGCACGTGCGACGTCTCGGATGGTGGCTGGCACGCGGGTCCCTTCGCTCTCCACGCCGGCCGGGGTGCGGTGGCCGACGGTTGTGCTCGTCATCACATTGGGTGTCGCCAATTAATGCAAACGGTTGCTCAGGTGTCAACGGGTCCTGGTTACGGGTTTGTTGCGGCGGGCGGCCTTCGATGCCGTCATACCTTCGCAAATATGGAGAAAATACGCCGGTTTCTCGTCGATCGTTGACGGCGGATGTCTTCACATGGTTACTTCGGCTGCAAACCTTTGCAGTCACATCGAGGCCGCACACCGGTCTTCGCAGTCACACGGAGGCGAGCGGGATGCCCACAGAACCCGGAAAGCGACTTCGCTACGCGGTCGTCGGCACCGGCGCGCGAGCCGAGATGTTCGTCCGCGCGCTCGTACTCGACCACCCCGCCACCGCCGAGCTGGTCGCGTTCGCCGACGTCAACCAGGCCCGGATGGACGCGCACAACGAGTGGCTGGAGGAACTCGGCTTCGACTCGGTGCCGACCTACCCGGCCGTCGACTACACCACGATGCTGGAGAAGGAACGGGTAGACGTGGTCCTGGTGACCACCGTCGACCGGGTCCACGACGAGTACATCGTGGCCGCGCTCCGGTCCGGTCGCGACGTCATCACCGAGAAGCCGATGACCATCGACGTGTCACGCTGCCAGCGGATACTCGACACGGTGGCGGAGACCGGCCGAAAGGTTTCGGTGGCGTTCAACTACCGCTACAACCCGTTGCACGAGAAGGTCCGCGAGGTGCTCGCCGCCGGTGAGATCGGCGAGATCGGCTCGGTCCACTTCGAGTGGCTGCTCGACGTCCGCCACGGCGCCGACTACTTCCGGCGCTGGCACCGGGAGAAGGCCAACTCCGGCGGCCTGATGGTGCACAAGGCCAGCCACCACTTCGACCTGGTCAACTGGTGGCTCGACGCGGTACCGGAGGAGGTCTACGCCTCCGGCCGGCTCTTCTTCTACGGCGAGACCGGCCGGCGCCACGGCTACGCCCGCGACTACGAGCGGGCGCACGGCTCCCCGGCCGCCGCCGGTGACCCGTTCGCCCTGCACCTGGCCAGTCACCCCCGGCTGCGGGCGCTCTACCTGGACGCCGAGGCCGAGGACGGCTACCACCGCGACCAGAACGTCTTCGCCCCCGGCGTCACCATCGAGGACGACATGTCGGTGCTGGCGAAATACTCCAACGGCGCCACCATGACCTACCACCTGACCGCGTACGCGCCGTGGGAGGGCTACCGGGTGATGGTCAACGGCAGCAAGGGGCGGCTCGAACTGGAGGTCGTCGAGAGCGACTTCGTCAGCCCGTACGCGGCCGGCGAACTCAAGGGCGCCGCGCTGCACGGCGTACAGGCCGCGATCGAGGAGGGCTGGGCGAAACTGACCGTCCGGCCGTTCTGGGAGCAGGCCCGGCAGGTGCCGGTGTCCGGCTACACCCGTACCGGTCACGGCGGTGCCGACGTACGGATGACCGGGGTGCTCTTCGGTGGGCACCCCGACCCGATGGACCGCGGTGCCACCGCCCGCGACGGCGCGCTCGCGCTGCTCACCGGCCTGGCGGCGAACCGCTCCTTCGAGACCGGCCAGCCGGTCCGCGTTGCCGACCTGCTCACCGTTGCCTGACCAAGAGGAGCCAGCTTCCGTGCCGCCACTACCAGGAGCCGACCTGCTCCTTCCGTCCGAACCCGGCCAACGGGCGATCGCGCGGGAGCTGTACGCGTTGGCGAAGGACCAGCCGCTGATCTCCCCGCACGGGCACGTCGACCCGGCCATCCTGGCCGAGGACGCGCCGTTCCCCGATCCGGCGCGGCTGATCATCGTTCCCGACCACTACCTGACCCGGATGCTGCTCAGCCAGGGCATCCCCCCGGCCGACCTGGGCGTACCCACGGTCGACGGGGCGCCGGTGGAAACCGACGGCCGGACCATCTGGCGTCGGTTCGCCGCGCACTGGCACCTCTACCGGGGCACCCCGTCGCGGCTCTGGCTGGAACAGACCTTCCGCCAGGTCTTCGGGGTGACCACCGCGTTCGGCCCGGCCACCGCCGACGAGATCTACGACGAGATCGCGGCAAGGCTGACCGAGCCGGCGTTCCGGCCCCGGGCGCTGTTCGAGCGGTTCAACATCGAGACCCTGGCCACCACCGAGTCGCCCCTTGACGACCTCGGCCGGCACGCCAAGCTGGCGGCGGACGGCTGGGGCGGACCCGGTGGTCGGGTGATCACCACGTTCCGCCCGGACAACGTGGTCGACATGGAGTTCGACGGCTGGGCCGAGAACGTCGAACGGCTCGGCGAGATCGCCGGCACGGACACCGGCACGTACGCCGGCTACCTCGAAGCCCTGCGGGTACGCCGGCAGGCGTTCATCGCCGCCGGAGCCACCTCCACCGACCACGGCCACCCGACCGCGCTGACCCTGCGGCTGAGCGCGGCCGAGGCGGCGACCCTGTTCGAGCGCGGTCGCGCCGGCACCGCCACACCCGAGGACGCCGAGGCGTTCCGGGCGCACATGCTGGTCGAGTTCGCCGCCATGTCGATCGAGGACGGGTTGGTGATGCAACTGCACCCCGGCGCCGTACGCAACCACAACCGCTGGCTGTACGACCGGCACGGGCGCGACGTCGGCGGCGACATCCCGCAGGCCACCGAGTACCTGCACGCGCTCACCCCGCTGCTCGACGCGTACGGCAACGACCCCCGGCTGCGGGTGGTCGTCTACACCCTGGACGAGTACACCTTCACCCGCGAGCTGGCCCCGCTGGCCGGCGGTTACGCCGCGCTCTACCTGGGTGCGCCGTGGTGGTTCCTGGACTCGCCGGAGGTGCTGCGCCGGTTCCGGGAGGCGGTCACGGAGAGCGCCGGTTTCTACAACACCGCCGGATTCGTCGACGACACCCGGGCGTTCTGCTCGATCCCGGTACGCCACGACGTGTCCCGCCGGATCGACGCCGGCTTCCTGGCCCGGCTGGTCGCCGAGGAGCGGCTGCCGCTGGACGAGGCCGCCGAGACCATCGTCGACCTGGCGTACCACCTGCCCAAGCGGGTCTTCAAGATCGGGGAGAAGCAACGATGACGGTGACCATCACCGCCGCCGAGGTGCACGACGTACGGTTTCCGACCGCGGCGGCCGGCGACGGCTCCGACGCGATCAACCGGGGCGACTACTCGGCCAGTTACGTGCAGCTGCGCACCGACGACCCGGGCGGGGTCTTCGGCGCCGGTTTCACCTTCACCAACGGCCGGGGCAACGAGCTGACCTGCGGTGCCATCCGAGCGCTGGCCCACCACGTGGTCGGCCGCACGGTGGAGGAGATCAACGCCTCACCGGTCGGATTCTGGCGCTCGCTCAGCGCGGACGTGCAGTTGCGCTGGCTCGGCCCGGAGAAGGGCGTCATCCACATGGCGACCGGCGCCCTGGTCAACGCCGTCTGGGATCTGCGGGCCAAGCTCGCCGGCAAGCCGATGTGGCGGCTGCTGGCCGAGCTGCCGACCGAGGAACTCGTCGCCAGCGTCGACTTCCACCACATCAGCGACGCCATCACCCCGGCCGAGGCCACCGCCATCCTCGACAACGGACTCGTCGGGCTGAAGGATCGGCTGGCCGAGCTGGAGGAGAGCGGCTTCCCGTCGTACACGACGTCGGTGGGGTGGCTCGGTTACCCGGACGAGAAGGTGCGGGCGCTGACCCGGGCGGCGTACGCCGACGGGTGGCGGGCGATGAAGATGAAGGTCGGCGGGCCGATCGACGACGACGTACGCCGGGCCCGGATCATCCGGGAGGAGATCGGCCCGGACGCGCTGCTGATGATGGACGCCAACCAGGTCTGGGACGTAGACGAGGCGATCGCCAACATGGAACGGCTGGCCGAGGTGGAGCCGTACTGGATCGAGGAGCCGACGCACGCGGACGACGTACTCGGGCACGCCCGGATCGCCCGCGCGGTCGCGCCGATCCGGGTGGCCACCGGCGAGGTCGCGGCGAACCGGGTCATCTTCAAGCAGCTGCTCCAGGCCGAGGCGATCCGGGTGTGCCAGATCGACGCCTGCCGGATCGGCGGGGTCAACGAGGTGCTGTCGGTGATCCTGATGGCGGCCAGGTTCGGGGTGCCGATCTGCCCGCACGCCGGTGGTGTCGGCCTCTGCGAGTACGTCCAACACCTGGCGATCTTCGACTACCTGCGGGTCGGCACCTCGCTCGACGGCCGCATGGTCGAGTACGTCGACCACCTGCACGAGCACTTCGAGGACCCGGTACGCACCCGCGAGGGCCGGTACCTGCTGCCCGAGCTGCCCGGTTACAGCGCCACCATCAAACCCGACTCGATCGCCGAGTTCAGCTTCCCGGACGGCCCGGCATGGCGGTGACCGTCGGCGCGTCGCCGCTGGGGCTCGGTGTCCTGCGCCGGCTGCCGGAATCGTCGCGCCCGCTGGTCCGGCCCGGCACCGTACCGGCCGGGATCGTGCACCTGGGCCTCGGCGCCTTCCACCGGGCCCACCAGGCGGTCTACACCGAGCAGGCGGTCGCGCGGGCCGGTGGTGACTGGGGCATCGTCGGGGTGGCGCCGCGCAGCACCGAGGTGGTCGACCGACTCGCCGCGCAGGACTGCCTGTTCAGCGTCACCACGCTCTCCGGCGCCGGCAGCGAGACCCAGGTGATCGGGGCGCTCGCGAGCGTACGACACGCGGCCAGCGACCCGGCGGCGATCGTGGCCCTGCTGGCCGACCCGGCGATCCGGGTGGTGACGTTGACGGTGACCGAGAAGGCGTACCAGCTGGATCCGGCCACCGGCACGTTGCTGCCGGATGCCGAGGTGACGGCTGACCTGACCACCGACCGGGCCCCGCGTACGGTGCCCGGCCTGCTGGTCCGGGGGCTGCTTGCCCGAGCCGTCGCCGAAGCGGGCCCGCTGGCCCTGGTGAGCTGCGACAACCTGCCGTCGAACGGCAAACGGCTGCACAGCCTGGTCGGCCAGGCGCTGGCGTTGGCCGGGACCGCCGGTGGGCGCAACGGGGCGAACGGGGCGCGGGCCGAGCGGATCGCCGACTGGCTGCGGACGAACGTGACGTATCCGGGGACCATGGTGGACCGGATCGTGCCGGCGAGCACCCCGTCGACGCTGGCCGCAGCGCAGGCGGCGCTGGGCTTCACCGACCTGGCCGCGGTGGCGGCGGAGCCGTACCGGCAGTGGGTGATCGAGGACGAGTTCCCCGGTGGACGACCGGCCTGGGAGCGGGCGGGGGCGGTGCTGACCGACGACGCCGGTCCGTGGGAGCGGTTGAAGCTGCGGGCGCTCAACGGGGTGCATTCGGCGATCGCGTACCTGGGTGCGCTCGCCGGGCGGGAGACGATCGCGGACGCGCTGGAGATCCCGGGTCTGGGCGAGGTGCTGCACCGGCTGATCGCGCAGGACGTGGCCCGCAGTTTCAGCCCGCCGGACGGCGTCTCCGTGGTCGAGTACGGCGACCAGGTGCTGAACCGGTTCGCCAATCCGGTGATCCGGCACCGGACCATCCAGGTGGCGATGGACGGTTCGCAGAAGCTGCCGCAGCGGGTGCTGCACACCATGGTCGACCTGCGGGCCGCCGGGCACTCGCCCCGGTACGCGGCCCTGGTGGTCGCCGCCTGGATGCGGTTCGTCCAGGGCCGCGCCGACGACGGCACCCCGCTGCCGTTGGACGACCCGCTCGCCGACCGGATCCGGGCGGCGCTCGCCGCCGGCCGGGGCACCCCGGCCGGGGTGGTCGAGGCGCTGTTCGGGTTGACCGAGGTCTTCCCGGCCGCACTCGCCGCCGACGAGGAGGTCCGTGAACTGGTGCTGGAGTGGTTGACAGCGCTCGACCGGCACGGGGTCGAGGCGACCCTGGCGGGTGCGACGTGACCGGGGTCGCGAACGGGCGGGACCGGACGGGTTCCGGGCCGCCCCGGGTGGCGTTGATCGGTGCCAGCGGCCACGGCCGGTGGCACCGGCAGGTCATCGCCGAGTTGGGCGCCGCCGGTCGGCTGGAGCTGGTTGCCCTGGTCGACGTACGTCCGGTGGAGCCGATGCCGGACGCGGAGGGCGCCGGGACAGCGGAGGTCTTCACCGACCACCGGGACATGCTTCGGGCCGTCCGCCCGGATGTGGTGATCGTCTGTACGCCGCCGCACACGCACCTGCCGATCGCCCTGGACGTGCTCGCGGCCGGGGCCGATCTGCTGTTGGAGAAGCCACCGGTGCTGAGCCTGGCCGAGCACCGGACGCTGGCACGGGCGGCGCGGGGCAGGGCGGTCCAGGTCGGTTTCCAGGCGCTCGGCTCGGCGGCCCTGGTGGAACTGTTCGCCGCCGTCGCCGCCGGTCGCCTCGGTACGGTCACCGGCATCTCCACGGTCGCCTCCTGGCAGCGCACCGACGCCTACTACGCCCGCTCCCCGTGGGCCGGTCGGCGCAGCCTCGACGGGCACCCGGTGCTCGACGGCGCGCTGGTCAACCCGCTGGCACACGCGGTCATGCAGTGCCTCGCGGTCGCCGCCGCCGTCCCAGCGGACCTGGTCGCGGCAGCGGCCGAACCGGCTGCGGAGGCGGTCCGGCCAGCTGCGGTGTCGGTCGGGCCGGAGGAACGGGCGGCGGAGCCGGTGCTGGTCGAGTTGGAGCGGTACCGGACCCGGCCGATCGAGGTGGACGACACCGCATCGTTGCGGGTGACGCTGCGTGGCGGGCTGCGGGTGGTGGCGGCGGTGACCCTGGCCGGGGAGGAGTTCATCCCGGGCGAGGTGATCGTGCACGGTACGGCGGGTCGGGCGGTGCTGGAGTATCCGACCGACCGGCTGCTGCTGCCGGGGGACCCGGAGCCGCGCGAGGTCCCCGGTCGGGTGGGGCTGCTGGCGAACCTGCTGGAGCACCGGGCCGACCCGGACGGGGTGCCGTTGCTGGTGCCGTTGGACCGGACGGCGGGTTTCACCACCCTGATCGAGGCGATCCACGCGGCTCCCGAGCCGACCCTGCTCGGCGGCGACACCGTGCTCGGTAGGGGTGAGCCGCCGGACCGGGCGTGGTCGATCCGGGGGGTGAACGGCGTACTGCGGCAGGCTGCCGAGTCCGGCGCGCTGCTGTTCGAGTTGGGTGTGCCGTGGGCGGTGCAGCCGTACCGGGTGACGCTGGGCGAGGAGACTGGCAATGGCTGAGCGGCGTACGGAAAACCGGCTGCAAACTATGGGAACAGCCGTGCGGTAGGAATCGGACCGAATACCCACTTCTCGGCCGGCGGGCGGCCGAGGCAATTAATATTGCCCGCATTCTCTGCAACATAACTGCACACGCAGCGCATTGACTCTCATGACTGCGAATCCTTACCGTCTGTTTGTGGACAGGTTTCGTACACGTTACGGAACCGCGAATCGACAGGCAGACGCGGAGAGTGCAGATGCGACTGATCAGGTTGACCGCCGTACTGGTGGGGATCTCGCTGGCGGTAGTGCCGGGAACGGCCGTAACCGCTGGTGGATCCGATGACCGACTGTCCTGGGGAGCCCGTCTGCTGGGCCGGCAGGCAGTGCCGGCGAATGACGGCTGGGCCGCCGCCGGACCTGGTACCACCGGCGGTTCGGCCGCCGCAGAAGACCAGATCCACGTGGTCGACAGCCGTACCGAACTGGTCGCCGCGCTCGGCGGTGACAATTCCACCAACCGTACCAACGCCACCCCGAAGATAATCTACGTCCGGGGCACCATCGACGGTTTCGAAGCCGCCGACGGGACCCTGCTGGACTGCACCGACCTGGCCGATCCGGAATACAGCCTGCCCGCCTATCTGGCCGCGTACGACCCGGCGGTGTGGGGGCGGGTGGCGCCCAGCGGACCGCTGGAGGCGGCCCGGGTGCGGTCGGTGGCGAACCAGACCCGGCACACGCAGATCAACGTCGGGCCGAACACCACCATCGTGGGGCTGCGCGGGGCCACGCTGACCGGGCTGACCCTGATGCTCGACGGCGCCGGCAACTCGATCGTCCGCAACCTCACCTTCGACGACGCCCGCGACTGCTTCCCGGCCTGGGCGCCGACCGACGGCGAGAACGGCAACTGGAACTCCCAGTTCGACCTGATCTCGGTACGCCGCAGCGAGAACGTCTGGGTCGACCACAGCACCTTCACCGACGGCGACAACCCGGACTCGGCGCAGCCGGTCTACTTCGGTCGGCCGTACCAGGTGCACGACGGGTCGCTGGACATCACCCACACCGCCAGCCGGGTCACCGTCTCCTACAACCGGTTCACCGACCGCGACAAGGTGATGCTGATCGGCTCGTCGAACACCGTCGGTCCGGACGTCGGCCGGCTGAACGTCACCCTGCACCACAACCTGTTCAGCGGCACCCTCCAGCGCCTGCCGAGGGTGCGGTTCGGCCAGGTCGACCTCTACAACAACCACTACCAGCTCACCGGCGACGACTTCCAGTACGCGCTCGGCGCCGGCGTCCAGTCCGCCCTGTACGCGGAGAACAACTTCTTCGGCCTCTCCGACGGAATCGCGGCGGAGGACCTGCTCTACGACTGGGGCGGCACCGCCGTCACCGAGCGCGGCAGCTGGGTCCGTACCGATGGCGGCTGGCCCCGGCCGACGAGCCTGCTCGACGCGTACAACAGCACCCACGAACCGGACCTGGGCGCGGACTCCGGCTGGACCCCCACCCTGCGCTCCACTCCGCCGCTGCCCGCCGCGCTGGTCCCGCTGGCCGTGACGCTCCTGGCCGGCGCCGACCGACTCCCGGTCTGACCACGAGGGGAAGGGCCCGCTCGTCCCGGTGGGCCCTTCCCCGCCCCCCCGACCCCGCACCACCCAACCCCGTTCCACCACCCACAGGAGGCCCACTGTGAAATCGATCCGGACCCGGGGACGACCGACCTGGCGGCTGCTGGCCGCGACGGTCGCCGCCGGCACCCTCAGCGTCGCCGCGGTCACCTACGGGATGCCGTACGCGTTCGCCGACACGCTGCTGTCGGACACCTTCGAGGACGGCAACTCCAACGGCTGGTCGAAGTCCGGTGGCAGCTGGTCGGTGGTGACCGACGGTTCGTCGGTCTACCGCCAGTCCGGCCAGAGCAGCGACGCCCGGACCCTGGTCGGCCAGCCGAGCTGGACCGACTACGGCGTGCAGGCGCGGGTGAAGCCGACCGGCTACAACGGCGCGAACCGGCACGTCGGGGTGGTCGCCCGCGCGCAGAGCAGCAGCAGCTACTACGCCCTCGTGGTGACCAGCGGCGGCGTGGTGCAGCTGGTGAAGCGGGCCGGTGGCGACCCGGTCGCGCTCGGCACCGGCTCGGCGTCGGTGCCGGTCGGCAGTTGGGCGACCCTGCGGCTGGACGCCGTCGGCAGCTCGCTGCGCGGGTACGTCAACGGCAACCTGGCGGTCGAGGCCACCGACGGCGGCTTCAGCTCCGGCCGGGCGGGGCTCGCCACCTCGTACGCCAGCGCCTCGTTCGACGACGTCGAGGTCGCCACGGTGACCGGGCCCCCGCCGACGACCGGCCCGACCACCGGTCCGACGCTGCCGCCGACCGAGCCGCCGCTGGATCCGGGCGCCCCGCCGATCGGGTTCGCCGGGGTGTTCGCGTTGGGGCAGAACGGCACCACCGGTGGAGCCGGTGGCCCGACGGTGACCGTCGACACCCCGTCCGAGCTGCTGGCCGCGATCGGCCAGTCCGGCCCGCTCAACATCCGGGTCAGCGGCATGATCGCGCTGCCCGGTCCGATGCACGACGTGACCAGCGACAAGACCATCGTCGGGGTCGGCGCCAGCTCCGGGATCACCGGTGGCGGGCTCAACATCGGCCTGCCGTCCAACGACGCCACCAGCCCGCCGGCCAACGCCGTGCACAACGTCATCGTGCGGAACCTGAACTTCCGCAACACAGTCGACGACGCGGTCAACGTGCAGTCGCACTCGCACCACGTCTGGATCGACCACAACGACCTGTCGACCGGCTACGACGGCCTGATCGACATCAAGCGGGGGGCCAGTTACGTCACGGTCTCCTGGAACCACACCCACCACCACACGAAGAACATGCTGCTCGGTCACGACGACAGCAACGCGGCGCAGGACGTCGGTTACCTGAAGGTGACGTACCACAACAACTGGTTCGACCGTACGCCGCAGCGCAATCCGAGGGTCCGGTTCGGTGAGCCGGTGCACGTGTTCAACAACTACTTCGTCTACAACACCGATGTCGGTGTGGCCTGCCAGATGAACTCCGGCTGCGTCGTCGAGGGCAACTACTTCGAGGACGTCGAGGTGCCGTGGTCGATCAGCTACGCCGGATCGCGCGGCCGGCTGGTGGCCCGGAACAACGTGCTCGTCGGCACGAGCGAGCCGGGTGACTCCGGCGGCACGGTGCAGGAGCCGAGCACCTACTACAGCTACACGGTCACCGATCCGTTCAACGTCAAGGCGGTCGTGATGGCCGGCTCCGGCACGGGCAAGATCGGCCTCTGACGGCCGTCGGGAGCGGCCGTCAGACGTACGGCGGCCGTGCCCCACGGTGCGCGCCGGGAGCGGGTACGGGCGAGTCAGCCCGGTTCTCCCGTGCCCCTCCCGGTGTGGCGCCGTTCGATCCGAGTGGGGTGGCACCGCTCTTTCCACGGGGCGAACCCTGCCCACAAAGATCGATACCTATCAATCTATTCGTCTACCAGGGCGGATAGCCACAAGGAGGTTCAGTGGAAACCACCGAAACCCGGCGCAGACATCGCCGAGGTCTCCTGATCGCGATCGGCGCCGCAGTCGCCGCGGTCGCCCTCGCCCTCGGCATGGGCGCCACCGCCTACGCCGCGACGCTCTTCTCCGACGACTTCGAGGACGGCAACTCCACCGGCTGGACGCCCTCGGGCGGAAGCTGGTCGGTCGCCACCGACGGCAGCCGGGTCTACCGGCAGAGCGGCACCAGCAGCGACGCCCGCTCGATCGCCGGTACGGCGAGCTGGACGAACTACTCGGTCCAGGCGACGGTCAAGCCGACCGCGTTCAACGGCTCCAACCGGTTCGTCGCCCTGCTCGCCCGGGTGCAGAGCAGCACCAGCTACTACTACCTGGCCCTGCGCAGCAACAACACGGTCGAACTCAAGCGGCTCTCCGGCGGCTCCTCGACCACCCTGGACACCGGCACCCTCACGGTGACCGTCGGCACCACGTACACGCTGCAACTCGACGTCAACGGCAGCTCGCTGCGGGGCTACGTCAACGGCACCCTGCTCGCCGAGGGCACCGACAGCCAGTACGCCACCGGCCGGATCGGCGTCGCCACGTTCAACGCCTCGGCCAACTTCGACAACGTGGTGGTCTCCGCCGGCGGCGTCGACCCGACCCCGACCCCGACCACGCCGGGACCGACCCCGACCACCCCGACGCCGACGCCGAGCAACCCCGGCAACCCGGGCAGCAACGTCGCCGACGGCTGGGCCTCGGTCGACGCGTGGGGCCAGAACGGCACCACCGGCGGCGCGGGCGGCCCGACCGTCACCGTCACCACCGCCGCCCAGTTCATCGCCGAGGCGGCCTCGGCCGGGCCGAAGATCATCCAGGTCAGTGGCCTGATCGCGCTGCCCGGACCGATGCACGAGGTCAGCTCCGACAAGACCATCGTCGGCCTCGGCGCGAACTCCGGCTTCACCGGCGGCGGGCTCAACATCGGCCTGCCGATCGACAACGCGATCACCGCACCGCCGGCGAACGCGATCCACAACGTCATCGTCCGGAACCTGAACTTCCGGAACTGGGCCGACGACGCGATCAACGTGCAGATGTTCTCGCACCACATCTGGATCGACCACAACACCTGGACCACCGGCGTCGACGGTGGTGTCGACGTCAAGCGCGGCTCGTCCTACGTCACCGTCTCGTACAACCACGCCGACAACACCGACAAGAACATGCTGCTCGGCCACGACGACGGCAACGCCGCCCAGGACGTCGGCCGGTTGAAGGTCAGCTACCACCACAACTTCTTCGACAACACCAACCAGCGCAACCCCCGGGTCCGCTTCGGCGACCAGGTGCACGTCTACAGCAACTACTACCTGAACACCGGCAACTACGGTGTCGCCGCCACCGAGGACTCCGGCGTCATCGTCGAGGGCAACTACTTCGAGAACGTCGACGACCCCTACCACCTGGGTGAAGCCTCGTCCGGGGACGGTCGACTGGTCGCCCGGAACAACTGCTTCGTCAACTCGGGCGAGGGACAGACCGGCGGCAGCGTCACCAACCCGCCGTACCCGTACACCATCGGCACCGCCTGCGACACCAAGGCCGTGGTGACCGCGCAGGCCGGGGTCGGCAAGGTCGGCCTGCCCGGCGGCCCGACCAACCCGCCCGCCACCACGCCGCCGGCGACCACGCCCCCGGCCACCACCCCGCCGGCCACCACGCCCCCGCCGACCGGGCCGCCGCAGACCGGCCTGATCGGCTGGGCCGCGCAGAACGGCGGCACCACCGGCGGTGCCGGCGGCGCGACCGTCACGGTCACCACCGGGCAGGCGCTCGCCGACGCCCTGGAGTCGTCGTCGCCGCTGACCATCCGGGTGCAGGGCTCGCTGAGCATGCCCGACACCATGAACGACGTCCGGTCGAACAAGACCGTGCTCGGCGTCGGCACCAACGCGACCCTGGACAACGGGCTGAACGTCAGCTCCGCGACCAACGTCATCATCCGCAACCTCACCTTCCGGGGCTGGGACGACGACGCGATCAACGTGCAGGGCTCGCGGAACGTCTGGATCGACCACAACACCTTCGACGCCGGCTACGACGGCGCCGTCGACGTGAAGCGGGAGTCCGACTTCGTCACCGTCTCCTGGAACCGGGTCGTCAACCACACCAAGAGCATGCTGCTCGGCCACGACGACGGGCACACCGCCGACATCGGCAAGCTGCGGGTGACGTACCACCACAACTGGTTCGACGGCAGCAAGGAACGGCACCCTCGGGTCCGGTTCGGTGACCCGGTGCACGTGTTCAACAACTACTACGTCGGCGCCGACTACGGCGTCGCGTCCACCATGGGCGCGGGCGTCCTGGTCGAGGGGAACTACTTCGAGAACGTGATCCGGCCGACCGCCGTCGGCTACGCCGAGTCGGACCCGGGTGACCTGGTCCAGCGCAACAACTTCTTCGTCAACTCCGGTGCCCCCGAGAGCGCCGGGGACGTCGTCGCCATCCCGTACTCGTACAGCACGGATCCGGCGGCCAACGTCAAGTCGATCGTCACCGCCGGCGCCGGCGCCGGCCGAATCAACCCCTGACCGTACGGCGGGGGGGGGGGGGGGGGGGGGGGGGGGGGGGGGGGGGCCGCAGGGGGGGGGGGGGGGGGGGGGGGGGGGGAGGCAAGGGGGGGGGGAGGGGGGTAACAGCGGGGGGGGGACGACCCGAGGTTTGGGGGGACGGTGACGGGTGGCGGG